>CANFKE010000025.1 GCA_947447465.1 Chitinophagaceae bacterium | reverse complement strand
TTCCTCGATCAGACCAATCCGTTGTCAGAGATCACGCACAAGCGTCGTATCTCGGCGCTCGGACCCGGCGGTTTGAGCAGAGAGCGTGCAGGCTTTGAAGTTCGTGACGTACACTATAGCCACTACGGCCGTCTGTGTACCATCGAAACTCCGGAAGGTCCGAACATCGGTTTGATCTCTACACTTTGTGTACATGCGCAGATCAATCCTATGGGTTTCATCGAAACACCTTACCGTAAAGTAAAAGAAGGCAGGGTAGACCTGAAGAGCTATAAGTACCTGAGTGCTGAAGAGGAAGATCTGGCAAAGATCGCACAGGCCAACGTACCTATGGATGATAAGGGCAACTTCACTGAAGACAAGATCAAATCTCGTCAGACAGGTGACTTCCCTATCCTTGAGCCTCAGGAAGTAGAGTACATGGACGTGGCGCCAAACCAGATCGTTGGTTTGAGTGCTTCCCTGATCCCGTTCCTCGAGCATGATGATGCCAACCGTGCATTGATGGGTTCGAACATGCAACGTCAGGCAGTTCCGTTGATCAGACCACAGGTGCCTATCGTAGGTACAGGTCTTGAAGCAAAGGCTGCTCGCGATGCCCGTATCCAGATACATGCTGAAGGTGATGGTGTTGTTGAATATGTAGATGCAGTGAACATATACGTTCGTTACGATCGTGGCGAAAAAGAGCGCCTTGTTTCTTTCGAAGATGATCTGAAAGTATATACACTTACTAAATACAAGAAGACCAACCAGAGCACTAGTATCACACTTCGTCCGGCAGTACGCAAGGGCCAGAAGGTAAAGAAGGGCGACTTCCTTACTGAAGGTTATGCAACTCAGGATGGTGAATTGGCACTGGGCCGTAACTTGAAGGTGGCGTTCATGCCTTGGAAGGGTTACAACTTCGAGGATGCGATCGTGATCAACGAGAAGGTGGTTAGAGATGACTGGTTCACTTCAGTTCACATCGACGAGTACGAACTTGAGGTTCGTGATACTAAGTTGGGTGAAGAAGAATTGACTCCGGATATTCCAAACGTTTCTGAAGAAGCTACAAAAGATCTTGATGAACATGGTATCATCCGCATAGGTGCACACGTTAAGGAAGGAGATATCCTTATCGGTAAGATCACACCTAAGGGCGAAACTGATCCTACTCCTGAAGAAAAGCTCTTGCGTGCTATCTTCGGCGATAAGGCCGGTGATGCTAAGGATGCTTCTCTGAAAGCACCAAGTGGTACAGAAGGTATCGTTGTGAGCAAGCAATTGTTCCAGCGTGCTAAGAAAGATAAGAACTCTAAGGTTCGTGAAAAAGCGTCTATCGAAAAGATCGACAAGACTCACGAAAAGAATAAAGAAGAATTGAAGAACTTCTTGTTGGAAAAACTGATGATCTTGTTGAAAGACAAATCTTCTCAGGGTATCACCAACAACTTCGGTGAAACAGTTCTGAGCAAGGGTGGTAAGTTCAATACCAAGACTTTGGGTTCACTCGACTATGCGAATGTAAATCCGCTGGGTTGGTCTGGTGATGCTGAAATAGATGGTTTGATCAACCAGTTGTTGCACAATTACAACATCAAGTACAACGAAGAGATCGGTCGTTACAAGCGCGAAAAGTTCAACCTCAGCATCGGTGATGAATTACCTGCAGGTGTGTTGAAACTAGCTAAGGTTTATCTTGCCAGCAAGCGTAAGCTGAAGGTGGGTGATAAGATGGCGGGTCGTCACGGTAATAAGGGTATTGTAGCTCGTATCGTTCGTGAAGAAGATATGCCATTCCTGGAAGATGGTACTCCGGTTGACGTAGTACTGAATCCACTGGGTGTACCTTCTCGTATGAACTTGGGTCAGATCTATGAGACCATTCTCGGATGGGCCGGTGAAAAACTCGGTATCAAGTTCGCTACCCCTATCTTCGATGGTGCTTCTGTTAGTGAGATCGAGAACCTCGTTAATCAGGCAGGTTTACCTGACTTCGGTCATACTTACCTGTTCGATGGTGAGACCGGTGAGCGTTTCCACCAGAAGGCTACTGTAGGTATCATCTACATCATTAAACTACACCACATGGTCGATGACAAGATGCACGCCCGTTCTATCGGACCGTACAGCTTGATCACTCAGCAGCCATTGGGTGGTAAGGCGCAGTTCGGTGGACAGCGTTTCGGTGAAATGGAGGTGTGGGCATTGGAGGCATACGGTGCTTCCAGCATCCTGCAGGAGTTGCTGACATTGAAATCAGATGATATCATTGGTCGTGCGAAAACTTACGAAGCGATTGTGAAGGGTGATAACGTGCCTAAGGCTGGTATCCCTGAATCATTCAACGTATTGGTAAATGAACTTCGCGGATTGGGTCTTGAATTGAAATTTGAATAATCATACTATACTGTAGAGGTGCAGACATCTGCACCTCTACATACCATTATCATTATTCTCTACAAACATTATAACTAGCAAAATGGCAATAAAGAAAGATAATCGACCAAGGCCGGGATTCAATAAGATCACCATCAGCCTTGCATCACCAGATGCGATCCTCGATCGTTCTTACGGTGAAGTTTTAAAGCCTGAGACCATTAACTACCGTACTTACAAGCCTGAACGTGATGGTTTGTTCTGCGAAAAGATTTTTGGACCGGTTAAAGATTATGAGTGCTTCTGCGGAAAGTACAAGCGTATCCGTTACAAGGGTATCGTTTGCGACCGTTGCGGTGTTGAAGTAACAGAAAAGAAAGTACGTCGTGAGCGTCTTGGACATATCAAGTTGGTTGTACCTATCGTACACATCTGGTATTTCAAGAGCTTGCCTAATAAAATAGGTTACCTGTTGGGTGTTTCTTCAAAGAAGATGGAGAGCATCGTTTACTATGAGCGTTATGTAGTAGTGAATGCAGGTGACGCAGAAGAAATGATCCGTACCAAGCTGAACCTGAAAGATTCAGAAAGTACACATCAGCAATTGCTGACTGAAGATGAGTATCTGGAAATTCTGGATGCGCTTCCAAAGGAAAATCAGATGTTGCCTGATGAGGATCCGATGAAATTTATCGGTAAGATGGGTGCAGAAGCTGTTCAGCAGTTGCTGGCACGTATCGACCTCGATAAGTTGTCTTATGATCTGCGTAACGCAGCAGCTAACGAAACTTCTCAGCAGCGTAAACAGGAGGCCTTGAAGCGCCTGAGTGTTGTTGAAGCCTTCCGTGATGCTAATACTCGTATCGAAAACCGCCTCGAATGGATGGTGATGCAGTATATACCGGTTATTCCACCGGAATTGCGCCCGTTAGTTCCATTGGATGGTGGCCGTTTCGCTTCATCTGATCTCAATGACCTTTATCGTCGTGTTATTATCCGTAATAACCGTTTGAAGAGGTTGATAGAAATTAAAGCTCCTGAAGTGATCTTGCGCAACGAAAAACGTATGTTGCAGGAAGCGGTTGACTCTCTGTTCGATAACAGCCGTAAGTCAAACGCCGTTAAAGCTGAAGGTGGCCGTGCACTGAAATCTCTTTCTGATGTACTGAAGGGTAAACAAGGTCGTTTCCGTCAGAACTTGCTGGGTAAGCGTGTTGACTATTCTGGTCGTTCGGTTATCGTGGTAGGTCCTGAAATGAAGTTGCACGAGTGCGGTCTTCCTAAGGATATGGCGGCTGAATTGTTCAAACCATTCATCATCCGTAAGCTCATAGAGCGCGGTATCGTTAAGACTGTTAAGAGTGCGAAAAAACTGGTTGAGCGTAAGGAAGCAGTTGTTTGGGATATCCTTGAAAATATCCTGAAGGGCCATCCTATCATGCTGAACCGTGCCCCAACGCTTCACCGTCTGTCTATCCAGGCATTCCAGCCTAAACTTATCGAAGGTAAAGCTATCCAGCTTCACCCATTGGTTTGTTCGGCGTTCAATGCGGATTTCGATGGTGACCAGATGGCGGTACACGTGCCTTTGAGCAATGCTGCAATTCTTGAAGCTCAGATTTTGATGCTGGCTTCTCACAATATCCTTAACCCGCAGAATGGTACGCCTATTACCCTGCCTTCACAGGACATGGTACTTGGTCTGTATTATATCTCTAAGGGTAAGAAATCTACCGATACCGAAAAGGTAAAGGGGGAGAACAAAGCGTACTACAGCCCTGAAGAAGTGATCATTGCGCACAACGAAGGTCGTGCAGATCTTCACGCTTGGATCAAGATCAAGGCTAACATACGTAACTCTGAAGGCGCACTGGAAAATAAATTCATCGATACCACTGTGGGTCGTGTTATATTCAACCAGTTCGTACCTAAGGAAAATGGTTTCGTAAACGCACTGCTTACTAAGAAGTCTCTTCGTGAGATCATCGGTGAGATCCTTAAAAATACCAACATACCTAAGACTGTACAGTTCCTTGACGATATCAAAACGCTTGGATTCCGTACCGCATTCCGTGGTGGATTGTCGTTCAATATCAAGGACCTCACAGTTCCTGATGTTAAGGAGCAATTGATCACTAACGCACAGGTAGAAGTGGATGAGGTTTGGGACAACTACAACATGGGTCTCATTACCAATAACGAGCGTTACAACCAGATCATTGATATATGGTCTCGCGTAGATACCCGCGTTACAGAAACGTTGATCCGTGAAATGGCAGCAGACAAGCAGGGCTTTAACTCTGTGTACATGATGCTTGATTCGGGTGCGCGTGGTAGTAAGCAGCAGGTTAAGCAGCTTGCAGGTTTGAGAGGTCTGATGGCTAAACCACGTCGTAGTGGTTCTACAGGATCTGAGATCATTGAAAATCCGATCCTTTCTAACTTCAAGGTGGGTCTGAGCGTATTGGAGTACTTCATTTCTACGCACGGTGCCCGTAAGGGTCTTGCGGATACCGCCCTTAAAACAGCGGATGCGGGTTACCTTACTCGTCGTCTGGTGGATGTGGCGCAGGATGTCGTTATCACTAACGAAGATTGCGGTACACTACGTGGTAATGCTACTTCTGCTCTTAAGGATAATGAAGATATCGTTGAACCATTGTATGACCGTATCTTAGGTCGTACCTCATTACATAATGTCATCGATCCTATCACCGATCAGCTTTTGGTAGCTGCAGGTGAAGAGATCACTGAAGAAATAGGCAAGCGCATTGAAGAAGCAGGTATCGAAACTGTAGAGATACGTTCGGTATTGACTTGCGAAAGCCGCCGTGGTGTTTGCTCTAAGTGTTATGGTAAGAACCTCGCAACAGGTTACATGACACAGAAGGGTGATGCGGTAGGTATCATCGCTGCTCAGTCTATCGGTGAGCCGGGTACTCAGTTGACACTCCGTACCTTCCACGTGGGTGGTGTGGCCAACTCATCTTCTACAGAGTCTCAATTGGTAGCTCGTTTCGACGGTACTATCCAGTTCGATGGTCTGCGTACTACTAAGTACAAAGATGCTGAAGGCGAAGAGCAGATCGTAGTAATAGGTCGTACAGGTGAAGTGCGTATAGTTGATATGGCTAACGATCGTTTGCTCATCACTAACAACGTACCTTATGGTTCTATACTGAAGGTAAGCAACGGTAAGAAAATTGCTAAGGGCGATGTGATCTGCACATGGGATCCGTTCAACGCCGTTATCATATCTGAAGTGAGCGGTTCTATCAGATTCGAGAACATTATAGATGGCGTTACTTACCGCGATGAGTCTGACGAACAGACAGGTCACCGTGAGAAGGTAGTTATCGAAACAAAAGATAAAACAAAGATACCTGCTATCATAGTTGATGGTAAGGAAACCAAGTTGTATAACTTGCCGGTTGGCTCACACATCATTGTGGCTGAAGGTGACGAAGTACACAATGGTCAGGTTATCGTTAAGTTGCCACGTGTGATGGGTCGTAGCCGAGATATCACCGGAGGTCTTCCGCGAGTAACTGAATTGTTTGAAGCACGTAACCCGAGCAATCCGGCTATCGTTGCGGAAATTGACGGTGTTGTTGCCTTCGGTAGCATCAAGCGTGGTAACCGTGAGATAGTTGTGGAAAGCCGTGAAGGTTTGGTGAAGAAGTACCTGGTACCTCTTACCCGCCACATCATGGTGCAGGATGGTGACTTCGTAAAAGCCGGTACATCATTGTCTGATGGTGCTACTACTCCTAGCGATATCCTGTCTATCAAGGGACCATTTGCAGTGCAGGAATACCTCGTAAATGAGATACAGGAAGTATATCGTTTACAGGGTGTGAAGATCAATGACAAGCACGTGGAAGTTATCGTACGTCAGATGATGCGTAAGGTAAATATCGTTGATCCGGGTGATACTAAGTTCCTTGAAGAAGATACAGTTGATAAATTCGACTTCATGGATGAGAACGACTGGATCTTTGATAAGAAGGTAGTAACAGATGCAGGTAATTCAGAAAAACTGCACCCTGGTCAGATCGTTACCCTCCGCGAATTGCGCGAAGAGAATAGCGGACTGCGCCGTGCAGACAAGAAGCTCGTAGAATACCGCGATGCTAACCCTGCTACTTCATCTCCTATGTTGTTGGGTATTACCAAGGCGTCATTGGGTACACAAAGCTGGATATCAGCCGCGTCGTTCCAGGAAACTACCAAGGTATTGTCTCAGGCAGCCATCAATGGTAAGTCTGACAGCCTGATAGGTCTGAAGGAAAACGTTATTACCGGTAACCTCATCCCTGCAGGTACAGGTATGCGCGACTTCGATGACATGGTAGTAGGTTCTAAGGAAGAATTCGACCTCCTGATGACCAACCGCGATGTACTTCAGTTCGACGACGAAGAATAAGCATTTTAGTTAAACACAATAATGGCAAAAGCCGCTTCCTGTTGGGAGCGGCTTTTGTGTTATTAGGAGACCAAAGAAACGAATACCGTCTTTACCATAATCAAAACATGTCATTGCGCCATAGGTGCAAAAGGTTTGTAGCAAACTATCCCCTCACCACACGCGAGCCGTAGGTTCGCAAACTCAACATTAAACTCGCATACTGGTCGAAGCGTCACGCTTCGTCCTGATACATGCAAGCGTCCCGCTTGCGAAACAAAACAATTCTACACCTGGTTTCACGCCCTATCCGTGTCTATTTTCTTCAATGCCGCCTTGGCGCTGTTCCTTATGAATGTCTTGCTATGACTGTTAAGCAACAATATCTTCTCCCTGGCCCTTTGCGACTTCATTCTACCTAACGTTGATATTGTATGGACTAGCACGTCATCATCATCAAGTAAGTCAATTAATATATCTTCGGCTTGCGTAGGTTTGACCTTACCTAAAGCGAGTACAAACATCTGCCTTGATTCTCCATTAGTTTTATCTTGAATGATTTGTAGAATCTCTTCAATATCATTTTTAGTAATTATGGTGTTGAACGCATTGCCTATTATCCACCGAAACAAATCTTTTTCCTTAGAAGTGTTATTATAAACTGATAGTAAAGTGGCGTTCGCTTTTCCTGTGGCTTCTTTTACAGTTAGTGCTCTTACTACTCCTTCTTGTATATGAATGTCATCGAATTTTTTGTCAACAATATCGATGAGTAAGGGGACGGCCTCTGGGTATCGTACTCTTGTATTTACAAGGTCGTAAATACCATTTATCGATATCCCTACTTTCAATAATTCATTTTTGATATAATGATTGTCAACTACCATATTGATTCTATTATAACCCGGCTCAGCGTAGTCTTCCTGATTTCCGAACTAAACAAAATTATAACAAATGAATCTTATATTTGTATTTTAGCCCCGCACACCGTCCCCGTTTCCCGCTCTAAATAAAGTCTGCGCTGGGCGTAGTCTCTGACTACCTCCTCGCGGTTGCCTGTCTCCTGACCGGCACATCGGGAAGTATTCGTTTTGTAAGCAAAATAAGAATAAATGAATCTTATGTTTGTATTTTTGCAATAAACATTCCTGACAGCATATATTCCTAGTACTATGAAGGAAATAAAGAAAAAATGGTATGTAGACGCCCCGCTTCCACTTCGTCTTTTGTTGTGTGCGGTAGTTGGGTTGTCGCCATTAATTGTTGGAATTATCGGTGCTCAGATTTCGGAAACCTTAACCGGATGTTCGTGCAATGAAGCAAATTGCTTTTGGGGGGCACTGCCATGGTTATCTATGTTAAGTATACCTTTAGCCATAATTCTCGCGGTTATGAGCATTTGCAAGTCTATTGCAGATTTTGCAAGACGTAAGAGAAAGTAAATGACGCTAGCTCGGGGAGAGTCTTCCTGACTATGCCGTAATCGGCTTGCGGTCTCTGACCGCAGTAAGCAAAAAGGAGTATTGATCAGGCATCATAGCCCATCAATTAATCAGGCAAATCAAGGTTCAGACAAACACACTAACTACTCTCTCACAATGGCACAGCCACCATAAACTCCGACCCTTTCCCTTCTTCCGAAACAATACTAAACGTCCCGTTAAGGCCCTTTACCAGATGTTTTACCAGAGTCAGCCCGAAGCCATAACCCTTTTCACCCTCAGTACCATCTGTCGACTCCTCATTGTCAGACAACAATATAGCTATCTGTTTCTGGGTAATACCTGCACCGGTATCCTTTACGTTTATTGTCAGACTTCGTTCAGGTTCAGTACCGGTTATAGCCATATTTACGGTCACATCGCCAAACCTTGGGGTAAACTTAATAGCATTAGATATAAGGTTGCCTGCAATTTGCATCAACTTATTTTGCGGTAGTAATACATCATCGTCATGCTCAGATATGGCAATGCGCAACTCTATGTTCTTGCTTCTGGCCTGTGGTATATACAGCTGTTCAAACCTTTGCTTCAATGCAATCAGTGCGGCTGTAGCACTCTTGGGGTTCACCTTGGTGTTAGCATTTTTCGCTTCACTAAGTATTTCGTCTGCCAGCTCCAGTACCGACTTGCCACCCTTATAGATCAGCGTTATAAAATCTAGCACCTCATCAAGGTTATTATCCTTGCCCTGCTCGCGTATAATATCGGCCAGGCCCATTATGCCCGCTATTGGCCCGCGTATGTCATGCGCTACCTTATTTTGCGTTTGCTTTGCTTCCTTTACCTTGGTCTTCAGCGATTCTATATAGTGCATCGTCTTCAGCCTGTTCATTATCTCGTCCGATATGATCTTCAGCATCTCCACCTTTTCCGCCGATAGCTGACGGGGAGCCATATCCATTACGCACAGTGCGCCCAGGTTATGGTCGCCAGTACTTATCGGTACCCCATGATAAAACCTGAAGTGTGCATCACCCGTCACAAAATCGGCATCCTTAAAATTTGGATTCACAGAAAGGTCATTCACTTCAAATTCTTCTTTTTCTAGTATGGTGTACTGGCATACACTTTCTTCTCTGGGTGTTTGTTGCACCTCAAAACCATACCCCGATACCGTCCATACTGTATAATTATCTATGATGTTGACCATAGACAGGGGAGTGCCCGTTATCTTGGCGGCTAATTTCGTAAGGTCTTTAAACGTATCATCCAGGTTCAGGTAATCAAGGTTCAGGTCAGCTAGTGCTGTTATCCTGCCTATTTCATTATTGGCAAACGGAGCTGCTTTCGGTGTCAAGAGGTTTTGTTTTATGGTGTTACCAAAAATAGCAGATTTTTGCTGCAGATAGCCGCCGGCAAGGGAGTTTCAGATATACTTTCCGTTACGTTGGCTACAGTAAAAATCAATAACTACTACAAAAACATGGTACATAAATTGATACACATTAAGATAGCTGCAACATTATATGAACAATAGCTTAAAATATTTTTGCACCACCCTCATTGCGCTCCTGGCTGCTACAATTGTCCAGGCACAAGCCGGTTTTGAAGAAGAAATGCTGCCTGATATTTTCAAAGTACACGGCAAGGTAAAAATGATGGAAGGTATAGAATACCGCCCCGACACATTTGCAGATACCATGGGTAAGGGAATTGCAGAGAGTAGGGGAGTACTGTATTATGATACTTCGGGACATTTGGTAAAAAAAGTAGGTAATGAGGTGAAGTTCAGGAACACCGGAGATCTGGTTGAGTATTTCACCTGGTTTGGAAAAGACTCTATGATCAAATCGGTACGCAAGGGAGATATCCGCTCGGCCAACACCTTTGTTACGGTAAATAGATATGACGAACAGGGACGGTTAGCGCAGCAGGAATTTTACCGCAATAAGCCACGCAAGTTGTCGGCTCTCGTTATCAATACCTACGATAGTAGCGGGTATCTCATAAAACAGCTACACAAGGGCGAGGAAGGGCAGGATGATGTGGTGACCAACTACCTGAATGATAGCCGGGGCAATCACCTTGCAATATTACCGCCACGCGTTAACGCCATACACAGCGAGACAAAACGCACCTTCAGTTACGATGAGCACAACAACGTCACTTTAATAGAAGATCAAACTAATCCCAAACCATACCGGGCATTCTGTTATCAATACGACGATCATGGCAACTGGATCAAACAAACCGAATACAACGATCCTAAATGCCATGCTTCAAGGGTTATATTCAGGCATATTACGTACTATTGATGTTCTTGTGGTGATTACCCCGGGGCAACCGGTTGCCTGCTGAAATAAGCGATACTTTTCAAAGAAAACTACGTTTGTAAAAACATATCCACAAAATTTTCCCTCTGGAACCCTTACCCAAAAGGCGTTTCAGCCGATGCAGACGTAACTTTTGTGAATATCTTTATTTGCCCGAATCGATCTGCCATATTAATTTACACCCGAATTACAAATTTGTCATCCCGAACTTAAGTTTACACTGCGTTTTCCAAAGTGAAGGATGACACGCTCTTTGACATGATGAACCCTATCAAAAAAAGCAATGCAAGTATGCTGTTAGATACATTGTCCTACTGTCTGCTAGATGCATTGTAATACTATCGCGAGAGTTAGCGAAGCGCTCTCGTGATGACTAATATATCGGGTCTCTGACCCTACACAGCAACTGAGCTTACGATGAACAAAAATCATCGAATTCCTGCTATCGCGAGAGTTAGCGAAGCGCTCTCGTGATGACTAATATATCAGGTCTCTGACCCGACACAGTAACTGAGCTTGCAGTAAACAAATACACGGATTATCTAACCAACATGTAAACCCTATTTAGGGACGAGGCACTAAAAAAACTGGGAACAAAAGTGGCAACATGTGGCAGAAAGTGGCAGAAAGTGGCAGGAAGTAGCAGTTTGTTAAAATAGGCTGCAGACCATATCTGCAAAGGATTTCAGCCAAAATACCTGGACCCAAACTTCCACTTTTACGAAAAACTGCCACTTTTCATATTTACTTACTCAAACCCGTATTTAGCCATACACCAAAAGGAATCAAGAGCTACAATACGTTGCTTTAAAAAAGAGATGATCATTGGCCAGTCGTCCTTACGAAGAATATTCACATTGTCGAGTACTATGCCCACCTTAGTAATTTCTTTGCCATATTCATCCTGCATGTCAGGTTGCCAATCCCAGTGCTCACCAGTAGCCTCAGTAAGCGCTGATTTTAATAGTAACAGTTGATCGTAGTAGGAACGTCTTATATCATTATCGTGAGAAGAAAATACAATGGCAATACTCGCTTGTTCGGTATCCGCATCCATCTTGAAATGGATGCCCTGAGTGCCGGTCTTGTAATTGATCCAGTTTATCTTCTCTCCATCCGCCGACAATATAGGTTGCATATAGTGACCAAAGGTCGTCCAGAAGGCCTGCCGTTGTTTTTGTGCTTCTTGTTTGGTGTACATTACTAAAGCAAAATTACACTCTCATGTAGTCACCTTCCCAGTTCTTGATAGACTTTTTAATTTCAATGGACGATAACTGTTCAGCTACGGCACGTTGCACTAATGCCGGCAATTCATCATCACTTGCAAAACGTAATGCAGCTAATTGACCAAATGATAACTGCTGCTCTATAGGTTCCAGCCTTTGTTGGGTAAGTATATAATAGCGAAGGCGTAATTCAAGTCTTACTGTTCTGTTTTGATTGGTCAGTGCATAATGCTGACGGGTCATAAAAGATAGCCAGGAAAGCATCAGGAATAACCCGGTAATTGCAAACCATTCAAGTTGTTGATCTGGATAGTTCAATGCCCTGTTGGCACTAAATAGGATTGCGCCTAGTGCCACAGGGTAAAAGATAAAATGATGGGGTACATACCATTGTGTATGATGATTAAGATCCTGTTTTTTCATGCTTTAAATTTACTGTTCGCTGGTATAAACAAAATGGAAAGCTACATGAATTTCACTTCATTAGCACACGCATTTTTCTATTGTACTATTGGTTGCGTGTCTGTGATTTCCTTCTGATCCTTGATAATAACAGTCATGTAAAAACGCAAATTTAGAGGTCTGTCAACAGAATTGGTGTACAATAATAGGTATGATAATTGCATTATGGTCCTAAAAACAGATATTTTCAATATACCCAACCAATAAAAGAATCCGCTGCAGTCAAGGCTTTCAGACTAAAAATCGCCGATTTTGGCCCGAAAGCCGCAAGTGTAATTATTTTTTTGCAAGTATTTGTCTAATTTGCTTTAAAATTATTCATTAAAATAATAAGTCAGTTATGAAAAAGCTAATCATTACCACTGCATTACTTGCTTTTGCATCAGTGTCGGTTTTTGCACAGTCTTCACAGACTCAGGCCGTTCCTAACGCTGCAAAAACACAGCCACAGCAGCAAATGACAGCTGCACAGCGTTCAGAGAGAATGGCTGAGCACCAGTCAAAAACTTATGCGCAACAGTATAAGCTGAATGAAGACCAGACAAAAAAGATACACGAAGCATGCCTTGATTTTGCAAAAGCTATTGAAAATAGCAGAGCTTCAGGCAGACAAATGACTCATGCAGAAGTAGATGCTGCGCTTAACGTAAGAAATGCAAAGTTTAAATCTATTATGACTGCTGAGCAATACAAGGCTTATGAAGCTACGTTAGCTCACAGCACTCCGCAACCTGTACCTAGTGGTCCGGTTAATGTAAAGAAGAACTAATCTACTTCTAGAATAAAGAAATGAAGATCAGCCTGTGGTAACCCGCAGGCTGATCTTTTTGTGAGAACGAACGTCAATGATATCTGTCAGCATCTGTTTGCATAGTTCGTTCTATCATTGTGGCGTATAGGCAGATATTACCTCTAGAGGGTTATTCGGATTTTTTTCGGTTGTTATAGAAAAGAAAACTGAAATAAAAAAGTTTAGTTAGCGAATTAAAAGTAGCACGGGTGTGGACATTTGTATAATTTCGCATCTGCATTATAATTGTAAGCGTTTAAAATATTTTTCATGATAGATGTTTTGCTGGGATTACAATGGGGGGATGAAGGCAAGGGTAAGATTGTTGACTATCTTGCTGATAAGTATGATATAATAGCACGTTTTCAGGGCGGTCCCAACGCGGGCCATACGCTCTATGTCAACGGCGAAAAGGTCGTACTGCACACCATACCTTCCGGCGTATTCCATGGTCATTGTCTTAACCTTATTGGTAATGGTGTTGTAATAGATCCGGTTACTCTCCAGGCTGAAATGAAGAAGATAGTTCCTCTTTGCCCCGATCTGCTCAGCAGATTGTATGTGTCTCAGAAGGCTCATCTTATTCTGCCTACTCACCGTGCGCTAGATGCCGCTTCAGAGGCTGCAAAGGGTAAGGATAAGATAGGTTCTACCCTCAAGGGTATTGGCCCTGCTTATATGGATAAGACCGGCCGAAATGGACTAAGAGTAGGTGACATCCTCTCTAAGAATTTCAAGGAAAAATATGACAAGCTTACACAAAAGCACATGGACATGCTCAAGCAGTATGATAATGTAGTGGAGTGGAAGCAGTGGGAACCTGCATTCTTTGAAGCTATAGAAGAGCTGAAGAAACTGCAGATAGTGAACGGAGAATATTGGCTCGATACGCACATCAAAGCTGGTAAATCAGTACTTGCAGAAGGTGCGCAGGGTAGTATGCTAGACGTTGACTTTGGCACATATCCTTTTGTTACTTCTTCCAATACTATAGCCGCAGGAGTATGTAATGGATTGGGTGTTGCACCTGCTCGCATTGGCGAAGTATATGGTATCACCAAGGCTTATTGCACACGTGTTGGTGGTGGTCCTTTCCCTACCGAACTGCACGATGAGACAGGTGAAGCATTGCGCAAAGCGGGTAGCGAATTCGGCGCTACAACAGGCCGTCCGCGTCGTTGTGGTTGGATAGATCTTGTAGCACTTCGCTATGCTGTGATGCTCAGTGGCGTTACAAAACTCATCATGACCAAGACCGATGTACTCGATAATTTCAGTCCTATTAAGGCTGCCGTTGCGTATATTGCAGATGGAATTGAAACAGAAGAATTTCCTTACGATGTTACTGATGATGTAAGCCTGACGCCTGTTTACAAAGAATTCGCAGGTTGGGGTGCTCCGCTTACAGGTGTTACAGAATTTAGTGCATTGCCACAGGATTTTAAAGATTATTGTCAGTTTGTAGAACAATTTCTGGGTACAAAGATCGCCTACATTTCCAATGGCACAGGTCGCAACCAGCTGATTGTTATCTGATAACTGATGGACTTAATTTAAGTAAGATTTCTTAGAAAAAAAATTATATAAATTTCTGTCAAAAAAATTTGGCAATCTCATCAAACTATTAAAATTTTACGTCAACAAGTATGAGCGCGATGAAATCAAATACAGACAAAAAAACCGCAAGCAAAAAGAGTGCTGACGAAAGTGCGGTTGGAGCATCAAAGAAAGCAGCAGCTTCAAAGAAGGCAAAGGTGGAAGATGATGATGACGATGATGACTTCGAAGATGATGATGCACCAAAGAAGAAGGGCGCACCAAAAAAGACAGCAGCGAAGAAATCTAAAGTTGACGACGATGATGACGACGACGACGATCTGGACGAAGTAGATGATGACTTCGGTAATGACGATGATGATTTCGATGTTGATCTGGATAAAGACTTCGAAGAGTTTGAATTGCCAAAATCTAAGACTAAATCTGCTGGAAAGAAAAAATCTTCTAAAGACGATGATTTTGACAGTGATGATGATTTTAAAGACCTCGGTTTCTTTAGTGAAGGTGCAGGTGGTTTTGATGACGACGACGACGATTTTTAATTAATGTCCACATCGCTGCAAAGGCAGAAAATAGAATTTCCTATCGGCACCAATGATGCCGGTAAATTAAAACTAAGGATGCTGAATTGGTCTCAACAATTCAGCATCCTTCTTTATCTTGATAACAATAGTTATCCGTCGGTACACGGCAAATTTGAATGCCTCTTAGCTGCCGATGTTAAGCATGGTTCGTCTCTCGAGAAGGCTCACGATCTTGCTTCACTGCAACAGCTACATGATGCTTGCAATGATTGGTTGTTCGGGCATATTGGCTATGACTACAAGAATCAGTTGTTTCCTCGTTTGTCATCTGCTCATACTGCTACTTCGGCTTTTGCTCAGCTCAGTTTTTTTATTCCTCAAACAGTTTGTTACATAGATCGTGGTCAGACCACTTTCACTATAGAATCATTCATTGATCCCTATGTTATTTACAGACAGATATTGGATTCTTCATCAGACCGGAGCTCCGTACTACCTGAGTTGACGTTTAAGAGCTTGTTTGACAAAGAAGATTATCTGGCAGCCATAGGGGCACTCAGGGATCATATCAGAGAGGGTGATTGCTACGAGATCAATTTCTGCAATAAGGGATATTGCGAAAATGTGGATATAGAGCCACTGCATGTATTCAATGCGCTCAATCAATTATCTCCGGCACCATTCGCGGCCTATTATCGCAATAATGGCGATTTTATGGCGTGTGCCAGCCCCGAACGCTATTTGCGCAAGGTCGGTCAGCAAATACTATCTCAGCCCATAAAAGGTACCGCTAAGCGCAGTAAAGACCCTATAACTGATACTGAGATAAAAGAGGCACTGAGAAATGATATCAAGGAGCGGTCAGAAAATGTAATGATCGTTGATCTGGTGCGAAACGATCTGGCTCAGTCTTGTGAGGTAGGCAGTATCGCAGTAGATGAATTGTTTGGTATATACACTTATCCGCAGGTACATCAGATGATATCTACAGTTAGTGGCATGATGAAGTCAGGGATGCCTTTTACAGATGCTATAAAATATTCCTTCCCTATGGGCAGTATGACGGGTGCACCCAAGTATAAAGTGATGCAGTTGATAGAGCATTACGAGCGGGCGCAAAGAGAACTATTCTCTGGGTCGGTGGGATATATTACCCCAGCAGGCGATTTCGATTTTAATGTCATCATTCGTAGTTTATTCTACAATATACATACACGATACCTCTCTTACCAGACGGGTGGTGCCATCACTTATGATAGCAAACCGGAGCAGGAATGGGATGAAATGCGGCTTAAGGCATGGGCTTTAGAGCGCATTTTCACCAATAAGTAGATTTTAAGAAAATTTTTAGCCGTATTTTTTCTTTATCTCTGAAAACCTTCTTAACATTGCACTCCCAAACACAAATCATAGTTCGATGGTGTAACGGTAGCATTACAGTCTCTGACTCTGTCTGTCTAGGTTCGAATCCTAGTCGAACTACTTTAAAATGCAAGCATTGTGCTTGCATTTTTTGTTTATGTACAAATCTGACAATCTATTCTTCCAATTTTTACTATTTGTATTTGTATACTGTTTTCTGCTATTCTAGTATATAGCCGATGAAATTACCAACTTTAATATGCTGAATATACAGATCATAAATTTGGTTAAGTCTATGATTAGAATGCTAAATAAAAGCTTCTTCTTTTTTCTTTTTTCTGCGCTTGCTCCACTTTACAACTTCATACCAGATCACAGATAATGTGCCGATTCCTATGCTTGTGGCTGCTTGTGCTGGTTTAAGGTAGCCAAACTTGAAAAAGGTGCTTAGTGCTGGGACATAAATAAGTGCCACTGCAATGGCTATGGTTATCCCAATTATCATCCATACGAGATTGTTTTTGTACCGGATAGTGGTGAGTATTGAATAGTAGAATGAGCGGTTGATCAAGGTTAGCACAATGTTTGCAGACAATAGTGCCGTGAATACCATGGTACGGGTTATTGGTTCATTATAGCCTTGATGTATGGCATATTGATAGGTGGTTAGTGTGCCTCCTGTAATCAGTAGCCCCTGTAGCAAACTTGTTGCCAGTTCGCTCCAGTTGAAGAATGTTGTTGCAAATGGGCGTGGTTTCAGTGACATGGTATTCTTTTCCATGGGTTCATTCTCGTAAATGATAGAACAGGTAGGCCCCATAATGAGCTCTAGAAAGATGATGTGGACCGGAGAGAATATATTTGGGTATATCCAACCCAATGCCAATGGTATAAATACGGTAAGAATAATGGGTATGTGAATGGATATGATATACTGTATGGCCTTTTTGAGGTTAGTGTATATTTTACGCCCCATTGCTACCGCATCAGCCATCTTAGACAGGTCGTCTTCCAGTAATATTAGCGATGCTGCGTGTTTGGCTATTTCAGTACCTTTCTTGCCCATTGCAATACCAATATGAGCAGCTTTGAGTGCAGGGCCATCATTTACACCATCTCCTGTCATTGCTACAATTTCATTTTGTGCTTTAAGTGCTTTGATGATCCTTAGTTTGGCTTCCGGGAACATGCGAGTGAAGATATTCGTTGATCCCACACATTGCTGAAGTTCTGAGTCAGAAAGAGCCATCAGCTCTTCACCGGTAATGCTGTTTTCAACGCCTGTAAAGCCTATTTGTCTGGCTATTGCACCGGTAGTTGCAGCATTGTCGCCTGTAACGATCTTTACTGCGATACCGGCTTTATATAACTGTTGTAAAACGGCTGCAATATTCTTTTTTGGCGGGTCGTAAAATGCAACAATTCCTTTGAACTTTAATTTATAATCCTGCTGTTTGTCGGGGTAGATATTACTTTTTGTAGTTGCCTCGCCAACTGCCAGTAGCCGATAACCTTCTGCTGCCATTTTGGTTATTGCATGCTGTATCTTTTGCTTTTCATTGTCTGTCAGGTCTGCTATTTCCATTATTGCCTCAGGTGCCCCTTTGGCTGCTATAATCCTATCTCCTGCTTTGCTCTCGTGTATATGGGTCATCATAGGAGGTTTGCCGCTCAACGGATATTCATGTACCAGCGTATATTCAGGACGATCATCAACTGTGGCATTTGCCGTATAAGTATCGTGCAGGGCAATCTCCATCGGGTCGAAGGGGATAGGTTCGCTTGCCCACATTGCCAATGACAACAATTCTTTTTCGTCTTCGTTCAGCGTATTGCCGGGAGTAATGGTGGTGTCAGTTGCAAGTACATAGAACCTTGCCAGCGTCATTTTATTTTCCGTGATAGTGCCGGTCTTATCTGTACAAATGACAGTGGCACTGCCCAAAGTTTCCACGGTCTTCATTTGTTTGACCACTATGCCCATTTTCATCAACCTCCATGCTCCCATGGCCATGAACGTAGTGAAGGCTACGGGAATTTCTTCAGGCAGGATGCTCATCGCCAGTGTCAGTGCTTTCAGCAAGCTGTCTAGGACATTATGAGAGTGGTAGAAGTTGATCGCCCAGACTATCAAAAAAACTACAGCCCCGATGATCACCATTTTCTTTACAAAATTGGTGATCTGAATTTCCAGAGGCGTAGGTTCATCTTTTATGCTTTCCAGACTTTTGCCAATCTTTCCCAGCTTGGTTTGGTTGCCAACAGCTGTTACTGTGGCGATAGCCAGACCACTAGCTACTGCTGTGCCCCTGTAAATATATTTATCCTCTTTGTTCTGGTCTTTATAGACCGATAGTGATTCCCCTGTAAGTATGGATTCATTGACAGAAAAGTCATTTGCATGAATAATGACGCCATCCGCAGCAATAGATCCACCTTCTTCTATCATGAGGCTGTCGCCGATGACCAGGTCGTCCGCAGCTATCTCTTCAACTGCTCCATTTCTGATGACTTTTGCATTTGCCTGAGTAAAACTCTTTAGTTTGGCCAGCGCATCACGGCTTTTAGCATCCTGATATAAAGATATTGTGGCGACCAATACTATAGCAAACGCCAGAAAAGCACCATCGCCAGTATCTCCGCTAATAAAGTAAATTGTAGCAGTGATGATCAGTAGTATGACCATAGGTTCTTTTGCCAAACTTTTTATGGCATCCAGAATGGTGTTTTCTTTTTTATAGTTAAGTCGGTTGGCTCCGTTTTTTTTGCGCGACAAAGCAACATCATCATCGCTCAGTCCTTGTATATCGATATTGTTGATCAACATAGTGAAGTATGCACATGGTTTTTATAACTATGAAATTACGACAATGTCTCAGCTCATAAAATGATCTGTATACAACATTACGATGATCTTTGACCAATATCTTTACCCTTGATCTTCTTCCAGCTCATTGTGATCGTCTCCTCCTAAGCTGAAATAGTCATTTTCCTCATCCTCTTCACCGATCTTTTCCTCATTATCATCGTCTTCACTACCGGGGATATCCAGATCATCAGGAGTACTTGATTCATTAAGTGGATCACCATCTGTGTCTGAATTATCGAGTGTGGCTTTTTTAAAATTATCCTCATCAGATGTATCATTCTCTTCATTTTTGTAATTGCTATTATCTGCCGGTAATGAAGTTTTTTCATTTGAAACAGCAGTTGGTAGAGGTTTTTGAGGATCGGCCGGGAATTGATCGTTATTGTTCATGATATTGGTTTTGTATAACAATAACAAAACTATGCCGCGAGCCTATAGATGTGTTTGCTTATTTCTGCAATCAATTATCGGGTAATAAATTACCACATCCATGTCCCAACTGAACGTAACTAAATATGATTACTTAAATGTGATTGAGAGCCCCAACTAAATGGAGACAGAGGAAATAGTATTTTATAATTTCAAGTGATGAATGTTATTCATTCATCTCCCTCTTGCCCGACAAGAGATAGATAACAGCCATGCGAATGGCTACTCCGTTTTCTACCTGATTGAGGATAATAGATTGTTTGCTGTCGGCTACATCGCTGTTTATTTCTACTCCGCGATTGATAGGGCCGGGGTGCATGATGACGATCTTTTTCTCCAGACCATCAAGCATTTGTTTGTTCACGCCATAATACAGTGCATACTCTCGAAGTGTAGAGAAGAGTGGTTTATGTTGGCGCTCCAATTGTATGCGGAGCACATTGGCAACATCACACCATTCCAGTGCTTTCTTTACATTGTATTCAACCTTTACTCCTAATGATTCAATATGCTTGGGTATAAGGGTTGGCGGTCCTGAAACAACGACCTCGGCACCTAATTTGTTCAGACAATAGATATTGCTTAGGGCCACACGTGAATGCATGATGTCTCCCAGGATAGCAATACGTTTTCCTTTCAGGTTGCCAATTTGTTCGCGCATTGAAAATGCATCAAGTAGTGCTTGTGTAGGGTGTTCGTTAGTGCCATCTCCTGCATTGACTATACTTGCGTCAATATGTTGGGAAAGGAACCAGGGGGCACCGCTTGCGGAATGGCGCATGACCACCATGTCCACTTTCATTGCCAAAATATTATTAACGGTGTCGATCAATGTTTCACCCTTACTTACAGATGAGCCTGAAGCGGAAAAATTCACGACATCCGCACCCAGTCGTTTTTCAGCTAATTCAAAAGAAAGGCGCGTACGGGTAGAATTTTCAAAGAAGATATTGGCAACAGTAGTGTCGCGAAGGGTAGGCACCTTTTTGATAGGTCGCTGCAATACTTGCTTGAAATTATCAGCCGTCTGGAATATCTGCTCAATATCCTGTGTGTTCAATTCCTTGATACCTAACAGATGTTTTACCGATAGCGCCATTTTTTGTTTATTTTCAGTTGTGGCAGTTAGCAGTAGTAACTGTTTTGCTGCCGGTTATGCAATAAAAAAACAGGAATAATCATCCTGTTTTATGAATTTATTTTTTCTATCAATACTACTTCGTCCTTACCATCCTTTTCATCCCAATATACTTTTACTTTCTGTGTAAGAATGGTATCAACGGAGTAGCCCACATAGTCCGGTTGTACGGGTAATTCCCGGCTGAAACGCCTGTCTATAAGTGTGAGTAATTCTACTTTTTTGGGTCTGCCAAAATCAATAAGTGCATCCATTGCTGATCGAATGGTTCGACCAGTATAAAGGACATCATCTATCAGTATCACATTTTTATCTTCAATGCTGAAAGAAATGTCTGTATGTGATGGTACCTGAATATTTGATGTGTGCACATCATCGCGATAAAAAGTAATATCGAGAAGACCGTAATTGATATTTGAGTTGCCACTGATATTTTTGACCAGTTGTGCAATGCGGTTAGAGAGGTAAATGCCCCTGGGTTGAATACCTATCAGTACAGTGTCTGCAAATGACAGATGGTTCTCCACCAATTGATGTGCTAACCGCTGCAGCGTAATATTCATATGGGTACTGTTGAGCAGGGTCTTCACTAATTGCTGATTTTAGGGTCAAAATTAAAAATCTCAGCGGGATTATTCTTAATTATTTTTCGAAAAATGCATTTTTTCTCATTTGCAAAATAGGATAAAGCAGTACTTTCGCGACGTGAAATGAGTGAGTTATGAATAGTCCTGCAATACCGGTACAAAATATCAACGATTTTTTTGAAATATATGCCAATGCTCTTGTGCAGCATAACACAAAAGGTATGGCCTATCTGCATCATGTGCCTTGCACTATGTTGTCTGACGATGCTACTACCATATTTGGTGATGCGAGCAAGTTAGAGGGCTTTTTTAATCAGGGTATGTCATTCTACAGGCAGTTCGGCATTACACATGTGCGATCGGATGTATGGAATTTCCGAATGCTCACTGATAGGATCTGTGAAGTGAAAGTAATGTGGCAATATATGGATGCCTTCAAACAGCCTATTTACAGCTGCGATTATTACTATACCATGAAACTCGACAAAAATAATAATTGGAAGATCATTCTTTCTGTATCTGTCAATGAGAAGGAAAGAATGGAAGAATGGAAAAGTAAGAGCGGTATCTGAGCAATCAGGCTGTCATATTAGAATGACGGTGCTCCTGTATTGAGAATTATTTTAGTTTTTGACCAATAGTTAAGCCATGCTGAATAAGCGCACAAGTTCGTTCCAGATATGGGTGTATATAGCTTACGGGTTCTATTTTCTGATAGGGCTTGCATGGTTTCTTATGAGTTTACTTAAAGGCGGTTACTTTAATATCTATCCGGTATTTATAATGGCCATTTTCGGGGTGCAGTATTATTATAAACATCTTGTTACTAATCTGGTCCTTGGTCTGATCTCATTGCTCCTATCTATTTATTCGTTGCTGGAAGCAATCAATCTGGCAGCCTATAATGCTAAACTGCGTCCGTTGGAAATGGCCGACCGTATGTTGATCACATTGCCTGTTGTAGGATTGGTAATGGCCGGTATATTGGTATTCAGTTACATCAAGCTAAACCTGAAGGATTAGTCACACAATTTCCCCTTTATCTAATTGCTGAATGAGTCAGGTATAGCGATTTATTAAAATTCGTTTTCGTTAATAAGTGTGTGGGTAAATAAATGGTTTTTGTATTAAAATTACCTTTTGCAATGCTGTTTTATTAATAGCTTTGTAATGAATTTTTCCCCTACTTTTTAAATAGTTCAATTATATGTCAACAGCGGCAAACCCGCGTCAATATATCATTCAGATAATATTCCTTGGCGTTGCCTCGGTGATATTATTGCGTCTGTTCTTTTTGCAGAATTTCGAGTCTAAGTATAAGATCATGGCCAATGATATTGCCATCTATAAAAAGGTGGTCTATCCTCCTCGTGGTGTTATCTATGACCGTAAGGGCAAGGTGATGCTGTCTAATACCACCATTTACGATCTGATGGTGACACCCCGGAACATGAAGAACTTTGATACCGCTCAGTTTTGTACGGCCATGGGTCTTGATCTTCCCGGCTTTTTAAAGATCATGAAGTTTGTACAGACCCGCAATATCGATGTGCGGCAGAGTACGTTCATGGAGCAATTGAGCCCTGAACAGACTGCCCGTTTTCAGGAGAATGCATTTTTGTTTCAGGGATTTGAATTAGTGGAGCGTAATATTAGAGAGTATAAGAACGCAACTGCAGGTATAGTGCTCGGTTATATTGGAGAGGTATCGGTAGATATGCTTAAAAAGGAGCGTTATGCTTCATACAGGCAGGGTGATTATACAGGATTGAGCGGACTGGAATTGCAGTATGAAGAAGCTCTTCGCGGGCAACGTGGGGTGCACTTCATGGAAAGAGATAAATTCAACAGGCCCAAAGATCCATATCGTAATGGTGCATTAGATACCATGGAGGTGTCGGGGAAGTCTTTGGAGCTTTATATGGATGCTGATCTGCAGTCTTATGCCGAGAAGTTGATGCAGAATAAGGTGGGCAGTGTAGTGGCCATAGATCCGCAAACAGGAGGTATCCTTACTATGGTGAGTAGCCCTTGTTATGACCCTAACTTGCTTCGTGGCCGCGACAGAGCAAAGAATTATGGTGCGCTATATCGGGAAGCTACCAGACCGTTATTCAATCGTGCTACTCAGGCTGCTTATCCACCGGGGTCAACTATCAAACCTATGACCGGGTTGGTGGCATTGAGTGTAGGCGCTATTACCCCTTCATTCGGGCTGGCATGTTACGGATCATACAATTATTGTGGTCGTCCTATTGCCTGTGAGCACCATGATGCGGGACATGCTGCCAATTTCCGTTTGGCTCTTGCGCACTCTTGTAACTCTTATTTCAGTCATATATTCAGAATGACGATAGACTATAAGGGATTCAATAATGTCAAAGTAGGATTGCAGAAATGGCATGATTATTTTTCCGCTTGTGGTTTTGGTCGTCAATCAGGTATCGATCTGCCGTTTGAGGGTAAGGGCTTATTGCCGGATACTACAACGTATAATAAAATGTATCGTGGTGTGTGGAATTCATGTACAGTGGTCTTTGTGGGAATGGGACAGGGAGAACTTGCACTTACCCCGTTGCAGATGGCCAATAGTATGGCCATTATTGCCAATAAGGGGTATTACTATATTCCTCACTTCGTAAAGTCCATCGGTAAAAATGAGAATGATCCGTTGCTGAAAAAATACCATGAACGCAAAACAGTACTGAATATTCCGGACTCATCATTCAGCGCGGTGCAACAGGCCATGCAGGATGTGGTGGAGAGCGGTACCGCTGTAGGTGCCAAAGTAGATGGCATAACAGTCTGTGCGAAGACAGGTACTGCCGAAAATAAGGCGATAGTTAATGGAGCGGTCATCAAAATGGCCAATCACTCTATGTTCGTTGCGTTTGCCCCCAGAGAACATCCGAGAATAGCTATTGCAGTGGCTGTGGAGAATTCGGGATTTGGTGCCACATGGGCTGCTCCTATTGCCAGCTTACTGATAGAGAAATATCTTAAAGACAGTGTCTCTGTCAAGCGGAAATCTGTTGAAGATAAAATGTTCAATGCCAAACTGATCAATAAATATGTTTACACTATTGACTCGGCTATCAGGACAAGAGATGCATTGGCATATAAGTTAAGACAGGAACGCAAACATGAAGCTGATAGCACGAGAAGAGCACAAGACTCTTTGATGTTTGTAAGGTGGATGGAGAGAAGAGCCAGAAAAAAATAATAGAACAAGGATAGGTTATTTAATATATGAGTCCAGTAAGAAAATCGTTGTTTAACCGTATTGATGGTGTTATGATAATGCTATACGTAGCACTTGTTATCATAGGCCTGCTTGCCGTGTTCTCAGTTGAGCATCGTAGTTCGGATCCGACAATCTTCATTGCCAATAAAAACTATTCGAAGCAGGTTATCTGGTTCGGTTACTCTCTGTTTCTGGGGTTTCTGATATTGCTTACGGATAGTAAATTTTTTGCATCTACCGCATTTCTGGGATACACCATTGGTGTATTCGTATTGATACTGACCATATTTGTGGGGGTAGATGTGAAGGGGTCGCATTCGTGGCTCGGGTTTGGCAGTTTCAGGTTTCAGCCGGGGGAGGTCTGTAAGATATTTACCTCTTTAGCATTGGCAAAGTTTCTATCATTGCCTGAGACCAATTTTAAAACCCTGCGGCATAGGTTGCTGGGTGTGGCATTGGCCATGGGGCCGGCTGTGATCATATTATTGCAGAATGAAACAGGATTGGCATTGGTCTATTTCTGCTTTTTATTGGTCATGTACAGAGAAGGATTGCCCAATGCAGTATTGGTGCTTGGCTTCTCCCTCATCGCCCTTGTTTTAGGTACATTGCTGATAGAAAGAAAAATGTTCTTTATCATCATCACAGTTTTGGCTGCTATAACTGCCTATCTCATGCGTTCCGCATTGCGAAGAAGAATGGAGCCTCGAATCATACTGATAAGCATTTGGGCTGTTTGTATCTTATTCTCTCAGTTGGCAGTGCCAATGGTCTTTAAGCACGTTTTGAAACAGCACCAGATAGATCGTATCTACTCAATGCTGGGTAAGGAGGTGCCGATAGAATACAATAAAAATGCAGAGGAAGGTGATGAGAAAAAGGTAAATGCATCAGAATACAACGTACTACAGTCGAAGATTGCAATCGGTTCGGGTGGATTTACAGGGAAAGGATTTTTGAATGGCACCTCTACAAAGAATCAATTCGTACCTGAGCAGAATACTGACTTCATCTTTACCGCGGTGGCTGAGCAATTTGGTTTTTTGGGTAGCCTTGTTCTTATTGGTATCTATGTTTCATTGATGCTGAGGATCATATTTGTAGCAGAGCGGCAAAGGTCAGCATTCACCCGTATTTATGGGTATTGTGTTGCTTCCATCCTCTTTTTTCACTTTGCCATCAATATATCTATGACCATTGGTCTGGCGCCTGTTATTGGTATTACATTGCCTTTCCTTAGTTATGGGGGGTCGTCATTACTATCATTCAGTATCCTTATTTTCATACTTGTGCGACTCGATGCCGACAGGCAGGCGATGATCCGCTAACCATATCTGCATGGCAACAATATTCCCATTATCCGAAGGTCATTTTACAATAGGTAGAGATAAGCAATTCATTCCATTTGATATGGAAAATGATATTCTCAATGAGCGTGCAACCGGCTCTTTGCTGGTAGAGGTACAACCATTTCTTGTTATTACAGACAGGGATGTCATAGTACTGGATACAGGGTTGGGATTTAAAAACAATCAGGGCACATTGATGATACATGAGAACTTGTATGCACGCGGATATGGCCCAGGAGATGTGACCAAAGTATTGCTTTCACACCTGCATAAAGATCACGCAGGTTGTATGACCTATAAAGATGAACAAGGCAATCAGGTGCCTACCTTCCCTGATGCTGATTATTATATCTATAGCCCTGAAGCTAATTTTGCTATAAAAACAGGTACTCCTTCTTATTACCCACAGGATATAGAACCAATAATGACCACTGACAGGGTAAAATGGCTGGATGGAGAGACCGGTATGATAGATGGTTACATCTCTTTCCGTCACTCAGGCGGTCATTGTCCTGAGCATATTGTTTACCTCATAGATGATGGTACAGACAAGGTGTTTTTTGGTGGAGATGAAGCGCCTCAATTGAAGCAGATGAAAATGAAGTATGTTGCCAAATATGATTTTGATGGTAAAAGGGCAATGATGTTGCGAGAAGAATATGCTGAAGAAGGCAGAAGAGAAGGGTGGCAGTTTTTATTTTATCATGATGTGAAAACGCCTGTAGCGAAATTGTAGTGTATAGTAATATAATAAAACTAAAAAAGCGACGATCACTTAAGATTGTCGCTTTTTTTATTGATGTTAAATGTCTTTTATTAATACTGCTTCAATGCTCTTACCCTTATTGCGTAAACACTATCCGGGCTAATGCTTTTAGCTTCCGGATGTGCTTTGCGGTAGTCCATATATAATGCATTTTCCCAGTCGCCATAGGTAGCATTAGGAAATACTATGTAGCGGTCTCCCCATACCATTCGCAAGCTATCAGCGGCATGTTGACGCACGTTTTCAGGTGCTTTATCAAATGCCGCATCCATATCTACAAGGTTATCGCCCAACAGTGCAACTATCTTATAGTTCTTCGCTATCTCTCTTCGGCGTTCTTCCTTGCTGCTGGTGGTCGTTTTTAGTTTAAAATGTTCTTCGCTTACCTGCGGAAAACCCAGTCTCTTCATATTCTCCATGGTCTTAGTCAAAGCTGCATTACTGCGGTTAGAAACATAGAATATGGTCACCCCTTTTTTATCAGCATATTTAAAGAAGGTAACACTACCCGGAACAGAGTCCGCGACAGCATCATTGCACCATTTGTTCCATGAGTCATCAGTATAACCATGCTCTTCGTTATAGCACCTTACTGCATAGCCGCTATTATCTATTGCCGTCTCGTCCAGGTCTGTGATAACAGCCAGTTTAGCCGTTTTTTTTGACTTTGCTGCATTGTCGATCTTACTCATGGCAATGTTATAAGCCTGAAAGCATAGTGCTCTATATTCAGCAGCGCGCTGCTGGTAGATAACGCCCAATACATTTTGTTCTACGGGTGCTAGTTTTACCATTTCAGAGATGGTACGGCTGATAGGTTTAAATCCTAAAATTGCTACAGTAGTAATGCCTATAATGCCTGCTGTAATAGATATATGTTTGCTCATTGGTACAAAATTATAAAAAGTAATGGCTGTTTCGTTTGGCCATGTTTATGAAGATGTTATGTTTTTATACAGCCATCAGACTGCAGCCCCTTAATGCACTGTGATCCATTCGGCCCATTATTTCAAAAGTGCCGTTAGGGTAAACTTTGCCGATGTCTTCGGTAGCAATGAAGGCGCAGGAGTGTATATTGGCCAGATCTATGATATTGATGCAGCCGCTTCCCGTCGTACTCACATCAAGCGGGTCGTTCACATCTCGGATCATTACCTGCATGGTATTGGTAGGCGTATAGATACCATCGGCTTTAGCATATGCCTGCGAGAGTAATTCGGTCATGCCATACTCCGAGTGGATGGCCTGAAGCTCCCATTGTTTTTTCAGGTAGTTATGTACTTGTGCTCTTGTCCATTCTTCTCTCCTGCCTTTCATGCCGCCGGTCTCCATTACAATTACATTTTGCAATGGCATAGGGTAGCGCTCTGCAAAGTCAAGTAAAGCAAAGGTTACCCCTAATAAGATCACTTTTTGTTGCCCGGCTATCAGCTGCTGCAGTTTATCTTTAAGTACATCCCATTCGTTGATATAAAACCCGTTATCGGGATGGCCGCCGGCTTTCATCAGTTGCTGAGCCATATATACCAGAGAGGCATTTTTGCGCTCGAGGTAAGATGGTAGCAGTGCAAGAATGGCATAATCTGATGGGGCTCCATATTGAAGGGTAAAACCATGTTGCAGAGACCGCTCATAAACAGCCGCATCTTTTACAAAGTGTTTCGAAGTGATCTCTCCTGTAGTACCACTGCTTTGAAACAATAATTCCTCATTACTCCATTCACCGGTCTGTATGCGATGAGACTTGAAGAAGGTGATAGGAAGAAATGGTATTTGTGTAAGTGTACTTATCTCGGCTGCATTAACTTTTAATGCATCGCAAAATTGACGGTACACAATATTATGGGTATGCTGGTAGTTAAATAGCGATATGGCCGCATCAGTGAACTCTGATGGGGTAATAGAGATGATTTTTTCGGTATTTATTAACGAGTTTTTATTACTCACTTTCGTTAACTTTGATTTATATGAAAATGTGGTTAATTCTATTGATAGTCAGCTGCACCGTATTGTTCTCGTGCGAGAAGAATACGATGTCAAAGATACCACACATATCGCTTAAAGTTTTCGGACCTGATTCTATCAGATCAAATTATGATACTGCATTTATTCAATTCGGTTTCGCTGATGGTGATGCAGATCTTGCCAATGATACAGCATCTTCGGTGTATATTAAAGATCTGAGATTCGATTCAGCAGGTTATGTTCGCTATGATTTTCCGGCAATAGATCCGGCAATAGAAGATCCTAAGAAAGGATTGACAGGTGTTGGACTTGTGTTGTTATTATCTCCTTCTCCTGTTCCTCGTTCAGACTCTTTTCATATGGCAGTTGGTGATACAACATCTTTCGAGATGTACATTACCGACCGCGCCAGAAATGAGAGTAATCACCTGACCACCGGCAAACTTATTATCAGACCGTAGCAATTTGATGACCGGAGACTTGGATGTCTTTCTGTTACTGGTACTTCTTATTGCTCCAGATAATTTTTAAGATTGTGGTTGATGATCTGATCCCAGCCTTTTTCAAAACTTGCTCTTGACAGATTGTTATCGTATGCAGGAAATGACTCTGTTCCTGAATGTTTCAATTTAAGTCTGGTTTTACCTTCTAAATCAGGATGCAGCTCAATGGTGACGTGCGAATCACCCTCTATGCCATCATATTTCCAGTCATAGCCTATCTTTTGTTCCAGTACCATATCGGTTATCTTTCCCTTATGGAGGTAATCCTTTTTATCTGCATCATTATAAAATTCAAACTCTGCACCAAATTCCGGTATAAAATCTTCTATATCGAAAAACCAGTGTTTCATTTGTCTGCGATGAGTCAGTGCATCCCAAACTTTTTTTACGGGAGCATTAATGATGGTGTCTATGATGATGGGAGGAGTCTTTGTCATATCTTATTTTGCTATTACGAATTTTACTGTATGCCAACCTTTTTTAGATACTACCGATAGCATGTAAACTCCGTCTGCCAGATTATCGGCCAACAGATCGGTCGCTGTATTGGTATGCACTGAAGTTACATTGATGATCTGAAAGGCTGAATTAGCTACAACTACACTTAGTTCTTCATTCAGGCTAGAGGAAAGTAAGATAGTGAACTTACCATTGTTGGGGTTAGGGTAGAGCTTTATGTCGGTGATATCACCTCCATCTGTTGGTTCTAAGATAGTGATCGGGAGCCTTGCATACGATGATCCGCAGCCATTGGTGACGGTATATTTTACTGTATCCTGTCCTGCTATCAATGCGCCGAGTTTACCTGTAGATGATATGATCGCATGGGTGCCCTTTACACTCCAAATACCACCTGTGGTCGAATCTTTAAGCGTTGTCTGTTCACCAACATATAGTACGGAGTCACCGGTTATAGGTGCTACATATGGCAACGGACTTACTGTTATTTTCTTGATCACAGACGTATAACCACATACTGTAGTTATGGTATATCTTACAGTGTCGCTTCCTGCTGATATACCTGTTATGACACTGTCAGCTAACGATGTGTGTGTACCTACAACACTCCATACGCCATTCGGCACTGAACTATGCAGGGTTGCTGCCGCGCCCACGCATAACGTGGTCGGTCCGGATATGGTACCTGCTGAAGGCGTCTGATTGACTGTGATTTCTTTTGTTGCTACCATAGGGCAGGTGCCGGCAGGTGTGTATTTGATAGTATCTATCCCGGCGGTAACTCCGGTGACAACACCCGTAGCGGAAACATTTGCTTTGGCATTGGTCTTACTCCATGTACCACCGGTTGTAGCGTTAGTAAGTGTTATGCTAGCGCCTGTACATACACTTGAAGGCCCTGATATTGTATCTACCGCTGTGATAGCATTAACAATGATCCGCTTTATAGCTATTGCAGATCCGCATGAATTGGATACGGTATATCTTATTGTATCTATGCCTGCCGATACACCTGTTATTACGCTATCTGTGGTAGTCGCAAATCCAATCAGACTGCTCCATACACCACCTGCAATTGATGCATTGAGTGTTGTTGATGCTCCCACACATAAGGTCGTAGCCCCGGTAATAGTGCCGGCAACAGGCAGTGGAGATATTGTTATAACCGACTTAGCAGTATCTGTGCCGCAACCTGTTGTAGCCAGATAATACACGGTGTCTGTACCAGCCGTAATACCTCGTATGTCGCCATTGGCAAATATCTGTGCTTTATTATTGCTAAGTAGCCATGAACCGCCGGTTACCGTACTACTTACGGTAATAGTGTCCAATTGACAAACAGATGATGGTCCAATGATGGCTCCTGCTGCCGGAGATAGTGCAACGTTAATTGTTCTTGTGCCCGTAGCGGTTCCGCAACTATTAGTAATACTATAGGTTATCGTATCAATGCCTATGTTCATTCCTGTAAGTATGCCGGATGAGTTGATCGTTGCAGATGCATTACTGGCAGACCAGTTGCCGCCCGCACCGGCAATGTTAGTAAGTGAAATGGATGCACCAATACACACCGCACCGGGACCTAGTATCACAGATGCGTTCAATGTTGTATCTACTGTAACTGGTAGTGTTGACTGATATATGCCGCAAGCATTACTGATGGCATAGGTAATTGTAGCAGTGCCATTACTGATCGCCTGCAATAAACCGTTGCTGTTCACATCAGCTACAGTTGTATTACTACTGCTCCAGGTGCCTCCGGCAGATGTGTCAGTAATCGTTATGGTGCTACCGGCGCATAAAGCAGATGGTCCTGATATTGCACCTATAGTATAGCCGGTTCCTGCACCAACTATCACATTTATTGTGTCGAAAGATGAAAAACAACCTGTGTTTACAATGTACGAGATCATTGCTGTGCCGGTACTTACGCCTGTCACAAATCCATTATTGTCAACTGTTGCTACTCCGGGTGCATTGCTGGACCATGAGCCGGTAGTGGCCACTTCATACAGTTGTATCAATGCACCTGCGCATACAGATGTTGAAGCGGCAGTTATTGCTCTTACAGTATCTGAGTTGCGAACATAGATGTTGAAGTAGGTAGTATTAGTGTCGCCCTGCGCTACTGTATAATAAGCAATGGTTGCCATGCCATTGGCTAGACCTGTAACCTTACCTGTGGTATTGATGGTTGCAATTGCCGGTGACATACTCTGCCAATTACCTCCTGACTGGGTATTAGAAAGTGTGGTGCTTGTTCCCTTACAAATGGTATCTGCACCTGTAATGGTTCCTACAGGTGGCAGCGGGTAATTCTTGAGTATGGCTACAGATGATGTGGATGTACTGACAACAGCTAGATCTGGCTTGCCATCGCTATCCATATCTGCGAATGCTACACCTCCTACATCTACTCCTGTATTAAAGCTTTTTCGTGTAGCCAGTGAATTGGCGTCTATGGTTCCGGTAGTAGAAGTATTGCGGAAAATAGAAACATTGTTGGCTGAATAATTGGCTACAGCTATGTCTATCTTATTGTCTCCATCTACGTCTGCAATTGCTAGGTCTTCAGGAGCTGTCTCTGAAGTATAATTTGTTGCTGCGGCAAATGATAAAGTACCGGATGCAACATTAGTATTGTTAAATACGCTAATGGTATTACTGCCACTATTGGCTACAATAAGTTCGGGTTTGCCATCGCCATCTATATCTCCGCCATTGATACCTGCAGGTGATGTTTGTGTTGTAAGGGTTATTGCAGTAGGGAATGAACTTACGTTGATCGATGTCCCTGCGGGAATGTTGTTGTGTAAAACATACACTTTGTTATTACTGTAGTCTGTCAGCGCTATGTCGGTTTTGCCGTCGTTGTCCAGATCGGCTGTGAATATGCGATAAGGAAACGGGTAGATCGTTGAGCTAAGTTGATAGTTGGTGAATGACGTGCTGGTAATAGTACCTTGTGTCGCTACATTCCTTAATATAGATAATTTGCCAGCATTCTGACATACCACCGCAATGTCTGTTTTGCCATCACCATCAAAATCTGCTACACTCAGGTCTATAGGACCTCCCGGTACACTTATGCTGACAGGTAATGCAAAAGATAAGACTCCGGGTATCGAAATGTTTTTATAGATCGTTATCGAATTGAACCCAAGATTGGCGACAATGATTTCAGGCAATCCATCTCCGTCAACGTCTGCTATTTTAGCATAATGAGGACCATTACCTACTGTATAGATATTAGGTGTGGCAAAAGATGATGAGTTGATCGTTCCGTTAATGCTAATATTTCTGTACACGTAAATATTGCTCGGACCGCTATTGATAACTATCATATCAGGTTTGCCGTCTCCATCAAGGTCACCCATAGTAACCCCTACAGGAGTAGCTCCTGCTGTAAAGTTGACTTTAGGTTTGAAGTTTACAGAGTCAGGCATGAGCCCGGTATTGTCATAGGTAGGGTTGAAGGTCGATGCTGAATAGGCCATCAAACCTGTAGTGAGGTTAGTAACAGTCACACGGTCACGCATTGCGCTTACGGGTGCAGTTACATTTAGCGTTGTTGTACTTCCGGCGGAAATAATAGCTTTTACTGCTCCGAAGAATACTACATTATTCGCGAGTATAGGGCTGAAATTATTGCCGGTTATAGTTACCGTCGTTCCGCTATTGCCATGATCAGGAGTGATAGAGGTAATAACAGGGATAGGTACTACCGTAATAGTGTCGAAAGCATATCCTGATAGGCCGCAGAAGTTAGTGACAGTATAAGATATATACGTCGTACCCACTGTCAATCCGGTTATTACCCCTGATGAGTTGACGGTTGCAATCGTCGGTGCATCACTAGACCATATGCCTCCTGATAATGAATTGGTCCAGGTAACATTACTGCCCAGTGGTACAATAGGAGATCCGCTAATTGCAGGCACAACAGGTATTCCTGTCACCGAGATATTGGATCCGTTGTTGGTGCCGAATACACTGATGATACTATTGTTGATCACCCTCACTCTGTAGGAAGTGCCCGGTGTTGTACCCATGGGTATGGTCGCTGTAATTGGTGATGTGCTACCTGTGCCTATAATGTTGGTCACAAAGTCGTTGGCAAAGACTCCTGAAGCATTGGATAGCTGAACATAAAACGGTGCACTTATAGGTCCGGTATAGCTAAAGGCAACACTAATAAAGTTGTTGATCGTATTGCAAAAGCCACCGTATGTAGCTGGTGTTGTTGTTATTGTTGGTGCGAGAGGTACTACTTCTCCTGTATTGAGTTGTGTAGCACTGAATGAATTGCCGCTACCGTCAATAAAGACGATCTGAGCTCGTTGTGCAGCAGTAAGTCCCGTCGCATTGTTCCCAAAGTAAATACGGCCTTTTGTTCCAGTTGTGCTGTTCCATCCGCCCTTCCAATTGGTTATGGTCAAAACCTTTCCGGTGGTCCATGCAATAGTACTGCTGTTGGCAAATTTTATTGAATGCAATGTATCAATGCCCAGATCTATTACAGAATTGTTGGTTAATGCAGCAGTTCCGAATGTAAAGGTGAAAGGCCTCATGATACCATTTGTACTTAAAGTACCGCCGTCAAGAGTATCCGGTGAGGTATTCGTTACTGCATTGGCAGACATAGGATTGTATCTTATCTCTCCAGATACAATTTTAAGTCCGCCCGAAAAGTTGTTATTGGCACTGGTCAGGGTAAGACGGCCTGTGCCGGTTTTTACGACCGATCCTGTACCTGTTATAGTGCTGGTAAGAGTGCTGGTGCTGCCACCATATACTGTATTGGTATTCTGATCTATGGTTAATCTTGTGCCATTGAGCGTTATTGTGTTACTGTTGCTGAATGTTGTGAAACTACTGCTGAGTGCTGTTATAGTTTGTGCGGCATTATTAAAAACTATCGAAGGGTTTGATACTACCTGTGCCATCAGTAAGGCACCTCCAGGAAGTGAAGATGCAGCATTGACAGTTATCTTTCCGCTATTGATCTGTGTACCACCTGCCCAGGTATTTGCTGCACCATTCAATACCAGATTACCAAGTCCGCTTTTTATGAGTTGTCCGGTGCCGGAGATATTGCCGATTACGGTTAATGAGGCTGTTGGAGCAGCCCCAACGTTGATGCCGGCATCGCTTGCCAGATCTATATTTCCGCTCCACGTAAAGCTATTGCCGGATTGATTCACCAACGCTCCTTTACCGGTGGAGGAGTAATTATTACCGTTACCATTAAGGTGAAGCAGAACATTGTTGATGTTGTATGTACTTCCTGTAGCCTCAGTCAGGTATAGCTGGCTATTGTTGTAAATGGTTATGTCGTTGCCTGCAACATTGGCTACAGCATCTGTTGAATCCAAAGCAAGAATACCACTTAATGATCCGTCACTCTTGCCTACATTGATGCCTCCTGTGAAAGTGTTCGCATTACCGAGTCTCAGAATACCTCCGTTCACTCCTGTGTCTGCTGCGGCATCACGTGTGCCCCCTCCCAGAAAGTTTAATGTAGCTGAACCAATTATTGCGCTGATAATGCTGATGGTATTACCTGCGCTGACGGTAGTGCCAGCTCCTGCAATAATGTTCTTTGAGCCTGACCCTATATTGATGCTCATTGTGCTGCCTCCGGAGCCTTGTTTGTTCTGTATCTGAAGTCGTGCGAATGAACTGCCAAGGTCAGCCAGAATTACATTGGGAGTGCTATTTATTGTTGCGCCTGTAAGGGTAAGGATACCTGGTGTAGCGGGTGAGCTATTGCCAATAATAAGATTGCCGCCTCTGGATGGTGACACATAGATAGCTCCCACAGAAACTGCACCGGCTGCCGTATCCATATGGATACCCACACCTACTGTAGTGGATGTCGGATTGGCATTGAACTGTGCTACCTGTGTTGATGAGGGTACTGTTGCTCCTGTCCAGTTGCTGCCTGTGAGCCAGGCAGTGCCAGATGCTGACGACCAGATGACCTGAGATTGTGCGGTGAAACTTGTTGTCAACAGGATGAATGATAGAGAAAGCAGTGTGGCTTTATGGTATATCTTGCAAAAAAGTCTTGTCATTACTGGGTATTTTATTGAATTGGTCAACACTATGTCATACGCACAATTTACTATATTAGGCATGTATATAACATGTAATATGGCTATAATTTAGCTGTTTCAAAGATAAGACTTTTTGTGGATTTGACGGATAAAGAGAGGTCCTACGGCTTACTTGACTAATTCCTGACGAATCGGATCACTTGCTGCTGATTGCCTGTGTTTGCCTTGAGTAAGTATATGCCGGCTGGTAGGCGGTTGATATTGTAAGAAACAGGACTATTAGCTCCTTGCAGGAAACGGTCGGAGAAAGATAATATAGTGCGACCTGTAACATCAATTATCTTAAAGTCAACCATACCTGATACTGCCAGAGATAGAGTCAGCACAATCGTGTTGCCGGCCGGATTTGGCGAAAGGGTCAGCAATTGTCCGTTGTCAGGCGTAGGCGTATCCACTATGTTGAGCGCCTGTGCAGCACACTGGAAATTCGGAATGCCATATCCTATCTGGTCGCCCGGAGTAGTGTAAAGACTGGCACATTGCCTAATAGCTTGCCTTATCTGTGCAGGGGTAGAGTGGGGGGCAGCCTGCCATAGACATGCTGCGAAACCGGCTATCTCAGGGGTTGATAATGATGTGCCCGAAGTTGAACTAAAGTCAGTTGAACTAAATACAGCCGCATTTTGACCCATGCCGCAAACATCAGGTTTTATCTGTCCCGCTGCATTTGGACCAAAGCCACTGTTGGTAGGATTCACTCCGGTGATATCTACATTCCCTATGGTCAATGCACTGTCGGCATCTCCCGGTGTAAGTATTCTGTGCCATGAGCTATTACCTTCATTGCCTGCCGACGTGACGAATAATATACCTTTTCTTGTGGCCATATTAGCACCTCGTGCTGCTATGGTCGTTTTGCCATCAAAGTCTGTGGCAAATACATAATCATAGATAGGGTCGTCAAACTGATTGTAGCCTAGTGAACTGGAAATAATGTCAGCGCCAAGGCTGTCGGCGCGTTCTGCACCGCATACCATATTCAGTAACTCTATAGGTTGTTCTCCGGCATCTTCAGTAACATACAGAGCATAAGAGGCGAGTGGAGCAGAACCAACAAAGGTATCGGGAATATATCCGGCCATAGTAGATAATACCTCTGTACCATGATTATCATAATCATAGACCCATGTACTATCTCTTACAAAGTTGTGCACATCTACCAGACGCCCCGAAGTGCGCATGCTGTCAAAACCTCTGTGTGTATTGCTTGCGGTAAAACCTCCATCTACAACTGCTATGATTTTGCCCTGACCTTTGTAACCAAGGTCATGCAAATAATTGCCATTCACAATGGAAGTTTGTGGCCATGTAAGTCCGTAAAATACAGAACCGGCAGTGGTTTTAGACTCAATAGGATTGGTTTTGCGAGCCGGCTTGTGCAGGGTGCCGGTATAATAACCAACCAATTTTACACTGCTGATAAATGTCTTGCCTGTGAGTGCATGTATCTGTGTAGAATCATTGACGAGTATCACACAGAAATTGAACCATCGCGACACTGAATGGAATTTGCCTCCCGTAAGGTGTAGTACACTATCTACGTATTGCCGGGTTACAGGCAGGTCGGTACTATCCAGAACAATCCCCAGATTATTTCTTCTGGCCATTGATCTCGAAGAAAGGAATGTCAGCGAATCACTGAAAGTGAGTGTGCCGTTCTTGTCGGTAAAATTAACTTGGTATGCAAACTGTGTAGCACTGGCTGCGTCTGTAAGAAAGAGCAGTATAAAAAACGATAGGATCAGCTTTCTGCACATAACAGTTTAGTTGTGGTCGATGGCACGCATAATTACCGAGTACCCTTTCACACAAGTAGAATGATTGGGGTGGTAGATATAATGCGTCCATTCCTTGTAAACCATACCTACATCATAACCATATACTTCTTTGGCATAGGTACGGTATGCATATTGTGTGGTATCTAATTGCGGATTATACACAGACTCATTGTTTTCCAATACAGTTACCGTATTGTCAAAGTTCATGAAGCCTGTATTGAAAGAACTGTGCATATTTTGATAAACATAATTCCAGTTATTGAAATAGGCATAATCTGTATCTAATACGGGAACCAATGCATTGCCTTTCCAGGTATTACCTTCAACTATCGGGAACTCCAGTTTGATGAATTGAACACCGCTTTCAGAGAAAATAAGACTGTTAGTTGGTGTATTAGGTGGAGGGGTAGTTGTAGTTTGTGCTACGGCTGCTGGGGTAATTGTGATGACACGGGCTTTCTGCCAAACTGCTCCGTCATAAGGACGGCTGAATACGTCCATTATGTAAGATAGTCTCTTTTTGCTATCGCGAAAAGTATCGGTGATAGCATATTTCAACTGTGTACGTGATTCTCTTTGGGTGCAATTAGCATCATCATAGATGATGGAGTCAACGTTATAAGTAACGGTTTTGCCAAACTGCAGAGGGAAATAATTAAGGGTCTGATCGCCGGTAGTGGAGCTAGTCTTTCTGCAGGAATAAAATGCGGTAGCGCACATTCCTATTGTCAAAATACTAAGTATGATCTTTTTTGTCATAAATCCCGTCTGAATATATTTAGCGTAAATTTAGTTAAAGTAGCGAAAATAACGATAATAAATCAAAAAACCATCTGATATTCTTTTAATCAGTATGTTAGTAACTAATAAGCCTGCACAATGTGTGCAGGCTTATCGTTTTATCATATATGATCATTGGAAGTGTAGCGCTGGCGATTTGTGTATCACCCCTCCGCCTATCACATCATCTCCTTCATAAAATACTGCCGACTGGCCCGGTGCAATACTATTCACCGAATGGTCAAAAACTACTTTCACACCATCTTCAGTAGTTGTAAGGGTACTTTCACTGCCCGGATCCTTATATCTTATCTTGGTAACTGCCTGCATTGTGCCCGGCAATTTATCATACTTGATCATATTCACGCCCTTTACCATCATTTCATTCGCCTCCAGTTCATGCAGTTCGCCAAGTACCACAGTGTTGGTCTCAGGGATGATGTTAGTAACAAACATTGGTTTGCCCAGTGCTATAAGTCCTTTGCGCTGGCCTATAGTATAAAAAGGATAGCCATTGTGCTTGCCTACTTTCTTACCATTGGTCAATACAAAATCTCCACCCGATACACGATCTTCCAATCCATCAACGTTTCTTTTCAAAAAACCGCGGTAATCATTGTCAGGTACAAAGCATATTTCATAGCTTTCTGCTTTCTTCGACAGGTCTTTATAACCCATGTCATACGCCAGCTGGCGCACTTCAGTTTTCAACATGTCGCCAAGCGGATAAATGCTACGCGACAGGCAATCTTGTCCTAAACCCCAAAGCACATAGCTCTGGTCTTTGGTCAGGTCTTTGGCTTTAGATAGTACAAAGCGTTCATTTTCCTCACGCACTTTCACATAATGACCTGTTGCTATGTGATCGCAACCCAGCGCATCGGCGCGTTTCAATAATGCAGCCCACTTGATATGCGTATTGCAAAGCACGCAGGGATTAGGTGTTCTGCCTGCTATATATTCTTCAACAAAATTATTGATGACAAAGTCACCAAACTCTTCTCTGATATCCAATATATAATGCGGAAATCCATGTTCAACAGCCGCCATACGTGCATCATTGAAAGAATCCAGATTGCAGCAACCGGTTTCCTTCTTTCCTCCGCCTGAAGAAGCGTAGTCCCATGTCTTCATGGTGATGCCAACTACTTCATATCCCTGCTCGTGAAGCATAAGGGCACTGACAGTACTATCTATACCGCCGCTCATTGCCACTAATACCTTACCATTTCTACTCATAAGAGTGCAAAGGTAAGCATAACCTCTTTTTGATGTGTGTTAATATCATCTATAGGCTTATAGGCTATCAGGTCGTATATCTTAAGTTATGCTTAGGTAGGATATTTTAGATCGGGTGTTCATTCTTGCAATAAATGAACGGAGATGGTACTTCTGTTTAGAATTGTAGAATATAGTTAGATGGCTTTCTGCCTTCTACTAACTACCTTTTACTATCTTCTGATTACCCCTTAATTACCACTTCGGCCATAAAGCCAAATACTTTGATCTTCACGCCTTGTTTCAGTGCAATGATATGATTGCCTGCAGGTAGTGTTTTCAGGTCAATGTTATTATTTTTGCGATTGATAGTACCTGAATGTTCTACAATGCCTTGCTCGTCCATGATATACAATTCCATATCCTGTTTAGGTAGGTTCCTGAACTGAATATGAGCACCCTTCAGTTCCAGTTTCGTATTCTGGAAAATATTGCTCATTGCCTTTATTGGTAAGGGTTTACGAACCGATGTATTGCGAGCGTTGGCGCATAGCGACAACAATAATAATGCTCCGATGGTGATGGTCTGTTTCATAAAATTTGTTTTAGTGTGTTACGTATATATGACGAACGAGCAACAAATTTTGTTACAGATCTTAGACATTTATTTTTATATGTTTTATAAGGCGATGTAGTTAAGTTGAAATTCGGTCAATATCATATCGCTACCTGACCGTCGTTGTAGAAATTTCACTGCTATCTACCGTAAGATGTTTACGTATAGCCTCAAATGTACCTTTGGCTATGGTCTGCACATCCAGTAATTCATCTACTTTTTTGAACTTATGTTTCTTTCTATAGGCTATTATTTTGTGTGTCATAGCAGGACCAATACCTTTCAGCCTTACTAATGTTGCCGAATCTGCAGTATTGATATTGATGATAGCGGGCAGTGGTGCCTCATCTTCACTACCTCTGTCTGCATATTCAGATTGATGGCTACTAACTGTATCGCTTACCGGTATAGGTTGGCTGCGTTTATAGACCTCCCATGCAGCAATATATTTTTGCTCCTGTTCTTTGTCGTGTTTCGGACGCACCCAATAGGGCATAGTAGCCCGTATCACTGTTAATATGATGATCAGTATCGACAGGCAAACAATGCCTGTTCGTTCTCTGTGGGTGAAAGAAAGGTAGGATCGTGTAATGCGTTTCATGGAGGTACTGCAAAATAAAAAAGCTGCCTGAAAAAAGGCAGCTTTTGCAATAAAATTGATATGATTCTTTTACAACTTTTCATAGATGGCTCTGAGCTTCTCGCGGGTCATAATGCTCTGCCAATCCTTGCCCAGTGCATTTTCCCACAGTGGTGCCATACCCAATGATACATTGATCATAGTGTCGAACTGCTCATCTGTAAGTCCTTTGGTGATACCTTCCGGAATATAGATGTCGTTCTTTTTCACCATCTTATGGAATGTCTCCACGCCCTCAGGATAATATTCCTGCAGGTGGTTGAAAACGATACAATTACCGATGCCATGCTTAGTGCCCAGGAGATAACCCAATCCATAGCTGATAGCATGTGCTACTCCTACTTGTGAGTAGGCTATACTCATACCACCGGCATAAGAGGCCATCATCAATTGCTCATCACTCTCATCATCCCAATTATCTTTATGCAGGAATATCTCCTCACACAGATCTTGTGCTTTTTCTCCGTAAGAACGGCTGAACTCATTGATGAACGTTCCTTTCAGTGATTCTACACAATGTATGAAACAATCCATGCCGGTATAGAAACGCTGGTTTTTTGGTGCGTTTTTAGTCAATGCAGGGTCTAATACTATCTGGTCGAATGGAGTGAAGTCGGAATTCATTCCCAGTTTGCGGGTAGGGCCGGTTAATACAGTAGTACGAGATACCTCAGCGCCTGTGCCTGATAGAGTAGGGATACCTACTTTATAAACAGCTTTATTTTTTACCAGATCCCAGCCTTGGTAATCTTGTGCTTTACCAGGGTTGGTCATCATTATAGCTACTGCTTTGGCAAGGTCCATTGTCGATCCTCCGCCTATACCTATTACTCCCGATACGGTGCCAAACTTATCTTTCAGCATCTGTGATACTTCATCAACATAAGAGGTCTTAGGCTCATGCTCAACATCTGCGATCACCAGCATATCATTGGCTCTTACAGGGATGCGTGCCTTCAATTCATTATTGTTCTCGAAATAATGATCGAGCAGGAATATCATGGGGGCATCACCTTTGCGGTGTGGGGCAATGATCTCATCTACCTGGTCAAAACAACCACGGCCATAGACCACATAATCTACCATCTTAAAATTGCGAAACTTCATATTGCGAGTTGAAAAGTCAGAAATTGAAGTCCAAATTTAAGGGATTGCAGCACAATTCAGGGCTTTTTTTCTCTTTTTAACTCAATGTATCACTTCCAGTTTTATGGATTTGTTGCCGATCGCTCCATTGATATTGATGATATATATACCCGATGTAAGCGGCTGTAGAGGCATGCTGACGTCATGTTTGCCAGCTGTGTATTGTCCGGCAGGTATTGTGTATAATGTTCTGCCGGTAAGATCAGTAAGGGTAATACCGATAGTCGTATCATGGTCTAGTGTAAAATATACATGAGCTATGTCCTCTGCCATTGCTACCCCACAGTGAAGGGTAGGCCACATTGCCAGGGCACTACTCCCGAAAACTGATACGGCCACCCGGTAAGATTATAACTGGGCATCCCATCAAACTTTTCTTCAAAAATGATGGTCTGTGCATTTGCTGAGTTGAACAAAAAAAGGGAAATGATGAATGTAAATAGTGTTTTCATGCGGCGTTTCGTTATTAGTTATCAGGCACACATATCTCCCACCATAAACATATAGACGTAATATAATGAGTTGATCTTGGGTTTGTATGGTCATTTTTGGTCTCATTTCTTTATTTCTTCGATACATGGTCCAGGCACCCAACCTATCAGTTGAAAATAAATTATTTTAAAATAAATACAAAAATATTTTCCTCATCACCCAAGATTTCCTTTTCTCCCTTCGTCTTATTAGTAGTGGTTAGTTTGAATGTTTGAAAAGGCGCCTTTGAAAAACACTTGGACACACCTGTAGATCTTATCATTTACCAACTAAATTCTATCATACCGTTTAGATCCTATTTGTAAAAAAGAGAACCTATCAGACCTGTTACTAATCAAAGAGCTGGCATTAATTGTAGCAAGCCCCTATAAACTATCTATCATTTATTTGTAAAATGATATCCTTTAGATGTGATGACGCATCAATAAAAACGACGAGATGAGAAAAATATAGTAATTTAAGGTTGTAATAAAATCAATTACCTCTCCTTATGCCCGCATATTCTGAACAAGATATAATAGCAGGGTGCCGGAAAAAAAGCCGGGCTATTCAGGAACATCTGTACAAAACGTACTACAGCATGTTCTTGAAGGTATGTGCGAGGTATGCCAAAAATATGCAGGATGCGGAGCAACTGCTCAATGATGGCTTTCTTAAAATTTTTACTCAGATAGATAAGTACGGTAATACAGGTTCATTCGAAGGTTGGATGAAGCGCGTGGTTGTGAATACATGCCTCGACTACCTCAGAAGTACTTATCTCAAAGAAGAAATGACAATGCATGTGAATGCGATACAGCCCGAGGAGACCGACCTGTCGGTGACCAATGAAGGTCTGGAACATATCGAATTCCGTGAATTGGTAAGTATGATACAAGTGCTCCCTTCCATGACAAGGACTGTTTTTAACATGTTTGTCTTTGAAGGGTTTAACCATAAGGAAATTTCTGAACAATTAGATATAAGTGAAGGCACTTCCCACTGGCATGTGCACCAGGCAAGAAATGTACTTCAGAAAAAAATCACCAAGGTAGAACAACAACTACAACAAAAAGTGACGTATGAAACCAGGAGAATTTGACGATTTGGTCAGACAGAAGTTCGACCAGAACGACTTTGAGTTTAACCCGCGAAACTGGGAAAAACTCACTGAAGAATTAGACGGGCAAAAGAAGAGAAGAGGTCTGCTGTTTTGGTGGATGCCCCTTATGGGTGTAGCCGCTACTGTGGCTATGGCTTTTGGTGTATCTACGGTTATCCGCCACGAAAGTGGTGTGAGGCAATCATCAGCTGCACCGGCTGAGCTGGCATCTACTCACAAGCACAAGGTCGGCCATGCACAGGTTGCCCGTATTGCTGCGCCTGCAACTGTTATCCCTGCACAGGAAACGACCGCACCGGCAATAGCTGAAAATAATACTACCAGACCGCAAATAGCTGCTGTAGTGAAGAATGATAACAAGACTAATGCTGCGGATGTTTCGATCAACCCAAATTCTACAATGAACGGCAACTCACAGAGTGTGGCCGATAAGTTTGCTGCTAATACAGAAGAGTTGAAGAATGAAGCTTTGAAGAAAAAGAAAAAAGCTATCGTTAACCCCGGTTACTTCACTTTCAGAGAAGACGAAGCTGTAAAGAAGAATCCAAAAGTGGCAATTATACTGGGTGGTGGTGTTAACTACAGCAACCAGAGCAATGGTTATATGATAGGTGCTACCGCTCGTCGTATGATCAATGATAAGGTATATGTGGAAAGCGACATAGCATTTATTGGTACCAATAATACCCAAAAGACCCAATACCTTGATAAGACAGGTGTAAGCGGAACTACTACTGCAGCAGCTGCAGGCGGTAGTATGTTGGGCGCAAAGAGTTCAGCAGGAAAGAATACCGATGAAGCCAAAGCAACTGTTACCGGTTCTCAGGGAGTTATTCGCACTCAGGATCAGGCTTATAATCTCTACTATGCGCAGATCACACCAAGTATTGGTTATAAGGTGGGTAAAAAACTTACTGTTGGTGTAGGTCCCGATTTTCAGCAAATGCTGGTAGATAATAGGCCGGAAGCTTCTCAGGTAGATCGTGGTAACATCAAGGTCGCGCCTATGTTCGATATGGGTTTTATGGGTAAGACCGAATATGCTATATCTAAAGGTGTAAAGGCCGCTGTGTATTACAGAGAAGGTATCAACAATGTTATTACACCCACAAACAAATATATCGATCGCAACTATCTTCAGTTCCAGATCAGATGCGCCATTCTCAACAGATAATGTGTGTTCAATATTATACTTTCATTCAGCAAAGGGCGTCCGTATTGGATGCCCTTTGTTTTATTATGCTGCAAAAAGTTCGCGATACTGCTGCATACGAATATTGGGATCAATGACCCGATAAAAGGCTAAATTTGTTATCGATAAATCAATATTCCACCAAAATAATACACTTCCGATGATCGCATTTTTAGGCATGGGCCACCTCGGCGCCAATTTTGTAAAAGCAATGCTGGCTAAGGGTCAGCAGGTAAATGTTTGGAACAGGACCGCTGCCAAGGCTGCTGTTTTGGAGGCTGATGGGGCAAAAGCATTTGCCGACGTTGCAGAAGCAGTAAAAGGAGCAACTCATATTCACCTTACATTGAAAGACGATGCCGCCGTTGACGATGTGCTGGGGCAGGCGAGTGCAGGATTTGCTCCTGGTGCTATCATTCTCGACCACACAACCACGTCAACAGCAGGTGCTAAGCACCGCGCTGACTATTGGAGGTCAAAAGGTTTCGCTTACTTGCATGCACCTGTATTCATGGGGCCGCAAAATGCATTGGAAAGTACAGGTATGATGCTGGTTTCGGGAGATCAGCAGTTGATAGGGGAGGTGACACCTCGCTTGGCTGAAATGACAGGTAAAGTGGTGAACTTTGGTGATGATGCAACTAAAGCCGCAGGACTAAAGCTAATAGGCAACCTTTTGCTTATCGCCATGACAGGCGGACTCTCTGATGCGCTGTCATTGGCAGGCGCTACGGGCGTAACTGTTGAAGATATGGCAAAGTTGTTCGAAACGTTCAATCCCGGCAATACACTGCAGGCTAGACTAAAGAAAATGACCAGCGATACCTTCGATCAGCCTACATGGGAATTGAATATGGCACGCAAAGATGCGGGGTTGATGATGAATGAGGTCTCTGGCGAACCACCAATGGTAGTTGTTCCCGCTGTGGCCGCTGTTATGGATAAATGTATAGCTAACGGTTTAGGGTCTAAGGACTGGACCATAATAGCTAAAGATAGTTTGTAAGAATTGCTTTTCTACCCGAAGGTCGCCACGATAAGGGACACCTGTCTTGGCGATCTTTGGTTATGGTATGGGTTTCTTTAGTAGGATCACCGCTTATACACTACCGGCACTAATGCTCCTTCCTTGAAGGCGATTTCTTCAAGATACAGGCCGTTCCCACTTACATCAAAGAAAGCCTTTGTACAATCATTGGCCTCTATTACCTGCCTGAAACCATCAACAGTCATCTTGCCCCGGGCTACCTGCAGTTGGGTTCCTACCAGTCCGCGCACCATTCCTCTCAAAAAACGGTTGGCGCGAACTATATATTGCAATTCATTACCCCTGCGTTCCCAATAACTTTCCATTATGCTGCAGGTGTAGGTGTGCGACTGCGCATTGCGCTTGCAAAACGATTCGAAATGGGTGTATTCCTTTATAATGGCAGCAGTCTCGTGCAGCACTGCCTCATTGATAGGTAATGGGAAGAACAATGCCCGCTCATGCAGGAACGGATCTTTATGGGCATATATGCGGTATCGGTATTGGCGGCTGATCGCATCGAAACGAACATTAAAATCTTCTGCCGATGTAAATACATGCTTTACCGCTACACCCTGTGGCAATATTGCATTGATTCGATAAAGTAGATCGAAGTTGACAGGAAGGTCAATATCAAAATGATAATAATTGCACAAAGCATGTACACCCTCGTCAGTACGGCTGGCACCATAAGTAGCTATCGGAATGCGAAAGATGGTTGTCAGTGCCGTATTCAACGCCAATTGCACGGTCACTTGCATACCCTGCACCTGCGAACCGTGGAACTTCGCGCCATCATACATCACTTCCAATACATAACGTTGCATAAAACTATGGTTTGACTTAAATGAGGGCACGATATCAAAATTAGCCCTGAAAGGGCGACATAAATAGCGAGGGGTTTCAACCCCTCGAACACGCACCTACAACACACTAGCCCTGAAAGGGCGACATAACATTGTATATGATCTCCACTTGATACTAACAAAATAACCCCGCATAGAGCGGGGTTATCTCAATATGGATAAGCCTTTGAAAATTATGCCATTGCATTAACTCTCTTCTGGATACCTGATTTCAGGTTTCCGGCCTTGTTCTTATGTATTACATTACGCTTAGCCAACTTGTCGATCATAGAGATCACTTTGCTCAGGTTCTCGCTTGCAGCTGCTTTGTCAGTATTAGCTAATAATGTACGTATAGCGTTACGTGTGGTTTTGCCATAATAACGATTACGGTCACGACGTTTTTCGCTCTGGCGGACATCCTTTTTGGTAGCTTTATGATTTGCCATTAATCTTTGTTTTTTTAAGGGACTGCAAATGTACGAAGTTTTATCAAAAATCAAAAATAATATTCGATTTATGAAATATTTTCAAACAGCCCTGTTTTTAATAAGAGGTTGAACGGCAAAGATAGCTAAAATTACGTCCCGCTTGGCCCGATTTTTACATCATTTTACAATACAAGTCGGTAAAATGCGTTATATTAGAGGTCAACAGAGTAAAATTGTCGGTAAACCCCGGGGTATGAGAAAGTTTGTATTGGTGTTTTTGTTGTTCTTAGGCGCGCACATGGCATGCCTGGCAGTTACCCCTGCCGATAAACTAATGGCATTGGTAAAGCTGGCGCCCGAAAATATTACCAGAGATAAGGTGATGATATTGTTGGGCAAACCCACACGTATTGCCGAGAACCGAAAGGGGAGCACATGGTATTATACAGTAGATAATACAAAACTTACCCTGCAATGGAATAAGAGATCCGGCATGGCCGAACAATTCTCCTTCAGTTGTGGGAGCAGTAAGTCTTGCGGTCAGTTCGACAAAAAGAAAGAATGTAAACTCAAAGAAGGCCTTATGAATATGCAGCAGGCCCTCACGCTCCTCGGTCCTCCCAAAGAAATGACCGTAAAAGAAGGCAAGCAGATCATGTACTACAACTACAAAGGCAACATGCTTCGCCTCTTCTTCCGCAACCGCACACTGGTAGATTATGCGCTGGTAGAAAATAGGAGAGAGTAATATCTAAATTGGCAACTACTTAACAGCCTATACAGATTACCCATAATTCCAATGCCGATCAGACCCTTAAACTAAAGGTTGCCCACCATGTCATTGCGCCATAGGTGCAAAAGGTTTGTAGATACAGATTCTCCCCATTGACCAGCGAGCCGTAGGTTCGCTCCCCATCCCAACTGTGTCACATTCTGCTATAGAATGAAGCCATACTATTTGAAAACTCCGATTACACAGTCGCTCTATAATCACAAAAGCCGCCCTTAGGGCGGCTTTTACTATTTTAATTCAAACTATCTTACTTGATATGCGCTAATCTTTCACTCACCACCAGATCCTTACTGCCCGGGGTGTACTTGTAAAATCCTTCTCCGCTCTTAGCACCCAGGTAACCTGCCTGTACCATATTGACCAAAAGGGTAGCAGGGGCATATTTAGGATTACCAATACCATTATGCAATACGTTCAATATAGAAAGGCATGTATCCAATCCAATAAAGTCAGCCAGTTGCAGCGGACCCATAGGATGTGCCATACCCAGCTTCATAATAGAATCGATCGCCTCTACACTGGCCACACCTTCCTGCAGGGTTATGATAGCCTCGTTGATCATAGGCATCAATATGCGATTGGCCACAAAGCCGGGGTAGTCATTGGCACTGCAAGGTATCTTGCCAATTGCCTTGCTCAGCTCAGTGATCGTCTCAGTAACTGCAGCATCGGTAGCATAACCATTGATGATCTCTACCAGCTTCATTACCGGCACAGGATTCATAAAATGCATACCTATTACCTTGCCCGGGCGCTTGGTCACGCTCGCTATCTTGGTAATAGATATCGACGATGTATTACTTGCCAGTATGCAGTCTGCATTGCAGTGCTGGTCCAGTTGGCGGAATATATTCAGTTTAAGATCTACATTCTCTGTAGCAGCTTCTACTACCAGTTGCACATCTTTTACTGCCTCAGCCATATCGGTGTACGTTTTTATACGACCAATAGCGGCATCCTTGTCTTCCTGTGTAAGTGAACCCTTAGCTACCTGACGGTCCATATTCTTTCCAATGGTACCCATCGCCTTATCCAGTGCACCTTGGTTGATATCCATCATGTGCACGTTAAAGCCATTCTGGGCAAATACATGGCATATGCCATTGCCCATTGTTCCTGAACCGATTACGGTTACTGTTTTAATATTTGACATGCGGTAAAAGTAAAATTTTAAAATTAAAAGTAAAAACCTCTGTATAGACTTACAACTTACAGCTGGTGCAGACTATTCTTCCCAATACTCAGTTCCCTTCTTGTCAATGAAGCCGAAATCTTCGCCTATCTGCATTAGAGCCAATCCATCCTGAAAATCGTCAATAAAATCTTCATAGATGCATGGTATCACTTGGTTACCCTTCAGATCCACAAAACCCCACTTACCTTTCAGGCAAACAGCGGCCATACCTTCATTGAAGTCCATACCATCATCATAGATACATGGAATGACCATCTTATCATTCGCATCTACGTAACCTACCTTGTCGGTATCGTCATAGGCCAGTGCCAGTCCTTCATACAGGTCCTGATCTGCAGGCTCAGGCACAAAATTGCCCTTTTTGTCTATGTATTTGTTCTTGCCGTTCAGCTCCACAAAGGCAACACCATTCTTAAATTCGGTCACCAGGTCATACTTGCACGGTATCACTATCTTGCCGGTCTTGTCTATAAAGCCCCACTTATCCTTTTGTTCTACTATGGCCAGACCATCTATAAAATCTTCAGCATCGCTGAACAGGAAAGGGATCACTTCCTTGCCGGTCTTGTCTATATAACCATACTTGCCGAATTTCTCAACTGCTGCCAGTCCTTCTTTGAACAATGAACCGTAATCATACTTGTAAGGTATCACCAGGGTGCCGGTCTTATCTATGTAACCACTCTTATCGTTATTCCTTACTTCGGCCAGGCCTTCAGAAAACGGATTGGTGTTCTCGTAAGTGCACGCTATCACTATCTTTTTATCCGGAGTACAGAAACCCCAGCTTTCCTGCTTGCGGTAAGGTATCAATTGTTCATTTGTATCGCTCATAACAGTCGTTATTTGGCCGTAAAAGTAATGTAAATTCTATAGATAAACGACGAGCGTAGAGTAGGTCAAGGATTGTCATGGTGATGCCCTCGAACCGCGACGATCTTTGGCGCATCGGGACGTATTTGTTTTGTATGACAACCGTTTTTTGTGCCTCCAAAGCGATTGAGCAGAACAACCTGTACAACTCAGCCCAATTTCCCCTAACTTTAAACAAATACCCCTTATGCGCCGATTCTTACTTACCATCACACTTATTTCAGGTATTTCCTATGCAGCTCACGCACAAGGCATGAGCAACAGCATACCACAGGTGAAACTGGCCAATGTTGACTCAGGTCACACCACATTTGCCACCATTCTCACCAATCCCCGGCTTACCACAGGCTTACCCAACTGCACAGTCACCGAATTTACAATCTCATTTACCATAAAAGACGGTAAGACCTATGGGCCTTACCCAACCCGTGGCAACATGCTTACCGACGACCAGAAGATCATCCTCAAGAACATCCGCAACGAACATGTCCGCATCCTCGTAGAGCGCATCAACATCCGCTGCGATGAGCAGGATTTCCAGCCGAAAAATATTGTGTTGGATTTTTAGTTCAATTGTGAAAATTAATTATTTGATAATCAACTAACTACACCAAGATGTTCACATTTTTGTGAATATCTTTATTTCTTCACGTCATTTTCCCTCATTAATTTACGCTCACAAAAGCCAAAACACTGGCCAGATCTTTGACATCACGAACCCTATCAAAACAGCAATATCCCACATAGGGACTGAATATCTTCACTATGCAACCACATCCAAACCAATTTAGGGACGAGGCAAATCCTAAAAGTGGCAGAAAAAGTGGCAAGATGTGGCAAAAAGTGGCAGAAAGTGGCAGTTTTTGGCAATTTGTTAAAAAGCCTTCAAAGCCAATACTGAACTATATTACAGCCAAAATACAAAATGTAGAACTTCCACTTTTATTAAAAACTGCCACTTTTTAGAGGCATCCTCCTTATCTGCCGTTATTGGTCTTCTGACCAACAACCATCGGGTCGGCTCTCTTTGAGACAACAACATCGGGCATAAAAAAAGCATCTTGTATCATGGTTCAGACTAAAACATCAGGCATTCGGACTATTCTTAAATCCTGTAAATTCTGATTCAGACCATCCACAACCACCCCCTGTGGAAAACTCATTTTCCACCCCTCCCCATAATTTCGTTACTTTGTAATACGCTGAATGTGCCCTGCAAAAAGCAGGTCAAGTGCAAAAGAAAACATGAAATTCTCCCATCTACATAATCATACCCAGTTCTCCCTGCTCGACGGGGCTTCCAATGCGTCAAAGCTATTTGATAAAGCTAGAAACGATGGTCACCCGGCAATGGCTATTACCGACCATGGTAATATGTTTGGTGTATTTGATTTTGTGGCCGAGGCATGGAAGAAGAAAAAAGTAGTGGGTAAGACCGCGGAGGGAAAGGATATAGAGGAGCCAATTGTTAAGCCCATCATTGGCTGCGAGTTCTACCTTGTCGATAACCGACACAAACGTAGTTTCTCTAAAGACGACAGAGATGTACGTTACCACCAGCTAATGCTGGCGAAAAATGAGATAGGGTATAAGAACCTGGTAAAGCTGTGCTCGTTGGGTTATATGGAGGGGTTGTACAGTAAGTATCCGCGTATTGACAAGGAGCTGGTGGCTCAGTATCACGAAGGGCTTATAGCTACCACCTGCTGTCTTGCAGCGTCGGTGCCACGTACTATTCTGAGGAAGGGTGAAGCGGAGGGAGAAAAGGAATTTAAGTGGTGGCTGGATCTCTTTGGGGAAGACTATTATATAGAATTACAACGCCATGCTATTGGCGATCAGGATAAGGTCAATGAGGTACTCCTGCGTTTTGCGGAAAAGTATAATGTGAAGATCATTGCCAGTAATGACAGCCACTATGTAGATCAGGGCGATGCCAACGCGCATGATATCCTGCTCTGTATCAATACCGGTTCCAAACAAAGCGATCCTAAATGGAAAGATTTGGGCGATGATGATGAAAATCCGGTAAAGGGTGGCCGCTTTGCCTTCCCGAGCGACAGATTTTATTTCAAGACGCAGAACGAGATGCAGCAGATATTTACAGATCTGCCGCAGGCGCTGGAAAACACTTTTGAGATAGTAGAAAAGGTAAAACCGCTGAAGCTGGAGCGCGATATTTTGCTGCCTCACTTTGTGGTGCCTCCCGAGTTCAATAATGATCAGGACCAATTTTTGGAACACCTTACCTGGACGGGTGCTAAAGAGCGTTATTCTGAAATAACTGCAGAAGTAGAAGATAGACTGAAGTTTGAGCTGTTCACTATCCGCACCATGGGTTTCGCGGGTTACTTCCTTATCGTGTCCGACTTCATTAAGGCGGGCCGCGATATGGGTGTGTTTATAGGTCCTGGTCGTGGCTCGGCAGCCGGTAGCGCTGTTGCATACTGTATCGGGATCACTAACATTGATCCTATTAAATACAAACTCCTGTTCGAGCGTTTCCTTAACCCTGACCGTAAGAGCATGCCCGATATAGATACCGACTTTGATGACGTGGGTCGTCAGCGCGTTATCGACTATGTTGTGCAGAAATACGGCAAGAACCAGGTGGCGCAGATCGTTACCTATGGTACTATGGCGGCCAAGAGCAGTATTAAAGATGTGGCTCGTGTATTAGATCTGCCGCTTCAAGAGAGTAATGCATTAGCTAAGTTGGTTCCAGAACGGCCGGGTATCAACCTGAAACGTCTGATACTGGCGGATATTAAGGGCGAAGGTGGACTTGAAAGTAAGGAAGGTCTTTCTGTAGAGGAAATGGAAGGTGTGATGAAGCTGAGAGAAATTTATGCTCAGCCGACGCTGCATGGTGAAGTACTGCAATCTGCAGTAAAGCTGGAAGGGTCCGTACGAAATACGGGTATCCACGCAGCGGGTATCATCATCGCCCCAAGCGATCTCAGCAACCTCTTGCCGGTATTTATGGTGAAAGATGTGGATGCGCTGATCACCCAATACGAAGGTAATGTGATTGAGAATGCAGGCGTTATCAAGATGGACTTCCTGGGGTTGAAGACCCTTACCATCATTAAAGACGCGCTTGCCCTTATCAAGAGAAATTATAATGTTGATATAGATATTGATACAATACCGCTGGATGATGAGCTGACCTATGAGCTCTATCAGAATGGCGATACCAATGGTACGTTCCAGTTTGAAAGTGCCGGTATGCAAAAGCACCTTATTGCGCTTAAGCCCGATAAATTCGATGACCTTATCGCAATGAATGCCCTGTATCGTCCGGGCCCTATCGAGTATATCCCCAACTACATCAAGCGTAAGCATGGTCAGGAAGAAATAGTCTATGACGTGCCCGACATGGAGGAGTATCTCGGAGATACTTATGGTATCACCGTATATCAGGAGCAGGTGATGTTGCTGTCCCAAAGTCTTGCCGGCTTTAGTAAGGGCGATGCTGACGTGTTGCGTAAAGCAATGGGTAAGAAGCAGAAGGCCGTACTCGATAAGATGAAGGGGCAGTTCATTGAGGGTGGTGGTAAGAAAGGGCATCCTGCAGATAAGCTCCAGAAGATATGGACCGACTGGGAAGCATTTGCGCAATATGCGTTCAATAAATCGCACTCTACCTGTTATGCATTGGTAGCCTATCAAACGGCCTATCTCAAAGCACATTATCCTGCCGAATATATGGCGGCGGTATTGAACAACCAGGGCAACATTGAAAAGATAAAGTTTTACATGGAAGAGTGCCAGCGTATGGAATTGCAGGTACTTGGCCCCGATGTAAATGAAAGTTTAAAAGGTTTTGCGGTTGCCAAAGAGAATGTCGTTCGCTTTGGTATGAATGCCATTAAAGGGGTAGGAGAGGCTGCCGTAGAAGATATCATAGCTGAGCGTGAAGCCAATGGCCCTTATCTCAATGTGTTTGACTTTATTAAGCGTGTTAATCAGCGCACAGTCAATAAAAAATCATTGGAAAGTCTCATACTGGCTGGTGCGCTCGATTGTTTCACCGAGATGCATAGGGCTCAGTATTTCTTTGCACCCGCAGGCGATCCTATTACCGGACTGGAGCGCTTAGTTCGCTTCGGCAACCAGTTTCAGGCTAGCTCGTCAGTGGCAACCAATAGTCTGTTCGGAGAGTCTTCGATGCCCGAGGTAAAGCCACCGGTGATGCCTGCATGCGATAAGTGGGGCTTGCCCGAGCTGCTGGATAAGGAAAAAGAGGTGGTAGGCATCTACCTGAGTGCCCATCCCCTCGATGGTTTTAAATTCGAGATGGACAACTACGGCATGACACCTATCCGCGACATGGAAGAGAATAAGGGTCGCCCGGTACGTATAGCAGGCTATATAACCGATGTGGGTCACCTTACCAGTAAAAAGGGCTCTAAGTTTGGTAAGTTCACCATCAATGATTACAGCGGCAACTATGAGATAATGCTGTGGGAGAAAAGTTATGTGCAGTATCACCAATATCTGGTTAATGGGCAGAAGTTGATGTTGCAGGGTACTTACGATGAACACAAGTATCGTCCCGGTGTTATGGAGTTTTCTATAAGCAACATACTCTTGCTCGATGAGATAAGAAAAGTATGGACCAAGAAGGTAAGTATATACATTCCAATGGATCGGGTAGATGAGGCTTTTGTAAGTTTTATTGAGAAGAATGTAAAGGCATACCCGGGTAGCACTGAACTATATATTTACATTGCTGACGCTGAGACCAACTATTCTGTAAAGTTGAAATCTCAGACCCTTAAAATGGAGCTCAATGATGAAATGATCCGGTTCCTTCAGGAGACCGATTATATCAAATATGCGCTGGACAAGGTGTAAATGTTAATGCGGCAAGCTTAGATTACTTTGGTACACAAGAGCAAAAGTTAAATTGTTAGTAACTATGTGAATACTATATACCACTATTATACCAAACTATTTACACCCCGTTGATTAATGAATTAACTTTGTGTCTTCAAAACAACATAAACAATTTTAAAAACATAGAATATGGCAGCAGTATATACCGATTCGAATTTCGAAGCGGACGTATTAAAGGCAGACAAATTGACTGTAGTAGATTTCTGGGCTCCATGGTGCGGTCCATGTCTTCAGTTAGGTCCAACCATCGATGCTTTGCATAAAGAGTATGAAGGTAAGGTCAATGTAGGTAAACTGAACGTAGATGAAAATCCCAACGTATCTGTTAACTACGGTATCACCAGCATACCATGTGTATTGTTCATCAAGGATGGTAAGGTCGTTGACAAGCAGATCGGTGCAGCTCCAAAGAGTGCATTCGACAAGAAGATCCAGAAGCTGTTAAGTTAATATTCCTTTGCAGCCCTTAAAGAATAGGGTAGTAAGTTGTAAACAATAATGCCCTCAGAAGTATATTCTGGGGGCATCTGTTTCTAAGTTTGTTCTACTCGTGTTTTTTAATGCATACAGCCTGTATAGAGTTTTGATTTTATTACATAGGCCTTTGGCGAATAAGGTTTTATGATTGAACAAACAGAATCTGCGGTCTTTTTGGTCTCACATATTGCAGCCATCAAAGCAATATTCTTATGAGTGCTGTTTTGTTGGTATTGATCACAATATTCAAGGCTTAAATACGGCAGTTCTTCAAATCTTCGGGGATAATATTCACCTCTGTATATTTCGTCCTCATCATCCTCTCTTAATATGATCTCATTTCGTTTTTGGTTGTAGTAACGATTGCCGGTGTCGATAGCTAATCTGGTGCTCTGGGCAAGCAGATACATGCTTTTATCAAGTTCGTGGTAGTTATGGGATGTATCAGCAATGGTAATATAATAATCAGCGTAATTCTCTGTATCTGCCTGTTCTGTGGATATAAGCGTAATAGAGTCAGTAGTAATTACTTGTCCGTTTGTGGTACTATCTTTTAGAGTTGGAGTTGTGGTGCCATTATTACAAGACAATAAGAACATTAATGCAGGTAATAAGTAAAGTGGGTATCTCGACATGACATAAAGTTACTCCATCAAAAATAGTATTTACTTTTTGTTGAAATATACCGGTTGGCTGAAGAGGACGTCTCTTTTTTGCTTCATTAATTGATAGTTACAATTAAATAAATCGATATTTGAGTATTGTTAAGTACTTTTTAATTAGCCCTTAACAATAATATTATTTTGTGTTATTGACACGTTATCCACATTGTTGCAGTTTGAGAGATTTAACGCCAAAGTATTGTTAATAGTGATTTCTGTCACTTTTTACTGTGATAGATAGTTTTGCCAAAGCGATCGATATTTGTCTCAATTTCCGCTCAAATGCACGATACAAGCCATTTTTTATAAATTTTCTTTACTATTCCAATTTCATTATTTATCTTTACGGCAATTAGGGCTGGTAAACAACGAAAACAGGGGGCTGTTTTTGTTTGGTTATTATTGTTTTAACGGTGGTAAAGAGTGTGTTTCAGAGAGTTTTTTCAATATTCCTGCCTTCAATTAGCAGGCACTTCAATTACTTTGTTGTGTTCTTGCTTATTTTAACACAAATCAGATATAAAATCTTTACTAAATAAAATTAGTATGAATATGAAGAGTACTTATTTTGCATTGTCATTATTCCTAACGGCATCTTCTTTGTCTCATTACTGCACTGCACAGCATAAAGAATCTCGCATTCGCCCTGTTGTGCCGTATGAGCAATCTAAACTGTCGGCCCCTCCGGGAATGGTGTATGTTCCTGGTGGTACAACTATCATCAAGTATAGTCAGCAGGCATCAGACAGCAATTCTGTTAAGAAGGTGAGTTTGAGTTCTTATTTTATAGATAAGACTGAGGTAACCAACCAGCAGTACAGACAGTTCATTGAGTGGGTTGTTGACTCAATTGCTATTACTAAGTACCTGAAAGATGAAGATAAGTTCTTCAAGGACAATAAGGAAGATGCTAAAACAGCAGAGGTAAAGCCGGGAGATTCAACAAGTCCTGCACCCGTAGCAGCTGCTAATGGTCCTCAGAGACGCATCAACTGGGCTCATGTAGATCATAAGTCTTTGTTTGAAAATGAAGACTACAAAGAGCGCCTCAAGCCAATGCTTGACGAAAAGGGTCAAATAAAGAGAGATTCAGTATTTTTTACATACAAATATCTCAGATCTGCGGGTACCAACCCTAAGTTGAAGGTAGGTAGTCGTGCAACTGCTGTTGTGAATGTTTATCCTGATGAAGAAATATGGGCAAAAGATTTCCCTAATGCGCAAACAGATATACTTGTTGAGAACTACTTCACAAGTGAGCCTTACGAAGATTATCCGGTAGTAGGTGTTACCTGGCAGCAAGCAAATGCGTTCACTTACTGGCGTTCTTTGAATGCTAACAACTTCGGTAACGTTGCTGATTATATGAAGAGTTATCACCTTGCTTACAGCCTTCCTTCTGAAGCCCAGTGGGTTTATGCAGCTCAGCAGGATATGAGAGCAGTTGCAAAGGCAAATCCGGTTGTTGAAAAGAAAGAAGACGCAAAGGAAGAACCAAAGAAATCTAAGAAGAAGAAGGGTGCTGAAGAAGAAAAACCAGCAGTAACGAAGGATGAAACACCTGCACCGGTAAATGGTGATCCTAACTCTAGCTGGACTTCAACTGCTGCTAAGACCGTTGATAATTCAGCAGCTTTGCAAGTTGATACTAACGCTTTCTACGATCCTGCAATTCCGGATGAGACTAATCTGGTTGCATCAGATAAGAAAGGTCTTACTGCTAACTTTAAACAAGATGAAGGCGAATTGACAGGTGACGGATCTGCATTCACAGTTCCTGTAATGTCTTATACTCCAAATGATTTCGGTATCTATTGTATGAGTGGTAACGTTGCTGAGTGGACAAAAGATGCTTATAGCCCTTCTACATTTGCATTCGTATCAGATGTTAACCCTGTTTTGTCTTACGATGCAGATTCTACTGATGGCGACCCTATGAGACGTAAAGTTATCCGTGGTGGTTCATTCAACAGCCCTGCAAAAGATCTTAGCCCCTATGCTCGTGCATTTGAGTTACAGGAAACTGCACACAGCTATATCGGTTTCAGATGTGTAATGGGTGCTCCGGAAATTTTGAGCAAGATGACAGCTACTCGCAAAAAATCTAAAAAGAAATAAATCTCAACTAAGTACAATAACCATTATTACATCCTCTAAAATTAGTTTAATCCATTAAAATTTATTGAATTATGAGCAGTAATCCTCAGAAAGCAGCAGGAAGCAAAAAAGTAGGTCTCAATTCAGTCATCTCATGGGGTGCGAGCGTCGTTATCGTGGGTTTGATGTTCAAGATCCTTCACTTGAAGGGTGGTGAATTCATGATTGCACTCGGTCTGTTGACAGAGGCGGTATTGTTCGCAATAATGGGTTTTGCGGCAATAGGTTCAGATGCTAAACCTGCCGATGCGCATGATGATAAAAAGAAAGATTCAGGTTTGGATGATTTGCTGGCTACAGCTATCAGTCCTGCAGTAATACAGAAACTGAGCAAAGGTTTCGAACAGTTCAACAAAACTGTAGAATCAGTTAATGCAGTTGCTAATACAGGTGCTGTTGCTCAGAATATGTTCAAGGAAATTGAAGCAGCAACAGGCGACATCAAGAAATTCCGTGATAACGTTTCTGCTATTGGAACAAGCTTTGATGCTTTTGGTAAGACTTTGCAGTCTATCAATCAGATGTCAGTTGCATCATCTACTATGCTTAAGGATTTCGAAACTGCAAGCGCAGGTATGAAGGCATATGCTAAGAATATGACCGAAGTAAATGCAAGCTTCGATACTTTCAGCAAAACACTTCAGGCTATCAACGCTATGACCGTTTCTTCTCAGTCTATGCTGAAAGAATTTGAAGCAGCAACTAACGGTATGAAGGCATACAACAAGAGCATTACAGACCTGAGCAAGGTTTACCAGGCACAGCTTGATGCATTCAGAAAGAACTAATCCCATTATTTCAATAAAACTAATTATATAGCATGGCAGGAGTAAATGAGACCCCCCGGCAAAAAATGATGGGTATATTGTATTTAGTATTGCTTGGTCTTGCAGCTACTACAGTTACCGAGAAAGTTCTTCAATCGTTCAGAAACCTGACCGTAGGTCTTGAAGCATCTACAAGTAATGTTCAGACATCTATAGATAAGACTTTCGCATCATTTGCAGCATCTACATTAAAAGATGACCCGACCCGCGCAAAACCGTTCTGGGATAGGGCACAGAAAGTTAAGGCAGCAGTTGCTGATCTTGATAAGTACATTACAGAAATTAAAGGAATATTCGAAAAAGAGTGTGGTGGTTTTGATGAGTCTGAAGGCGATTACAGAGGTCGTGACAATGTGGAAATTTCTCCTAATGTTATGATCCTTCATGGTCGTGCTAAAGAACTGAAGAAAAAAATCACTGATACTAAAGCCATTATCTTGGCTCAGTTGGATGAGAAAGATCGTGCTAGCTTTAAGATGGCTCTGAATGCTGATGATCCGTTGAAAAGAAAAGGCGAAGTTCAGAAGGAATGGGCAGATACTTATTTCGGCGATGGTATTCCTTTGACTGCTGCGTTCACCGCTCTTTCAAAGATCGAAGCTGATTTGAAGACTACTGAATCTGAAGCAATCAAGAAAATATTGGGTGACGTTACTAAGACTGACCTCGTATTGGATCAATATGCTGCACTTGCAGTACCTACTACAAGTAGCTATGTATTGGTTGGTCAGCCATATTCTGCAGAGGTATTCCTTACTGCGTTCAGTAATTCATTGAACCCTGATATTACTGTTGGTGGTCAGAAGTTGAATGTTACCGGTGGTAAAGGTACTTACACTGTAAACACTTCTCACGAAGGTGAATTCAAGTGGTCAGCTACGCTTCACATGAAGAAAGCTGATGGTTCTATCGGTGAGTGGAAAACTCCTGAGATCTCTTACCGTGTTGCTAAGCCATCTGCGGTAGTATCTCCTGATAAAATGAACGTATTCTACATCGGTCTTGATAACCCTGTTTCCGTATCTGCTCCTGGTACTCCAGCTGAAAAGCTGAAGATCACAATGAGCTCAGGTTCTGTAAAAAGTGCAGGTGCTCCCGGTAAATATCTGGTTAACGTAACTACTTCAGGTACTGTTAAGATCAGCATATTCGGCGAAGATGGTACCGGTAAGCAAGTGAAGCTTGGAGAATCTGACTTCCGTTGCAAGCGTTTACCTTCACCACATGCTAAGTTCGCTGGTAAAGGTGGTGGTAATGTACCTCGCGCTCAGTTGACATCTGCAGACAGAATTTTCGCTGCTCTTGAAGACTTCGAGTTTGATACTAAGTTCGTGATAGGTCACTTTAAGTTGTATGTTCAGAAGCCACGTCAGGATCCGCAGATCCTGGAGTCAAGCAATATGATGCTTACAGCTCCTATGAAGGCTGCTTTGACTGGTGCTACTGCCGGTACAAAGGTTTATTTTGACGAAATATTTGCAACAGGTCCAGACGGTATCAAGCGTCCATTGGAGCCGATCATCTTTACTGTGCAGTAATTG
>CANFKE010000024.1 GCA_947447465.1 Chitinophagaceae bacterium | reverse complement strand
CTAACAGCGTGCAAGCGTAGGATCAAGGCATCAAAAGTACCTAAGTTAAAGGCTGGAAAGAGTTTTGCGGAAAGCATAAACAAGAAAAAGTAAACACAATATCCTTATAATCATAAAAGCAAGAGACCGAAATCTCTTGCTTTTATAATTAAGGTTTGACGAAAAAGTCCCAAGGTTAATTTGCTATTATTCGCTTCCCATCCGGTCTTGAACCTGATATTGCTTTCCCATCGCAAAACATTCATAGATCAACTTAAACTTTTGCTTCAAAAGGTTCGATAATGGCACTGTCGTGTCTACAAAAGCCACCAAATTTTGGTGGCTTTTTCATTTTCAGGTGTTTTTTATGGCTCAAGTTTCAGGCTCATAACCCGGAGGGTCTCCCGAAAGTTTTCAGGATCGATCCATGTTCTCGCTGGGATGAACCATCGAAGGCTTCCTGAAGCAACGGTTCATAAATAATTCTGACCTTCAAAGGATGAGATCTTAGTTATTGTAGTCCATATTTTGTTTTTATGAATGCAGCCAACTGTCTGGTTTGTTCGTCTTTTTTAGCAACGTAGCTTTTCCACATACCTTCTATCATTAGCAGAATTAATTCAGTTTCTTTTTCCGGGGAGCTATATTTCAGATCTGCGAATGCTTTAGTAAGTAAGGTATAAACCGGTTGAAGAAATAACTGATATTGGATCTCAAATGCTTCAATATCCATCAGTCGAGTCTGTAATTTCCAAAACTCCGGCTCATCTTGTATCAGCTTACTAGGTAGGTCTATTACTTTAAATATGAGTTTCAGAGGGTCAGTTTCCTTTATCATTCCTCTGTTATGGGTCACTATTCTGTTATATCCGCTTTTTACAACATAACTCAGCAAATGTTCCTTATTCCCGAAATGCTTAAATATAAGTGCTTCCGATACTCCGGCCGTATGTGCTATGAGTGCGGTAGTGGTGTTTTCATACCCTTTTTCTGCAAATAAATGTAACGCTGATGTGGCTATTTTTTCTTTTCTATTCATGCGTTTTTATATGTTTATTTCGTACATTTATCGACAATGTATGTAAGTTTTTTATTTAGGTAAAATTAATATGTTGTTTAGTGTAACATAAAATATAGCATTATACGAGTAGTTATTTGTGCACTTCGAGAGAAATAAATTACTAGTCGATGATAACTTATGTAAGCTCTTGATATAAAGATATTTTCATTCTAATAATTTGATCAGCCAAAATTAGATTTCATTTATCATAATTAATTATTTTTCATTTATTTGATTTATTGTTGGTTTTTATATAAATATACATGTATAAATATTTAATGATGATGTTTCCCCAAGGCATGTATTGACTTGTGTGTTACTAAGGTAAAAAAGTGTAAGTATAATTACATAGTTTTGCGCCCCGAAAATGTACATTAACAATTACAGATATTACATTCTCTGTATTTTTTGTTATTAATAAATTTTTATCGGTATTGAGTTTTAAAGTAAAGTGTATATTATGAGATTAACAGTTTTTCAATTGAAAGGTAGTGGTAAAACAAAAAATTGCAGACATATTTTATATGCGAATTTATTTTTGTTGGTAGGTATTCTAGCTATAAATGTGTGTTCATTTGCTCAGACAAATGTACCTTTTTCATTTACAGGTTCAATGCAGACTTGGACAGTTCCATCAGGTGTAACAAGTATTACAGTTGATGCAGGCGGTGCTCAGGGTGGCGGTGATGCTACTAATACTACTCAAGCACTTGGTGGTCGAGTTCAGGCCACTTTGACAGTTTCCCCTGGTCAGGTATTGAATATTTTTGTTGGTGGTGCGGGAGGAGATGGGAATCTTTCTTCTGCTAGCGCCGCACCGGGTGGATATAATGGAGGTGGATCTGGTGGATATTATAGTACGGTTCCTCCCGGATACACTGGTGGTGGTGGTGGTGGTGCTACCGATATTAGAATTGGTGGTACTACCTTAAATGACAGAGTCATAGTTGCAGGTGGCGGCGGCGGAGGCGGTTACACTGCAAGTCCGCAAGCTGGAGGTGCAGGTGGTAATGCAGTTGGTGGTAATGGTAATACTGGTTCGGGTATAACTGCAGCAACTGGTGGCGGATCTGCTGCTGGTGGATTAGGTGGAACATTTGGAGGACAACCTAACGGAGGAAATGGTGCACTTGGAATCGGGGGAAATGCTTCTACCGGAAATGGAATTCCCGGTGGTGGCGGTGGCGGCTATTTTGGCGGCGGCGGTGGTGGAACTACCGGAGCCGGACCTGGCGGCGGCGGTGGCGGCGGATCATCTTATTTTGATTCTGAAATTGGTACCGGAACATATACACAAGGATATAATTCCGGAAATGGCTATCTGATAATATCTTATGTGCCTGCTAATATTACACCTTCATTTGTAAATGGGGCAACAACTAGTCTTTCTGTATGCCAGAATGCAGCTGCAACTGATATCAAGTCTTTACTTCACGTAAGTGATGCTGATGCATCACAGACTTTAACATGGACCCAGTTAACTGCTCCGGATCAGGATGGAACACTAACAATTACTGGAGCCATTGCAACTTCAGGAGGTACAGATGTTACTCCTGGTGGAACGATTACATATATTCCTGCTAATGGATTTTCCGGTACAGAATCATTTAAAATAAGGGTTACAGACGGAACTGCTTCTGATACTATCATTGTAGTTGCTAATGTATATGCCTATCCTACAATAAATTTATCCGGATCAGATACTGTATGTAACGGATCTTCAACAACCCTTACTGCTACCGGTGCAGATAGCTATGTATGGACACCTGCTGCTAACCTGAGTGCTACTACAGGTTCTACGTCAGTTTATAGTGGCACCATTGCTGCTACCTACACTGTTACAGGCTCCAATCATGGTTGCGTAGGAACTCCATATACATTTACAACATTTATTAAGCCTGTACCTACTTTGACCAGCACGCTTACACCTGCTGCAATATGCGACAGTGTATTGTTTACTTATACGCCTGCAAGCTCATTGCCCAATACAACATTCAGTTGGTCACGTGCATTCAGAGGAGAAGATGTAATTAATCCCGCTGCAACAGGTACAGATGATCCGATGGAGTATTTATACAATACTTCTCCATTGACTGCCCCGGGTGTTGAGTATGTTTATACACTTACAGCTGATGGTTGCAGTAATACTCAGACAGTAAAAGTTGATGTTTACGCTAAGGCTGTATTGACAAGTACATTGACACCTTCAGCTATTTGTAATAATACAGTTTTCCATTACACGCCTGCTAGTAACGAGGGTAGTGCTGCTTTTGCTTGGAGTCGTGCAGCAGTTACAGGAATAAATAATGTTGCTGCCAACGGATCCGACGATCCGGCTGAAACATTAGTGAATACCACTACAGATCCGGTTGTCGTTACTTATATATACACACTTACCGCAAATGGCTGCTCAAACACTCAGCAGGTAAATGTTACAGTAAAGCCTACGCCTGTATTGAGCAGCACGCTTACTGCAACCCCGGTTTGTTCAAATAGTCCTTTCGATTATTTACCTACTAGTGCTACCACAGGTACTTCTTTTACTTGGAGTCGTGCACTTGTTACAGGTATCAGCAATACTGCAAACAGCGGTACAGATGATCCTGAAGAAACTTTGGTTAACACAACAAATGCACCAATAACTGTAACCTACGTTTATACGCTTACTGCTAACAGTTGCAGTAATACACAAGATGTTACTGTTGTTGTTAATCCAAAACCATCAGTAAATACGTTAAGTAATGTTACTGTATGTAATGGTGATACTACTGCTACCGTAATATTGGGTAGCAATGTAACCGGTGCGACCTATGCATGGAGTAACAACAATGCTACAATAGGATTAGCTACTTCAGGCACTGGAAATATTGCTTCATTTACTGCTGTAAACAATGACCCTTTCCCTGTTGTTGCTACAGTGAGTGTAACAGCTTCTGCTGAAGGTTGTACAGGAAATGCTACAACACTCACTATCAGAGTTAATCCTACTCCTGCAATGAATCCGGTATCTGATGTTGCAGTATGTAATAATGCATCAACCAATGCAATTGATTTTGCGGGTACTGCACCTGGCTTTGCTAGTGCAGCAGCTTTACCAGGCTATGTTTGGACAAACAGCAATACCGGAATCGGCCTTGCCAATTCAGGAACAGGAAATATCAGCAGCTTCACTGCTGTAAATACTACTACTGATCCGGTTATTGCAGAAGTACATGTTACTCCTGTTCAGTTGGGTTGCTACGGTCTTACTGATACATTTACTATTACTGTAAATCCAACTCCGGTATTGACCAGCACATTGACCGCAACACCGGTATGCAATAACACAGTATTTAACTATACTCCTACAAGTGCTACCGCTGGTACCGCATATTCATGGAGTCGTGCTACTGTAACCGGCATTACCAATGCCGCTAATGCGGGTAGTGATGATCCTAATGAGGTATTGATCAATACTACTACTGATCCTGTAATTGTGACCTACAATTATACACTGACAGCCAATAGCTGTGCCAATTCGGAAGATGTAAGTGTTACCGTTTATCCAACACCTGTGTTGAGTAGTACACTCACTGCAACTCCTGTTTGCGATAGTTCACTATTCAGTTATACACCGACAAGTGCAACAACAGGTACTACTTATTCATGGAGCCGCGCTGCGGTAACAGGTATCAGCAATGCAGCTAATGCAGGAACTGATAACCCGATGGAGTATCTGATAAATACTACACCTGATCCTGTGAATGTTGTTTACGTATATACGCTTACAGCTAACGGTTGTTCTAATACCCAGACAGTCGTAGTAACAGTATATCCTAAGCCATTATTGAGCACCACACTTACTCCTGCTGCTATATGCGACAACACTGTTTTCGCTTATACGCCATCAAGTCTTACGACCGGTACACATTATGTATGGAGCCGTGACGTAGTAGCAGGCATCAGTAATGCTGCTAATGCCGATAATACAGATCCGGCTGAAACATTGAATAATACAACTACAGCTCCCGTTGCAGTTACCTATGTTTACACTCTTTCTGCTAATGGTTGCACCAATACTCAGAATGTTGTTGTGGTTGTTAATCCTACTCCGGTACTGACATCTACTCTTACTGCAGCCCCTGTTTGTGATAGCACATTGTTCAGCTATACGCCAACAAGCGCAACTGCAGGTACGGCATTTACCTGGAGCCGCGCAGCGGTGACAGGAATAAGCAATGTTGCTGCTAGTGGCTCGAATGATCCTTCGGAATATCTTGTTAATACAACATCTGCTCCGGTAGTTGTTACTTATATAGATACTCTGATAGCTAATGGTTGTATGAATACTCAGGCAGTGACGGTTACAGTTAACCCTAAGCCATTACTGAGCTCAACGCTTACTCCTGTAGCTATCTGTGACAGCACATTATTTACTTATGTACCAACAAGCACTACAGCAGGAACTACATTCGGTTGGAGTCGTTCGGTTGTTGCCGGTATTGCTAACACTCTTGCAAATGGTAATAATGATCCACTTGAATATCTGGATAATACAATAGCAGATCCTGCTACAGTACTTTATCTATATACACTTACAGCTAATGGTTGCAGTAATACGCAAACAGTAGCGGTTGTAGTTAATCCAACACCTAAGTTAAGCAGCTCACTGACTCCTGCTGCAGTATGCAACAATACATCCTTTACATATATACCTGCTAGCGCTACTGTAGGAACAAGCTATGTATGGACTCGTGCAGCGGTTACAGGTATCAGTAATCTGGCCGGTGCCGGAGCTGATAGCGTTGCTGAGATATTGGCTAACACTACTAATCATCAGGTAACTACTGATTATATCTTTACGCTTACTGCTAATGCTTGTCAGTATGTACAAACGGTTACAGCAACTGTTAACCCAACTCCGCTATTGTCCGGAACTACGATAGCTACAGTATGTAGTGGTGCTCCTTTCAATTACACTCCTGGTAGTGCTACAACAGGTACTACATTTGCATGGACTCGTGCAACAGCTCCCGGAATCAGTAATACAGCGGGTGTTTCTACCGGCACAGCGGGTGTAGTCAATGAAGTGTTGAACAATATGACCCTTGCACCTAAGACTGTAATTTATCATTACACGCTTTCTGCATTCGGTTGCTCTAATCCTCAGAACGTGACAGTTACTGTTAACCCTGCACCTCAGGTTCCGGTTATCGCGATCAATACTCCGTCATCAGTATGTAGCAATACAATGTTCCAGAATTTCGGAGCAGCTACTGATGCTCCGGATACGGTACAATATACATGGAGTGCTATCGGTGCTACTGTTCTTGCTCAGGGTTCAGGTCACAGAAATTCCATAGTAAGTTTCCCTGATGCAGGTAATGCAAATGTTATTCTTACAGCTAATGTACCGGGTATAGCATGTTACAGGAACGATACTTTTGCCGTAACTGTTACTTCAAGTGAAGCAACTAATCCTGGAGTATATTATGTGCATGATCACTTCGTTTGCGTAGATAATACGGTAGACAGCTACCAGTGGGGATTTGATGATGTGACTACTTTAGATTCAACTATCTATACAGGACAAGTTGACCAGAATTTCTATCAGGCGTCACCAGATTTTGCACACAAACTGTATTGGGTAATGACCTCTAAGGGTGGTTGCTCATCAAAGAGTTACTACAATGCTCCTACAGGTGTAACTCAGATAGGTACTGCTACTGTAGCCGCAATAAATGTATTCCCTAATCCTGCCAGCAACAATGTAGCTGTAGATGTAACTGGTTTGAATGATGGAAGAAATACTTTGGAACTTACTGATATCACCGGTAAAGTGATAACTACAGATGTACTCAATAATGGTAAGACAGTGCTGAATGTTACTGATCTTTCTGCAGGTGTGTATATTGTTTCTTGCTATCACAATGGCGTGAAAGCTGGAACTACAAAACTGATAAAGGAATAAAAACAGACGTAGTAAATAGCTAAAATACTATATAACCAATAAACAAATAACAAGCATGAAAAAGATCATATTGTCAGTAGTTGCAGCCGGCAGCATGCTCGCGGCAACAGCACAGGACAGCGTAAAGACCAAAAAGGTGAACAAGCATTACGATGCTTTGCTGCCTGCTTGGTGTCTTGACCTGAACCTGAAAGGCGGTCTGCTGATGCAGGACCTCTCTCCGGTAAACATGAAGGGGAATTATACTAATGCCCTTGCTGCTACTAACATCGGTACTGTTAAGTTTGAAAACGGAATGGCTTACGGGTTTGATGCACAGGTGGGTTATTTCTTCGGTAAGAACCGCAATTGGGGTGTTGGTGTGGGCTTCATGTACATGAGCCAGTCTGGAGATATGACATTGGATAAATTTCATGTTGAATACCAATCTACTGACTTCCGCGGTGATATTTATCGTCAGCACATAACTGCTAATGGTCCGATCAAGGAATCATTGACCATGACCAACATGAATATCCCATTGGTGCTTAAATACAAAAACCAATTCAGCAAACATTGGGGTTTTGCAATGGATGCGGGTATTCTTTACAATCTGCAGTTGAAGAATAGCTACACTACCGATGCATCTTTCGATTACGAAGCTATATATGCATACCAGAAGGTAGGTGATAACTATACTTCCTATTACGATCAGCATACAATAGATAAGCTTGATGCCGTTGACTGGGTGATCACAAAATCATACTATACTACTAAAAATCCTAACGGCAACATCGCAGATACATTTGGTTTATTGCGTGGTCAGGGATATAATGTAGGATTGGGTGTAAAGCCTAACAGTAAATCAGGTGATGCATCTTACAAGACAGGATCTATCGGATTGTTGTTAAAGCCATCTGTAAGTTATCTGATCAACGAGCATATCGCACTTGATCTGGGCCTGTTCTATACATACCAGACATTCAAGAGCAATGAGAATAATTACAGACTTACAGATAAGGTGGGCGGCTACAGTTCATTGACCAATGGTATGAGCACTGTCAACAGCAGCACTTTGGGTGTTAATCTGGGCGCACGTATCTACTTTGGTAAACCTAAGGATACTGATGGCGATGGTATTCCTGATAAAAGAGATGAGTGTCCGTTGGTTAAGGGCCTGGAATTGTTCCATGGCTGCCCAGATACTGATGGTGACGGCATACAAGATAAGGAAGATGAGTGTCCTACTATCAAGGGTCTTGCTCAGTTCCATGGTTGTCCTGATACTGATGGCGATGGCATTCCTGACAAGGATGATGCATGTCCTACTATTAAAGGTCTTTCACAATTTAATGGTTGTCCTGATACAGATGGTGACGGAATTGCAGATAAGGATGATGCATGTCCAACTATCAAGGGTCTTGCCCAATTCCACGGTTGTCCTGATACAGATGGTGATGGTATCCCTGATAATGAAGATAAGTGCCCTACTGAAGCAGGACCGGCAAGCAACAATGGTTGCCCTGTTCCTCCGGCACCGGTAGTTGATCCGGCACCTGTTCAGATCGATATTGCTACTCCAATATTGTTCGATGTTAATAAAATCGCGATCAAAAAGTCATCATATCCTACGCTTGAAGAGGTAGTGAAGCGCTTGAAAGAAAATAAGAACGCAACTATTGTTATCGATGGTTATACAGATAATACCGGTAGCAAGGCATACAATAAGGCGCTGTCTGCAAAGCGTGCAGCTATTGTAAAAGCATATCTGACTAAACACGGAGTAAAGGCTAAGCAAATGAAGACTCGCGCTAATGGTAGCAAGTCTCCGGCAGCTCCTAATACTTCAGCCGAAGGCAGAGCCCAGAACAGAAGGGTTGAGATAAAGATGAAATAAGAGTGGATCTTAAAACATCTGTTGTAAAGAAGCGGTATCATTTATTTGGTATCGCTTCTTTTTTATTTGATTTATCTGGTTCAGTGTTTAACACTATTTTAGTGGATGATTTTAATATATGATGATACGTAAGGCACAAATTCAAGACCTTGAGAAAATTGTAGAAATATATAATCAGGCCATTACAGCAGGCTTTCAAACAGCAGATACAGATGTGCTTTCTGTAGCAGATCGTCTAGAATGGTTTGCTCTTCATGAGGCTGACCAATATCCGTTATTTGTTGCCGAGATAGAAGATGTAGTGGTCGGCTGGCTAAGCATAAGTCCGTATCGTCCCGGAAGAAAGGCGCTGAATGATTGCGGAGAGATCAGCTTTTATATAGATCATTCGTGGAGGAGAAAGGGGATAGCATCACTCCTAATAGAAGCTGCAATAGATGCTTGTAAGGCCCTGCATTACTACAGTTTATTTGCTATTGTTATAGATAAGAATGAAGCAAGTATAAAATTGTTGGAGCGATTCGGATTCACTCGATGGGCGCATTTGCCGGACATTGTAAATTACAGCGGACAAAGATGTGGTCAGGTTTACTATGGCATACACTTGGTGTAGCTGATCCTATTTCTTACTTGTAGGGTCATAGGCATACGCTATCTGATATGCAGTATAACTTAGCGCCTCCGATATACCTCCTAATGGTAGGTCATGTTCCTGTGGGGTTGGTTCGCAAACAGAGTACGTTTTGCCATTATAGATTATTGGTTTACCAACCGGTTTATCAAATTTCACAGCAATGGTGAGGTGTTTCGGGTATTCAAGTACGATCATTGGTAAATTGTATATCTCTTTTACCAGATAGTAAAAGAGTGCTGCATGGTCTTCGCAATCGCTATATTCATATAGCAGTGTTTGCTCAGGTGATAATCTTTTTTCTTTACCAAAGTTTTGCTCGTCAGGCTCGTATTGCAATGCATATCTTGTAAATCGCATCAGGTAATCAACCCCGTTTTTAGTGCTCATTCCTTTTACATTTTTTCGTAACTGAGGAATAAGAGAATTGTATGTACCTGAACTTAATGGAGCATTGAAGTATAATTGATAATCCGCCACAGGATAATTGGTGAAAATTTTCTTCACCTCCGCATTGACCTTTATTCTAAAAGAATAGGTCATATCATTATAGCCGAACTCCAGACTTTTTTCTTTATAATCTTCAGGCTTGAATGCAGGTAGTTGAGTGAGTTGATATGAAAATGAATGTACAGCCTCTGCGGCTTGCGCAGGTATCTCTATAAATTTTGTGGTACTCATGCTGATATGACCATAGTCGTGGTAATTTAGACAAACATATTGCTTGTTGTCTCTCTTATAAAATGGAATGTCATAAATGGTTTCATCGCATTGAGCATATAGCAATAGCTTATCTCCCGCAATGTTCAATGATGCATTGTAGCCACATTTATTAAGTAAGTACCATTTATAGAGTGTGTACCTTCTATAATTTTCTTCCTTAGGGCTTATGTGTTGAGCAACCTTTCTTATCAGTTGGTAAAATACCCAATCGTCAGGATTGCGTTTGTTTTTATAAGCAACCATATCTCTTACTAGTGAGTCATAGTTGGCCGCAGAGATTTTCGTATGAAAATTTTCGATACTGCTGGTTGAAAGGGAGTCGTTGAACTCAACAACTGCGCATTTATCAAAGGTAAATTTGATGGTGTCGCCATAAAATTCAATGCCTGTGTCGGTTGCTATTTCCTTTGCCGAAATTGGCTGAAAATAGAACCCCGATATCAGTATGGATAGTATGATGACTTTTATTTTCAATGTTCTAAAAACTATTTATTCGAATTTACGAAACTTAACAATTAAATAATGTTAAGTTTTTCATTATTTGGATTGTTTAATTTTTGGTTTTTAACTTGATATCACGGAAATACTGAGGCGATATCCGATAATTTTCATTATTTTGTACATCGTTCATCAAGCACAAAAGCTTGTTATCGCCATTATGCCGATCAATAAAATATCTCAGTTGGTTGCTACGGTAATTGACTATCCGTATCTAGATGTTGACTATGCAGTAGTAAAACCCATACCTCTTGTCATCGATTCAGCTATTTATTACGACCCATCGGCACCGGATAACAGCTTGGACGTAGAACCATACCTTACTCCGTTGATTCTTAATAATCAACTGTCTTTCATAGTAGAGAATGCAACGTTTGGTGGAAATAGGACCGACCCTGCCAGAGGAAAGGTAAAGGAATTAAAGATCACCTATAGTTACAATGGTATCAAATCGACCATGATATGTAAAGAGAAAGCTACAGTAGCATTACAATGTTTCTGATAATAATAAAGGGCGCAGTTGATACTGCGCCTTTTATATAACTCGTTGATTAAGAATTTATCAACGGTAATACCCGCCATGATAATGCCCGCCGTGATGGTGATGATAATAATGTCCTCTGTTAGGCACAACTACCACACACGAAGAAGCGCTGATTGCCATAATTATTAAAAACAGGGACCCCAATAATTTCGATTTCATACAATTGATTTTAGTTGTTCTGATTTTTTCTTGGTTTCATTTTATAGGTAAGTATCCAAATACAGTGCCAGAGTAAAGCCGTCCACCAGGTTATTTAAGTAGTTGATCGGATCATTGTTTTTATTTTAAATAGAAGGCCGGTTACGTTTATTGCAAAATGTGTAGCATTAGCCTAATTTTCTGTGCATTAGCTTTCAAATACCGATAACACACCTATTTTTGCAACGCAAAATCAAAAATCAAATGAAAGACTTCAGGAATGCTATCATAGAGTGTGTGCCTAACTTCAGTGAAGGTGTGAATATGGACATCATCAAACAGATCACCAATGAAATTGAAACTGTTGAAGGAGTTCAGTTATTAGATGTAGATCCGGGGAAGGCTACCAATCGTACAGTTGTGACCTTTGTAGGTAATCCCCAGGCCGTCATAGATGCTGCATTTTTGGCAATAAAGAAAGCCGGAGAACTCATCGATATGCGCAATCACAAAGGTGAGCACCCGCGTATGGGGGCTACCGATGTGTGCCCGCTTATTCCTATTAGCGGTATTACAGTAGAGGAGGCGATCTTTTTTGCCAATCAATTGGCTAAGAGGGTAGGTGAAGAATTGAATATTCCTACTTATTTATATGAATACGCAGCTACTGCAGATTACAGAAGGAATCTTGCTGACATCCGTAGCGGAGAGTATGAGGGATTTGCAGCTAAGATAGTTAAACCTGAATGGAAGCCTGATTATGGTAATGCTATTTTCAATGAACGTAGCGGTGCAACGGTTATCGGAGTGAGAGATTTTCTTATTGCTTATAATGTTAACCTCAATACCACAAGTACTCGCAGAGCTAATTCTGTAGCATTCGACATCAGAGAGAAGGGAAGACAAAAGACAGATGATAAAGGCAAGGTAGTGAAGGATGAAAAAGGGGAGGCAGTTTGGGTGCCTGGCTTGCTGAAGTCTGTAAAAGCCATAGGTTGGTTCATAGAAGAGTATGGTATAGCGCAGATATCAATGAACCTTACCAACATGCATGTTACGCCATTACATGTAGCGTTCGATACCAGTTGTGAGCGAGCTGCTGCAAGGGGGATGCGTGTCACAGGCAGTGAATTAGTTGGATTAGTGCCTCTGGAAGCAATTTTAGAAGCTGGTAAATACTTCCTTAGGAAGCAACAACGCAGTGTAGGCGTAAGTCAAGCCGAGTTGATCAAGATAGCGGTAAGATCATTGGGGCTCGATGAATTGGCTCCGTTCGATCCGCAGAAGAAAATAATTGAATACAGACTCAGAGATATTGCTGCGAAGAAATTGGTAAATATGACGGTTACAGGTTTTGCTCTGGAAACAGCTAGCGAATCTCCTGCACCTGGTGGTGGTTCTATTGCTGCATATTGTGGCGCACTGGGGTCTGCTTTGGCAACAATGGTGGCAAACCTCTCTTCACACAAAAAAGGATGGGATAGTCGTTGGGAAGAATTTTCGAACCATGCAGAAAAGGGACAGAAGTTGATGTCCGAGATGCTGGATCTGGTTGATGAAGATACTGCGGCATTTAATCACATCATGGCCGCATTTGGTTTACCTAAAAGTAATGATGTTGAAAAAGCTGCACGAAAAGCGGCAATTGATGCAGCTACTATCAATGCAATAAAGGTGCCATTCAGAACTATGGAACTGGCCGCTCAGTCTTTTGATCTGATACAGGCAATGGCCGAGATCGGCAATCCTAATAGTGTAAGTGATGCCGGTGTAGGTGCTTTATGCGCTCGTGCTGCGGTAAAGGGGGCATACCTCAATGTTAAGATCAATGCACAGGACCTTAAGGATCATGCGGAAGTAAAACCATTGGTAGAAAAAGCTGAAGCTATGAATGCAGATGCTGATAAACGTGAACAGGAGATATGGAATATCGTTCTCGGTAAAATGAAATAGTTAAGGATTTATATTGAAGCAGAAGGGCAAACCATACGATTTGCCCTTCTGCTTGTTAGATAGATGAAATTAATTTCTTGATATCATTCCTGTAAGTGGATTACGGAGATTACTAAAATCCATTAGGTCTATTTTTACCGACCCGATCAATATCGGACTTTCTACTCTTACAGGTATGTGGTTGGGGTCGTCACTAAGCCATATCGTCATTTTTTCACCACCCTTAAAGATAGTTCCTTTGATAAGTAAAGGCACAATCTTAATAGCATTAAATGTCCCCATTCGGGTCGTGATTTGTTCCTTACCTATATATTTGACATACAGATTATAGACCTGATTGTCGAGAAACATATCGAACGAGATTTTGTCTCCCGGTTTGTGGCTGTTATAATTGATATTTCTTGCAAAGTACATGGCCGATAGTACGTCCTGGGTGCAATCAGGTATTGCATATGCCTTGTTATCTGATGTGGCCTGCTTATTTCTGTGGTCGAACTTTACATCGTTAATGATCTTCATCCCTCCTTCATTCACATGTCTTACAAAACGCATGGGTAGCATTGTCTGTCTGTCTATATAGCTTTCGTAGGTGTCCAGTACTTTATAGAACCATTCAAAAGAGCTGGCAGTTTTACCAACACCTCTTACATGGTAAGCTTTGCGGTTCGCTACATCTTCTATGCTGGTAGTAAATTCAGCATTGCCGGCATTGATCCATACAAAGCTCATATTGTAATAGACCTTGAATGTTAGTTTTTCCCCCTCTTGAAAACTGGTATTGGCAGGCAAACAGGGTACTTGTGCATGAGTTGATACCGATAGGCTTATTAGCCCTATCAATACTATACTATAACTTAGTAGTTTGTTTACAATCCTTTTGTTGCTCATTTTCACGTAGTTCTATTGTGTATAAGACAAATATTGTGCCGTAAAATTATTTGCCTTTTATGGCTGATGGCTGACATCTCCTGTACGATCCATATAAATTGTAATAGCCTGCGTTTATTTTGGTAATTTTGTTAAGTAACTCAATAGCATTTGAAAGAACCAGCTCAGATCATTTTAGGAATAGACCCGGGAACTCTGGTTATGGGTTATGGGCTTATTGCTGTAAGTAAAAATACGGTTTCTTTGGTCGAAATGGGAGTATTAAAGCTTTCATCAAAAGAAGATCATTCAGAAAGGTTACATCTGATATTTAAAAAGACAGATGCACTGATCAAGTTACACCGACCCCTTGCTGTAGCTATTGAAGCCCCCTTTTTCGGTAAAAATGTGCAGAGTATGCTTAAACTGGGTCGGGCTCAGGGGGTAGCTATTGCAGCCGCTATGGCAAATGGCCTTCAGGCAACAGAATATGCCCCTCGTAAAATAAAGCAGTCGGTGACCGGGCGAGGAAATGCATCTAAAGAGCAGGTATGGCAGATGTTACAGGCAACACTGAAATTTACTGAGGAAGATCCTTATATGGATGCTACAGATGCTGTAGCTGTAGCACTCTGTCATCATTACCAACAGCGATCCCCATTACCCGCAGTGCCGGCGGTTACTAAGGCGAAGGTCAAAAAAAGTAATAGTTGGGAGGCTTTCATAACCAATAATCCTGAGCGAATTAAATAATTAATTTATTTTGATTTGTCAATATTTTACAAATAAAATCCAAGAAGTGTTATATTAGCACTAGAATTAAAATTAGCCTACTTATTTATGTCACAACCGAAAGTTAAAATACTGCTTGTTGAGGATGATCCTGTGCTTGGATTTGTAGTGAAAGATTTTCTGCAAAAACAGAACTACGAGGTGACACATTGCACAGATAGCGATACAGCTTGGCAGCAGTTTATGAAAAATATCTATGACATCTGTTTGCTGGACGTAATGTTGCCCGGTAAAAAGGATGGTATAGAACTGGCTAATAATATACGTAAGAAGAACGATAGCATTCCTATTATCATGCTCACATCTAAAGGTATGGATGATGATAAATTGGCTGGCTTTGAAGTAGGGGCAGATGACTATGTCATCAAGCCATATAATATGCATGAAGTACTGAAAAGGATTCAGGTTTTTCTCAAGCGCAGCAAAAAGAAAGATCAGGAAGGTCCGGCTTTCTTTAAGATTGGTACGCTTGATTTTGACTATGCTAACCTTACATTGATGAACGACTCAGAGCAGCATCAGCTAACACAAAGAGAGGCAGATCTGTTCAGATATCTTTGTATGAATGCTAACAGAGTATTGAAAAGGGATGAGATATTGATGAATGTTTGGGGTAAGGATGATTATTTTCTTGGTCGAAGCATGGATGTGTTCATTACTAAGGTGCGTAAGTACCTTAAGAACCAAACTGATGCTAAGTTACAGACCATACACGGTATAGGGTTTAAATTTGTTTTCAATACAGGAGCTGAAGTAGAATAAGCAGTTCTGAGATCATATTTGAACAGGCACTTTATGGTGCCTGTTTTTTTATGCATTCATTATTCCTTGACAAGTTTATGTTGAGATATTTCTGTTCCTGATCTAACTTCTACTATGTAGATCCCCGAGGCAAGATCGCTCAATGGAATGGTCTCAATGCTACTATTTTTAGTAGTTTCTTTGTGGTAAACATTAACTCCCCACATGTCGATCAGGTTAATGGATACATTCCCCGGCGCTGTTATATTGTAAGATAGGTTCACTTCATCTGTTGCAGGATTGGGGGCCAGAGCTACAGTAATGTTATGTCCCGATGCAATAGGTTGTGGTTGAGCGGTTAGTTCAAAACGGTCATCTCCTTGCGTTGCTTTGTCTTTTGAGATGGTGAATCTATATTCCGTACCCTGTTGAAGTAATATGAACTTGCTCAATAGTTTGTCATGAAGGTATAGGGGTGAGTCGCCTGTCGAAGGAACGTTGTCCGCTGTAATGATGTACGCTTGCTCATATGCACTGTGCACTCCCAATAATGTAGGTTTTTGCGTACTGTATGGTCGTGTATCTATTGCCAGCTTTCTCATACTTGCCGACAGACTGTAAAATCCGAAATCTATACCTGTTGGTTTAGCGGCATCATACTCTCTGTCCTCCTCGTCAGTTGCGGTAGCGTTATATTTGATCTGCAACATATCATACAGATGGTAATTGGTATCGTAGATCTTGAACGACAAAATATCATCAGCAGGTTTGAATAAAGAGCTGCTGGCACCTTGTGTCTTATTATTTTCGTTGAATTGTATTTGTGCACTATCATATGCTGCTCTTACCTGAAATGCGGTAAGGGCCTGAATAGAGTAGGGTATGGGAGCCGATGATCCTATAGGAATGGCCATGTATTGACCGCCTGAACCCATTGTCGGATTCCATACATAGAATGCAGAACCTCTTATCTTGCCTTCTTGTTTCGCATTATACATTACGGTACCAATATCTACCGGAGATGGATATGGATTGCCGACCATGTTATAATCCTGTGTAGTATCTATGCCCTTGGCCAGGGTCACTAATTGAGTACCTTGATTGATCACACCGGTCATTGTTATGGTTGCTGGTGATGGAGTATAGTGGAATGTAAATCCTAATCCTTCCCCCTTACTACCTCTCATAAACAAGCGTATTCCCTGATGAGGTTGTAGTTTATTGGTGTCTGCTGCAAGATTATTGATCTTGGTGAAAGGTTTCCATCCCGGGTCATAGCCCATTGTTGAATTGCTTGTATAAGGATCGAGCCTGTACGCTGATGCCGCATTAGATCCGGTTGTTGTGAATCCGTTACTGGCTCCCCCTAATCCTGTAATATCAATATAGCGCTGCACCTGACTTAGTGATATAGCGGAATTGAAAGGATGGCTAAAAAATCTGTAGCGTCGATAGCCTCCCGGTATGTACTGCTGGATCTTTATTTTGCCAATAATAGAAGTACCTGTAGTAAGTTCACCAACTCTTGCTGTGGCTACAGAATCTGATGCTAATGTAAGACTGTCATTAGTGTTGAATGTACCCTGTGATATGGTCAGTGCTTTAATGATAGTAAGTTTTGAGCCCGTGTTGATAACAGCTCCTGTTGAATTGGCAAGTTGCAGATTGTCAATATAGCCGGTTCCCGAAATGTTTTGTACGGCATTTCCGTTTAGTCTGGTAGTTCCATTGCCGGTAATGCGGCCATTAATTGTAATGTCTCTTTTGATGTTCAGTACAGATGAAGCTGATGTGCTTATCATTGCTCCGTTATCAATGGTCAGGCTCTTGATTGTCTTTGTTTGTCCGGCAGCAATTACCGGAAGATAATTGATGCCGGAAGGAATAGTAACATCACTAGTACTGTCAGGGGCTCTGCCGCAAGTCCAGTTATTGGCTTCATTCCATTCTGTCTCCAAACCTGCGGTTCCGCCTACCCATTGCATAGGTACAGGAGTAATTGTAGCGGCAGTATTCAATATAGCAGAACAAAATGCATCATTTACAGCAACAAGATTATAAGTGTGTGCAGACGTTATTATACCACTATTGACTGAGTAGGTACCTCCGGTAAGCGTTTGTGTAAGGTTGCTGCCACCATCTATATTATAAGTTATAGTAGCCCCCGATGTGCCTGAAAACACAATGTTACTGCTACTGTTCACACACGGATTTGTTGCTGACGTTATTGATGCAGTAGGTGTTGCTGAAACGATCAATGGTGTTGTTGCTGTACAATTATTGAGGGTGTATGAAATAGTAACTGTACCGTTTGATATAACATTTGTAATGCCTGTAGTTGCATTTGTTGTTGCTATAGTAGCATTGCTGCTGCTCCAAATACCGCCAGGAAGAGAATTGCCCAATGTGATAGCTGAAGGGGCACAAATGTGAGCCGTTCCGGTTATTGCTCCGGGTTGTGTATTGACAATTACGCTTGTTGTTGCTGTACATACACCGCCGGTAGTATAGGAAATGGTAACGCTGCCTGCAGTTAATGGTGCTACCTGTCCGGTACTGGAATTTACAGAGGCAATTGTCGTGTTGCTGCTTGTCCATACACCTGATGGGGTAGTATTGGTGAGGGTGGTAGCAATACCCGTACACATATTGGATGTTCCTGAAATAGCTGATGGGTTAGCAACAATAGTAATAGATCTGGTTGCAGGTGAGCCGCAGCCTGTAGAGTAGGTAATTGTGGCGCTGCCTGCCGATATGCCGGTCAAAATTCCCGTAGAAGAGTTTATGGATGCGATCGATGTATTACTGCAATTCCATGTGCCCCCAATGGTCGTATTCGTATAGGTTCTTGTAGTGCCCTGGCATTGATTGGTAGCTGCACCGCCTATAGCCGCAGGTGGTATAAGTGTGGTGAACGTTATGCTGCTTGAACAACTGCCTATTGCGTAGCTTATTGTAGTAGTGCCATTAGCTACAGTGGTAACAACGCCGCTTCCGCTTATAGTTGCCTTGCTTGGTGCGCTGCTCGTCCATGTTCCACCTCCTACAGTATTGCCTAGTGTTACCGAACTACCCAGACATGCACTGGTTGCCCCGGTTATTGCTGTCGGTGCAGTATTTACGGTAATAGATCTTGTAGCATAGCAGCCTGTAGGCATTGTGTAGGAAATGTTTGTACTACCTGCTCCGAGTCCTGTAATGCCCACCGGATTACTCCCGTTGATGGTAGCTATAGTTGCATTGCCACTGCTCCATGTGCCGCCTGATGTCAGGTCAGTAAATGTTGTAATAACACCCTGGCAAATAGTATTCGTACCTGTAATGGCAACGGGTGTGGTATTCACCGTAAATGAAAGCGTAGATCTGCATGATCCTATCGTATAGGAGATCGTAGTGCTGCCAGCTGCTATAGCACTCAATATCCCCGTTCCTGCTCCTATTGTTGCCTTAGCTGTTGCACTGCTGGTCCATGTACCGCCTGCTACAGTGTTGGCAAGTGTTGCGGTGGTTCCGGTACAGGCAGAAATTGGACCCGTAATTGCAGCCGGTGCAGTATTTACAGTTATTGCTCTGGTAGCATAGCAGGTGGGTGAAATTACATAACTGATTGTAGTAGAGCCCGCTGTGATCCCGGTGATATTAACGGGTGAAGACGCATCTACTGTAGCCACAGTTCCATTAGCGCTGGTCCATGTGCCTCCGGGTGTTGTAGTAGAAAATATTGTTGTTGCATTCTCGCAGATAGTATTTGTTCCTGTTATGGCATTGGGAGTTGTTATTACTGTAAATGAGGCGGTCGTTCTGCAACTGCCCAGTGCATAAGTTATCGTTGAAGTGCCTACTGCTACTGCGCTGACAACACCTGCAGTTGAGATGGTTGCTACAGAAGGTGTGGCACTGGTCCAGGTGCCTCCGGCTATAGAATTGTAAAGTGTACTTGACGTACCTGAGCAACCTGTTGTACTACCTGTAATTACGTCTGGTGATGGATTAACAATAACTGCAGCAGTACTACTCGTTACACTGCCTGTTGCATTACAGGTGCCCGCATCTGTCCAGGAAATGATGCAGTAGTAATAGGAAGTGCCGGTGGCAGATGTTGATGGCTGATAAGTAGTGGTGCCTGTAGCGGTAAGTGCGCAATGCACCAGTGTAGTGCTCACAACAGATCCGCCACTGGTAGAATTGACACTGTTTTTATACCACTTAATGGTGATGAATGTACCGGTAGATGTGCCGCTGCCAACATTGCAGGTATTGTAGGTATAGACTATTGCCCCCGCTGTAACGTTCTGACAATAGGTATTTCCGCCGGTAATGTTATTATTAGATGCCGGAGTGAATATCTTCTGTCCCAGGCAGGCATAATTCATTACCATAACTAATAAGGTAAGAATCATTGTTTTATAAAAGCCTGTCTGGTAAAATATGCTCATTTATAACGATCTTTTCAGATATGCAGAAGGTCGATATTGATCAATAGCTCATCTTTTAATTGGTGATCATTAATGTAGATATGCTTATCAGGTAATTAATGATTTTGTTATCGATTTGTTATTGACTACAACAAACTTAAGTACTTTTTTTGATTTTTTGTTATTTATGCAAACAAATAATACAATTATGTTATTAGATAATTGATCTAAATAGTGTTTAAATATCTATGTAACTATCTCTGAATGATCAATATCCGTTTGAATCCAACAATGGACTTCAATTAGAAAGTAGAGTGATTCCAAAGGAATAATTCGGAATTCTGTGCTTAGGCGAACCGGTTATTGTATGATATGATTGATGATCAATAGCTGAGGTGCCTTAAGGAGAGTTGTGTGATTGAGCATTGCACTACATCAATAAAGCCCCTGAATAAGGGGCTTTATTAATGTGTACCGGTATAATATAATGAGATGATCGTTATGCCATGTTATGGAACACAAGCTGCACATCATCATCAGTTTCAATACGTTCTATCATTTTGAAAACGTCTTCTGCTTGTTCAGGAGTAACTTCTACAGTATTTAAAGGTATCCATTCCAGTTCTGATGAAATAGGAGTGATGCCTTTATCTTCCAGTGCTTTCTGCATATTGCCGAAATCTGCAAATGCGCAACGAACGATGATGTTGCCATCTGCATCTTCGCCAACTTCTTCCAGACCGAAATCGATAAGTTCTAATTCCAACTCATCCATGTCCAATCCTTCCGGTTTCAATTTGAAGACTCCCAGATGTTTGAAGAGGAATACTACAGATCCGCTGTTGCCCAATGTACCGCCTCCTTTGTTGAAATGAGAGCGAACGTTGGCTACCGTACGGGTTGTATTATCAGTAGCGGTAACTACCAATACTGCTACCCCATGTGGTGCATATCCTTCATACAATACTTCATCATAGCTGCTGGTATCTTTACCCATTGCATTTTTTATGGCAGCTTCAATGCGGTCTTTAGGCATATTGAAGCCCTTCGCATTTTGCATAACACGACGCAATGATGGATTGGTGTCCGGATCAGGACCACCTTTCTTTACAGCAATAGCTATTTCTTTACCTACACGGCTAAATTGCTTCGCCATACGGTCGTAGCGAGCAAACATCGATGATTTACGTACTTCAAATATCCTACCCATATATAAATAGTGCTTATCTTAATTGTTTGAGGTGGCAAAAGTAAGAAAATTCTGCTAATGGCTCTATTACTCATACTTCAAATGCTGTTCGAATGAAATATTCAATAGGGGTATTACTGAGTTGATTTATGCTCAGACCAAAATTGCCCCCGACAGGCATTATCTTTACGCAAAGAACATAACGACAATGAATTACTGGCTCGTAAAATCAGAACCTTTCAAATATAGCTGGGAGCAGTTTTTAAAAGATAAGAAGACCTTCTGGGATGGCGTACGCAACTATGGTGCTCGCAATAACCTGAAGGAAATGAAAAAGGGCGATCGCGTCTTCTGGTACCATAGTAATGAAGGTTTGGCAATAGTGGGTATAGCGGAAGTTGTGAAGGAGGCTTATCAGGACCCTACCACCGAGGACCCCAATTGGGTGGCGGTGGATCTCAAACCTTTCAAGACCCTGCCAAATCCGGTTACGCTGGCTCAGCTTAAGGCCGACGGACGTTTCAATGAAATGGATCTGATCAGGTTAGGACGGTTGTCTGTAGGAAAGGTAAGGCCGGAAGAATATGAAGATATTCTGGCACTGGGAGGATTATAGTTGATAGCCCTAATGACTGACAATGTTGTCTCCTGACTATTTGCTCAGCTTATCCTGCATTTGTTTGGCTGTCTGTGTACTCCCGTCATGGCTCCAACCCGGAGGATTGATGAGGTATTTCAGCTTGGTCGCAAAGGGCACTTTCTTGCTCATGTCTTTAGCTATAGCTATCCATTCGTGCATAACTATATGAACAGGGTGGTGCGGCTTATCAATGGGTTTTACAATGCCATAGACCGGCACTTCGTCTGCGCGTTCCTCAGTAAATGTCCCGAACATCCTGTCCCAGATAATGAGCAACATGCCCATGTTCTTATCAAGATAAGGTATGTTACTGGCGTGGTGTACTCTGTGATGAGAAGGGGTAACAAAGATGTATTCGATCCAGCGGGGAAGTTTCTTTATTGCTCGGGTGTGCACCAATATCCCGTATGACTGGGTGATAGCATAGGCAAAGAAAATATCGGCTGGAGAAAAATTAAGCAGCACTAAGGGTATGAAGTAGAAAAAACGGTACATAGGCATGAACACCGAAGACCGGAAGCCTGTAGTAAGGTTATATTCCGGTGATGAATGGTGGGTAACATGCACTGCCCAGAATAGTCTGCAGTGATGGTCCACATAATGCTCTATATAAAATAAAAAGTCTTCGGCCAGCACCAGTAATACCCAATATAACACAGGATCTAAGTGTATGGGCGATCTGTATTGATAAAAAAAGTTGAGCACGGTCAACGATACCAGTATGCGCAGCAGAAAGTCTATTCCGGCATTGAGCAGATTGAGGTAAATGTTGGTGATCGTTTCCTTTATGCTGTAGAATTTCAGGTGGTTGAAATTGCTCAGTATGATCTCTAGCGGAATGAAGATGGCATAGATAGGGATATTGAACAACAACATGAGCTCATCATGTAAGGTGAAATGGAACAGTTGCTGTAGCTTATCGGGTAAGATCATATGCCGGAATGTAGTAAAAGAAAACAGGTAGTGACTGCAGCATTTGGCTAAGATCACTACCTGTATTATTGAATATCAAAAGAATTAAACGGTCATAATTTCTTTTTCTTTCTCCTTGCAGACATTATCTACCATGAGAATGAACTTGTCTGTAATACCCTGTATTGCAGCCTCAGAGTTTTTTGCAGTGTCTTCACTCAATCCGTCTTTTTGCAGTTTTCTTACCTGCTCAATGCTTTCTCTGCGGATAGATCTTACAGATACCTTCGCTTGCTCTCCCTCGTTAAAGGCGCGCTTTGACAATTCTTTACGGCGTTCTTCGGTAAGTGGCGGTAGGAACAGGCGGATGTAAGTACCATCATTCTGTGGATTCAGACCTATGTTAGATGCAATGATCGCTTTTTCTATCGGGGCCATCATAGACTTTTCCCATGGCTGTAAAGCAATAGTACGAGCATCTGGAATGGAGATATTGGCAACCTGGGCCAGCGGTGTAGCGCTACCGTAGTAATCTACGAAGATGCCGTCCACAATTGCTGCATTGGCCTTGCCGGCGCGTATTTTCCTTAATTCAGTTTCAAGATGGGTGATCGCTTTTTTCATGTCCACCGACACCTCATCCATGATCATTTCTAATTCTTCGTTCATAAGTAACGATATTTTGAAGAACGCAAATGTAGGAAAATTTGGTGTTTTTTATTTCCGTGGTTTTTGTTGGGAATGTGCAGACTACCGGTCAGTGTTTATATTGTATGGGCCGTTATTGTTAGGTCTCAAAGAGAATATGCCCTATTGTAGTCGGTAGGAAGACGGGTGACGGCAAAAAAACACCTCATTTTTACTCCAGCCCGCCCATTTTTTCAAAACTTCATAAATACTATATATACCCTTCACAAAACGAAATACATGACCATAGTTATCCACACAACTTTTTTCCATGGTGGTACACTTTCCGTACCATCATGGTACGCTTTTCGTACCACCATGTATTTCCAATTTGCACACTTCCCATCCCTGTTTCACCTTTGTGGCATTATTAACTGTGCTTCATTACGCGTTCCTCTTTTGGGTAGCGGCGCGATGAGGCTAAATAAACCACCTTCATCATGACATCCATCCAATTAAAAGAACAGGCACGTCGCCTCTTCTTCCAGTCAAAACTCACCCGCCCGCAGATAGCGGCCATAGTCGGTATAGCTCCCCGCACGCTATTCGACTGGATCCGTGAGGGTGACTGGAAAAGTGCCCGGCATGCTGCCGCAAACGCCCCCGCATTGATTACAGAGCATTACTATAACCAACTCAATGCCCTGAACACGACCATCAAAGAGCGCCGCGATCGGCCATATCCTACTAAAGACGAGGCGGAGATTATGCGCAAACTTAGTATGACTATCAAACAGATAAAGCTCAGGCACAGTGTTGCGGATACCACCGAGATATTTACCCTGTTCTCCAACTATTTGAAAAAGACAAAACCCGATCTCCTCCAGCCGATGCTCAATAGTATGAGCAGCTATCTGTATAGTCTTCGCCCCGAACCGGCAAAGAGAATAACAAGTCAATTCGAAGCCGAGCAAGAGGCACGTTCCGATTGGGAGGAATACATTAATGAACTGGAAATACAGGACGATCTCGATCAGGTACACGATACCGTTGCCAGATATGCCGATAATATGGCGCAGCAAAAAGAGGTCCTGCTATAAACGAGGCAATCCTAAAAGTGGCAATAAAAGTGGCAGCATGTGGCAAAAAGTGGCAGAAAGTGGCAGAAAGTAGCAGAAAGTAGCAGTTTGTTAAAATAGGCGCAAAACCTTACTGGTAAAAGATTACAGACGAAATATCGCCGGCAAAACTGCCACTTTTACGAAAAACTGCCACTTTTCATAAAGCAGTAGTAATGTCCATCTATACTAAGATTCCCGGGCCGCATCCCATACACTTTTAGAATCTGGCAATTTATCACCATCCCTATGATTCTATTGATATTGACAATACTGTGAGGGAACGATTTGGATAGGGGAGCGAAGGTTGGTAAATTTGCATAAATATTAATAGTAATGGAAACAACAATAGCTGCACCAATAACGCTCACCGACAGTACCCTGAAAGAAGTAAAGCGACTGATGAATGAGCCGGGTTTTGAAGAAGGTCAGTATTTGCGTGTAGGTGTGAAGGGCGGAGGATGCTCGGGTATGAGCTATGTGCTGGGTTTTGATAAAATTGAGGCTGATGATGACATCTATAACATCGACGGTCTGGAAGTGATCATGAAGAAGGCGCATGGAATATATCTGATAGGTATGGAAGTAGATTATTCAGATGGATTGAATGCTCGTGGATTTGTGTTCAAGAATCCTAATGCCAGCAGCACATGTGGTTGCGGTAGTTCATTCGCAGTATAATATACACCCATCAATAGTTTACATTTCATATCATCTCTATGCCACTCCTTCAAAGGATAGCTTATCTCAAATATTCCGGTCTGTTGCTCGTTTTATCGTTACTGTGCTTGACCGGTTGCGAGAAAGACGTGAACATCAATATACAGTCTGCCGATCCCCAGATCGTAGTACAGGGTGTGATAGAGAATGGGCAGCCACCTTATGTCTTGCTGAATACTACATTTGGTTTCTTCTCACAGGTAGATCTTACTACAGTACAGAATAGTTTTGTTCATGATGCGGTAGTTAAGGTGTCAGATGGTGTAAAGACCATAACCCTGAAGGAATATGCTGTCGATACATCGGGTGGCAATAAGTTCTACGTTTATTTTATTGACACCACCAATATTGGCAATGTGATGGTAGGAGAGTTGGGTAAGACCTACACACTTACTATAGACAAAGATGGTAAGCGTTATGCTTCAATAACGAAGATTCCGTTTCCCAAAGGACCAGATACCCTCTGGTTTGCAGAGCCGGTATTCAAGCGACCTACAACTCCGGCTACCGCGCTGGAACTGTTTGCCAATTATACCGATCCTGATACCCCCGGAAATTACGTTAAGTACTTTACGAAGAGAAACAATGAGCAGTTCTATCCCGGCGGGATCTTTACAGATGAACTGGTCAATGGAAAGCCTATCAGTAATATAGATCTGTTTGCGGGCACTGCCAATGACAACAGTAGCAGTAGTAATTCAGATTCGGCCTATTACTTTTTTCCGGGAGATTCTGTGACCTTGAAGTGGTGTGAAGTGGACAAAGGGATCTATGATTTCTGGAATACCTATGAGTTTGCTATACGATCGGGTGGTAATCCTTTTTCATCGCCTATTAATGTAAAGACCAACATGACCAATGGGGCACTAGGCTCGTGGGCCGGATATGGGGCGCTCTATTATAAAAAAGTGGCTCGTCCGTAATAAGGAAAATAGTTGAGGACAAGATATTTGCAGCATAGGAAATAGTTTTGCATCTTTATCCTCCAAAAAGAATAAAATATTAATTATTGAATATGAGTGATATAGAAAAAGTACACTGTTTTATTATAGGTTCAGGTCCTGCAGGCTACACTGCTGCTATATATGCCGCGCGTGCTAACCTCAAGCCGGTATTGTACCAGGGTATTCAACCGGGTGGCCAGTTGACCATAACAACAGATGTTGAGAATTATCCCGGTTATCCTAATGGTGTAATGGGACCACAGATGATGGTAGATTTTGAACAGCAGGCACAGAGAATGGGTGCAGATATTCGCTGGGGTATGGTCACCAAGGTAGATCTTTCACAAAAGCCTTTTAAGTTAGAGATAGATGAAGAGAAGTGGATAGAAGCTGATGCAGTCATCATTGCAACAGGCGCATCGGCCAAGTGGCTGGGTCTCGAGTCGGAAGAGCGACTGAACGGACATGGCGTATCTGCTTGTGCGGTATGTGATGGTTTTTTCTTTAAGAATCAGGAAGTAGCTATAGTTGGCGCTGGAGATACCGCATGTGAAGAAGCGCTGTACCTTTCTAAATTATGTACTACGGTGCATATGCTCGTGCGTCGCGGTGAGATGCGTGCAAGTAAGGTGATGCAGGATAGAGTGCTGAAAACTGCTAACATAAAGGTGTACTGGAATACCGACCCGGTAGAGGTATTGGGCGAGCATAAGGTAGAGGCTATGAAGGTGCGCAATAACCTGACCAATGAGGAAACCATAGTGCCACTGAAAGCATTTTTCGTTGCTATAGGTCACAAACCTAATTCAGACCTTTTTACCGGCATGTTGGATATGGATGAGCAGGGTTATCTGATCACTCAACCGGGCAGCAGCCGCACCAATATAGAAGGTGTGTTTGCTTGCGGTGATGTACAGGATAAGATTTACAGGCAGGCTGTAAGCGCCGCAGGCAGTGGCTGTATGGCCGCTCTGGATGCAGAACGCTATCTTGGAGCATTAGAACATTGATCCTCTTTAAGAAATGATATCAATAACAATGGCTGCTCTTAGAGGTAGCCATTGTTATTACAGGGACATTGTATGGAAATTGTGAGTTGTCTTCTGCTATGTTTCTGCTATAGCCATTTTATTATTTTATTGCATCCATGACCTCAGGGGCATAGATACAATAAGTAGTTCAGAAATACAGTGGGGCAGTTTCTTATCTGATCAAGGTCACATCACCTTTATATATTTTGTTCTCACCATTGGGGCGTGCAAGAATGATGTAGTATTGATATACGCCCATATCAGCAGGCATACCGTTGAATGTACCGTCCCATCCCTGTCTTATGTTCCACGTATTGTTATATACTACTTGCCCCCACCTGTTGAATATGCTGAACTCTACCAGCTTGGTATCTTTGGTATTAGCTATTCTGAATATGTCGTTATTGCCATCGCCATTGGGAGTAAAAGCCGTCGGGATGAGTACCGTGTCAGTATATTCAATACTCAGAGTAAGGCTTGCCGTATCCTTGCATCCCCATTCGTTCATACCTGTCACAGTATAAGTTGTTGTATTGATCGGGTGTGCTACAGGGTCATTGATAGCAGGGTTGGATAGGGTGCCATCATCGGGTGTCCATGCGTAATACATTGCACCCCATGAATTGAGCTGTACCGTAGATCCGAAGATGACCGATTGGCTTGGAGTAACATTGGTCAATATCACGCCCGGGAAAATATTGATATCGATGAATGCAGTAGTATTACAGCCGGCATTGATAGCTGTAGCAGTATAGGTGCCGGCCATAGCCAAGGTAGTATTATAGATGACCGGGTTTTGCTGCGTAGAAGAAAAGCCTGACGGACCTGTCCACAGATAGGTAACGCCCGACATAGCATCAGTAGCATATAGTGCGAGCGGCGTGCCTTCACAAACGGGGGCATTGCTTGATAACACAGGAGCAGGTGGTGCCCCGGGATCCATAAGTGTGACCGGACCAACCACATTGGACAGGCATGTGAACGAACTCATGCTGATCGAGGTATAGGTGCCTGCGGTAAGGCCTGTTATAGTTACATTACCGGCGGCATCTGCCACAACCGTTGCCGATGCCGGTGTGCCATTGAAAGTATAGGTAACGGAATAACTCACACCTGCTGCCAATCCGGAACAGATAATAGTTCCGTCAGCGGCAAAACATGCGCTGGGGTTGGTGAACGACGTGCCTGTGATGGCAGGTATAGGATGAACAATGACAACGGTAGCAGAAGGAGATGACAAACAGCCTAGTGCAGTAGCGGTAACAACATACGCGCCACCATTTACAGTATATGCCGGAATGATGGTAGGGTTTTGCAGCGTAGAAGTAAAGCCGTTGGGGCCTGTCCAGCTATAGGTGACACCGGGTGTAGAGCAGGTAGCTGTAAGGCTTATGTTGTCACCTGCGCAGATGGGGCCGCTATTGGTAACAACGGGCGTGGCAGTAGGTGGTGGAAAGTTGAGTGCCAAAGGCCCTGTAGGGTTCGATACACAACCGTTGGCCGACGTTACGGTGATGTTGCCATAAGCACCGCCATCAAGGCCTGTGATGATCACCTGGCCCAGTGCGTTAGCCGTAATGGTAGCAGATGCCGGATTGCTGTTGAATAAATAATTGACAGTATAAGTACTGCCGGCAGTGAGTCCGTTGAGGATAATAGTGCCATCAAGGCTCACGCAGGTACTCGGATCGGTAGTTGCAGTAGATGATATTACAGGAGTGCCGAAGATCGGCATCGGGAAAATACTGTAGCAACCTGCTGACATGGAGTAGGTGATGACCACCGTACCTGCGGAAACAGCAGTGACCAAACCTGTGGAGCTTACTACTGCTACAGCCGTGTTACTACTGCTCCAGGTGCCACCTGCAGCTATGTTGGATAATGTTGTAGAGCTGCCCGTGCATAGGAACGAATTCCCTGTGATGGGGTCTGGCGATGCTACGACCGTGATAGCCAGTGTGTTGATGCAACCTGCAGCTGTGGTATAAGTTATCGTTGCCGTTCCGGTGCTGATGCCTGTAAGTACGCCGGTGGTGGCAGAGATAGTGGCGATAGCAGTATTGTTACAACTCCATGTGCCGCCTGCAGTAGCATTAGTAAGTGTAACAGCTGTACCTATGCAAACGGAAGAAGGACCAACTATTGGTGACGATGGATTGACAGCAACAGTGCTGGTAGCCGTGTCCATAAATCCGCATGCATCTGTAACTATCAGCGTGTAGGTAGTAGTGGCTGACGGAGATACGTTGATAGCAGGTGTAGTAGCACCTCCCGGACTCCAAGAGTAAGTGTATGGAGGCATTCCGTATGTAGTGGTGCTTGAAAGCGTGACGGATTGTCCGGTGCAAATTGGGGCTGGTGTAGGAATAGTTGTATTAAGTGTTTGTCCTACTACCGTTATAGTAAGTGGCATAGTTGCCGTGATGTATAACGCAGAGCATGGCAGTGTTGACAGATAGCTCTGGTATAAGTTCATGGTAATATTAAGGTTATAACTGGCGCAGTTCACTGGTGGCAGACAAGGTCCGTAATCTGAGATGAGCGAAATGTTGGCGCCACCGCATAGGCCTGGTGTAAAGGCCAGGCAATACCAATACCATCCTGTTAGTGCAGGGTTGCGGCAAGCACCGAGGTAGAAGTCCATCGCGCCATTGGTCTGCAGTGCACCACCACTGGCCAGATACTCGAACGTGAACTGAATATCCGTAATGGTAAGATCAGCAGGCACTGTTGCGGGATTGAGAATAGGGCAGCCAACAGTCCAGCCAGGACTATAAGTAGAGCCGGGTACGGTTACAGATGTGCCAAGCGATACCAGTGGATCTATAATTACCGGATAAGCAGTAGCGGCCCTGTTGAGGAAATCTCCGGGTAGCGCAATGTCAACTGTATTGCTGTCTCCGATATAGTATTGCAGGTCGCGTAATGTGTGTGCTCCATCATTCTTTTCAAATGCGGTAGCGGTAGAGACCACATAAACTTTTTCCTGATGCTCATTCCTGATCTCCAGAATACCGGTGAATTTCTTATTGCCCTGAGCATATAACGACCAACCATCAGGAGTCTTTATATGATCTCGTACCAATAGTTTTCCCGCAGCATATTGTGGCATCGCCCTATTGATCCAGAAATTAGTTTTTACGGCACCACGTATAGTGCGCATTTCGATATCTATGCCCGGCCAGGCATTAGTCACATATACTCCATCATCACCTGCAGTATGATCGTTCCATCTAGCCAACCCCAGAGATACTATCGTACCATCAGGTTGTTCATACAATAATTCCAGATGGTCATTAAAAGATAAGCTTTGCCCGTTTTTACCAAGAGAAGTATATCCACTTTGTGTATTTATAGTTATCGGTGCTTCCTGTTCGGTAGCTGCATATATGCCATTTCCGGCAGGCTGCAGCCATGGTTTAATAGTTCGCCACCGGCCATCTGCATCTTTATAATGCATAGGTGCAGTAGAGGTCTGGGTAAAAATTTCGTGTCGATCGTCTTTATTGACAAAGGTCTTATTGATCTCAGTGCGTTTACCTATCAGTTCATAGCAATTGGTGCAGGGAGCGTTCTTATAGATCAGTCCGAGTTCAGGGTCGGCCTCATAGCCGCTGTTAGCCGCTGCAGTGACAGCGTCTTTATTAATTACCTGAGTTGTAAATGAGGTATAATTGAATTTGCCTTCGCCCATGCCGGGTTTAGCATGCATGCCTTCCTGCGCATGCAGCACGAAGGGTAAAAGCGACAAGAGAAAGAGTAGTGAATGTAAACCTATCTTCTTCATAAAAATGGGTGTTGATGGGCTCTGCAATATTAAGAATAATATTCTGTATAAATTGATATTGAAGTGCATATTGCATATACGAGTGAAATAGTTCTACAGTTCTTACACTGAAACATATAGGGGGGTATAAAAACCTGATGAAAAACAAAATTCAGGAACAAAGAACAATCTTGTTTTACTTTGCAGCATGAAAAATAATTATTTCAGGTGGGCTACCTGGGGGCTTGTGTTCGGGTCGATATATGCTTTTAAAAAGTATTACGATGACACAAAACTACATATAATCCGCCCGGGTACAGAGTGGCTTATGCTCACTGTAGCCTATATAGTTACCTATATGGTGCTGGTTGTGGTGATCATGGCTGTACTGCGCAAGCTAAGGAAAGAAGAATAGTATCATTCAATACTACCGATATATTACCTTATTCAATTCCGATATAATCGGCCTCTGCTCTGCTAATTATTCTTCAGGTTTTTACTGCTGAAATAGAATGGCAACAGATGGGCGGCATCTTCCACAAATATCACTTGCCCGTCGGGGCTGCACATGTACATAGCTATAGGCGCATCTTGTGCTAATTGCATTTCCAGAATGGTCTGCCTGCATATGCCGCAAGGAGACAGCGGAGTGCTGTTGTTAGTATTACTGGTGTAGCAAACTGCCATTGCCAATATCTGTTGTTGCTTATCAAGCGGATTGATACCTGATAACAGTCCTCTTTCAGCACAAATGCCGGCTGGGTAAGATGCGTTCTCATGGTTAGATCCTGTTTTTATAGATCCGTCTGCAAGTAGCGCTGCTGCTCCTACCCTGAACTGAGAATAAGGTGCGTATGCAAATAAAGTAGCTTTATTAGCTGCTTCGATAAGCTGCTGTATATGAGCAGGCAATGTACTGCCTGATGTTTGCTGGAATGGGAATGTAAAATTTTCCATGTTGTATTCGATCAATAGATAACAAAAAGTATAGTGGTAAAAAAAGGATAGACAGGCTTTCGCCAGCTATCCCTTTGTGCAATAATAGTACATTATGCTATACAACGAACGGAGTTACTTAAAAATAATGTATAAGATTCCGTTAATTTATGTTTTACTAATGATGTGTATGTATATGTCAATGATCAATTGACCCAGTCGCAAACAAAGACATTGGTGTCGTGTCCTCCGCCATTATTGCGGTTAGAACTGAATATGAATTTTTTGCCATCCGGTGAGAACATAGGAAAAGCATCGAAGCTTCCATCATGCGAAATACGTTCGAGCCCTGTACCATCAATACCGATAATGTAAAGATTGAAAGGGAAACCGCGTTCGTATTCATAATCTGAAGCAAATACAATATGCTTGCTGTCCGGAGTGAATGAAGGTGCCCAGTTGGCCTTACCCAGTTTTGTTACCTGATGGGCATCCGATCCATCTGCATTCGCTACAAAAACTTCCATTTTGGTAGGCATTACCAGTCCTTGCAGCAGGAGGTCTTTGTATTCTTTTACTTCTTCAGGTGTCTGTGGCCTTGATGCGCGCCAAACGATCTTGGTGCCGTCCGGAGAGAAGCAAGCACCACCGTCGTAACCGACAGTGTTGGTTATCTGTTTTACATTGGTGCCGTCGATGTTCATGGTATAGATATCGAGGTCGCCGTTGCGCATACTTGTAAATACAATTTTATCACCTTTAGGTGATACAGTTCCTTCGGCATCATAGCCGGGAGTATTCGTCAGTCGTTTGGTGATCTTGCCGTTGAGGTCAGCTACAAATATGTCGTAGCTGCTGTAGATAGGCCAAACGTATTTCTTAATGACACTTCTGTCGGGTGTTGGCGGGCATGTATCTGCAGCGAGGTGAGTAGAAGCATACAGAAAATGCTTTTTATCGGGCATAAGGTATGCACAAGTGGTGCGGCCCTTACCGGTACTTACTTTTTTATATTTGAATGTTTCTTTGGGTGTTTTTGTAATAGTACCATAAAATATCTGGTCGCAGCTAACTCCCTCAGCAGGATTGGTGCGTTGGAAAGTAATGTGTTCATTATCGAAACCGAAATAGGCTTCAGCATTGTCGCCACCGGTAGTCAATTGGCGCATGTTTTTAAAATGCTTCTCGTCTGGGTAGCTGAGGCTCTTTTTTTCCTGAGCATATATACTGCCGGATAACAAAACAGAAATGCTCAAAATGTCAAGCATCGGGATATTCAATCGCATATAAAATTATTGAAGGTGCAAAATACTCAAAAATGAGTTTTAATTGAATGACATATATTAATGACTGATAATTAAAACAATTCGTGCTCGCTGACCAGATATATGAATTGAGTGAGCACCGCGGCACCTAGTTTAAGTTCTCTGTGGTTGACATTCTCAAATACATCGTTGTTGGTATGGTGGACATCGAAATAGCGCTGAGAGTCGGGTAGCAGACCTGCTACCGGTACCTTCATTTTATTTTGTAACGGGCTTATATCAGCTCCACCCTCGTCCATAGTAAAGTCGTAAACACCGTAAGGCAGGAACAGGTCTTTGTAGTTACGAACCTTGTTCTTTTGTTCTTCGCTCATCTCCATGCCTATGCCGCGTGGGGAGAAACCTCCTGCATCTGTTTCGATAGCCAGCGCATGGTGTTCTTTGCGTGCTATTGCTGAGTCGGCATAAGCCATTCCGCCCTTTAAACCGTTCTCTTCATTCATGAACAGGACCGCGCGAACAGTATATTTGGGACGCATACCTAAAGCTTTCATAGTTCTCAGCACTTCAATTGATTGTGCACATCCGGCACCATCATCCTGTGCGCCTTCGCCAACATCCCATGAATCCAGATGACCGCCTACGGTGATTATCTTGTCCGGGTATTTGCTGCCTTTGATCTCACCAATCACATTGAATGATCTTACCAACTTCTCGGTCATGTGACATTCAGATTGCATTTTAGCCTTTACAGCACCCCGCTTACAAAACTGCTCCAGCGAGTCGGCAGAGGCATTACCCAGTGCCATTACCGAAACTTTCTTAATAGAATCGGTATAGTGCATACTGCCAGTGTGCGGGAAATCGTCGGCGCCGGTGGACATGGAGCGGATGATGACCGCCGCAGCCCCCTTCTGAGCAGCTATAGAAGGGCTTGCCCAACGGTATTTTACAGCATCTCCATAGGCTTTGAAAGTAAATACGAAGTCTTGTCTGAAGCGATAATTGAAAAAGATGATATTGCCTTTTACAGCACTTTCAGGTAGCGCTTTGAATTCATCAAAATCGCGCACCATTATCACCCCGGCATCTAAAGGTTTGCCACCTGTACCTTCGCTATTGCCTAAGGATAGTGCGGTCATTTTTTTATAATCGCCATTACCTGCTTTTATCATCAGGCTTTCTTTGCCTCTATACCAATATGGCACATCGGCCGGTTGCAGCCAGACGCTATCGGCACCAGTGGCCAGCATGTATTTTTTACCCCATTCTACGGCCTTTGCTGCATTTGCAGATCCACTGATACGGTTGCCTATGCCTTTACACAGCACCCTAAGGTTGTTGTAGCAAGTGCCGTGCAGCATTACTTCATCTGATATTTTTTGAAACATCAGCGAGTCTTGCGCAAAAGATAGCTGAGCACCCAATAGTGCCATAGCCGTGAATAGTCTGGTCTTCATGCGATAAAAATAATAAATGCACAGGAGAATCAATGAATAAGCGGGCACTGAGTGTGGCAAGAGGGTAGTATTTACCACAATCCTGTTAAAATATGGCACAATATTCAGTATTGTACTGTAGTGATGGATGGTATATCATTTTATTAACCAATAAACTTTGCATATTTGCAGCATAAATAACAGTTATGAAAAAGATCATAGTATTGATGGGTTTGTGCCTTTCTACCATTTTGTTTACTCAATGTGCAAAGAAGACTGCATCTACCGCAAGCAAAGCCGTTGCTCCCAGTGAAGAAGCATCAGCATTGGCTAAGAAATATAGCGCAGCCCAGATGGCAGAAGGTAAAGCCATATTCGTGGGGTCTTGCCAGAAATGCCATGAACTGTTCCAACCTGCTGAGTTCACTATAAAGAAGTGGAATAAGGTATTGCCCGATATGTGTGGTAAGGCAGAATTGAATGCAGAGAAAGCTGCATTGGTACGTGCATGGGTGATCACCAATGCAAAGCAGGGATAATTTAAAAATTAGGGTTGCCTAAAAAATATTTTTTGTCTCGGTGAATAATTTAGGTTTGTTGCCTATATTTGCCTGGTCAAAGTAATCATACCATGAAATTCAATTCCATCCTTGCTCCGGCATTGTTGCTATCGGGTAGTGTGCTGGCGCAGGATAGCGTTCAGCAGCGCTATAATCTGCACTTTCAGGCAACCTATGTTTATCAGTATAAGCCTGAATTCAGCGCTAAATATTCCGGACCGAATAGTATTAGCACGGCAGAAGAAAAACAAAATTCACTTACCGCAACCCTCTTTGCCGGAGTTCGTTTATGGAAAGGGGCGGAGTTGTATGTGAATCCGGAGATTGCCGGAGGCAGCGGATTGACCGGTGCGTTCGGGATGGCCGGATCGACCAACGGGGAGACATTCAGGGTGGGGAATCCTGCACCGTCTTTGTATCTGGCAAGGGCCTATTACAAACAGACCATTGCTCTGGGTGCTAAGAATGACAAAGTCGAAGATGGACAGAATCAGTTGGAGGGGAGCGAGCCAGCACGCTTTTTAAGATTGTATGCGGGTAAATTTTCTTTGGGAGATCTTTTTGATAATAATGAATATGCCAATGCGCCGCGTACCCAGTTCCTGAACTGGGTATTAATGAATAATGGCGCATGGGATTATGCCGCTAATACCCGAGGATATACGGCAGGTGCCGTGGTGATGTTGCAATGGGACAAATGGTGCTATAAGGCTGCAATTGCCGCATTACCGGAGGTAGCCAACGGACCTAAGTTGAATATGGACTTCGGAGCATCGAGGGCACTGAATGCCGAGGTGGACAAGACAGTGACCATCTGTAAGCGGGAAGGGCATATAAGGGTGCTGGGATATCTGAATACTGCGAACATGGGTAGCTACAAAGAAGCATTATCTTATGTAGGTGTACCAATGCCTAACATCATCAATACAGAAAAGCATGGCAGGACCAAACAGGGGTTTGGTATTAACATAGACCAGGAGTTGACAGAAAATATGGGGATGTTTGCCAGAGTAGGTTGGAATGACGGCAAAACAGAGACATGGGCATTTACGGAAGTGGATAGAGCACTGTCTTTGGGATTGTCTGCAAGTGGTAAGCTGTGGCATCGTAAAGATGACAATGCCGGTGTGGCTGTGGTAGTGAACGGACTATCGGAAGACCATAAGGCCTATCTTGCTAAAGGAGGACTGGGTTTTCAGTTGGGTGACGGCGCACTGAACTATAGCAATGAAGCTATAGCGGAAGTATATTATAGCTACAAGCCAATACATTCTTCTATGTGGTTGAGTGGTGATTATCAGTTTGCCATGAATCCCGGATATAATAAGGATAGAGGACCATTGCACGTGTTGTCGCTAAGGGTACATGTGGAGATATAAGAGTTGAAAAAAAGTTTTAAAAATGGTTTGTTTATTTAGATAACATTCCTATCTTTGCACCCCCGAAAGGGGAAAAAGAAGGTTCTGTAGCTCAGCTGGTAGAGCAAATGACTCTTAATCATTGGGTCCAGGGTTCGAATCCCTGCGGAACCACACCTTAAACAAAAAATCCGCTCAATGAGCGGATTTTTTGTTTTGCCAAAATGAGGTGGCGGTTTAGGTGGCGTTTTTTAAGGTTCATTTTAAAGCTATTTTTAATATTTTTAAACTGGGAAATTCTAAAGTAACTCACTATGGAAAAGATTACTTGGAAATCAATACAGAATAACTCTGACCAATATTTGGCGGATGGATTATGGAAATTAGCAAAAAGTCCATACAGATCGTTCTCAGAAATTTTAGATAACTCCTTTGGGAATTATTTAATATCGCATGAAAAGAACCCCTATTATATTGGTGAATCAAATGATATCAATAAGCGTTTACGGCAACAGTTCAATCCTACAACTTCAACTTTTTACAAGAACTACCTGAAGTATCTAAACGAAAATAACAAGGCAACTTCTTTTGATATAGAGCATTTCAAAGTCCAACATATACAAACACTAATTGGACGAAAAGAAATCGAGGAGTTTGGAATTGTTAACCTTCCTACGGTCTTAAACAGCTTTCAGTTGGGTAAGAGAGCTATACAGACTATTAAGAGTTTCAAAGGGATCTGGGAAGAACTACAAAACTCCAAATCTGAACTACTGGTAGAAGGTGAAAAGCAAGTTTTAAAACAATCTTTTTATGGGTGGCACGATATCAATATTCCTAAAATAGCCGGAATTTATATTATAGCTGAAAAAGGTGGTAATATTATTTACATTGGTGAAAGTTCAGACTTAAATGAAAGACATTCAACACATAGCAGGAGGACCTATTTTTCTGCATTAAGGAGACATATAGCAACAGAAAAATTATCTTTTGAATTGACGCAGAGGAATGGGAAAAAGAAATACTTAGAAACTGATGAAGAAAACGCAGTAAATGATTTCTTGAGAACTTGTAGTGTTAATTTTTGTCCTGTTAGCTTGGGTAGATATGAACTTGAAGAGTATTTAATCAGAAAACACAAACCACAATTGAATCGGAAAGGTAATAGTGATTAGTTTCTTTTAAAGCGACAAAACAGAAAGATAAGAGAATTATTTTCAACCTAAATCTCCGTATTTCGGAATTCAAACTACCTATTTTATAAAATAATTTGCCTTAAAAAAGCCTCTAATCTAAAAAAACAGGCACATTTAATATCTTCTTCAGCACAATGGAACCAATTAAATTAAACGACATTCTAAAATTAGATAATCTGCAAAATGTAAAAGTCAGATTTAATCTGATGCTTGCGGACAACTGGAATCCAATAGAAATTTTTAAGAATAATGACATGGAGACCTTGCTTACGGGGCAATATTGGAACTACAATAGAAAAAAATCATTCAAGCAAGGTCAAATCACGTTGGGTTTCGTAAAAATAAAAAGCAATGAAAATTTTTGGTTGCTGTTTCATGTGGGGAAAGTAACCAAAGACCTAAATGTATTCAATAATATTGGTTATGAACACGAAATACTGCCAGAGTATGCAAAATATTTTGGACGACTAATCATTAAGTATCAAAATACAGCCCAAAATATGATTCGGAACGCTGACTCAGTTATAGATGACTGTGAAGTTGCACAAATACTACCTGATACATTCGACAATGATTTATTTCCGGGCTATGAAAAAGTCAATCTCTCTTGGGGAGAAATGTCTCGTGTAATAGGAAAAGATATGTGGAAGACTGCTCTTCAAAATCAAAAAGGAGTTTATTTAATTACCGATATTTCAAACGGACAAAAGTATGTAGGTTCCGCATATGGAGAGAACATGATTTTAGGTCGCTGGATTTCATATGTCAAAACCGGACATGGAGGGAATATTGGGTTAAAAGGATTGTCTCTTGATTACATTAAGAAAAATTTTCGCTATTCTATATTGGATATTTATAAATCAACAACTGACGACCAAATAATAATTGAAAGAGAAAATTGGTGGAAAGAAATTCTGCAAAGTAGAAAATTCGGCTATAATCAAAATTAATCACTATCAGCCGATTGGCTGTTCAACGCATCTAACAATACGGGAGAAGTAGTATAAGCTGGCGGTTTGCTATGTATAAAAATGAATATCATCAAACATATATGAATATCGTTATCTTCTGAAATGCTTGTCAGACATGCGTTTTAGGGCATAGATAGTCAAACATATTATTAAATAATTAGTCCCTGCGGAACCACACTTTAAACAAAAAATCCGCTCAATGAGCGGATTTTTTTGTGTTAGTATTCATCCCGGGTATTCAATTCGATCTGAAACGATTGGTTTGTCAGATGATAAACATGATTATGAATACTGTTAGCGCCACTACAAATGCGGCAGGATAGAGTAAAAGAGCAGCCAATGCCCATCCTCTGTTTTTATACCTGTTGACACGAGCGATAATAGCAAATGGAATACCCAAAATGAAGCCATAGGGTAGAAACATCAGTATGAATGAGACAGGCCCCATCCAACTGTTCTTATCCGGTCCATAAGATCTATCTTGTGGTTGGGTGAACTTGATGTATTCGTTGTGTAGCTTATTAAGGAATGTAGTATTACGATGAGTTGTAGCGACCGGCAAGGAGGTTTTTATTGTGCCGGCATTAGGATCAGATGGGGTAGTTACTTCAATTTTAGCGGGTTGTTTTTCTATAATAGGGAAAGCGGCAAAGCTTGTATTGACAACAACCAGACAAAATACAAGGATGGTAAGTATGTTTTTCATAAATAGAACGAGCACTTGAACTGCAAGATTAATACTGTTTAAAGTAGCCTCAGTTGATAAATGTCAAATTCTTGTTTCCTAAGATAAAATTGAATTGCTATTGTACATTGGAATGTATTACTGACCTGATATTATTTACGCGTGTTCTGCAGACTCAACGATCATTTTCCGAACAACTATATCTAATTCTTCCAGCTTTGAGTTTAATCCTTTAATGAGGTCCATATATTCATCGTGGGCGGATGGGTCTAGCAAGGGTCGATCTTCCAGCAGTTTTGCAATACCCATAGCGGTAGATAACGGACCTCGCACAATATGGGATTGTTGCCAGGTTATATGCTTCATTTTTTCTTTCTTTTCATCTAATTGTTCCTTTAAATAGATATATTCAGAAATATCTCTTCTGAGGCAAACTATACCCGTTACTTCTCTAAGTTCGTTGAAAATAGGTTTGAATATCATAATTATGTCTGCATCGGTGCCGTCTGTATCAAATCCTTTTTCAATTGATTTTACTACTTCACCGCTGAATGCGATCTTGTACATCTTGCTGACTCTATCTGAAAATTCTTTCGGGAAGTGATCCAGAATAATGTCTTTATCGCCTATCTGCGGCGATATATTCGCATAGGCCATCATGTGGCTTGTAAAGACGTTGTTGAAAGCTAATAATTCGTAATTCGTATTTAAATACCAAAGGCAGGCATCAGAAGTTTCTAACAATGTCAAGGCATTCTTTATATTCTCATTTGTATTAGTCAAGTCAATGTAATGTAGGTGCTCCATAAGTTGTGATCTTTATTGTTACTCGTATCGATCTTTTATATTTGGTATATATCAGAGACTTCCAACTGAATGATTTTGATCTAAATATTAAAAGGTAATGTATTTTATTAATTACAAATAAACATTTTGTTAAAGTAAAATTCGACAATATTAGACAGAAGCAAATCACTAATACTAGTAATAAAAAACTCATGATATCAGCAGTTTGTATTTTATGATCTTATGAATTTAAAAGTCTTCTGAAATATGTATTTACCTTAGGACTGCAAATAAATGTGATAGTATATATTTTATAACGGAATCGATGGCAAATTCAATCATCAAAAGTTTCACCCTAGTGATCATAGCAAGCCTATGCTTTGCAGGTAATATATCAGCGCAACATGCGCAATATTACCCAGACCCTGATACGGCGATACAGCGTAGGCTGGAGGAATGGAAGGATCTGAAATTCGGGTTGCTGATGCACTGGGGGACCTATAGTCAGTGGGGAATTGTAGAGAGCTGGAGTATATGCCCAGAAGACCTAGGATGGGCCACAGGAGCCAGAAAGAAGGGCGTAGCGGATGACTATAACGGATATGTGCAGGCGTATAAAAATTTGCAGACCACTTTTAACCCCGTACAATTTGATCCGGAAAAATGGGCGGCAGCTGCAAAGGATGCCGGAATGAAGTATGTTGTCTTTACTACCAAGCATCATGATGGTTTTTGTATGTTCGATAGTAAGTACACCGACTATAAGATTACCGACTCAAAGACGCCATTTTCTAAGAATGCTCGCGCCAATGTGACCAAAGAGATATTCAATGCATTCAGGAAACAGAATTTTTGGGTAGGTGCCTATTTTTCAAAACCCGACTGGAACAGTGATCATTTCTGGTGGAAGAAGTTTCCGGTATGTGATCGTAATGCCAACTATTCGGTAAAGAAATACCCGGAGAAGTGGAAGCAGTTTGTGGATTATACACATGATCAGATCAATGAATTGGTCAGTGATTACGGCAAGGTAGATATATTATGGTTGGATGGTGGATGGGTGCGTCCTAAGACCGATGAAGAAGTGAAAGAGACCTTGCTGGAGGTATCTGACGGAAGCCGATGGGCAAGGAATCCACAGAGTCAGGATATAGATATGCCAAGGCTGGTGAAAGAAGTGAGGGCCAAACAACCCAAGTTGCTGGTGGTGGACAGAGCAGTGCCGGGTCCTCAGCAAAACTATCTTACCCCTGAACAGGAGATACCTGATGAAGGGTTGCCCTACCCATGGGAAACCTGCATGACCATGGCCAATTCATGGAGTTATAATCCGAATGATACGTATAAGTCTGCCGATGAATTGATCAAAAAACTGGTAGATATTGTAAGTAAGGGCGGAAATTACTTACTCAATATAGGTCCGGGTCCGGATGGAACATTGGATACCCAGGCATATAACAGACTTAAGGAAATAGGTAATTGGATGCGAGTGAATGGTGAGGCGATCTATGGTACAAGAATGTATAAAGTTTTCAAAGAAGGAGATCATATCAGATACACACAATCGAAAGATGGTAAGACCAAATACATTTTTTTGTTCACATACCCCGATGACAGGATTGCATTATCGCAAATGACCTGTGGCCCCAAAGCTCAGCTACAATTGTTGGGTAGTAAGCATACGCTGAAATGGCATAAGAATGGTCAGCAATTATTGATAGACATTCCTGCCGGGCAGAAGCGTGCGACGGATCACGTATGGGTAGTGAAGGTGAGTGAATAAATATTATTGACAGTAGGCTGGCATAGGGAAAACTACCCGATACGAATGCTACAAGACGCTATGATTTTATTACACACCTTTGCCTATAGCATTTATGATGCTAAATAAGAGAATTATGAGATCGGACAAACATCGTTCTGTTGTATTGGAGAAGATGACAGCATATTTAAGTTGTACTCTATTTGTACTATCACAGTCTGTATCATTATATGCGCAGCCATTACTGCCGTATAAAGATCATCGGTTGCCGATAGAGAAGAGAGTAAAGGATCTATTGGGGCGGATGACCCCGGAAGAGAAATTCATGCAGTTATTTATGGTGCCGGGAGATCCTGCAGATCACCCGGAGCAATACAAAAACGGTGTATTCGGATTGCAGTTAAATACTGCTACATCGGGTGGTGATGCAGCGGGACAAATGATGACCTACAGTCCCGGCAGCGACCTGAGGCAATCGATAGATAAAGTAAATACAATACAAAAGTATTTTGTTACTAACACACGCCTGGGCATCCCCATCATTGTTTTTGATGAAGCGTTGCATGGGCTGGTGCGCAAGGATGCTACCGTATTCCCGCAGTCGATAGCGCTCAGCGCTACGTGGGACATAGTGTTGATGGGGCGTGTTGCTAATGCTATTGCCTATGAATGTAAACAAAGAGGAGTGAGGCAAGTATTATCACCGGTGGTGAATCTGGCTACAGATGTAAGATGGGGCAGGGTAGAAGAGACGTATGGCGAAGACCCGATATTGAGTGCGGCCATGGGAGTAGCCTATGTACGAGCATTTGAGCAAATAGGGATCATAACAACACCAAAACATTTTGTATTGAATCATGGGGCCGGAGGCAGGGACAGCTATCCGGTATCTGTGAGTGAAAGAGAGTTGGAAGAGTTTTATTTTGTTCCCTTCAGGGCATGTATCAGAGAGGGTGGGTCCAGAAGCATAATGACCGCATATAATTCACTGAATGGTAGTCCATGTACAGCTAATGATTGGCTGCTGAATTATAAGCTGAAGCAGCAGTGGGGATTCGGAGGATTCGTTATTTCTGATGCCGGTGCAGTTGGCGGCGCTAATGTATTGCACTTTACTGCAAAGGGATATGATGATGCGGGAAAGCAAGCGATAGAAAACGGATTAGATGTTATCTTTCAGACCGACATTGCTCATGCGGATCTGTTCAAAGAGCCCTTCATCAGGAACAAGGTGAATATTGCCAGATTGGATAGTGCTGTAGCCAGAGTGTTGAAAGCAAAATTTGACTTAGGGCTTTTTGAACATCCGTATATACCTATTGTGATCTCTGATACCACTCAATGGTCAGCACATCATCAGTTGGCTAAAGAAGCCGCGTTGAAATCGATAGTGTTATTGAAGAATGATAGTAAGTGCGTTTTGCCATTGGGTGAGGGTGTGAAGAAAATTGCACTGATAGGAACTGATGCTATCGAAGCTAGACTGGGTGGGTATAGCGGGCCGGGTAACAGAAAGGTAAGTCTATTAGCCGCATTGAATAATGCTGTAGGAAAGGATAAGGTCATTACCTATGCAAGCGGTTGCGGAAGGGGACATAAGGGCCATAATGTAGTTGCCGGTGAATATTTATATACCAAAGCAAATGGCAAAAAAGCTGTGGGACTGCAAGGTGAATACTACAATAATATTTCGTTGACCGGCAGACCTGAATTGATCAGGAATGATGCATCGATAGATTTTCAATGGACATTGTTCTCGCCTGACCCAAAGATCAATTATGACTTCTTTTCCTGCAGATGGTCGGGGTTTATTAAAAGTCCCGTAACAGGAAAAATAAATATTGGCATAGAAGGAAATGATGGATACAGGATATACCTGGATGGAAGTTTGTTCATTGATACCTGGGATAAGCAGTCTTATAATACTACAGTTAAAGAGTTTGATTTTGTAGCTGATAAGGAGTATGCTATAAAGGTAGAATGCAAGGAGCCGACAGGCAATGCACGATTGAAACTTATATGGGATGCAGCGATCACTGATACGTCTGAAAAGAAGATAGCTGAAGCCGTAGAAGCGGCCAGAAGCAGTGATGTAGTAATAGTGGCAGTGGGTACTAATGAAGGTGAATTTCAGGACAGAAGTCATTTAAGTTTGCCGGGAAAACAGGAGGAGATGATATTGCGGTTGGCAGCTACCGGAAAGCCTATTGTTGCTGTGTTGTTCGGAGGAAGTGCGATCACTATGAGTAACTGGTCGGATAAGGTGAATGCGATCATGGATGTGTGGTATCCCGGTGAGGCCGGAGGTGAGGCAATAGCAGACATATTACTGGGGAAGGCTAATCCATCGGGTAAGTTGCCGATCACATTTCCTATGAATGAAGGTCAGTTGCCACTAACCTATAACCACAAACCAACCGGTCGCGGAGATGATTATGCAGATGCTAGCGGATCACCACTTTTTCCATTTGGGTATGGATTAAGTTATACTCACTTTGATTACAGCGAGTGTAAGTTATCTGCAACTGAGATTTCCGGAACTGATAGTGTGATAGTTTCATTCAAATTGAAGAATACAGGTAAGTGTGCAGGAGATGAAGTGGTACAGATCTATATAAGGGATGAACTGGCATCGGTAGCCAGACCGCTGATGGAACTAAAAGCATTTAAAAGGGTGCATTTGAACGTAGGAGAAGAACAAAAGGTATCATTTGTGGTCACGCCTGCAATGTTACAAATGCTCAATGAACAGATGCAATGGGTGGTAGAGCCCGGCAGGTTCAGAATAGTGATAGGCAGTTCGAGTAAGGATGTGAGATGCAGAACCATCTTGAATGTGAGATGATTTTCGGCTACCTTATTTTGTGAATAGATGCGGTGACGAGGATCATGTTTTTGGCTATTGTGGTTAATGAAGTCGTAAATTCGTGTTATTACCTTTGATACCATAAAGACAACTCATATCGATGAAAATAACGTTTCACGGAGCCGCTCGAACAGTAACAGGCTCAAAGCATATATTACACATCAAGCCCAACAAAAAGATACTCTTGGATTGCGGCTTATTTCAGGGAATGGGTAAGGATACCACAACGCTTAATAGTGAATGGGGTTTTATTCCGTCTGAAATAGATCATGTGATCATCTCGCACGCACACATTGATCATATAGGGCTTTTGCCTAAGTTGGTAAAAGAAGGTTACAAAGGTAAGATATATTGCACTCCTGCGACTGCCAGTCTTGCTAAGATATTACTGATAGACTCTGCAAGAATACAAGAAGACGATATAAGGTATGTGAATAAAGTAAGGGCCAGAGATCATAAGCAGCCTGTTGAGGCACTTTATACTGAGGATGATGCCAATATGGTCTTTCCGATGTTGGAGACCATTCCTTATCATGAACATTTTATTGTTGATGATGGGGTAGAACTGTTGTTCACTGATTGTGGCCACATACTTGGAAGTGCGGCAGTGAATCTCAAGATCCGCGAAGATGACAAAGACATATATCTTACTTTCAGCGGTGATATTGGCAGGTATAGAGATATGATACTAAAATCACCTGAGGTCTTTCCTCAGGCAGATTATATCATAATGGAATCAACCTATGGAGATAGGTTGCATGATGAGTCTAAAGTGTCTAATGAAGCATTCCTGAAAGTTATAGTTGATACCTGTTTGAAGGGTAGAGGTAAACTGATAGTACCAGCATTCAGCATGGCTCGTACGCAAGAACTTCTGTTCATATTGAATCAACTGGAACTGCAGGGGCGACTGCCACCACTCAATTACTATGTAGATAGTCCGCTTTCAATAAAAATAACGGAGACAGTTAAAAAGTATCCTGACAGTTATAATAATCATGTTAGAAAACTGTTGAAGGATGATGAGGATATATTTGCCTTCAAAGGACTAAAGTATGTGGATAAGGTTCAGGATTCTATAGCATTGAATGATTCAGATGAGCCTTGTGTTATCATATCGGCATCAGGTATGGCAGAGGCGGGAAGGGTAAAGCACCATATTGCCAATAATGTTGGCGATGCTAAAAATACGATCTTGCTGACAGGCTACTGTGAGCCATTGTCATTAGGTGGCAGGTTGAAACTGAAGCCGGATATGGTAAGGATATTTGGTAAAGAGTTCAAGGTGAAGGCGAGGATAGAGGAAATAACCAGTCTTAGTGCACACGGAGATTATGAAGATATGTGTCAATGGCTTTCTTGTCAGGATCCTGCTCTGGTCAATAAATTATTCCTTGTTCACGGCGATTATGAAGCGCAGGAAAAATTCCGTCAGCGGTTGATCAAAAAAGGGTTCAGAGATGTGTACATCCCGATCCTGCATGAAACTATAGGACTCGGAGATGTAGATTGAGTAATTGTTTCGGTGATATAAGGAGTTTTAAAATTTAGATCATTAATGAGTACAGGATATATAAGTGCAGCGGAAGCAGTAAAGATCATTGAGAGTGGCAACAGAGTGTTCATACACGGTAGTGCTGCTACACCGGTAAAATTGATAGAGGCGTTGCTGGCAAGAGCGGGGGAGTTGAGTAATGTAGAGTTGACGGCCATCAGTACATATGGTGCTATCGATTGGAATCACCCGGAGATATTGAAGAGTTTTTATCTCAACTCTTTATTTGTTTCAGATAATACAAGGGTGTGGGCCAATTCGGATCATGGAGGATATATACCTGTCTTCCTGAGCGAGATCCCTAAGCTATTCAATGAAGGGTATCTGCCTATTGATGTGGCCATGCTGCAGGTGTCTCCACCCGATGCACATGGATATTGTACCTTGGGTACATCTGCAGATGTAGCTATCAGTGCTGCCAGAAATGCGAGGAAGATCATAGCGCAGGTGAACCCGCGAATGCCACGAGTATTAGGCGATGGCTTTATTCATATGTCTCGTTTTGATGCCATGACATGGGAAGATACAGAACTGGTAGAGGTGAACTATGCAGGAAAGACCGATCCGGTAGCAGAGCAGATAGGTAGGCAGGTAGCTGCCATCATAGAGGATGGTGCTACTTTGCAAATGGGAATCGGCACCATCCCGAATGCGATACTTAGCTATCTGGGTGATCATAAAGATCTTGGGGTGCACACTGAGATGTTCTCAGACGGAGTTGTATCTCTTGTAGAAAAGGGTGCAATAACCAACTCGCTGAAAAAAGTAGCCAGAGGAAAGATCGTCAGTTCTTTTGTGTTAGGAACAAGAAAGGTATATGACTTCATAGACAATAATCCATACGTCAACTGTATGGATGTAGCCTATGTCAATGATGTGAGCATTATCAGGAAGAATCCTAAGGTAGTGGCTATCAACAGTGCTATAGAAATAGACCTTACCGGACAGGTATGTGCAGACTCTATAGGTACATTTCAGTTTTCGGGTATAGGCGGACAAATGGATTTTATGAGAGGTGCAGCCTTATCAGAAGGTGGTAAGCCCATCATTGCTATTCCTTCAGTAACAGGTAAGGGCATATCCCGAATAGTGCCGCATTTGAATGAAGGTGCGGGTGTTGTTACTACCAGAGGTCATATTCATTACGTGGCAACAGAATATGGTATTGTTAACCTATATGGAAAAAACCTGGAACAAAGGGCGCGATTACTTATCAGTATAGCGCACCCATCGCATCATGAACAATTGGAGAAAGCTTACCATCAACGATTTGGCAGAATGATTGCAGGACTTTGATCAGCATCATTTCAACTTTAGTGTGCGCATGATCCTGTCGATATCTGCAAGACTTGCTTTTTCATTCTCCTTCTTATAAGTGAATGATAATTGCAGGTCTTTATGTCTATGATGAATAAAGTAAACAACATACCTGTCGAAGCCAAATGGAAGTACTGTTACTATAAAGTGCAATTCTGTTGTTTTGTCCGGGTAATAGGGAGAATGATTACAGCTGGTCATAGTGAGAAGTGAATCACCATAATTAGTTTTCATTGCCTGTTCCAAGCCTTCTCTGCTGCAGTCTATATAGTCTGTAACCGATTTGAATTTACTTTCGCGACCAGATATGATGAAGACAATTCCAATACTGGTGTCGTAGTAGAGTTGTTGGTAAATAGTATCTGTGCTGTCATCTATTCTCACCATTTTGTCGGGTATAGAAATGGCGAATTTATAACGTTTGTTGTGCAATGTCTTTGCAGTGACAGGAAATGCTAGTATGCAAGCCGATAACAGGAAACAGCAGAAAAATAATTGGTTTGTTTTCATGGTCTTATTTTGATTCCCAAAGCAGGAAAGATGGTTTGATCTTTTTCTTTTTTAATCCGAATCCTTGTACTGCAAACCTGTTGATATGGTCTATTGCCTCGGCAACAGAATCTGTAAATATAAACAGTTGTTCGTCTTCAGGGCTGATCGTTTTTTCTTCGACCATTTTCCTGATATATCGGTATAACTCTGTGTGGTATTCCTTGCCCATCAATACTACAGGGAATCTCGGTGTTTTACCTGTTTGTATGAGGGTTATGGCTTCAAAAAATTCATCCATAGTGCCATAGCCGCCTGGCATAACCACAAATGCATAAGAGTATTTGGTGAGCAGTACTTTTCTGATAAAGAAGTACCGAATGCTTACCCAGCTATCCAGATATTTGTTCGGTTGTTGTTCGTTAGGTAAGATGATATTACAGCCTATCGATCGTCCTCCACCTTCTTTGGCACCTCTGTTAGCAGCTTCCATTATGCCCGGACCTCCGCCGGTAATGACCGTAAAGCCCAATTTGACTACCTCCTTGCCTAATTCCCGGGCCAATTCATAATAGGGATGATTTTCCTTAAATCTGGCAGATCCGAAGACGGTAACACATGGCCCGAGGAAATGTAGTTTGCGAAATCCGTAGATGAACTCTTTAAGCACACCATAAACAAATTTCAATTCCCTCCATCTCGAATGTGGGCCTTCGAGAAAGGTCATTTCCTGCTTTGAGCTTACCGGTGTGAAACTCTGGTCTATCCCATTCATTTGTTATCCGTTATTACCCTCACCAGTTCTCCTTTATAGAACGGACAATAATGTGCCTCTTCTTTACCATGACTATCTTTATCGAACCAAATGCAGTCATACATATCTTCTTTATACTCGTTGGCCAGTACATCAAAGTGTCTTCCTCTTATGGTCATTTCAGGCCCGCCTGATATAAGTCTTACTTTATCACCGGTAGCAAATAGAATTTCCATGGCATTTTTTATCAAATGTCATCATTCTATAGCGGCCTGTTGCTAACGTTGGTCAATCATAAGCATGAACTTGGTCATCTAATTGAGCCCATTTATTAGCTTATCGCTGATCTTACTATCGGTACTACTTTTGTGCCGAAGAGTTTTATGGAGTGCAGTATTTTTTCGTGAGCGATATTTCCTGATATTGTTTGCGCCAGAAAGCGAGTATTGTTGAACAGTTTATGTTCGGCAATGATCTTATCTGCAACTTCCTGAGCTGTGCCTACCAGTAGCGGACCTCCAGGCTGTCGTAAATATTCAAATTGTTCTCTGCTCATAGGAGACCATCCTCGTTCTTTTCCTACACGATTCATTACGGCGCTATAGATCGGCCAGAATTCGTCTGCTGCCTGCATTGAATCATCTGCGATGTACATATGCTGATTGATAGCCAGTTGCAGTTGGGTCGCATCATGTCCTGCCTTAGCTGCCGACCGCCTGTACAGGTCTGTAAGAGGTACATATTGAGCGGGTTGTCCGCCAAGTATAGCAATTGTGAGGGGGATGTTCAGCGTGCCTGCACGTACCACCGATTGTGGTGTGCCGCCAACCGCCAGCCATACAGGTAATTGCTGTTGATAGGCACGCGGATATACACCTCGTCCGTTTATAGATGCTCTGTGCTTGCCTTTTGAGTTGACTATTTCATTTTGGTTGATGTGGAGGAGCAATTCCAGTTTTTCAGTAAACAGCTCGTCATAATCATTGAGGTCATGACCAAATAAAGGGAAGGATTCTATAAATGAGCCTCTGCCCGCCATTATCTCTGCCCGTCCTTTAGATATGAGGTCAAGGGTAGCGAAGTTCTGGTACACTCTTACAGGGTCAGCAGAACTAAGTACGGTCACAGCGCTTGATAGCTTGATATTATTGGTCACAGCAGCTACTGCGGCTAGTACCATTTCGGGTGATGAAATTACATAGTCAGGGCGGTGATGCTCCCCCAATGCATATACATCAATGCCTGTTTCATCGGCCAAAATAGCTTCTTGTATGAGCTCCGCTATTCTTTTTTGTGCGTTTACAGCTCCGCCTGAGATATGTTCAATGGGTATTTCCCCGAATGTACTGATACCTAATTCCATATTGCAAAGTTGCTCGTTTTTGGTGACAGGCAATAATAAGCTCACTTATTTGTGAAATAATTGGGTCGTAGCGGTTTTTCGGGGGCAGAAGGTCATGGTATCAGCACCTTTCCTTGTTGCTTCAGTATCTGCTTGTCGCCGTTAAATATGGTAAGCTCGGCAGGCTTAAAGGTCGTTGCGCCCATTTCATCTACATAGCATTCATAGGTATAGCCTGCATTCGTGAATTTATAGGAATGGTTACCACCTGTGCCATCAAAATCAAGTTGTCCTTTGTTGATGATCAGCTCCGGTTTATCGCCTGCCTTTGCTGTTAATGGCCATGATGCATACCGGTATTCACCTTCAGCCATTTCATCTATTCGTATCCTGTATTTTTTAGTCTCCAATATCAGTACAGGTCGTATATATTGGCGTAGAGATACATGCAGCTTCATCCGTTCTGCGGCTATTATCTGCTCTCTTTTTATTCGTTCCCCTTTATTCTGGTAGTTGACCGTAATTAGGCGGCCTTTATCATCCAGCCATATATCTCCATTAAATAGCATGATGCCTCTCCACCCAACTTCCGACCAGTCATTCTTAGGGTCTGATGTAGTGATGGCTTTAACGATACTGTCATCAAACACTTCCTTATACCGCTTTATCATATCTTCCTTGTTCTTGATAGCCGGTAGCGGGTATTGGCGACGGAGCGGGTATTGCGTAAGTGCAGCCAACTTGGCTACCTGTTGATGCGCAACCATAGCAATGAATTTTTGTATGACCTTTTGCTGTTGCATTGCTGCCGAACTATTGTTCTGACAGTATCCCGTTAGAGAAGTGCTGAAAAGGATCGCAATAAGTACAAGATACTTTTTCATCTTATTATTGAGTATCAGGTAAAGATAGAGAAATGGGGTAGAAGTTGCGGGTGATGTATGCTGATTGTAAAATGCCAGGTTAACGGTTGTTTGCATGACTACGAAAATAGCCCCTATCACATTATGCTGCTCCTCTGTCATTATACATGTAATAATAGTATCTATTGTCAAAAAGTCAAATTATAGTTATATTTGAAGTGTAAAGTGTGTCATCATAGATCATTAATCCCCAAATCATCCATTATGATCAGGTCTCTTATACTCTCTGTTTTCTTATTGCTCAACGCAATATGTAGTAATGCACAACATTATAGCTGGGCGCATTATTTTGGAAAAGCATCAGTGTATGGTATTTGTTTGGACTCATCAGAGAACCTGTATTCGTGCGGATATTTTATGGGGACTGTAAATTTCAATAATTATTGGGGTGGTGCGTCGATCACAAAGTCATCAACAGGAGTATTCGATGCGTATATAGCCAAGTATGATAACAATGGTGATCTGCTAAAAGTATTGCCTTTAGGGGCAACCGGTGGTCAGGGCCAGGCAATATGTGTGAAGACCGATTATAATAAGAATGTCATTGTCAGTGGCTATTATACTGACTCTTTAGATTTTGATCCCGGTCCTGCCTATTACTTCATGCATTCTAAAGGATCGGCCAATATATTTTTAGAAAAGTTAGACTCTGCCGGTAATTTTTTATGGGCCAAAACTTACAAGGCAAGGTCCATGTATGAGGGTACTAATATGGTCATAGACAAAATGGGAAATATATACTACACAGGACATTTGGATACGACCATAGATTTCAATCCTGGAGGAAGTGGCGGCTTTGTATATTCCGGAGGTGTGGTCAATAATTTTATACTCAAATTGGATAAGGATGGTAACTTTTTGTGGGTGGACACGACACAATGTAGTGCATCGAATTTTGCCAATTGTATTGCTATAGATAAAAACGGCAACCTGTTGCTCACCGGCGATTTTGGTGGTACGATCGATTTTGACCCCGGTCCAGGAATATATAATCTGTCTGACACGAACGGGTCGTTGTTTGTAGAAAAATTAGACAGCAACGGGCATTTTATCTGGGCAGAAAATATGGGGACAGCAAGCGGTGTCTCCGGCACTGCTATTGATGTAGATGAGACGGGGAATATTGCAGTTGCAGGCTATCTGCACCTTGCGGGAGATTTTGATCCCGGACCGGGGACCTTGTCTTTTCCAGGTGAGGGAATGTTTACTTTGAAGTTGGATAGTTCAGGTCATCTGATATGGGGGAAGTTTTATGCTGATCCTCCCTCAGGCTTTTTAGCTGAACCTACAGGAATTATTCATGATAAGATGAATGCTGTATATAGGGTGGGGATGTATGCAAATCCGGGATTGGATTTTGACCCCGGTACAGTATATTACAACCCGCCATATCTGGGGGTATCTTATGGTTTTTTTGTTGACAAGTTGGACTCTAACGGGAATTTTCAGTGGGCACGTGGTATGGGCAATGCATATACCAACAACATTGTAGTGGATAAAAATAACAGCCTGTACTTCTGCGGTACTTTTACACATCAAACGCGGTTTAATCCTGAATACGACTCGCTCATACATGGGTTCGTACCCGATAATAACGGATTTATTGAGAAGTTTGATACCATTTGCCCTACATTGACCATTACTCAAACAGGCAACGTTCTGAGTGTATCCGCATTGCCTTTTATAACAGGTGAGAACATACCCATGTTCATATGGATCAACTGCATCACAGGCGATACAGTTTATTCGAGTTCATCTGCACTGAGTTATACAACTATTGCCTCCGGAACCTATAAATTGGTAGCAGTAACTAACTTTTGCGCTTCCGAATCCAATTGTGTTACAGTGACCTACAATTCTGTGAACAATGTGCCTGTGATCAACGGTCATATGAAATTATATCCGGTTCCTGCAACCAACAATTTTACCATTGTTACTTATGCAGACAACAAAGACGCGTCAATTCTAGCCTATGATCTACTAGGCAGGCAATACCGCTTGCCTTACTCCTATAGTGGTAATAATTTGGTGGCCGATTGTTCATCATTGCATGAGGGTAATTACATAATTAAAGTAAACTGCACTGACGGAAGTTCATTTGTAGGCAGGATGCTGATCTCCGCTGAACAATAATATTAAAAGCATCTGCTCATGGTCGTGTTTGCTTAGCCAGAATAGTAACAATATCTGTCAGGCTCACTTATTACTCTAGGAGACAATAGGGGGACAAAAAATGCGAAATCAAAAGAAATCTAAAAAGAGTAGTGAGGTGAAAGTGTTGATTTTACTGGGTTTTGGACATAAAAAAAGCACCCTAATAAGGGTGCTTTGTGCCCAGAACTAGTCATAGTTCGAACTATTTAGCAACTGATGTGTTGTTAGTATTAAATTTCTAGCCGGATGACATTCTTAGATCACTCAAAGAGAAGGTTGAAATTGAAACCACCATTAGAGTTTATTCACATAATCCGTCTTATTTAATTAATAAGTAATGACTCAATTGGATTGTAGTTTTGATGTTTTAATATAAAATATTAATATGTAAATTGTGATTTTATATATTAAATTAAAAATAATTCAATGCCTCTTCAAAAAGATCTTGTTCTTCAATATTGGTTGATTTTTTTATTTTATCAACTAAAAAAATATCCAATCATAGCAATATAAATTTAATACATTTTAGGCTGCTTTTTTAGTTAGGTAACAATTAGTTGATGTTTAGGTAACAAAGGATTTATGCCCTGTTAACCTTATGCTACGACATTTGCAGCTTAAATGCATTTTCTTATGAATTACATTTCGATGTCATATGCCCGTAGACATTTTGTAATAGTTTTATCCTTTTTAATGATGTTGGTGCCATTTTTCGGTCACTCACAAATTATTAAATGGGACCCTTCACCATTAACGGGTGGTTCTGGTAATTACGGGCCAAGTCCTTGGACACCGGCAACAATAAATGCAAATTTAGCATTTACAGGAGGTACCAGTGGTCTTATACGTGGTGCAACTTTGGCAATAACAGGTTCAGGTGCAACATCCTGTTATGGTGCTAGCGGTGGTTTTACAAGTACTTCTCCTGCCTCAGGTGAAGCAACAAGTTTTTATTTTCAATTCACTGTGAATAGCGGCTATGTGGTTTCACTTACAACATTAACCGGTAGCACAAGAAAATCAGCAAGTGGTCCTACGGGATGTGACATCCATTATTCTATTAACGGAGGAACTTATGTTTTGGCAGGCAGCTGGTCCACAACTCTTACATCAGGAGTTGTAGGAACTCCGGGATCAACAACATTATCAGGGATATCGGCATTACAGAATGTAGCGGCAGGTACTGTAATTAGAATAAGGATAACGCCTACAGGAGCAACAGGAGGAAGTTGGTATTTTACTAATAATAGTTTGGCATTAGCTGGTACGGTATTGCCTATTTGTACGGGTACACCTAACCAGGGAACAGTAGCCGTTGGTTCTTCAACGATATGTTCAGGTGCAACAACTACACTTACACTTGGTAGTGCGACCACAGGAAGTGGCATATCTTATAAATGGCAACAATCTCCGGACGGTTCTTCATGGTCTGACGTGAGCACCGGAAGCGGATTTACGGCTCTCACCTATACCACTCCCGCCTTATCAACCTCTACTTTTTATCGCTGCCAGACTACTTGTACTAACTCTGCTACAACTGTAACATCTACTAACTCTCCTTCAGTAACTGTAGTTCCTAACCCTTCAGCAGGAACTATAACTGGTGGATCTTCTGTTTGTGTAGGATCAACTTTATCCCTCAGCACTTCAGGCCTCACCGGTGGCACATGGTCATCAACCGCAGGTGGTGCTGCTACAATTGGTAGTAGTACTGGTATTGTAACAGGTGTAAGTGCAGGTTCAAAAACAATTACCTATACAGCTCCGATCGTTTGTGGTAGTGCCGCTACTTTAGCAGTAACTGTCAATGCATTACCTACAGTTGGTTCAATATACCCAACTACACCGGGTGTACAGATCGGTTCTTCGGTCTCTTTATATAACCCCACCGCTACTGGAACAGCAACCTGGAGCACTGTAAATGGAACAGGTAGTGTTACAATAACTTCATCAACTGGTGTGGTTACGGGTGTTACACAAGGTACTGCAACTATAAGCTATGGTGCTACAAGTGCGGCAGGCTGCGGACCTTTATATACTACTCGTACGATCTACATCAATGGTCTTACTCCAACAATTTCATCTATATCACCTCTCTCAGGTATTCCGGGATCAACTGTAGTTATTAGTGGCACCAATTTCGATCCGGCTACAAGCACTGTTTATTTCGGTGCAACTAAAGCAACAATAAATGCAGGTTCATCTACAACATTGAGTTTGTCAGTTACTGTACCCGCAGGTGCGCTCTATGGTCCTGTTTCTGTTACTTCATCTAATAATTACACAGCTTATTCTCCTACTCCTTTTACTCCTATCTACAATAACTCAGGTTTTGTATCTAATACGCTGAACTTCAATAATGCCTTGATACTGACCTCGGGTGCTACTCCCTTCTCGGGTGCTATGGGCGATCTTAATAATGATGGTAAGCCAGACCTTGTTGTGAATAATACTGCAACGGTAGTTGGTAGCGGATCACCATCAATATCAATATTCAAAAATGTGATGACCGGTACAGGGGTAATTTCTAGTTCTTCTTTCTCTTTGACCAGTACTATCACTACTTCTATTTTAACATATACGCCCAATAACGTAAAGCTAGCTGATATAGATGGTGATGGTAAACTAGATATTATAGTTCCATTGCCGGATGCAGCGTATGTATTGGTATATCTCAATACGACATCAGGTGTAGGTGCTAACCCTACTTTCGCTACTCCGGTTTCTGTAACTGCTGCGGGCTACACTTCTGTAGCTGCCATCAGAGACTTCGATGGAGATGGTAAGCCCGACCTCGCATTATCAGGTTTTGCAGTAAGCAACTACATAATAATATTACCCAATACATCAACGGTAGGTTCAGTATCTTTCGGTTCTGCAGTTGTGGTTCCTGCCGGTGCGGCTCCTTCAAGCGTTTGTATCGCTGACTTTGATAATGACGGACTCCCCGATGTAGCATGTCCTAACTCCGGCTTTAATTCCGGTACAGGCACTTACTCAGGTAGTACGATCACAGTTGCAAAAAACACTTCTACTTACGGATCAATTTCCTTCGGAACATCAGTTTCATTGAGTGTTGGTTCAGGACCATTAGATGTAGCAGCGGGCGACATAAATAATGATGGGAAAAGCGACCTCCTGGTCACCAATTCAAATAGCGGGAATATCAGCATCTTTATCAACTCTGGTACCACAGGAACGATCACTGCATCATCTTTTGCATCCGCAGTAAATTTCACATCGGGATCAGGATCGGGTTCTACTCCGACCGGAATAGCAGTGGCTGATATGAACGGAGATGGCAAACTGGATGTTGTAGTATCGAACAATGCTGACAATACCGTTTCTATCTTCAGAAATCTGGCTACAGGCTCTACAGTAACCCTTTCTCTTGCCAGTCCTCAAAATATTGCAACAGGCAACAAACCGGTTACAGTAACAATCGGAGACCTGGATGCAGATGGCTACCCTGACATAGTAACAGGCAACCGTGGTGGAGCTACAGCTGCAGCCACCAATACCATAACGATACTTAAAAACTATCCTAAACCACCAATAGGTACAACATCCGGAACTACTACAATATGTCCGGGTAGTTCTACAACTTTCTCCAATACTGTTTCAGGTGGTGGATGGGCTTTGTCTAACACCACTAACGCAACCATTACAAGTACAGGAGTAGTAACAGGTATAGCATCCGGTATCGATACCGTGATCTATTATACAATATTCGGAGGTGACTCAAGTATTGTTTATACTCCGATAACGATAAGTCCGGCTGCACCAACTGTATCAGCTACAGCATCGCCAACAACATTGTGCACAGGAAATTTGCTTAGTCTTTCAGGCTCTGTTACGGGAACAACAATTTATTCTTGGAGTGGACCAAGCGGATTTAGTTCCACCAATTTAAATCCTACTGCACTTATTACGAGCACTGCATCAGCAGGTGTCTATTCGTTGACTGCGTCAAACAGTTGTGGGACGATAACAGCTACTACAACAGCAATAGCTGTGAATGTTACACCATCACCTACAATTGCAGGATCGAGTGTTGTTTCTTTAGGAAGCAGCACTTCTCTTACTTTTAACGGCAACAATGCAGATGTAATCTATTATTCATGGACTGGTGGTGGTCATTCAACTGAGACCATAGATGCAACAGGTGTTGTTATGGTAAATGTATCGCCTACGGCTACTACAACTTATACAATTGATAGTGCCCGGTCGTCAGCAGGATGTTTTGCCGTAATAACTGGGCAGAGTGCTACTGTCACCATTGATCTGGGTTGTACTACTCCTCCTACATCAGTAGCAGCGAATTTATCGTCTTCAGCAATATGCGATGGTGGATCATTAACACTTTTCGGTAATGCTACCGGCGGCTTATCTTATCAGTGGAATGGCCCTGGTGGTTATACATCTACTGATCTTGCTCCGGTATCTATTACAGTCACCACATCATCTGCGGGTGTTTACACGTTCACAGCTACTAATGCATGTGGCAGTGCTACCGCTACTGCAACATTTGCTGTACTTGCGGCCCCAACGGGTGTTAGCGCTACGTTATCAGTTGCCAGTATATGCAGTGGTCAGTCTTTTTCGCTGTCTGGTGCAGCTACTAATGCAACCAGTTATTCATGGACCTATCCTGATGGAGGTAGTTCTACCGGTCAGTATCAAGTAATCACAGCTACCGATCTTTCAGCTGGGATCTATACACTTACTGCGGGAAATACCTGCGGAAATACAATCGCAACTTCTTCATTTCTTGCCGTAAGCACTTTACCAATGTCTGTAACTGCTACAGCTACTCCAGCTACATTATGTGCAGGAACGTCATTGGCATTGCATGGGTCAGCAACAGGTGCAACGACCTATTTATGGAATTTCCCTGACGGAAGCACATCGACAGATGCTGATCCTTCACCAATTACATCTACAATTGCCTCAGCAGGCATATATACCTTAACAGCCGGAAACGCTTGCGGAAATATTCAGTCATTCACGAGTGGGGTCATTGTAAATACTCAGCCCTCGTTGGCATCTGCTGATGCATCTCCTCTAACCTTGTGTGTCGGGTCAACATTTACTCTTACCGGAGCTGCATCAAATGCTACTTCCTATTTATGGAACGGTCCGAATGGCTACTCATCAACATCTGCATCAACTTCTTTTGCTCCCGCTTCAATATCCGCGGGTGGTATATATACGTTGAGTGCCATCAATAGTTGTGGTACTATCACAGCAACTACAGCTACTGTAACTATTACAGATGTGCCATCTTCTGTTAGTGCCGTTGTTGCTCCATCATCTGTGTGTCTAGGCAATACTTTTACACTAACAGGAGGTGCAACAAATGCTGTGTCCTATTCCTGGATAGGTCCTGGTAGCTATTCTTCTACAGATGAGGATCCCGCAGGTGTTACAGCATCCGCATCGTCGGGAGGAGTATATACAATGTATGCATCTAATGGTTGCGGATCGTCATCTGCAACTACTTCAATATTGACAGTAATAACAGCACCCACTGGTGTTACAGCAACTGCCAATGCGACCACATTATGTTCGGGGCAAACATTGACATTGACCGGTAGCCCGGCAGGTGCTACCTCCTACTTGTGGACCGGTCCCAACGGTTACAGCCAGTCGGTGAGAAATCCTTCCGGATCAACTGTAAGTACACTGTCTGCAGGGGTCTATACGTTGGCTGTTACGAATGCATGCGGAACTACTACTGCTACTACATCGGCTGTTATCATTAATACACCGCCTACTTCGGTAAGTGCCATTGCATCACCTACACTGTTATGTGCGGGTGGTACGATCTCACTTACAGGCAGTGCAACCGGAGCATCATCATATACTTGGAAGGGACCTAATAGTTACAGTGCTAGTGGTAATCCTGCTTCTCTTACTACCAATGCCCTGTCTTCCGGTATCTATACTCTGTCAGCCATCAACGGATGTGGTACGGTCACTGCAACCTCGGCAACAGTAACGGTAGATGTAGTGCCGTCTGTTTCCGGTACATCTACTTTGAATGCAGGAAGTACTATCACACTTACTTACACGCCTTTATCAGGAGGGATATGGAGCAGCAGCAGTCCGGCTGTTGCTAATGTAAATGTAAGCGGAGGGGGAGTAACGGGATTTACCTCAGGTACCACCACAATTTCTTATGTTGTCAATAATACTTGTGGCAATAATACAGCTACACAGAATGTCACTGTATCGACACCCGTTACAACCAGTGGTCAGATATATTATAATAGCTTTGATGCGGGTACATTGTCTGGGTCTAACTATACCGGTGGGTCGGTACTAGCACCGGGAATTACAGGAGGTAATTTCACTGCAACCTCTAGTTTTTCAGGTACTGCCGGTGCAACAGGTAATTCTATATCTGTGGCAGGTACATCCAACACTTATACTATGACGATGAGTGTTCAGACAGGATATTCATTGTCATTGAGCAGCTATAGTATGTGGAACAGAAGAAGCAGTACCGGACCACCCAATTATACACTGACCGTTAATGGAACTACTGTAGGGTCGGGAACAGCCGTGTCAACTACCGGGGCTGGGTCGGGGACCTTGTCACTTTCACCATCCCTTTCAAATCTTACCGGTACGGTCACTATTCAGATCATTGCTACCGGCGGAACAAATAGTGCCGGAACATTCAGAGTTGATGATTTTACCTTGAATGGATTGCTGGCCCCTATAGCAGCTGCACCAGTTGTCAATCCATATCCTGCCAGTGTTTCTATATATGAAACTGCCGGAACTTCATTTACTGTAGGTGCTGGTGGTGCGGCATCGTATCAGTGGCAACGTAACACTTCGGGTATAAGCGGAGGCGGTACATGGGTAAATATCAGCTCGTCAACAGGAGTTGACCCTGCGCCGGGCACATATATCGGCTTTGCAAGTACATCGAGCGCAACCACAAATACGCTTACATTGGCCTCAGTGCCATTGTCGTGGAACGGATATGGATATCGTTGTGTAGTCACTAATGCTGCAGGTTCATCTTTTTCAGGTGCTGCATTACTTACAGTCACTGTGCCGCCACCTTGCTCAGGCACACCTGTAGCCGGAACAGTTACACCGTCTGCAACATCATCTTGTGGTAGTGGTACCGCATTATTAACAGCACCTGCTCCTACAGCGGCAGGTATCACCTATCAATGGCAGTCATCGCCCGACCATACTGCCTGGACAAATATAACAGGTGCTACCAGCAATATCTACAACACACCTACTATCACCAATACCACGTATTTCAGGTCTGTTGTTACCTGTGGTACCACCGGTGATACGGCAAGTACGTCAGTTTCCGTAGTGACCATTGATCCGATACCTACAATGAGTGTTACACCATCCAGCGGCACTTTTTGTGCCGGAACGAGTGGCGTAATACTGAGTGCTTCAGGAGCCGGCACGGGTGGAACTTATACATGGTCACCTTCGATTGGTCTTTCTAGTTCTACAGGTGCAATTGTAACAGTCAATTCATTGACTACATCCCGGATCTATACAGTAACAGGAGTGAAAACAGCCTCTGGCTGCAGCAGCACTGCAACTACAGCAGTAGGTTATAATAATATTTCGGGTGGTGTGGTCACTCCGACCTTAACTGCTATTTGCGCTGCACCCGGTCAATTGCTTACAGCATCCGTTACTACGCTTTCGCCAATACCTTTACAGACATTCGAAGGCACAATTGCCAATGACGGATGGACCAGCTCAGGAGCAATAGCATGGTCTCAGGTCGCATTGCCTTTTACATGGTCAACAACCACCGTTACAGCCGGGCCTTCCGGTTCCAAAGCTTTTGTACTGGATAACAGATCAGGCACTATTACCTCTTCTCAATTGATCTCGCCTTCATTTTCGCTCGCAGGGTATGCTACTGCGTCATTGAGTTATAATTACTTCTTTGATCAGGGCGCAACTACGAATGATACTGCTAATGTTGCGATCTCAACAGATGGAGGTAGTACATGGATAAGTTTGTGGCGAGCGCCCAATAGTTGGACAGCCGGTGGTTCATATTCTTTGGGTTCGTTCTCCAATACAATATCTCTTACTCCTTATGTAGGTAATGCTAATGTCAGAGTGAGGTTCGGCTATTATAAATTCGGAGCTGCTGCATCATGGTTATATTTTGTCGATAATGTTGCTATCAGCGGCACAGCATCTGCATCTGCATACACTTGGTCGCCGTCAGCCGGATTATCGGCAACTACCGGAAGTGTGACAGCAATTCCATCGGCAACTACAGTTTATACAGCTACTGTAGGAGGTTGTGTAGTGGGTACAGCAAGTGTTGCTGTGGATCCTTTACCAAATGTAGGTAGTATTGCTGTCTCCGATACCAACATTTGTTTGGGTACATCAGCAAATCTTGTATTGTCTGAATCGGGTATTCCATCAGGACCTGCAGGAACTACGCTTGTATCATATACATGGTCCGGCCCATCGGGGTATAGTTCTTCTGCTATATCATCTTCTGTTGGTAGCCGAACGATAATACCTTCAAGTCCATCGCAGTCTGGAGTGTATAGTCTTACTGTTACTTATAACGAACCCGGTTGCATCAGTCAACCTGTAGTTAGTGCACCTGTTACCATAAGTCCGCATCCTATAGCATATAATGTTACCGGTGGTAATGCGTGTTCCTCATCTGGGGTTATGGTAAGCCTTGATCAGTCAGATACGGGTATCCAGTATCAGCTATATTTGGATGGTGCACCCTTGGGGTCTTTAATCTCTGGTACGGGCTCAGCAATTAATTTTGGTACACAGTTCGTTCCTGGTACCTATCAGGTAATAGCTTCGGGTATCAATTCCTGTCAATATACTATGGTCGGTTCAGATACAGTCAATGCAACACCGTCTATCGGACTGAGTGCTGCGATGCCGAATGTATGTCAGCCGACTACTTTGTCATCTGTAGCATTCAGCTCTTCAGCAGGGTCGCCGACCAACTATAGTATAGATTGGAATGCTACCGCCAACAGTGCCGGATTCATTGATGTTACAGGTGCTGCATTGACCGGTACTTCTATTCCAT
>CANFKE010000023.1 GCA_947447465.1 Chitinophagaceae bacterium | reverse complement strand
TTATCAACCAGGTTGTGATCGTAAGATTTTAGCTTTATTCTGATTCGCTGTGACATACTGTTTGTTATATTCTACCCTAAAAATTTGGGACTGCAAAGGTAATGAAGTGTTTTGAATAGACAAACTTTTTTAAAAGAAATTTTATTTTAACTCTAACTTTTCTTTCTGACAACCTTGACTACTCCCCGAACACTTGTTTATTTTCGGACTGCAAAAGTAATACTTTTCCGTAATAATTGATAAAATAATTTCATCAAAAAATAATATTTATCAAGGGTGTATTCACACAACTTCTTTCAAATGAGGTGTAAATTATAGTTAAAATAAAATTAACTGTAAATAATTGAAAATCAATTAAATAATAAGATATTATTATTATTTGAATCACCAAATATCTAATTCGATTCCCAATATAATGCAAATAATTGGCATAGACATTACCACATTTTTGCCCATTATCTCTTTTTAGAAATTATCTGTAAATGCGATCATCACTTTTTTTATTAAAAAAATTATTCCAATTATTCCTGGATCTCTCCTTGAAATGAACAAAGAAAATACCATTAAGTATTCCAAAAATATTTCTAAAAAAAGAAGAGGTTTATCTCACTTTACATGAAATAAACCTCTTTTAAGCTCTATTTTTTTCTTTTTAGCGTCGCCCCCCTGCCTTTAATTCTTTGGCTATTTCATCATACTTTCTGGCAGAGTCCATCTTACCCATTGCCTTGTAAGTAAAGGCCATATTATCATAAGACGATATAAAATTGGCATCTTTTGAAATAGCTATGTAGAGATTCCTCAATGATGAGTCAAACTTACCCAGTCTCATATAGCACAAGCCCAGATTGGCATATGCGTTCACGAAATCCGGACTTCTCTCTATTGACTTCCTGCAATAAAGAATTGCAGTATCATACTGTGAGCGCATAAAGTACACCCCTGCAAGATTATTCAACGCGATCACAAACTTTGGATTGAGTTGTAACGCTCTCTTATCATGTATTTCAGCCGAATCATACTGGCCAATTTTAAAGAATGCATCTCCTATTGCTGCGTGGGCATCATCATATTCAGGATACACTGAAAGCGCATTACGCAAATACCCGCAGCCCTCATCTATGATCTGCTTGACTACTGCAGGATTACCTTCTGCTTTCGATTTCTCAGTGACTAATTCAGTGCCCAAATAATAGTTCAATCTGGCATCATTAACAGCATGTACAACATCTGCTCTGAACAGAGTTTCATTATTGAACCAATCTTTGTTTCTACCGTTGCATATCGAAGCGTAAATGATACAGATCGGCACTAATACAGCCAATACCTTTGTACTCTTGATCGCACCAACTCCTGAGTCCTCTCCTATCAGAAAACGCTCTATCAACAATGCAATTATCAAACAGAATCCAACCGATGCAAAATAGACAAATCGCTCTGCCATAGCGGCTCCGATAGTAAACGGTATGTTGGAGAACAAGGAGATAGTAATGAGGAAAAAAAGAATGGCAAAAGCAAATGGATCTTTGGGCATTTTGATCAATCTATAGATGGCCACCACTCCGGCTGCAACATACAAAACCAATGACACTAGAACACCAATATCACCAAATGTCACAAACGGAATACTATTGTAGGAATAGTCGCATACCAGAGGATAGGGTACAAACAGTAATTTCAGGTATTGTCCTAAAATAAGTATCTCTGTGGCAAGCGCAGATGCGCTACTTGGCGGCTTGGTAAGGAAGTTATCCATATAAGCCACAAAAGAGTCTGTATTCGCATCATAATGCCTCAATACAGCAAACCTGATACTCAGGAATAATGCAGTCACTATAACCGCTGATATAGTGATATAAAGGCTCCTCTCTTTGTTTTCATTTTTGTAAAAAAAGAAGATCATAGGTATTACAGCCAGAAACGTAACTACCGTTTCCTTTGAAATATAGGAGAGAAAGAAACATAATGAACCAAGCAACAGTTGCTTCATCGCCCCCGTATGTGAATACTTTAAAAACAAATTCAGACTCAGAAAAGCAAAGAAAAAACAAAGCAGCTCATCGCGACTTTTAATATTGGCTACAACTTCTGTATGGATGGGATGTAAGGCGAACAGCAACGCAGCTATAAATGCAACAGCAGTCTTTTTCTGATCGAATAGTGAATTCAGGAAAATAAATAACATGGATACTCCACCCGCAAAAACAAGCATGTTCATGAAGTGACCAATAGTCGGAGAACCACCTCCAAGGTCACACTCTACAGCAAACATGGCCAGAGATAATGGTCTGTAAAGGTCATTATGTGTAATGAACCAACCTCTTCTGTATGGGGTAGTAAATATTTCACCGATTGCAGATATTCCCTTGGTAATGATCCTGTTATTCTTGATTACCGTAAAATCATCAAGAACGTATCCATTGCTTAAAGTATTGAAATAAACGATGCATGCTATTATCCCGAGTAATATTGCCAGCTTAGTATTCAATGAGAACCTGCTCGCTGTTGCTTCCTTAGGTGTCGATTGTGGTTTCGCACTGACTACCGGCCTTATATTGGATTGTTGATTTTGTTTCTTTGCCATTCTTTACTAGTCTATTTTGCCTTGATTCACGCAATGATCTGCCACCAATTTTACTGTTTTGCAGGCAGCTGAGGTCCTGTACTCTTAATTTTATATACACGCATGATCGTGCTGTGACACAAGCTTATCTCATATTGGATATTATTTGAAGGATAATCCCCGGGATGCAATCTGAAATTAGTAAGAAAATAATCGGATTTTTCAGGCTCATTGATCAACACAAAACGTTTTCTTACCTCCTTTGGTAGCATCATTATGTTATTATTTAATGGAAAAGCCCAGTTACCGCTCACTTTGATCACTGAAGATGTATCTGTCTCAGCTATCTCTTCAAGGGCCTGTTTAAAACTGCAGCCCCAATACTCCATGTCGTAGTTATTGCGAAGATATTCATCGTCTTGCTTCACCAACGAATTAAAATACACTTGCTCATGAGGATGATTAAGGACCATAAAATTGGCTATCAGCAATATCTGCAAACCACAAGCACCTAATATTACCATTTTCAGCTTGGTCACATACAGGCGGTTAATAAAATATAATCCCAACAACACAAACGGTGGATAAACAAAATACAAGTGCCTCCAATCATCATAAATAACAGAACGCATCAATATAACTGCAAGTATCGGAACTATGAAACACAATACGTAAAACATAAAATTGCGTTCATTACCATTTTTCAGATATTCTTTAGGGCTTTTTATGAAATTAAAGATGATCCAACCCATACCTGCGAATCCTGTAATCAGCCATAATACAGGTGTAGTTATAAGAAACCAGGTAGGGAAATAAGTCCACGGCACCTGAGATGCAGGAATGAATTGCCCCTGAAAGAATACGCTACCTCCAAACTTAAAGTGTGCAAGCGCCACAAAGCTTTCTGCAAATTTTTCCACCGGGCTTTTCCACAAATACGGCCATGAAAGGTAAAGCAAAAAGATAAAGCCTGCTATGAACACACCCATATTAACTAAGGTTCGTGTAGGCTTCTCCTTCTCCTTTATGCTCATTATGAGATCTATCAAAAACAACAGTCCCACCAAAAGACCATAAAGAATACCCATGATCCTTATACCGGTACCATAGCCTAATGCCATACCGGCTAGTAAGAACCACCACCACTTTTTCTTATCAAAGGCTATTTGAGCAAAAGCCAACCCTATTAAAACCATACACAAATAGGGCAAATCCTTACTGTTAAAGAACGAATGAGCATAGATACGAGGGGCAAACGCAAACATGATAAACGCGATACACGCTACCCACTTATCTCTAAACAGCCTGTAGGCCAATACATATCCTGCAAATGCGCTCAGCAAAAAAACAATATGCGTCACCAGATGGCGCATTACGTATATCTCCCGACTATCAGTAATTTTCATTGACTTTTCAAACATCAACAGCAACAACTCAAATCCGGCACCGTGATTATCTGTTTCCTTAAGGAACAGGTCTTGCTTACCAAAGAATATATAATCCCAACTCATTAATGATGGTTCACGCTGCAATGGTTCATCCCATCCCATACCATAATCCTTGTAAACGATCAATCCGAGAATAAGGGTGAAAACAAACAATAATATTCCCGGCAGGTATGGCGCTATCTTTCCTTTCATAATTCTATTTTGGTATTTGAATGTACTTTACTAATGCCTATAAAGGTAAAAAAAATGTGGACTTATTATTTCTGCTCATTTATAAGCAAAAACTATTATTAAGATACTCCTTATAACTCATGATTAATAAAACTTTGTTCTGCAATTTCTACTCTTCTCTCTTGATTTCCAGCTTAGAAAGCCCTCTCAGGTATCTGCTGCCGGGATTAATGTCGGAAGTAGAGATCACAACTATTGACTCATCCATAATTTCAATATTTTCCCCGTCTTTTTCTGTTACTACATACACATGGTTGCCCACATCGGTATTCACTAACTCATTCCATGAATAAACATTTTTGTATCCATCTGTAGCAGTCAGCACTACCACCAACTCACTATAATATTTCGGTTTAGATACTGTCACGCTCACTCTATCCAGCAATGTCTTCAACAAAACCCCTTTCACATTTTTTGCTGTTTTTTTATCCTGTCCGCGATGGTTTTTAATGACCACATCACCCAGAGATATTGCTGGGTATTTTTTTATCGCAGCAATATCGAATACTACATGCTTTTCCACCTCACCCATTACCACAAACTTCCTCGATGCTTCTATCTTCAGCTGTCCGGAGGCCGGAATTACAGCCAAAAGAATGAACAAAAAACTCACCAATATGGATCTCATCGTCACATTTTGACGCAAAATAAAAAACCTCTGCAAGCTTTGCAGAGGTTTTCAAATATTTATTGAATTCTATTATCCTTGTAATGCAGCGGCACCGCTCACAATTTCCGTAAGCTCGGTAGTGATCGCCGCCTGACGTGCACGGTTATAGCTGATCTTCAATGCCTTCAATATCTCACCGGCATTTTCGCTCGCCTTATCCATTGAGGTCATACGAGCACCATGCTCCGATGCATTAGCATCTAATACAGCCTTATATACCTGAGTATTCAAAATTTTAGGCATCAGCTCCTGCAATAGTTCACCCATTGATGGCTCATAGATGAAATCTACATTCTTAGAACCTGCCTTCTGCTCTACTTTTGGAATAGGTAAGTAAGGCTCAGCGGTAAATATCTGTGTGGCAGCATTTTTGAACTGACTGTAAACGATCTCAATTCTGTCATATTCTTTCTTCAAAAATGCATCTTGAGCGTAAACTGCCGCAGAACGAACATTTTCAAAAGACAAATTTGAAAAGATACCCCAATAATCACTCACAACATTGTATCCCATTCTGGTGAAGAATTCGAATCCTTTCTTACCTATAGGCAGAATAGTTACGTTACCCTTCTTCTGTTGTTCGGCATACTTTTCATTGATCACCTGGCGAGTTAGCTTGATAACGTTTGCATTATAAGCACCGCAAAGACCACGATCACTTGTTACAGCTATCATCAGCACACGCTCTGTAGGACGCTCTTCTGCCAATGGCATACTTACATCTCCAGATACACTGCTAACAATATTACTCAACATTTCCTGCAGCTTCTGCGAATAAGGGCGCATCTGGATAATAGCATCCTGCGCACGACGCAATTTAGCTGCACTCACCATCTTCATGGCTTTTGTGATCTGCTGGGTTGACTGTACTGATTTTATACGATTCCGAACCTCTTTGAGCTGTCCTGACATATTATTTTAAATAACTATTGCTGAATTTGGCTGCAAAGTTATCCCTTACTGACCAATAATACAAAAGTAAACAGGGATATTTTCACCCGATTTTAGAAACTCTCTCCTGACATTCAATTCAAAACGCCATTAAGATCCTACTTAACCACTAGTGATCTTCAGAAAGGGAATGCTATGCTAAAGGAAACAGAATATCAGATCAAGCACTCCTTGACCACCCCACCCTCATTCTGCAGGCAAACAGACCATTAAACTAAAATGCTACACCAAACAATGAGAACATTGTTAGATGTAGCACCAAATATTAACATTTATATTTTTTCGATCCGGATAAAAAACTAACCCGCTACTACCAATTGCTTGGTTTCCATACCCAATTTTGTAACAGTAAGAAAGCACTGTCCTGTTGCTGAATAGGTGATCAATTTCATTTTTTTCAGACTTTCAAGGTGAGTCCTCAATGTTGCACGACTAACCCCCGCCTTGGTTGCAATAGCTTCAAATGATACAAATCCTTTAGAAGGTGCATCCTGAACGTATAATTTTATAGTGGAAAATACATTACCTAATTCCGGCATAATTATTATTGATTTTTATAAAGTTAACCAATTTATCCCACAATACCTATTGACACCTTCTATCCAATGCCGCGTTTTGTTAAAAAACAGCCTGCTCCGCTATCGTTATCATAGTTATTAGGTAATTTACGTGCACAATATATATGATGATGAAATTGCGGTTAATAGCAGCGGTATTGGTGTCTGTTTTACTATCGGTATCAGTACAAGGCGCAAAGCTGTTCATTCCCATGGACCCGGAAGGACAGGCAAATCACCTTAAGGCTTATGGTATTGCTTATGAAGCACTGAAAGAAGGAATGACGCTTGATTGGCTGCTCAATTATAAAGGCGGCAGCTTTTGCATGGATGACGCAGCCACTTTGGTGCGCCTTTGCAAATTACGTGGAGTTAGCTATGAGATCATCAGCGATGAAAAATACCTGGGTATAGTCACCGAAATAGCCAATCCCGATTATAACGGGGATGTAATAAAATTGGAAAAAGCACCTAAAATTGCAGTTTATACTCCTCCCAACAAGGAGCCATGGGATGATGCGGTAACAATGGTACTCACCTATGCCGAGATCCCTTTCGATAAAGTATATGACGACGAGGTACTGGGAGACGATTTACATAAATACGATTGGTTACACCTACATCATGAAGACTTTACAGGGCAATACGGAAAATTCTGGGCCAGCTTCCGCAATACCACCTGGTACCAGAACGACCAGCGCTCGGCTGAGGCTATGGCAGCAAAACATGGCTTCAAGAAGGTATCTCAACTGAAACTGGCCGTAGCCAAAAAAATACGAGACTTCGTGGCCGGCGGGGGATTTATGTTTGCTATGTGCTCAGCCACTGACACTTACGATATTGCATTGGCTGCCGATGGCACAGATATATGTGACGTTCCTTTTGATGGCGACCGCCCCGACCCTGCTGCTCAGGCTAAACTTGATTTCACTAAGTGTTTTGCCTTCAAAGATTTCGGATTAATAACTGACCCTATGCATTATGAATACTCAACTATTGATGCTACGGAGATACATCAAGGTCGAATTCCAATGAATACAGATTATTTCAGCCTCTTCACATTCTCTGCAAAGTTCGATCCTGTACCTGCTATGCTTTGCCAGAACCATACTACGACCATCAAAGGTTTTATGGGCCAGACTACGGCTTTCCGCAAAGAAGTACTTAAGTCCAGCGTACTGGTAATGGGCGATTTCAAACCTACTAATGAAGCCCGTTACATTCACGGAGAATATGGCAAAGGAACCTGGACTTTCTATGGTGGGCACGACCCCGAAGACTACCAACACAATATCGGCGACCCTCCCACCGAGCTCAGCCTCCACCCCAGTTCTCCCGGCTATCGTCTTATTTTAAATAACGTACTCTTCCCTGCTGCTAAGAAAAAGCCGAGGAAAACATAATAAAACCGGCCGCTACACCAAAGTAGCGGCCGGTTCATTTTCTCAGTAGTATAGCTTACTTATTCGTCACCATTCCCATCATTTTAGATTTTACATTCCCTTTTATCTGCAGCACTATTATCGGTTCCGATGCATTTGACATCACTGTTACCTGCTTGCTGATAGGCCCGGGACGTTGCAAAGTATTATAGATCACATGTATCTTCCCCTTCTTGCCGGGCAATATGGGCTCATGGTCCCAAGTGGCAGTAGTGCAGCCGCAAGAACCATATGCTTTGTTGATGATGATCGGCTGCTTGCCCTTATTCTTGAATACAAAATCATACTCAGCTTTAGGCCCTTCTGTCACCTCACCATAGTCGTGTACCAATTCATTAAAGACAATAACTCCGGCATCCTCGGTAGCTGCTGCTGCTGTCTTGGCTTCTTGAGCATAAGTAATAACTACGCCCGACAACATCAGGCAAACGATCAACATAATTAATTTTTTCATATTTGTTTGTTTTATGATTAAAAAATGGAAATAAATAGACAAAGCAGTAGCAATACAGGTAGCACCTGCATTATTCTCTTGTATCATTTTGGGAATTATTATACTACTGAATGATCACATCACCATAATGGCTGTCGATAGTAATTTTGCGTGGCGAATTTTCATCATTGCAGTCACTGTTGAAGAAACCTGCAAGCATATCGCACTTCTTTTCTCCGGTAAAGCATTGCAACATTTCCTCTGCAGATGCCGGCTGTGTATCTGAATTGATGACTATGGTTTCCCCGGTAGCCACCTTCTTTATTCTTATCTCGTCAACCGTAACAGTACAACCGTATCGCTCAGGATCAGTATATTTCAACGGACCGGCCTGGTCCGGTTCCAGTGTGCGGCAATCAGCTACTGCTGCCGGTGCTTTATCCTTGCATTTTACCGTTTGCGATATACAAATCTCTATTGCACACTTAGTAGCATTGCATATAGCCTCTGTTGTCTTACCATACCCACCGGTTGCCAACGCCATTGCAGAGATCAAAGGCGATGGTCTGTTACTGATATAATTGGTTCTTTTGATCCTTACAGAACTTGTAGTTATGTGCTGCTGCTGAGGCACTGTGACCGCGTCAACTACTACATCTGGCTTGCTCTTTTCTGACTGCGTTTCAACAGTGGTATCTGACTGTATTCCTACGGCCACATTAGTTCCGGCATTCATTTTATTCCCCGCCACATACAATACGTATCCACCCAGGCATAACACGATCAATAATACAGCAGCAGCCCTCATCCATTTATGATCTGGTACGCTGCGTGGTCTCATCTTATTGCTCAATGCCATCCACTCAGCCTCCTTATCAAATTCCGGAAACAGCTCTTTAAGGCTGGCTGATTCCATCTTTTGCTGCAAATACTTTTCCTCGTCGTGTGTCATTTTGCCGCTCATTTTAACTATTTATCAAGATCTTACTTTTCAATATCGATTTGGCTAGGTGTAACTGCGATTTTGATGTGCCCTCACTTATACCCAGCTCTGTTGCTATCTCTTTATGCGTCCGTCCTTCAAATACATACAGATTGAATACTGTTTTACATCCATCCGGTAATCCATGTATGAGTGATAAGATCTCCTTCGCACTCATACCTTCAATAATACCGTCATTGGCTGCTATATCAGTATAATTACGTTCATCATCAGTACTTTCAAAGCTTAGTCTGTTCTTCCTGAGAAACATCAGACAATAACTGACCACTATCTTCTTTAACCACGCTTTTACACTACCATCTCCTCTGTATTCAAAGTCACCAACATTATTAAAGAACTTCAAAAAAGCATCCATTAAAACCTCTCTCGCATCCTCCCTGTCAGCTATATAGCGCAAACACAACAGCATCATATCCTCTACATACCTCATGTAAAAGACCTTCTGAGCATGCTCATCACGTTTCTTACACCTCACTATCAGCAGGGCCTCATCGTCATTATTATGTAGGTCTATTCTCAATAGTAGTTACTGTGGTTATAACACTTATAAATTTACACTTTATAGTCAGCTCCGCTCATTCCCCTTACTATACTAAATGCTAAATCTTGAAAAGGGTTGTGTTCTCGTAAAAAAATATTCTGAAATCAGATCAACTACAGCCATTTATCTGTTTTAAAATTAATTCGCTCAACCTTATTGATCTTTTGCCCTATACCCTCCATTCAATGATGGACATCACCCCACAACTGGCTATTGTATGCTATTATTGCAGTAGCTTTTCTAAAAAACCGACAAACTGTCTATGATTCAAATATTTATATGACAATTTTTCCACATTTTATCTTTGGAACGGTTTTTAAGGATATAGTTCAAACACTAAATACCGAGTATTATGAATCTCAGCAATTTCACTATCAAAGCACAGGAAATTGTGCAGCAGGCACAACAACTGGCATTCAACTATCAAAGCCCCGCTATTGAAACAGCACACATCCTGCAGGCATTGCTCGATGATACTGAAGGACCCGTTACCTACCTGCTTAAGAAGAACAATGTCAATATACCATTTGTAGAAAGTAAACTGAAAGAGCAACTGGCTAAAATGGCCAAAATGCAGGGTGGAGAACCAGGCCAGAACATAGGCCGCGATGCCAATAGCGCATTACTCCGCACAGCAAACATAATGAAGACCTTTGGCGATGAATTTGTAACGCCGGAACATATTCTTATTGCATTGCTACAGGTCAATGACGACACCGGGAAGCTACTCAAAGACGCCGGATTATCTGAAAAAGGGCTGACAGCGGCAATTAAAGAATTGCGAAAAGGCAATACAGTTAACTCTCAGACTTCCGACCAGCAGTATAATTCTTTACAGCGTTATGCAAAGAATCTGAACGAAATGGCTGGCAATGGCAAGCTCGACCCTGTTATTGGTCGCGATGAAGAGATCCGCAGAACATTACACATTCTTAGCCGCAGATCTAAGAACAACCCTATTCTGGTGGGAGAACCCGGTGTTGGTAAAACTGCGATCGTCGAAGGGCTCGCACATCGTATCATTAATGGTGACGTTCCCGACAACCTTAAATCAAAGATCATATTTGCGCTCGATATGGGCGCACTGATGGCTGGAGCCAAATACCGTGGTGAATTTGAAGAAAGACTGAAAGCCGTTATTAAGGAAGTGACCGAAAGCGATGGCAACGTAATTCTCTTCATTGATGAGATACATACCCTTATTGGTGCGGGAGCTATGGAAGGCGCTATGGACGCAGCAAATATCCTGAAACCCGCTCTGGCCCGTGGCGAACTGCGTGCTATAGGAGCAACCACCCTTACCGAATACCAGAAATACTTCGAAAAAGATAAAGCACTTGAACGTCGTTTCCAGAAGGTGTTTGTAGATGAACCAACACCGGAAGACGCTATATCTATCCTCCGCGGACTGAAAGACCGTTATGAGAGCCACCATCAGGTACAGATAAAAGATGAAGCGATCATTGCAGCAGTAGAACTTTCACATAGATATATTACTGATCGTTTCCTGCCGGACAAGGCCATTGATCTGATTGATGAAAGTGCAGCCAAATTGAAACTGGAGATCAACTCTATGCCCGAAGCACTGGATGAACTTATTCGTCGTATCCGCCAGTTAGAAATTGAACGCGAAGCCATAAAGAGAGAGAACGACGATGCCAAACTCAAAGAGCTGAATCAGGAAATATCTCTGCTCAGCGTTCAGCGGGATACCCTCAAAGCAAAATGGCTGGAAGAAAAAGAAATGGTAGATAAGATCAACAAGGCGAAATCTACCATTGAACACTTGAAGCAGGAAGCGGAACAGGCAGAACGCGAAGGCAATTATGGCCGCGTGGCTGAGATAAGATATGGCAAAGTACAGGAGCAGGAAGCTATTGTGGACAACATGATCAAAGAACTGAATGAAATTGACGCCAACCACAAACGCCTGTTGAAAGAAGAAGTAGATGCTGAAGACATAGCAGAGAATGTAGCCAAAGCTACAGGTATTCCCGTACAGCGTATGCTACAAAGCGAACGTTCTAAACTATTACAACTTGAAGATGAACTTCACAAAAGAGTAATAGGTCAGGATGAGGCTATTGAAGCGGTATCAGATGCGATACGTCGTGGCCGAGCAGGGTTACATGACCCACGCAAGCCAATTGGCTCATTCATATTCCTGGGTACTACCGGCGTGGGTAAGACCGAACTGGCAAAGGCTTTAGCAGAGATCCTCTTTGATGATGACAGCATGATGACCCGAATTGACATGAGTGAGTATCAGGAGAAGCACAGTGTAAGCCGCTTGGTTGGTGCACCTCCGGGATATGTAGGATATGATGAAGGGGGACAACTCACCGAAGCTGTTCGCCGCAAACCATACTCTGTGATACTGCTCGATGAAATTGAGAAAGCACACCCCGATGTATTCAATATACTGCTGCAGGTATTGGATGATGGCCGCCTGACAGACAATAAGGGTCGTGTGGTCAACTTTAAGAATACCATCATCATTATGACCAGCAACACCGGCAGCCATATCATACAAGAGAATTTTGCCAATATTAAAGATGGCCAGGATATTCATGATGTAATGGAAGCTACCAAAGAACAGGTAATGGATGTACTGAAGGCCAATATGCGCCCTGAGTTTCTCAACAGGATAGATGACATCATCATGTTCCATCCGCTGATGAGAAAAGAAATAAAAGGCATCATTAAGATACAGTTGGAGCATTTAAAAGAGCAATTGTTGCAGCAAGGTATCGACCTGCAGTTTACAGACTATGCACTCGACTATCTGGTACAGCGCGGATTTGATCCTCAATATGGAGCAAGACCATTGAAGAGAGTGATACAAAAAGACCTCATCAACATGCTCAGCAAGAAGATTATTGCGGGAGATATTGACAAAACAAAACCAGTGCTTATTGACGTGTTTGATGGTGTAGTTGCTATGCGCAACGAAACCGCCGGCGATGCTGCACTGAAATCATAAATTAAATGAGAGATGAATAGTTACAAGTGGAGCGCAGAAGCGCTCCACTTGTATTTTATAGAAAATGAGAGACCTATCCAGCCAGAACAAAATGAGGATTGTAAATGATACCAAGCGAATTGCCCCAGGGGTCTTTGACCATACCTACTATTATTCCTCCACCTACTTCATTGGGTACTTCATGAGGAGTAGCACCGGCAGCTATCATTGAGTCGTAGGTGGCTTGTACATTATCTACACCCCAATATACTGCTACACTATTGGGCTGGCTGTCGTTACGACTATCTGAGGGATGAAGCCCCAACTCATAACCACCTACATTAAAGCCTACATAAAATGGCTCATTAAAGTAAGGTTCAATACCCAGCACACCTTTATACCAATCTGTAGCTTTGACCAGATCATCTACAAAATAGATAGCAGTGCGTAACCCATGAAAGCTTGAAGACATGATCATTATATATTTGCAAAATCAACTATCAATAAACACTGACCTTACCCACATTTATTGATTTACCATCATTATTATACAGTCGGTAAACATAGATCCCCGGAACCAGATTATCGGCTGCAGGTAAGGTAGCGGCGGTATATCTTCTTACTACAATACCTTTCATATCTGTCAACTCTAATCTATCATTGGCAGAGAGGGTCAATGCCAATCTTATGATGCCATTACCCTGAGCAATGATGTTGCCTTGTATATTGCCGGTGATCGTATTGACTCCGATAACTGTAAGACCAATATGTACCGTATCCGTCAATGTTTCTGAGAAACAGTTATTGCTAACCGTATGTGACACCGTATATGTGCCATTATTAGTATAAATATGAGAAGGATTGCCGGCTGTATCTGTTGCCATATCACCAAATGACCAGGAATCAGCAGAAGGCACCGTGGACGCGGAAGTAAAACTTACTGTACTACCCGATGTGGTATGTGCAAAACCCGCATAAGGATAATGGCCATGTTGTTGCCACAGATCCATACTATCGAATACCACCTTGTCGGCAATGCGCTGTAACAAATGAGCATCAGTAGCCGAAAGACCTGAAAGATATGCAGCATTCAATGTAGGCTTGTGAAAGATAGAACCGTACAATACACAAGACTCCAGGTAAGAACCCGGAACCAACGGATGAGAACTATCTGAAATAAATAACCAAGGAGTGTATGCACTATCCATCATTATTTTGAAGGCCATGCCAACAGGAGCCACTATAGCATTATTGTTCAATGCCATCTCCATGTAGCTTTCTCTCAGCCGCTGCTGCATACCGTCGTAAGTGCATATAGCAGGATAGCTACCACAATTCATAGGATCGCCGTTGGCATGTCCCCATGTCATCATGAACATTGTTTGTGTGCAACTGTCATTGGCACGGACCATACTATCCAATCTGGCGGCATAAGGATAAGTATCGGTAAGTACCTGAGATGGCGGAAAAGCAGGCATCTGGCTTTGCTCTTGTATCACCACAAGATCCCACGGCTGTGAAAATATCTTGGTGATCGTATTGGTATAGACCGTATGCTGCTGCAATGTATATCCGCCGGGATCTGACTCATCGTAAATCAGGGTATCTCCCAACGAAGTAGCTAATGATTGAAAGATGAGGGGCATATTGTTGGTATAGGTATAACTATTACCAATGAACAACACCCTTTTTGTTGTTGCTGAAACGGCTACTGCCATAAAGATAGCAGCAAGGGCAAGGATTATTTTTCGCATAATTATCATTTTAATAGCAGTACAAATTTATGATCTGACAATGTATTATGGACCAATCAGGTACGCTTGCAATTCATTGTCACCGTATTTGTCCACCTTATTTACCTGATCTTTGTCCTTTAGCTTTGCTTTCATTTTTCGCCTTTTCTTCTTTGGCTCTTTCCAACCTCACCTTTTCATTCTCTTTATTCATTAATAAAGGTCGTTCTTCACTATTCAACATCATCTCTTTGATATACTTGACAGGAGCACTGCCATAGCTAAGGAACTGAGTGTGAAATTGCTTCAGATCGAATTTTCTCTTCAGCTTACTTTTCATTTCTTCTCTCAGGTCATAGATTTCAGTGTATCCGGTAAAGTAGCAGCACAACTGCACCTGTGTTACAGATACTCTTTTCCATTTACCCAATGCCTCTGTCTTTTCCTGGAATGCATCCTGCATCAACAGTTTAAGAGCATCATCCTTACTCATATTACGGGTATGTACATCATAATCAAGAATAGTGTTGCAAGTGCTACGCAGGTTCCATTTGTAATACATGAGCCACATTTCAGGAGATGCTTCCTCACTATTATATCCCTTATCTCCGTCATATCCATTTTCCAGCATCATACGTTCGGTATATACTGCCCAACCTTCTATCATAGCATTGTTACCAAGTATGGATTTTACGATACTCGGCGACTGATTGGCATATACCAATTGAGTATAATGGCCGGGGATAGCTTCATGAATATTAAGAATCTGCAAGATATAGTGATTGTACTCTCTCAGATAACTTTCAGACTTTGCCGCGCTCCATCCGTCAAGACTACCCACATTATAATAGGTATTACCATTACGGTCGTACGGACCGGGAGCATTGATAGATGCTCCGGCAACACCCGCCATATAAGCAGGCTCTCTGCGCACCACCAAAGGCTTAGAGGGGTCTATGTATATCAGATCCTTATGCTTAATGAATTCTACCAAAGCAGGTATCTGCTTTTCAATGGCAGTCTGGAAATCCTGCGGTCGAACATGCTTTACAGACAATGTATCTATCATCATCTTTATAGCTTCCAGTTTATTTTCAGGCATCCTGACCCCTTTCAAATATTTAGGCCATAACTGCTGTGTGATCTCGTACATCTTTGCATGCAACTCCTCTTTATGAGCTACCGCTTTAGCATATATCTGACTTGCGCTATATCCTGACTGTATCTCATATGCGAACTTCTTTTCATAGAGATCTTTACCCAATCTAAAGCTACGTGCCTGATGATTCCGACCGTCTTCTGCCCTCAACCAACGAACATAACCTTCTATTGCCACGACAGACTTATCTGCGCGAGTCCTTATCATCTCTTTTTCTTCTTTGCTTAATTTACTTTTTGCCAAAGCATCGTCCAGGTCTTTCTTAAATACAGATAACCCGCCATCATTCTGTTCCACAGCTAACTCAGTATGCTCTTTAGAAGGATTTTTGATATTAGCTTTTGCCGCTTCATAATACTCAGGAACATGCTCCATCTTAGCATAAAAACTACGCAGTCGCTTTTCTAAAGGCATATGATCATTAGCAAGAATGTCTGCAAATCCACCCGAAACATTATAAGAAGAGGGATCCCATTCAAAAGCCCTGAGTTCCTGCAGATTAAAAATTGAATAATTGAGTTGATTTTCAATCAAATGCAGATCTATCTTATTCAGATCACTCAGTTCATTCAGCTTAAATGTTTTAAGCACATTAAGATTCCGGATACAAAATTCCTGTTCCTTTTGTCTTGACCTTTCATCCGGCACGATCAATACGCTATCCAACTTATGAAAGCCAACACTACTTGCCCAACCGGGATAAACTGTCCACAATTGCTGAATAAATTGTTCTTTGTATTTATTGAACCTTTCGTCCATTGTCATCTGTGCATTAGCTGTCATATAAAAAACAAGCAGCACTATCAATACCCATCCTTTTTTCATATATCGTCTTTCCTATCCAAATTTAGTTGAAATGAACATTGTGATTGAGCCCAATAAGTTGATGCCGAGGCAAACGGATCAATAAAATGGGTAACTATTTCATTGTTACATAGTTATCTATCGGTAATCTTTTTGCAATAGAACGAGCAAGCGTCATTTCATCGGCATATTCCAATTCACCGCCAAATGCTATACCGCGTGCGATAGTAGTAATGGTGACCGGCAGATCTTTGAGCTGGCGGGCAATATAATAAACAGTAGTATCGCCTTCAATAGTAGGGCTCAATGCCATAATGAGCTCAGTTACCTCATTATTTTTTACTCTATCGTGCAGAGTCGTCAGATTCAACTGCTCAGGCCCTACCCCATCTAACGGAGAAAGGATACCACCCAGTACATGATACAAACCACTAAACTGTTGGGTACTTTCAATGGCGATCACATCACGAATGTTTTCGACAACACATATCTGGTTCCTGTTTCTGCCTGGATTGACGCAAACCACACATACCTCACTGTCGGCTACATTGTGGCATTCTTTACAAAATCTGATACCATGACGCATACGCGAAACAGCACCGGTAAATTCATCCACCTCCTGCTCGTCCATTTTCAGCAATTGCAACACCATGCGCAATGCGGTCTTCTTTCCTATACCCGGCAATCTGGAAAACTCCTGTACCGCGTCCTCTATCAGTTTAGATGAAAATATCATAATTATCAGTCAGATACAAAGTTCAGTTAATTTCCCCAAAAGACAGGCTACACCCTAAAATATTGTCCCATGCTTACATTCTGCCATCTATACATTTATTCTTTATCAATTTATCAAATGTAACTTTCGATACTGTTCCATTAATTATTTTATACATATTCACACATATTCTCGGAGTCCCTACATTTTTATTTGCTTTAGGCATATTCTTATTTATATTTGTAGTGAATTCACTTTACTTAATTATGAAAATAATCTATACTAAAGGGCGTGTACTCTATTCCATTTCTTTACTTGTTGCGCTGTTCAGTATGAACTTCGGAGCAAAAGCAACATGTACCAGCCCTACCCTAACAGCTACCCCGCATGATATGACCTGCCATGGTCTGACCAATGGCAGCGTTATACTTACGGTCACTGGCGGTGTATTGCCTTACACTTATTCATGGACAAGTTCAACCGGATTCACATCTACTAACCAAAATATAGGCGGACTAGATTCAGGATCATATACAGTGGTAGTAACTGCCGGCGGAAGTTGCACCAGCTCAACAACTGTAATTGTTTCTGAGCCTGCTCCACTGACCGTTTTTACAGCTTCCAACGCACCATTCTGCCCAGGCGGAACACTTACTTTATATGCTACACCAAACGGTGGCACTGCCAACTATAACTATGCGTGGAGCGGCCCTGCAGGCTTTTCTTCGACTGTACAATCACCTAACATAAATGCTGCCAACGCTACTAATAATGGTGTTTATAACTTATTGGTCACTGATGCCAATGGTTGTACTGTTCCGAGTACTTTTTCTGTTTTACTTTATCCAAGTCCGATCATCAACTTAGGAGCAGATGCTTATATCTGCGGAAGTGGCGGATCGTTATCATTGAATGCAGGCAACCCGGGAAGTACCTATGTATGGAATACCACCCAGACCACCCAGATCATTACAGTAACCTCGGCAGGCAGTTATTGGGTGACGGCAACCAACTTCTATGGCTGTTCTGAAAGTGACACTAACCATGTAAGTACCAGTCCATATGTAACGCCTACTGATACAATACACGAATCTCTTAACAATATCTGCTTCGGAGTTCCTGTAACTTTTACGGCTACGATAACCAATGGCGGTACCAACCCTACCTATAACTGGAGTAAAAACGGCTTATTTATACCCGGAGCTACCAATAGTACTTACACAGATGCTACACTGAACAATGGTGATTTCATTATCAGCCGTGTTACCAGCAGTTTTCCATGCGCATTGCCTATCAATACTGTATCTTCTGATTCAATATTTATGGGTGTTACACCTAATGCACCGGCATCAGTTACGATATCTCACCTGCCGGACACCGCTTGTTCAGGTACACCAATAACCTTTACTGCAACTTCTGTAAACGGTGGTACTTCACCCGGATTCAGATGGATAAAGAGCGGTGTAGTAGTTGGAACGGGTAATACTTACATCTACTCTCCCACCGCATCAGATACCGTACATGTGGAGATGATCAGCAGTCTGGTATGTCACCAACCTGATACCGCGAGAGCGCAATCAACATTCGTGATCTATCCACATCTGGTACCTAATGCGACTATCTCTTACAGTCCTAATGATACTGTTGCTTTTATTGGTGCTGTTGTCACTTTTTTCTGTGCATCCACTTACGGAGGACTTTCTCCTACTTATCAGTGGTATGTGAACAGAGTGGCTGTACCGGGCGCGACGAGCTCTTCTTATGCCCGCCACGTGTATCAAAATGACACTGTAAAATGTGTGGTAAAGAGCAATGCTATATGCGCTATACCAGCCAGAGATACCAGCAATACTGTCGTCATCTATGCTACATTCCTAGATGTGACCGATATCAATGCAGCAGGTAACGGCGTATCCTTATTCCCTAATCCTACATCGGGCAACTTTACACTTACAGGATCTGTAGGCATCCTGAACGATGAGGAAATGATGATAGAGGTACTTGATCTGAAAGGAGGTGTTGTGTATCGTAAAAACATCACATCAGAAAGAGGTAAGATCAATGAGCCGATATCGCTGGCAGGGCAACTGGCTGACGGGGTCTATTTCCTGAGAATTATCTCTGACGCCGATCAAAAGCAGTTGAAACTGATCATCAATAAGTAATACAAATCTCAATAGTCATTTATAAAGGTGCGGTCAATACCGCACCTTTATTATTTTGAACATTGTGCCTTGTTCATATCTAACATTGGTGTTTTTGTTTTGCAAGGATTCTTTGGGGTTAAAACCCTGAGCTGACAATTATTAGCCCATTCAGGAGTTTTCGGTTTAAGTGGGAGGATAGCGAAATAATCGGGAGAGACCCCGCGACAAATGTTTTATTTAAAAAGTGGCAGTTTTTATTTTTTTCGGCAGTTTTTTGATGGCTATTTGGCTGTAGTGCTCTATAGGCAAGGGTTTCGGGCATTTTAACAAATTGCCACTTTCTTCCACTTTCTGCCACTTTCTTCTACTTATCTGCCACTTTTCTGCCACTGCCTCATCTGCCTTGTCCCAAAATAGGTTTACACATTGGTGGAGCATCTTAGTTCTTGTTACAAACCGCTCTAGAGACGCAATTATGGGTCTCTACAAGAGTATGCACTAATTATGGCAGGGCATTATTTATTGAACACCTTCTATTGTACAGAGGCGATCTGGTGATAGGTCTATATGTCAATGAACAAGTGCAATATTGTTGTAATCGGGTGCAAATTAATATGCGAAAACGGGTTGAAAAAATAAAGATATTCACATTGAGAGGGCTAGAAAACAGAAATGTTTGTCATACAATTAGTTACCAATAGCTACCTGAAATTGTATATTTTTTATCCTACACCGTTATACAAAAATAGCCCCGCTATCAGCGAGGCTATACAAATTGTAACCGTATATACTAACGATGGCCGTGGTCGCCCTTTTCATTTCCATGACCATGTCCATTATCTCCACCACGATCCCCACCTTTGTCGTTGCCGCGATCTCCACTGTGACCATTGTTATCGCGATGATCATTATTTCCATTGCCCTGACCGCCATGTTGTTGCTGATCTCCTCTTGGTGGCATTACCTGCTGCGGTCTGTTCATTGGGTTTCCCGGATGAGCATTACCGTTCCATTTTGCATGTTGCGGATGACGGGGATTGGCGAAATATCTGCTATCCCGACTATCGCGGATGAACGGTTGGTCGTGACGACCCTTATATTTTCCATAATCTCTGCGATAACGGTCGTTATTCAGCCATGGTCTTTGTTCATTGACCACCACTTTATAGCCGTGATAGAGATCATAATTTCTATACATAGGTGGCAAATATGCGGAGGTAATCCAGCGACCGCCGCTGAAATAAGTGTACCGACGTGCATCTACTGCATAATAGGCATCAATGTCGGGGAGATAATAATATTGGACATAGTCGTACCCAACAGGCCCCCAGACAGGTTGTGTTCCAATATTTACATTAACGCTGACCTGAGCATCAGCCTTATAGCTTATCAATGAGGTCAACAATATTGCGGATAATAAGATCAGCTTTTTCATACCTTATTACCTTTAAAAGCGTGCCACAATTAAAATCGGCCGAAGATGTGGTCCAATTATTTTACTTCATAAACGAGGCAAAAAGGAGCTACAAGACTATGAAACAGCTCTATACCCGTCGTAAAAAAATATATAGCTCTATAATTGTTAATAAACTTTAGCGTTTATATGAGGAGTTAATTACCCTAATATCTGCATTATTACCTTAATGGTCTTATTTTTGTTGCATCAAACTTACTTATGAGTATTTCTAAAGAAGTGAGAATTGGTCTGTTGGCCACCATATCGCTTGTTATATTTTTTTCCGGCTTTTACTTCCTGAAAGGAGCAGACCTGCTTTCTAAAGATAAGATCTACTATTGCAACTACGCAAATGTGGATGGTCTTCTTAATTCTGCGACTGTAGAGATACGTGGTCTGGTGGTAGGGCATGTACTGTCTATGGAGCTGGAAGAAGAAAGAGGTGTGAAAGTAACCATAGCAGTGAGAAAGGATGTAGTGATACCCCAAGGAACAGTGGCCACTATTGTATCTGCAGGGTTATTGGATGGTAAAAATATCAGACTTGATCTGGGTAAAAGCAGTTCGGTAGCTGAGCCTAAAACTACCTTGTTAACTGGCGAAGAGCCAGGTGTAATGGATAATATCACCAAGGAGATAACCCCGCTCGTAGCCTCGTTGCGGAAAACAGTAGCCTCTCTTGATACCGTAATAGCCGGTGTGAATGTATTACTGGGAGAAGATAACCGCAATGGTATTAAAGGTACTATTGCCTCTGTGAACAAGACTGCTGATAATCTTGCAAAGATGACGGCGACCCTCTCTAATGAGACCGAAAACGTGAAGGGCATACTGCGCAATGCCAACAGTTTCTCTGCCAACCTAGCGAAGAATAATGATACACTTACCCGTATCATGAACAACTTCAGCAATGTATCGAACCAGATGGCCAATGCACCGTTGCAAAAGACCATTACACAGTTTGAACATGTGACCAATGAACTGAATGGCATAACCACCAAGATCAATAATGGCGATGGTTCTATGGGACAACTGATCAACAATAAAGATCTTTATACCAATATGACCAATCTGCTGGGTGACCTCAAAGCTCATCCATCGCGCTACATCAATGTTACCATCTTCGGCAAGAAAAAGAAAGATTAACACTGCCGCAAAAGCAAACAACAAGGTTTGAAGACTTTCAGCAATACGATTTTTTACACCTTATGCCTGTTGACCGCTCTATTTTTGTGCGGGACATCGGTATATGCCCAAAAGACAGACACGTCAAAAATCACGATACACATACTGAATAACCGGGTAGTTACCTTTACGCATACTGATTCCGGCGACTACTTCCGTTTTGTGGGCGATGTGATCATGCAGCAAGGCACCGATACCTTGTATTGTGATAGCCTGTACCAGAACAAGACCACCAATGTATTGCAGGCATTCAGCAATGTGAGGATAGCACAGGAAGGGGGTACGCAAGGTACATGCGACTATCTGCGCTACACAGCAGCCACCAAGATCGCCTTTATGCAGGGAGATGTGACATTAACAGACGGGAAGAACAGACTGTGGAGTGAAGACCTTACCTATAACCTTGGCACCAAGGTGGGCGAGTATGAAAATACCGGAACACTGCAAGCCGACTCTACCCTAGTTACCAGCAACAGAGCGATATATAATGTAAAGACCAAAGAAGCGCACTTTCTGGGCAATGCAATAGTGAAGGACCCTCAATATCATACCAAGTCGCAAGACATGATGTATAATACGGAGACCAAGCTGACTCAATTCTTTGCCAAGTCTCTGGTGGTAGGCGATAGCGGCAGAACGATATTACAGACCAGTAATGGTTATTATGATAATGCCAATGGTGTTGCCGGATTCAATTCCCCATCATCTGTATGGTATGACGGACAATATATAGAGTCGGACACGCTTTATTATAATAAAAAACGCGGTTTGAGCTATGCCTACGGGCATGTGATAGCTGTAGATACAGGGCACCACTCTACCTTGTATTGCGGCAGAGCTACGTATCACATCAGGAAACGGGTGATGTGGACTACAGATAAACCTGTATTACAATCAGTGAATGGCAAGGACACCCTTTATCTGAGAGCAGATACATTCTATTCGGCACCGATACTGACAACAAAAAAGATGTTGAATAAGGGGAAAGACACAACAACATTGGTCAGTAATAAGTTGGTTAAGACTGATATAACGACCGAGCAGCCTGATGCAAAAAAGAACAGAATGAAGAAGAAAGAGCCCACAGTAGCTCTGCTAACAGAAGACACCACAGCTGCAGATTCTACAGCACCTCTTTTGTTCACCGGCTACCATCATGTAAAGATATTTTCAGACTCGCTGCAAGGCGTGTGCGACAGCATTACTTACACACAAACAGATTCGTGCATCCGCATGATAAGTAACCCGATAGCATGGTCGCGGAACAGCCAGGTGACGGGCGATACCATCATCATGAAGCTAAGCGACAGCAACCGAATAAAGAGCATCTATGTACCTAATAATGCATTCATAGTATCACTTGCAGGGCCTATAGACGCGGGCCTGTATGACCAGGTGCAAGGAAGGACATTGAAAGGATTTTTTACCAACAATACGATCACCGATCTGAACGTATATCCTAATGCTGAAGCCATCTATTACAGTAAGGATGACCACGGTGCCTACATAGGTGTACTACAGGCCAAAGGAGACCGGATGCGGGTATTTTTTGATGATCAATCTGTAAGCAGTATTTTACTGGACAGAAATGTTCATCAGACACTTACTCCGCTTCAAAAAGCAGATATCCCCAATACCCGTCTGAGCCGATTCAAATGGCTAATTGAACGCAGGCCGTTGAGTAAGGAAGAACTGTTTGAGTAGTTTTTCTTCGCAGACCGGAGAGACGCTTAGACCAGTGCAAGAAAAAACCGACAACAGGCACTTTTGAAGTAATCCAATTTATTAATCTATTCAGCTATTACTTCTGAATCAAATAACACTTGCGGTGTAGTTTACCCTGAAAGTCGAAAGGTGTGGTCTGAGCAGTGATGTCTTTGACCGTAGCCGCCGGAATTGAATCGCGGTCGAGAACGAAATCGCGGTAGTTATTGCTGAAATAGATCTTACCGAATTCCGTGCAGCCCTTCAGCAGCTTTTTGAGCAGCATAACGTGATCGCGTTGCACATCGAAAGTATCTTCCATACGCTTGCTATTGGAGAATGTAGGCGGATCGCAGACGATGATGTCGTAAGTATCTTTAGGCATATAATCGAGCCACTCCATTACATCTCCGTGAATGAAGTCGTGCTGCGTATCCTTATACAGCTTATTATACTGCATATTCCGTTTAGCCCAGTTGATATATGTTTTAGAAAGATCGACAGAGGTAACAGAAGCTGCGCCACCACTTGCGGCATAGACACTGAAAGAGCCCGTATAACAGAACAGGTTAAGGACATTCTTACCCTTGGCTTCATCTCTGACCATGCCACGCGTAATGCGGTGGTCGAGGAATAAACCTGTATCGAGGTAGTCGGTGAGGTTGATGATGAAATTCAAACCACCCTCCGGTACTATCCTTTCTATCTTCTCTTCTTTCTGGTCATTGAATTTTTCATATTGCCCCTGACGGCCAGCTTTACGCTGACGTATCTTCATAAAGATACGTTCGGGTTCGGCCTCCAATACCTCTGCGATGGTCTGTTTGCAAGCGGCCAACCAAAGTTCATGCTCTTCATCCTCCATACCATGCCTCCGCTTATATTCAGCGGCATGTACATCACCATTGAGCCATTCGATGGCAAATGGAAATTCCGGGAGATCGTGATCATAAAATCTGAAACAAGCAATATTCTGCCTTCTTGCCAGCTTACTAATGTGTTTCCACACCTTAAGCAGGCGATTTTTGAACATGATCTGTTTATCTGGATTCGGAGTAGTCAAGCGGTAATGATTAAGGCCGCAAAGGTAGTATTAAAATTGCCAACGGATAGTGGTATGAGGTGATGACTGTAACAATGATGCTTAAAATTAGGTTCTGCTATTGCATAGCGTCCAAACAGAGTTGTGCTTGTTTTGTACGATGCAATAGCAGACTAAGGTCAGTTGAGGATAATGGCATCCTGCAACGCAATGGCTGAAGAAAATGTGGTATCGAGAGTCAGTGAACCCATTTCAATATCGTGAGGAAATATATTTCCTGTTTCAGAGATCTGAGATCTGAGCGCTTTGATGACAGGAGCCTGTCTGAATATGCAATTACGGATAATGATCTTAGCATCTTTAAGGCTATGGATCTTCATACCAGCATGGAAGATGCAATCTTCAATGATAATCAGCTTGTTACCTGAAATTGACATCAATGAGAACTCATTGATAAAAGAAACATTACTAATGACCACCTCCTGTACATTCCCATCTACATAGCTGTAAGGCAGTACCTGAATACAATCACTGATAATACTTTGAGTATGAATAGGCTTTACTTGCTTAGGCGACTTAATCAACTCATTTACAAGCTTATCTATATTCTTCTTATCATTAAGGTCACGAGCCATAGTTGATATTATTTATAACACGAACTTAGGCATTAACAACTAAATAACAAAGCAATTCGGGGTATTTTTTTGAAAAAATAATGAGCTACCTGACTGTTATTCAAAGAATTACAAAAACAATATGGTATAGGATCGCCAATATAGGCGATCTGATCTAGTTTAACTGATAACAAACGTCCCGGTGATGGCTATTTATGTGCGGTTGCCGGCCAATTCTGGGCATCTACACCCCATTTTTTATTAGGCTTATCACCCATTGTAAACTCCAGCACACCACCTTTCAACAGTTCTGAGTGGGCTATGTATGTCTTTGAGTAAGGTTTGCCATTCAGTGTAACACCTTGAATGTAGATGTTGGTCTTACTGTTGTTCTTAGCTTTGATAGACATGGTCTTGCCTGAAGGAAGTTTCAGAGAAAGCTCATCGAAAACCGGACTACCAAATATGTATTCGCCATTAGCAGGATTAGCAGGAAAAAAGCCCATCATACTCCATACTGCCCAAGCACTCATCTGACCACAGTCTTCATTACCAGCGTATCCCTCAGGCTTATCGTGATACATGGTCTCGATGATATTGCGCACCTTCTCTTGAGTCTTCCAAGGCTGACCTACGAAATTGTACATGTAAGCGATATGGTGGCTAGGTTCGTTACCATGGGCATATTGGCCTATCAATCCACTCATATCAGGTGGTGCAGACTCGCCTTTGATACCTGAGTTAACGCTGAAAAGAGAATCGAGCTTCTGTATGAAAGCTTCATTGCTGCCAAATGCATTGGCAAGGCCCTGAATATCGTGAGGCACAAAGAAAGTGTATTGCCATGCATTACCCTCTTCGTAGTTAGATGTCTTCCAGTCGGTTGAAGCAAAATAAGGATCGAAAGGAGTGACCCATGAGCCATTTGCCTTCTTACCACGCATAAAACCTGTTTGCTTATCAAAAAGTTGTTTCCAGGAGTCTGCCCTCTTCATGAATCTGGCATAATCATCCATCTTACCCAGTTTCTTAGCTACCTGAGCTATGCACCAGTCGTCGTAGGCATACTCTACAGTAAGAGTGACGCTGAATGAGCCCTTATCAGAAGGAAGATAACCGTATTTGATGTAATCCTGAGTGCCGCGCTCTTTTTGATTGGCGCTTGCCAGCATGGCCTCATAGACCAGATTGGCATCTAATCCTTTGGTATCTTTCAAAACTGCGTCTGCAAGAACAGGAACGGCATGGTAACCGCTCATACAATTGGTCTCCCATGTACTTAGATCCCATACCGGCAATAGTCCGTTCTCTTCATAAAATGCCAACATACTGTTGAGAATATCTATGTTGCGAACGGGCTGAGTAAGCGTAAATAAAGGATTCAAACCTCTGAAGGTATCCCACAGGGAGAAGACCGTATAACGCTGACCTTTGCGCATACGACGCACATTGTCTTTAGCATTCTTGTAGTAGCCATCTGCATCGGAATAAAGTACCGGTGCCAGGCAAGTATGGTAAACGGCAGTGTAGAAGATACGTTTCAGATGCTCGTCATTGGTCTTTACTACGGTCTTCTCCAGTTCTTTTTCCCATAGCATCTCTGCCTTTTTCTTGTATGCATCGAAGTTCCAGCCTTTGATCTCACTCAATGCTTCAAGCGCCTTATCATAACTCACGGATGACAATGCCACCTTCATCAACAGTGGCTGACCATTAAGATCAATGAATTCCAATTCTCCGTTGTAGTCCTTACCGTTTTCGTCTATTTGCTTTATCTCATTATGCGTGCTGCAATCGAAAATATGCAATGCCTTTATAGCATGAGAAGTGCGTGCAGCAAAGTAAACACGCTCTACATTGGCCCAGCCGTAAGAGTATCTATAGCCGACAATAGTAGAATCATTGACCAAAAGGATGCGCGTCTTAACGGTACTATCCCAATTGATCATATAGTTTAGCTGAAAGCGCACGAACGGTGTGCTACCCTTAGGAAATTCGTATTTATGGAAACCTACGCGCTCGGTGGCTGTAAGCGATACCTTGACGCCATTGTTCATAGCCACACTGTAAAAACCTGCCGATGCCTTTTCGTTCTGATGATCGAAAGGCACTTTAAAGAACCTGAAGGAATCTGCGATAAGGCTGGTATGCGGCATTACAGAGATATCGGTCCAGTCGCCGCAACCGGTGCCGCTGAGGTGCATATGACTAAACCCTGCAATAGCAGGACTGCTGTAGTTGTATCCGCTGCACCAGTCCCACCCCTCGTCTCCGTTATCCGGGCTAAGCTGTACCATACCAAATGGCACAGTGGCACCGGGATAGGTATGACCATGACCGCCTGTACCTATCATAGGATCTATATACTTAGTGAGGTTTTGAGCGTGTGAAAGCGTACTCAATGCAAAAGCGAATATTGTACCAACCTTCTTCAGTGAATTAGCCATAACTTATCTATTGGAAGTGCAAGGTATAAAAATATGCCCTGAGGGGCTACCCTAAGTAAAAATAGTTCTACAAAATTAATTTTATATGTGACAAAATAAATCACTCACAATCCTTTGAAGCAAAGAATTACATATACGAATGAATATATTTGAGCAAAATTGAAACGTCATCGACACACTAACAGACAAACATTAAATTTGATGCAACTATCCGCACATTACCTACCTGCCTGATGAATATAGACCAAATGACAATAGTTACATGGAACTGCAACGGAGCATTCAGAAAAAAATATGCTGAGTTGGCATTCTTGAATGCTGATATAATGGTTATTCAAGAGTGCGAAAACCCAGAAACATCAATTGATAAAGCATACAAAGAGTGGGCGGTCAATTACCTATGGACGGGAGACAATAAAAACAAAGGATTAGGCATATTTTGTAAAAAGGAAATTTCATTAGTTCGAAATAATTGGGAAGACAATAAAACCAAATACTTTATTTCGGCAAGGATAAATGATAGATTTAATTTACTTGCTGTATGGAATCATCATGCACAATCACCTAATTTTAAATACATCGGACAACTGTGGAAATACTTACAAGTAAATAAGATCCATCTCAAAGAAGCAATTATTGCAGGCGACTTTAATAGCAACACCATCTGGGATGAATGGGATAGATGGTGGAATCATACAGATGTGGTAAGAGAATTAGATGATATTGGAATAAGAAGTCTATATCATGAATATTTCAATGAGAGACAAGGAAAAGAAAGTAATCCAACTTTCTTCCTTCAAAGAAATCAATCAAAAGCATACCACATTGATTATGTATTTGCCAGCACTAAAATGTTTACTGAAGTCCGATCAATTGTAATAGGCAATTCTTCAAAATGGCTAAAATTCAGTGATCATTTGCCAATGATAATTTCATTATAAATTAGGGGAACGTTATTATTTCTTCTTTTTCAAAGCTTTCTCAGCATTCTTTTTGAGTTTCATTTTTACAATTTTCTTTACCAGTGCTGCGGGCAATGGATTTTGAACAGTAAAATGGACTGTGTAATTGTTGATCTTATAACCTTCCAGCTCTTTGGCAAACATTTGTTGTACCTCTTTATCTACGGGCACAAGAGAACAATGTTCCTTAAATGCGGCGAAGAATATAACATATCCGTTCTGCTTGTAACCCGGTATCTTATAACTTATGAGCTCCTCTGCATCAGGGGCGGCCTGTTTTATGGTCTTACGTAGCTTTTCCAACATAGTCCGAACATCGTCGGGTAATGCGGAAAGATATTCATCGACAGTAGTTGCAGCGATTCGAGGTTCCTTTGCCATTTTGCAAGTTTTACAAAACAAAAATAATGATCGGGATTTATATCCTGCAAGTGCAGTGCGACAAAACACGGAGCTATTGCGACAGAGCATTCGCAATCACCATACTGCAATAGAAAAGGGAGCCAACAGCTCCCTTTCTATTGATTTAAAAAAAGTTATTATTTCCCAAGCTTCATAACAGCACGACGATTTTTCTTACGACCATCAGGTGTGTTATTTGGAGCGGCAGGATACTTTTCACCGTAGCCCTTTACTTTGATGGTCTCAAATTTGGCACCCATTTTCACAAGCTCCAGCTTAACTACCATACCTCTCATTACTGACAAGCCTTTATTATAATCCTCAGGACCTGTACTATCTGTATAGCCATCTACATTCACTGTAACTGTCTCGCCATTCTTCAACATTCTGGCGGCCTTGGCCAATACACGCATAGACTCAGGCTTGATGGATGTCTTATTGACATCAAATAAGATCGGAGTACTTACATCCACATCCTTCAAAGTATCAATAGAATTATCCGGGCAACCGAAATTGCTGGCAGGACCAGGAACTGTAGGACATTTATCTTCAGGATCGGGAATACCGTCACCATCGCTATCCGGACATCCATGATATTGCACTTCTCCGGCCACATCAGGACAAGAATCATTCTTATCTATGACACCATCGTGATCCCTGTCAGGACAACCATTGAATTGCTTCAAACCTGCATCGAACGGACATTCATCCTTTCTGTCTTCGATACCATCCTTATCAGTATCGGGGCATCCGTTGAATTTCACAAGTCCCTTTACATCAGGGCAAGAATCATTCTTATCAAGAACTCCGTCACCATCTCTGTCAGGGCAACCTTGGAGTAATACAGAGCCTGAATCATCAGGACACAGGTCATTTTTATCAGGCACGCCATCATGATCTCTGTCTTTAGGTTTACGACCCAGGAAGAAGCGAGCACCTATATTAACGCCATAAGACTGTGCATTAACCCCTGATGCACTATTGAGAACAGAATTGTATTCTCCTACTTTAGCAGTAAGCATGTAGTTGCTGCGGGCATCATTTTTAAAAGGCTGCAGCATATAATACACACCAAAATCGAGGGCTACATTATCGGATAAAAAGTAGTTCATTGAAGGCTTCAATAACAATCCTATAGTAGCCGAACGATAGTTGACCGTACCTGAGCCGGAAGTAGGCTTAACATTCAATCCTACATTGTATCCTTTACTGTTCAATTCATCGAAATAAGCCTGCACATTACCACCGGGATTATTTCTTAACCAGTTAGCACGGGTTATGAAATAGTCTTCCACATTGGGCGTTGCGCCATTGTCATAAACAGTATGGGTAGCATCTGTAAACTTATATATCGCTTCATAATTAAAAGATCCGTCGGCCTTCCATGAATTTGCGGCTTTCAACCCGATCATCAGTCCGGCATCTGCTGTAAAGCCCCATTTTTTTGAGAACCTGTTCTTGTACTTGGCCACCAGAGGAATGTTCACAGAAGTAATATTGAGCTGTTCCTTGATATTATTACCCGTTATGACTTGTCTGTAAACATTATTATTAAAATCTACAGCGCGATATTCTACATGGTAACCATCTACAGTCACATCTCCTGAGAACGCATAATAATTGATGCCGGTGCCGATACCCCAATGACGCTTACTGCCAAAGAAATAACCTACCTGCAATTCGCCACCCAAGCTGTAACCGTTCTTAAACTTTACAGTACCTGAGTTACTATTTACATTCTGAGCATAATTATCAAGGCTGTATATGGTATTGAAATTCTGGTTGAGTAATCCTGCCCTTGCATTTACATCGATGCACCAGCGCGACAAGATGCTATCGGCATAATTGCCAACACCCTGAGCACCTGCGACCAATGTTCCGCAAACGCCAATCAATAATAGAATGATCTTCTTCATTTTAATTCTTTTAACCCTTTATCTTAATTTTTTACAAATCTTGCTGTAGCTATCTTGATACCATCATGGTAACAATCTATCAGGTAAACACCCGCCGCAAGATCACTTACATTCATTACCGCTTTGTTATTACCCATTTGTACACTACTGATCTTATGCCCGGTAATATCGTAGATACCTGCAGTAACATTGGCGGCACGTAGGCCGGAGATTTCTACTGTCAGATCATTTGTAGCCGGGTTAGGATATAGCTTTATTTCCGCTAACTTACCATTAACTTCCTCAACACCTACCGGGACTTTGTAGTAAGTCTTCTGCATACAACCATTGCGGGTAGTGATGATCCAATAATATTTGCTGAAATCGGGGCTGGAATTAACATAATCCTGACTTACCTCACCGGTAAGAATGGTCGAATCCAACTGCGCATTGTCATAGCCCCACTGATAAGTATCCTCATCGCTAGGCAGACATACGAACTGAATATTATTCAGATACAGTACAGAAGGCTGATCAGAATAAGAACTATTGACCGTAACCGCGAATGTATCCTTCAGAAAACAATTATAGCCTATTACATTTGCTGTGACCGTGATCACCGCATTACCGGGTGTAGGGAAGTTAATAAGTGAATACTGATCATTGCTTCCTGTGGCATAAACAGTGGCATTGGTAGCCGTCCAAACAAATTGTGTGCTCGGGTCGGATGGCTGCAGTGATGTACCGAAGTTCTGATACAAAGTATTGGCACATACCACATCAGGTGAATGAGTAGTGATGACCGGCACAGGTGATGCCTGCGGATCGACCGACAATACTACATTCTGAGTATTCACACAACCATTGGCAGTAAGCGTGTACACATAGACCGCATTGACACGAACCAAAGAAGTAGTGTTGATGAGCGTATCGTTGATCGAGCTGATACCTGATGAAGTCAATGGTAAAATATTTGCTACAACCGGACGAGACCATGCAAAAGTAGTTCCGGGTACGGCACCTGTAGGTGTATAGTTGAATGGAGAACGACTGCAGATAGTGTCAGCAGTTACGCTGGTCAACACCGGACGTGGTTTTACGTTTACTGTTACTATCTGTGCATACGAACATCCGAAGGCAGTAGTAGTAAAAACATAAGGCACTGCAATAGTGTTGATAGTGGTATTCCTAAGCACTTCATCGGGATTATCTACACCACTTGCCGCCAGATTGCTGATACCAGCTATCAGCGATCTGTGCCATGTAAAAGTAGCACCGGTAATAGCGCATGACGGAGAATAAGAGAAGAGTGTATGACTACACACATCAGGTGGCGTCAGTGAACTTGTCAACTGCGGACGAGGATTGACGGTGACAATTACTGACTGTGTGTTGGTACAACCATTAACAGTAAGTGTATAAACATAGGTAACTACTACAGGCAGCAATGTATTGTTATACAATGCTTCATTGATAGTATCCGTACCGGTTGCGGGAGCATTGATAATACCTGCAACTGCAGCACGACTCCAATTGTAAGTAACCCCTGCAGTGGTTGTTGCCGGCACATAATTAAATGTTACACTATCACATATCGTGGCAGCAAGTGGAGTGGTCAATACAGGAGTAGGCTCTACTGAGATCGTAAATGTATCACTTACGCCAATACAGCCATTAGCAGCAGGCGTAACAGTAACTACTGCGCTGACAACTGAATCTGTATTGTTAACCGCTGTAAATATCAACGTATCGTTTGTACCTGATGCGCCAAGACCAATGACGGTGTTATTATTGGTCCAAGTAAAGACAGTAGCCGGAACAGGACCTGTAAAGACCGTATTGAAAGTGCCTCCATTACAAACTGCCTGATCGGACAAAGTAGCTACAACAGGGTGAGGATATACAGTAACTGCTGCCGTATCTGTAAATAAGCCACATACATTGAGCACTGTGTAAGATATTATTGCTGTACCTGAGTTAATGGCAGTTACTACCCCACCCGTTACGGTTGCAATAGCAGGATCATTAGATGCCCATGTGCCCGTTGCGCCACCGCCGGTAGATGATAAAGTGAGGATAGCACCCGGACAAACCGACATAGCGCCTGTAATACTATCAACAGGAGGAATAGCCCTGACCGTATCTAAAATATAAGCAGTCGCGATTCCGCAGCCGGAATTTACTGTGAAGAGAAGTGTGTCTACACCCACAGCCAAGCCTGAAGCTACGCCGGTGGTCGAATTTATTGATGCCACTGCCGGTGCACTACTACTCCATCTTCCTGTATCGCTGGCACCCGTAACAGCAAGTGTTATCTGTGAACCGACACACATAAATGAAGGTCCGGATACAGTACCTGCAACAGGCAATGGTTTTATACGGATATTAATAAATGTATCTACGGGGCCGCACGAATACGTAACGCTGTAGGAGATGACAACATTTCCTGCAGCTATTCCGGTAACCTTACCCGTGACTACATCAACCGTAGCTATTGCAGTATTACCAGATGTCCAGGTACCACCGATAGCGCTATTGGCAACTATAATAGTATCATTGACACAAACAGTAGAATCACCTGTGATAGGCAATGGTGTATTGGCTGCAACTATGCCTAATTCTTTTACAGCAGTATCACTACCGCAAGTAGGTGTAGTAACAACATAAATTATCGTATCGGCTCCAATTGAGACACCGGTGATGACATCATTCAAGCCAGCGGGAACGTGAGCTGCTGTGATCGTATTAAGATCGAACCACGAACCACCAGCTACTGAAGCAGTAATAGTGATCGAAGAACCGACACATGTTCCATTAGCACCAGAAATAACTCCCGCATCAGGTAATGGATTTACCAATATAGGATAAGAAGCACTTAACGGACCACAGCTCATTGAAAGCGTGGTGTAATGGATGATCACATTACCTGCAGCTATACCTGTAACAACACCTGTAGAACTATTAACCTTAGCTATCAAGGTGTCACTGCTGGACCAAATACCACCTGTAGCCGTATCAGACAATGTAATATTGCCATTGACACACACTGCTGATGGCCCTGTGATGATACCTGTATCGGCCAGGGGCTTCACATCTACTACAAATTTTACGAAGGCGGTATCGAACAGATCGACAACTGCATAAACTATTGTATCTCTCCCCACGGCAACTGCAGTCATCACAGCAGCTGTATCTGCTGCACCGGTACCACCGACAATGGAAATACGACCGTTAACTGCAGACCAATATCCTTTTGCATTACTACAATGTCCACTGTACAGATTTGCAGATGAATGCAAACAAATTGAATCAGCGCCATTTATAGGATTTGATAATGGTGTAGATCTGTTTTCGAAGATGGCCAAAGAACTTGTTCCAAAACAAGCTACTGCAATATCCGGTTTTGTATCGCCATCCATATCCCCGATACAGAAACCCTGAGCTTCAGAGCCCGGACCAGTACTGTATTTCTTGTTAGCTGTAAATGAACCGGAAGAAATAGGGTTGCCTGAAACATGAGTATTCTTTAATACTACAATATTATTGGCTGTACCTCTTGAGAAAATGATATCAATTCTACCATCCCCGTCAATATCAGACAAATTAAGGCCATAAGAAGAATCAACAGTAGGAATGTCAACTCGATCGAATGAACCTGAATTCACAATGCCTGTTGTAGTATTATTAGCGAAGACAGAAACAGTTGCAGAATAATAGTCAGCTACAATGATCTCCGGCCTGCCATCACCGTCAATATCAGATGCCTGAACTTCTGTAGGAGCACCTCCTACCAGGAACTCTACATGTGGTTCGAAGGTAAATGAACCGGAAGATGAAGTATTCCTCAAAACTGATACAGTTCCTTCAAAATTATTACTCGTTACCAGATCGATCTTCCCGTCTTTATCAAAATCGGCAGCAAAGATACTTGCTGGATATGCAACGCTATTAGACCCTACAGAAAATGAGTCATAAACTGCAGTAGGGCCAAAAAAGTTAGCAGGAAATATTCCGGATGGCACCGATGTCATATTGTTTCTGAAGATCTTTACCTGTGAATTACCATAAGTTGTTGCTGCTATATCAGGACGTCCGTCACCATCAAAGTCAGCGATAGCCACTTCGGGAGCTCCCGCCAAAGGGTACAGATCTCTCTTGGCTGCAAATGATAATGAACCTGCGGATGTATTTCTCAGACAAGATATCACACCAGATCCGCTACATGCAACTATGATGTCCAGTTTTCCGTCACCATCAAGATCTGCCAGCTTCACATTTGTACCACCTGCACCTGAAGAACAGATAACCGGTGTGCCATAACTAATAATTCCATTCCCACCAGTATTCTGATATACGAAGACCGCACTGATACCATTTGTCAACGTATCGTACATACATGCTACCAACTCCGGCTTACCATCTCCATCCAGATCACCCATTGCAATATGGCGAGGGCGACTATGCGCAGAACTGGTTCCTGTAACTGCAATATCTACTCTTGATCTGAACCCATCACTACCTGGTAATACACAAGAGTTGTCAAAATCCGGAGTAAAATATTGCGAATAATAGCCTGTGAGGTGAGAAGTGAGATTGGTAACTGAAATAAGACCATAAGGTGTGCCTACAGGTACCAATACAGAAATAGAAGTTGTGCTTGCTTCGGTCACTTGAGCTTTTTGTCCACCGAAATACACAACATCCTTTGCTGCAGTATCGTTAAAACCAGTACCGGTAATAATAATAGTAGATAGCGGTACACTCTGTACATTACTTACCGTACTTATTCTGGGTTGACTCACTACCGGGGTAGAATAGGCGACATTACTTTCAAAGAGAAAAAAAGTAATCAACAGGAAGCCAACTTTGCATAAGCAGGACTTCATTTGTTTCGTTCGATTGATCATAAAATTAAATTTGAACCCCAACAACTACTTTGTAAGCATTGCAAGTTTCAATTCCTTTAGATTGCTATTATTGAAGATAAAACACACCTGTTCCACCTACTATTTGAGTGAAAATCAAATGCATTAATTAAAATTGTAAATTACAAATGTAATACTACTAATATTTGCGTTCTTTTTATACAAATGCGAAAATAATAAATTTATAACTAATTAATAATGAAATATTTTAATAATATCAAATGCAATATCATCTTTAACATACTAATAATAAAACAGCGCCTCAAAGTAGAATAATAAATATGCAAAAAAAACGACTACCTATTCAGGTAGCCGTTTCAATAAGCTAAATAGTTCTATTTCTGTCGAACACTTTTTATTTGCATTACCGCCCTTCTATTGAGCGTTCTTCCTTCAGCAGTTTTATTGGTAGCCGCAGGCTGCTTTTCTCCATGACCTGCGATCTTTACCTTTCGTGGATTCACCCCCATTTTACTCAATGCGGCTCTGACTGCTGCAGCCCTTTTAACGGACAACCGCTGATTATATGCATGAGAACCGGAAGCATCTGTGTAACCATCAACACGTATATACGCATCCTGAAACTCATTTACTTCCTTCGCTGCCTCTTTCAAAACAGGAATTGAAGAAGTATGTATAGTGGTCTTATTAAGATCGAAACGAATAGGTGTACTTACCTCCACCTTGCTATCTTCAGGCACCACTACCGGCTTAGGTTCTTCAGGACAACCATTGTTAGTGATCGGGCCAGCAACAGTAGGGCATTTATCAAGATTGTCAGGTACTCCATCTCCATCAGTATCAGGACAGCCATGATATTGTGCTAACCCAGCGATATCCGGACATATGTCATCCTTATCCGGAATACCATCACCATCTCTGTCGGGACAGCCATGAAACTGAATCAAACCGGCAACCATCGGACACTCATCGTCTCTGTCAATAACACCATCTCCATCAGCATCCGGGCAACCATGGTATTTCAATAAACCCTTTACACCAGGGCATGAATCCTCTTTATCTATAATACCATCACCATCTCTATCAGGGCAACCATTGAAGGCAATATTTCCTGAATCATCGGGACAAAAATCCCTCTTATCGGGAACACCATCGTGGTCTCTATCTTTTGCATGACCAATAAAGAATCTTGCCCCAATATTCAATCCAATATTGTGACTGTTGACCGATGATACATTTTTGAGTATGGAATTATATTCACCAACCTTTCCTGTAAGCCTGTAGTCTGCTACTACATCATTCTTGAAAGTCTGGTAAGTATAATATATACCCAAATTGAGTGCTACCTTATCTGAGAGAAACCAATTGACAGATGGTCTGAGCAATATACCAACTGACCCAGACTTGTATGCAACTGACCCTGCTTTTTTATCTGCCCCCACATTAAGCCCTACATTATTGCCCTGAGCCCTTAGATTGTCAAAATAGGTCTGCACATTTCCATTTGGCGTATTGCTGAGATACTCAGCTTTAGTTATGAAATAATCTGAGGAGAGCGGAACAGGAGAGTTGTCATAGACAGTATGGGTTCCGTCTGCGAACTTATAAATAGCCTCATAATTGAAAGCTGCATTGGTCTTATAATCGTTGACCGATCTGAAATTAAAAAGGGCTCCTGCATCTGCTGTAAAACCCCAATGCTTTGAAAATCGGTTTTTATACTTCAACACCAATGGAATATTGATATGATTAATGTAAAGTTGCTCTGTGATCTTATGATCACTTGAAATGACCTGTCTATATATATGATCATTGTAGTCGGTAGCTTGGTATTCTACATGATAATCACTTAATCCGGCATTCCCCGCCTGATACAAGTAATTGATACCCGCACCAATACCAAAATGCCTTTTCTTTCCCCAGAAGTATCCTAATTGAATATCAACGCCTATTGACCGACCATTGGTGAAGTCCATACTACCCGTATTTGTATTGACCGGATTAAGGTAACCGGAAAGCGAATTTTGCGAAGTGAAATTCTGAGTGAGGATACCACCCATAATATTGACATCGATGACCCATCTTGACAATAAACTGTCGCCGTGGCTCAGTGAACTATTTGTTTGCGCAATGGCCAATTGAGATAGCTGAAAGCCTATGATGAGTAATAATATTTTTTTCATAATTAGTATTTTAAAGAGAATAAAATGCTGCAGTGGTCAAAACTAAAAGGAGACTAGTCTTTTATAAATCTGGCCGTTGCTAACTTTATACCTGAGTTGTAACATGCTACCAGATATGCCCCTGAGGCCAACCCTGAAACATTCAACACCGCTTTATTATTCATCATTTTTACAGTACTTATCACCCTACCCATCATATCCTGAACCTGAATATCTACAACACCTGCTGTCAGATCAGGCAACTCTATGGTCAACATCTGAGCTGCAGGATTAGGATACAGATTCATGACAACACTCATGTCATTGATATTCTTAATTCCGGTTGGCACTTTATAATAGGTCTTTTGCAAACAACCACCTTCTGTAGTAATGACCCAATAGTATTTGCCCGGATCAGGCGATGGATCATTGTAGTCTTGATTAGTTTCCCCTGTAAGGATAACAGAATCTAGCTGTGCATTATCATACCCCCACTGATAAGAATCCATATCTGCGGGCAAACAAACGAACTGATTGTTGATATAGTAAACCACAGGCTGCGGAGCAGGTGTGGCACTTACATTGACCATAAAAGTGTCGTTTGAGATACAATTGACATCTTTAATATTCGCTGACAATATAACAGCGGCAATACCTGAATTATCAAAGTTGATCAATGCATATTGCTGACTGGCACCAGTAGCATATAGTGTGGCATTGGTTGCGGACCAACGATACTCTATAGCAGTGTCTGCAGAGGCAATATTGGCACCGAAATTCTGGAACATAGTGTTCAAACAAAGAGCATTAGGACTATGAGTAGTAATGTTGGGAGCCGGAGCAACAGCAGGATCTACTGTAAGTGTATAATTCTGTGTGTAAGGACATCCGTTTGCTGTAAGCGTATAAATGTACTGTACGTCTATCCTTGTGAGGGAACTGTTGTGTAAGGTATCGTAGATGGCTACACCTCCCGAAGCTGTTGCAGGATCTATACCAACTACTGCCGGTCTTACCCACGCATAGGTGATACCAGTAAAGGGCGGTGTTGGTAAATAATAATATGGTGTTCCACTACAAACAGTGTCGCGAGTAGCACCTACCAATATCGGCTTTGGTTGTACCCTCACGGTAACCGTCTGTGCGAAAGGACAGCTGAGATATGTAGTAGTATAAGTATAAGGCACATCAACAAACGCAGGTGAGGTATTGTATAATATCTCATTCGGATCACCGACACCATTGGCAGGCAAATTACTTATGCCCAATATAGTTGTTCTGCTCCATAAGATAGTAACACCGCCTGAGCTTATGTTAGTAACAGGACCATAATTAAAGGTATCGTCACTACATATGGCGGGAGGCGTAAGCGTACTTGTAAGATAAGCACGAGGATTTACTGTAACTGTTACCGTTTGCGAATCAATACATCCCAAATTATGGATCTGATATTTGTAAGATACTGTAATGGGTGAATTGGTAGTATTGAAAAGATATTCACTGATGGTATCAGCACCCGAAGAAGCACCATTTGCAATTCCTGTAATGGCATCTCTGGTCCAAGAAAACGTCACACCGGATGTTACACTGGCAGGAACATATGTAAACAAAGCACTGTCACATATTGTGCCTGCATCGGACAATGTTGAGAGTACTGCTGTGGGAGCGACTGTCAATACTACGTTCTGACTACCGCTGCAACCACTGGCTGTAGTGGTAAAAAAGTAAGTAACTGTTACTGGATCAGATGAAGTATTATTCAGCCACTCAGCAATAGCACCAGTATCGCTGGCAGCAGCATCACTGATACCCGGCACAGCTACACGAGTCCAGTTAAAACTGGCTCCGGCAGTTGCACTAGAAGGGATAAAAGAAAACAATGAACTATCACAAACCGGCGCGACCGTCGATGAAGCCAATAATGGTGTAGCCTTCACATAAACAGATATCGGGACAAAGGTCTTACAACCATTATAATTAAGTGTATCAATATATACCACCTGAACTGAGTCGGGAGTGGTGTTGACCAAAGCCTCAGTAATATTTCCGGTATCATTAGCCGAAGTGTTGGAAATACCCGAGACTATATTGCGGCTCCATGAAAATGTGGTTCCCGGCCTGTCTGATAATTGCATATAATGGAAAGTACTACCGCTGCAAACTGAAGCAGGAAAGGCAGTTCCGGTAAGTGTGGCTGTAGGATGTACTGTAATATGAAAATTTGCCGGCAATCCGACACAACCGTTAGCGGAAGCTATAACAGCAATATCAGCCGTGGTACCAGCTGAAGCAGTATCCATTGCTGTGAATGAAATGCTACTTCCTGTACCAGTTACACCAAGTCCTATACTTGTGTCACTATTGGTCCAAGTGAACGTAGCACCGGCTACAGGACTGGAGAATGGCACTGTCAGTACGCTGCCGTTACACAATGCATTATCAGTAATAGGATCGACAGAAGGGCCGGGATGAACTGTTACAGAAATAACAGTATCTACGGGGCCACAACCATAAGTTACGATATATGATATTGTGGTCATACCTGCCGCTATACCAGTCACAACACCGGACAAAGGATCGACCTGAGCAACAGAGGGATCAGCTGACGACCATATACCGCCTGTAGCTGCATTGGTAAATGTATTGGTACTACCAGGGCAAAGAGAGGTATCTCCGATAACAGGCAGAGGGAAATTAGCATCAATTATACCAACAGAATGTAAGGCAGTATCAGACCCGCAAGATGGAGTTGTAACAATGTATAACAATGTATCCGCCCCAACTATCTGACCAGTGATCACATCATTAATACCTGATGGCGCATCAGTAGCAACAGCTGGAAAAAGATTGATCCAGATACCACCAGACACTGAAACTGTCAATGAAAAAGATGATCCTGCACATGTGCCACCCGGACCACTAATCACTCCGGCATCAGGTAGGTTTAATACAGTAACTGAATGGGTGGCAGTAGCGTTACCACAACTGAATGAAGTTGCAGTATAAATGACAGAAGCACTACCCGGTATCTTTCCGGTAACAACTCCAGAAACCGGACTAACAATAATGACATTAGTATCTGTACTGCTCCAATAGCCTGCACCAGCTAAAGGATCGGTCAAAGTAATTGAAGACAAGGCACAAACCTGAGCTGGACCCATGATGTTACCGGCTACTGGTAGTGGCTTTACGGCCACGACCCTTGTAACTATACTGGTGTCGGAGAGGTACACTACCCTACAGATGACAGTATCAATACCAGCACTGATACCTGTGAGTATGGCCAGAGTATCTGATGCACCGACACTAATGGCAGCATGACCGTTTGTTACCGACCAGTAAGCTGTAGCGCCCATTCCATGTGCACTTGTATAGGTGCTTCCCGACCCTGCGCATATGGAATCCTGTCCTGTAATATTACCAATTGAAGGCATTGCAAATGACTTAAATATTGAAACAGAACTACTGGCATTGTTGGCAGTGATCACATCTGGCTTAGTATCACCATCCACATCGGCGATAGTAATACCAAGCGGACCATTTCCGAAACCTACATAGTAGGAATTATCTTTGGTGAATGTGGAGGCATCGATAGCGGAACCTACTGAAGTATTTTTAAGCACAGTGAAGGAATCTGCCAGATATTTCGACGCTACAATATCCATCTTACCATCCCCATTAATATCTCCTACCGCAATGCCGTTAGCACCGTTTGCCAGATCATAATTAACGGGAGCGGCTAAAGTAGTTAAGTTGAATGCACCCGATGTTGCCTGATTGCGAAAAATCAGCAACGAGTTAGTATTATAGCTACTCACTATTACATCAGGCTTACCATCATTGTTCACATTAGCTAATAAAAGTTGCTGTGGACCATCGCCGGCAGCAACATTAACCGCATTCTGAAAAATAAATGAATCAACAATTGAATTATTCTTTAGAATAGATATACTATTGGAGCCATTATTGCTAACGACCAGATCTGGTTTACCATCTCCGTCCATATCTGCTGCGGCAATACTTGCAGGCCCTGTACCTACTTTGAAGGCTACATAATAAGGTTTGAATGTTCCGGAACTAGTGAATGCGTTAACAGGGATAGTAGCAATGATATTTTTATAGATCATCACACTATCCTTCTGGTATTCGGCTGCAGCAATATCCAATTTGCCATCGCCATCAAAATCAGCAATGACTGTCTCGAATGCGCCACTTGTGAGACGAAGGTTTAAGTTCATAGCCATGCTAATGTTGCCGGGTGTGCTCTTGTTCCTGATACAAGATACCCTCCCTGACCCGCTACTGGCCACAATAATATCCAACTTACCATCACCGTCCAGATCGGCCAGTTTTACATTATGTACACCATAAGAGGCGGTACATGCTACCGGGGCTTCATAAGCTACTACTCCATTAGCACTGATATTTCGATATATTTCCACCGCACTGTAGTAAGTCTCACCTAATGCGGAATCATATGAACCCACTACAAGATCGGGTAAACCATCGCCATCAATGTCACCTGAAACCGCATGATAGGTCAATGCATTTGGGCCAGAATGATGAATGATCGGCAAAGTGATCTTAGGTTTAAATCCTCTTGATGAAGAGACATATGGTGCGGCATTGAATGTAGGCAGAAAAAAGTCTGCTGAATATGCCGTGAGCCTGGTGGTCTTATTCATTACTGACACATTTGTATATACAGCGCCTACCGGAACAACCACAGTTAGTGAGGTTGCTGATGCAGCAGCAACAGTTGCCGACACACTGCCAAAGAATACAACATTGCGAGAGACGGTATCATTGAAGCCGCTTCCCGTTATCGTTATCACACCCGAAACAGGAATACCTGTAAGCGGTGTAACGCTCGATATTACCGGTGAGATTCCGGCGGCGAATACCCTATTGTAGTTGCACAACAATATCATCATCAACAATATGAGCTTTACCCTCAAAGCACCGCAACCAAGTTGAGTAAGTGATCTCTTCATAATCCTCTTTTTAGCCTGTAAAAAATTACATGAAGTACATTCGACCAATAGAATATACAATGCGTTTACAAGGAACGTCATCTGTTAAAAATTATGCCAAGAGCATTTATATAAGCAGAAAATGACAATACAAAAGTAAGACATATTTACTTTAGACACCTGTAAAATCAAGCAATTCAATGGTAGATACCCATCTGATATTGACAGCAGAACATAAAAAATCCCCGGCCAAAAGACCGGGGACGAAAATATGCTGACCACCAGATAATGCTACAGTATGGTCCAGGTCTTATTACCGGAAAGAATGGCATCCAATGAAGGACGTCCCTTTCTTTCAATCAGTTCTTCAATTTGTTCTTTCATCGAAATCTCATAGGTAGAACGATCTTCCTGATAAATTACGCCGAAAGGACGAGGGAAATATTCTCCATTGAATGAGCTATCGAAGAAACGAGCAAGGATGTTAGCCTTTGTCTTATCTGTTTCATCATGGATCCATAGATCGTTGGCAGAGTACCCGCTTGTATTCATATCCACGATCACAGGCGTAAGTCCGTCAAACCTGATGCCCTTCTCTTCTCCGTTCCCGAAAATGAGTGGCTTTCCATGTTCTACAAATATGGCCTGCTCTTTCTTGGTCTCTTTTTCAGAGAATGCAAAAAAGGCACCATCATTAAATACAGGACAGTTCTGATAGATCTCAACAAATGAAGTACCCACATGATCATGCGCACGTTTCAATACCATCTGCATATGCTTAGGATCACGATCCAATGAACGGGCTACAAAAGTAGCCTTTGCACCCAATGCCAGCTCAGAAGGATTGAATGGCTCTTCAATAGAGCCAAATGGTGTTGACTTGGCCACCTTACCTTTTTCTGAGGTAGGTGAATACTGTCCCTTTGTAAGACCATATATCTGGTTATTGAACACCAGATAGTTAACATTAAAGTTCTTACGCATGAGATGTATGAAGTGATTACCGCCAATAGACAGCGCATCACCATCACCAGATACCACCCAAACGCTCAGGTTAGGATTCTGAGCCTTTACACCCGAGGCTATAGCAGCTGCACGACCATGAATACTATGCATACCGTAAGTATCCATATAATAGGTGAACCTTGCTGCACAACCAATACCTGATATGAAAACAATATCCTCTTTGGGTACACCAAAATCGGGGAATACTGTCTGAACCTGCTTTAATATGGAGTAGTCGCCACAACCCGGACACCACTTTACTTCCTGATTAGAAGCAAAGTCTTTCGCCGTTAGCTTTGGTGCCGCTTCCTGATCTGCCACAATTGACATATGATACTATTTAATTAATTCGAGAATCTTATTTCTTAACTCTACCGTTGTGAATGGTAGTCCCTGCACTTTTGAATATCCGATGGCAGGCAAAAGATATTTAGCCCTTATCAGATTGATCAACTGACCACAATTCATTTCCGGGATCAATATCTTGTCGTACCCCTTCAATAATTCGCCAAGATTTTTAGGGAACGGATTGATATGATGCAGATGAACGTGTGCTACATCATGACCTTCCGCTATCAACTCATGCACCACCGTTTTAATGGCACCGCTGGTAGAACCCCAACCCAAGACCACCAACTTACCGGTCTCATTACCGCTATCAGGTTTGATCAATGGAATTGTATCCGCTATCTTTTCGATCTTCTCAGCACGCAGTTGCGTCATTTTTTCATGGTTCGGAGCATCATAAGCCACATTACCTGTCTCATTCTGCTTTTCCAGTCCCCCTATGCGATGCATCAAACCTTTGGTACCCGGAATAACCCACGGGCGTACGCCTCGTTCATCTCTCTTGTAAGGGAAAAATTTACCATCCGGGCCATTAGGCTCGGTAACAAAATTGACCTTTATAGGAGTGAGATCTGCTGCCGCAGGAAACTTCCATGGCTCTGTGCCATTGGCTATGTAACCATCTGTAAGGCAAATGACAGGAGTCATATACTCGATTGCAATACGACTGGCTTCCAATATGGTATTGAAGCAGTCTGCAGGAGAAGACGCCGCAATTACCGGCAAAGGAGCCTCTCCATGACGACCGTACATAGCCATCAAGAGATCACTCTGCTCGGTCTTTGTTGGTAATCCTGTAGATGGACCGCCACGCTGAATATTTACGATGAGCAATGGTATCTCCAACATAGTTGCCAATCCAATTGCCTCAGTCTTTAATGACATACCCGGACCGGAAGTAGTAGTTACCCCCAATCCGCCGGCATAAGAAGCACCGATGGCCGCACATACCGCAGCTATCTCATCTTCTGCCTGGAAGGTCTTTACATTATTTGTCTTGTATTTTGATAGTTCATGCAATACATCAGACGCGGGAGTAATAGGATACGAACCTAAGAACATAGGCAGACCGGACAATTCTGATGCCGCAACCAATCCAATGGCAGTTGCCTGATTACCTGAAATATTCCGATAAACCCCTTTTGGCAATTTTGCCGCAGCTACCTTGAAACGAGTAGTGAATAGTTCAGTATGGTCACCAAAATTCCAACCAGCTTTCAATGTCTTGATATTTGCTTCAGCTAATTCAGGCTTTTTAGCAAATTTTTCATTGATGAATGTTATGGTATATTCCATTGGCTCGTCAAACATCCAGAAAAGGAGGCCCAAAACAAACATGTTCTTACAACGCTCAATGTCTTTCATACCCAAAGAAGTACCAGAAAGACACTCTTTGGTAAAACGAGTAACATCGATCTTATGAACAGTATAACCCTCCAATGAGCCATTTTCTAAAGGATTGACACCTTCAGGAAACCCTGCAAGATTAAGATTCTTCTTGTCGAAACCGGCAGTATTGGTGATAATGATGCCGCCTTTTTTCAATCTTGGCAGATCTACTTTGAGTGCCGCGGCATTCATGGCTACTAATACATCGTATTCATCTCCCGGAGTAAATATCTCCTTGCTGCCAAAATGCACCTGAAAACCAGAAACTCCAGCGGTAGTGCCTATAGGGGCACGTATCTCGGCAGGAAATTCAGGAAAAGTACTCAGATCATTACCCAAATAAGCTGCTGTATCGGTAAATTGATTACCTGTAAGCTGCATGCCATCACCTGAATCTCCGGAGAAGCGAATAACAATACTGTCAGCTTCTATGATCGGAACATTCGGTTTAAAATTACTTTCTAATATTTCCATTACAATAATTAAAAATAGAGATCAAATGAACCTGTCTGGGAGACCTATCCATTTGCGGGTACAAATATAACATTGTTTGTCCACTTGCCTTGTTCAGCGATGATGATAGACGTCACGTATTCTCTTTTTTATAACAATAACAGTATAGATATTGATAATAGTATGACAATAGAGTTAATTAGTGTTAACCCGGATCGGTGTTGAAAATTCGTTATTTAAGCGATTTACCATTAAATTTAGCCATGCCGCATGTTTTACGTCGTTTTCTACCACTTACCTGTATTCTGATCGCAGGTCATACAATACTTGCTCAGGACAAAAACCTTATACAATATGTAAAACCTTTGACCGGAACGGACAAGATGGGACACACCTACCCCGGAGCGACCGTACCATTTGGGATGGTACAACTGAGTCCGGAGACAGATACACAGAGCTATGAGCTGAATGGCAAATACAATAAGGATGTGTACAAATACTGCGCCGGTTACCAATATGGCGATAATACTATTGTGGGTTTTACCCACACCCACTTCAGTGGTACGGGGCACTCCGATCTAGGTGATTTTCTGATCATGCCTACTACAGGTAAACTACAATTGAATCCGGGCACCGCAGACAAACCTGAAAGCGGGTATCGGTCTCGTTTTTCGCACAATACTGAAGTAGCTGAACCCAATTACTATAGAGTAAAACTGGAAGACCATGATATATTGGCAGAGCTCACCACTACGACCCGTGTAGGCTTTCACCAATATACTTTTCCTAAAAGTGATAGTGCGCACATTATACTTGACCTGATGTATGGTATCTACAACTACCCTGACAAAAATGTGTGGACCTACCTGCAAGTTGTGAACGACACCCTGATAACCGGATACCGACAAACAAGCGGCTGGGCAAGAACACGAACGCTGTATTTTGCGATGGTACTCTCTAAGCCATTTACCGGCTATGGCTACCAAAACAATTCTAAGAAAGAGGTATATGGCGGTTTCTGGCGAAAATTCAGGCAGGATGAAAACTTCCCTGAAATCGCCGGCCGACAGATAAGAGCTTACTTCAATTTTTCAACTCAAGCTAATGAACGCATAAAGATCAAATTTGCAATATCACCCGTTAGTACTGCCAATGCTCTGGAAAATCTGCATCAAGAAACTCCGGGATGGACATTTAATGAGATAAAGAAAGATGGACAACGACTGTGGGAAACAGAGCTGGAGAAAATAGAGATCAAAGCACCTCAGGAAACCAAGGAGAATTTTTATACTGCCATGTACCATACTTTTATAAATCCTACACTATATATGGACTATGATGGTGAATATAAAGGACTGGATCAGGCTACTCACAAAGCTGATGGCTTTACCAATTATACTACTTTTTCACTCTGGGATACTTATCGGGCATTGCACCCATTCTTCAACATCATACAACCAAAGCGCAACAGCGACATGATCAATTCTATGCTCGCCCACTACGATCAGAGCCCGCAGAAGATGTTACCTGTCTGGAGTAATTCAGCTAACGAAAACTGGTGTATGATCGGCTATCATAGTGTGTCGGCTATTGCAGACGCTATCGTGAAAGGTAATACAAATGTGGATGAGAAAAGAGCGCTGGAAGCTTGTGTAACTACTGCAAGACATCGCAGCTATGACGGGCTAGGGTATTATATAGATATGGGTTATGTACCAGAAGACAAGAATGGTTCCTCTGTTTCAAAAACACTGGAATATGCTTATGATGACTGGTGTATAGCACAAATGGCCAAGAAGCTTAACAGGAATGACCTATATCAGGAATTTATTGCCAGAGCGCAAAATTACCAACATGTCTATGATGCTACCACAGGTTACATGCGCCCACGACTGAGTGATGGTACTTTTAAAAGAGAGTTTGATGTACTGAACACAGACGAAGCCGGATTTATAGAAGGAAATGCATGGAACTATAGCCTGTATGTGCCTCATGCCCCGACTGAAATGATAAAGATGATGGGCGGCAATAAGCGCTTTGTGCCACATCTGGATTCATTATTCAATTTTGAGCTCCCTGATAAATATTTCGCTGCAACAGAAGATATAACGCGTGATGGTATCATTGGTAATTATGTGCATGGCAATGAACCCAGCCATCATGTAGCCTATTTGTATAACTGGACCGACCAACCCTGGAAAACACAGGAAAGAGTCCGTATGATCTTAAAACAGATGTACCACCCTACTCCATCCGGACTTAGCGGCAATGATGATTGCGGACAGATGAGCGCATGGTATATTCTATCTGCTATGGGCTTCTATCCTGTTGCCCCGGGTTCTGTAAAATACTCATTGGGCAGCCCGGCTATTGATGAGGCTACATTACACCTGGAGAACGGCAAGACATTTACCATAAAGGCTAAAAACCAAAGCGATAAAAATGTGTATATACAAAAGATAATGATCAATGGGAAAGAGGTAACGGATCATTTTCTTAATCATGAAGATATTATGAAAGGCGGGGAAATGGTGTTCTACATGGGCGGGAAGAAGCGATAATTACAGTAAATTTGCACCTCAATATAAAATAATCACGCATTTGTCTCGTAAAAAAAGGATACCCCCGTTAGAAAATATTACTATTGACGCATACGCTGCTGAAGGAAAAAGTATTGCCCATCTTAATGATGGCAAGGTACTATTTGTAGAGAACGTGGTACCCGGAGATGTGATCAACGCCATTGTTACCAAGGATAAGAAGAGTTGGGCACAAGGACGTATGACAAAACTGGTAAAGCCATCTGACTTGCGTGTAGAGCCTTTCTGTCAGCACTTTGGTGTTTGTGGTGGCTGTAAGTGGCAAATGCTTCCTTACGCTCAGCAACTAAAGTATAAACAACAGCAGGTAGAAGACCAGTTGAAAAGAATAGGACAAGTAGAATTGCCGGAGATACTACCAATTGTGGGCAGCCCTCATGAACGCTATTACCGCAACAAGCTGGAGTTTACTTTTTCATCCAAACGCTACCGTACTTTTGAAGAGATAGGAGAAAGAACAGAAGAATTTACACCGGAACCGGCATTAGGATTTCATGCTCCGGGATTGTTTGATAAGGTTGTTGAAGTTCATACTTGTTATTTACAACATGACCCTACCAATACATTGTTGAGTGTACTGCGCAACTACACCAAAGCCAATAACCTGTCATACTATGACATCAAGGCTCATACCGGCTGGCTAAGGAACGTGGTCATACGCGTTACCACTACCAATGAAGTATTGGTGAATCTGGTGATACACAATGAAGACAAAGAACAGCGCATAGCACTGCTGGATCATATGCTTGCCAATATACCCGGCATTACATCTCTGCACTACACGATCAATGGTAAGATGAATGATACCATCTATGATCAGGATGTGATCTGCTATAGCGGGAAACCATGGATAGAAGAGAAACTGGAAGATTTCAGATTCAAGATCTCTCCAAAATCATTCTTCCAGACCAATACTTATCAGGCAGAAGCACTTTATCGTATTACCCGTGAATTCGCAGGCTTGACAGGCAATGAGGTATTGTATGATCTTTACTGCGGAACGGGCAGTATAGGTATCTTCTGCTCTAAAGGTGCTAAGAAAGTCATAGGTATAGAAGCGGTAGAAGATGCGGTAAAAGACGCCTATGAGAATGCCGCGCTCAACGGACTGGAGCATTGTAAATTCTATGCAGGAGATGTATCAGATGTTTGTACGGATGCATTCTTTGCAGAACATGGAAAACCTGATGTGATCATTACCGATCCGCCACGTGCCGGCATGCACGAAAAACTTGTGCAGCAGATATTAAAAATGCGCGCACCAAAAGTGGTCTATGTTAGTTGTAATCCTGCAACACAAGCTCGTGACCTTCAACTGTTGGACAGTGCCTACCGTATCACCCGTTTGCAACCGGTAGATATGTTCCCGCATACACATCATATAGAAAATGTGGCCTTGCTGGAATTGAGAGCTGAGGGCGATCTGCCATTAAGTAAAAGAATAAAGACAGAAGCGATAGAGACAACTAACGAGGAAGAAAATGAAGACTAAATGAGCTTTGGCATCTTTTAATTTATTGTCAATATTTCACCAAAGTAAAGACCCCAAAGTGCTGATCACTTTGGGGTCTTTACTTTTTTAGTTTTAGCTTATCGCCTACCATTTCTTAAAGATCACATAAACAGCAGCAACTATCAGCCCAAATCCCAACAAGTGATTCCATGCCAGCTTTTGCTCCTTAAAGAACACAATAGTGAATATCATGAATACAGTGAGTGTCACTGCCTCTTGTATGGTCTTTAACTCCACCAGATTAAACGCACCTCCATTATCTTTAAACCCTCCTTCGTTGGCAGGTACCTGAAAAACGTATTCAAAGAATGCCATACCCCAACTTATGAGAATTATAGAGAACAAACCCAGATTCTTACCCCACTCATATTGTTTGAATTTAAGATGTCCGTACCAGGCGAAGGTCATAAATATATTAGATACTACAAGTAGTGCAATAGTTTTCCAACCTTTCATATTCGATGTCAGTTACAATGGTTATCGGGTGTACAAATCTATTAAATAAGGCCGACACAATAAATGCGCCGGCCTTATTTGCCATATTGGATATGTTGTTACGGTTTTATTCTACTTTCATTATACGGTCAACCTTCAACAAGAGATGATCCTGATCATAGATCATGACCATATACATACCGTTTGATAACGTACTGATATCTATACTGTTAGCATCATTTCCTTCCAACACCTTCTTGCCATCGGCAGTCAACACAGCAACGTTGACCTTAACCGGAGACTGTATGAAGATAGTAGATGTTGCCGGGTTAGGGAACAGCTTGATATTGATACCAGAACCACCTGTGTTCTGAACCCCTGCAGGCCATATATAATAAGCATCGGCAGTATCGGTGCAACCATTACCATCTGAAACCACAACTGTGTATGCTCCGGGCGTAGTCTCATTATAGATACTTGTATTAGCACCTGTAATAGCAACGCCGTTCAGATACCACTGATAAGTAGCGAACGAGCCGGTGTAAAGTGTATTTGCACCTGTAAGATGGATGACAGGAGCCGGTGGTAAAACAACAGTAACTCCTGTTACTGTATGACTACCTGCAAGGTTACTGATAACAAGATTAAAGAAACCAAATGTATCCGTAATATAACTTTGGTTTGTTGCACCAGATATAGCTACACCGTCAATATACCACTGATAAGATAAGTCGGTAGCACCACCAGCTGTAACAGTCACCAGATTTACACTATTACCATGGCAGAGTGTTGCTGAACCTACAGGTAAAATAGTTGTAGAGGTAAGTGATCCGGCTACGATAAGATTATAGGTAACGAAAGAGGTACAACCAAATCCGCTTGTCTTAGTGTAGGTGATGATAGTATTACCAGTGGCTACACCTGTTACCACACCTGTACTTGCATTGATCACCGCACGAGTAACGTCGCTACTTGTCCAAATACCGCCTGCTGCAGTATCTGTCAATGTTATGTTCGACAACGACGCTACCGCAATAGGGCCACTGATCGGAGATAGCACAGGAAGAGGATTTACAGTGAAGATAGTTGACTGCATAGTTGTACAGCCTGATACTGATGTTACAGTATAAGAAATATTAGTTGTGCCAGCTATACCTGAAGTAACCACACCTGAAGTATTGATCGATGCTACTGCAATATTACTACTACTCCATACACCTCCCGGAGTTGTATTACTCAAGGTAGTTGTTACTCCCTCACAAACGGCTGTGGTACCTGTTATTGCAGGAACAACCGGCAGCGCATTAACTCTTACTGTATGTGTAGCCGTAGCATCGCCACAACCGAAGGTGTGGGAAGTGTATGTAATTGTTGCAGAACCGGCAGCTACTCCGCTAACAACACCCGCTGCATCAACTGTAGCAACTGTATTATCGGAGCTTGTCCATGCACCACCACTAACCGTATTGCTCAGTGTTATTGTTGCAGCAGCACAAACACTATCAGCACCCGTAATCGCACCCGCATTTGGCAATGGATTAACAGTAACAGTATGTGTAGCTGTAGCATCGCCGCAACCGAAGGTGTGGGCTGTGTAAGTAATTGTTGCAGTACCAGCTGCAACACCACTAACAATACCTGCTGCATCAACTGTAGCAATTGTATTATCAGAGCTTGTCCATGCACCACCGTTGACTGTATTACTCAATGTTATTGTAGCAGCAGCACAAACACTATCTGCACCTGTAATGGCTCCGGCATTTGGCAATGGATTTACAGTTACAGTATGTGTAGCTGTAGCATCGCCGCAACCGAAGGTGTGGGCTGTGTATGTAATTGTTGCAGTACCGGCAGCTACTCCACTAACAACACCTGCTGCATCAACTGTAGCAACTGCTGTATTAGAGCTTGTCCATGCACCACCACTAACCGTATTGCTCAAGGTTATTGTCGCAGCAGCACAAACGCTGTCAGTACCCGTAATCGTACCCGCATTTGGCAGTGGATTAACAGTTACAGTATGTGTTGCTGTAGCATCGCCACAACCGAAGGTATGGGCTGTGTAAGTAATAGTTGCAGTACCGGCAGCTACTCCGCTAACAATACCTGCTGCATCAACTGTAGCAATTGTATTATCAGAGCTTGTCCATGCACCACCACTAACCGTATTGCTCAAGGTTATTGTCGCAGCAGCACAAACGCTGTCTGCACCCGAAATCGCACCCGCATTGGGCAGTGTATTAACTGTAACAGTATGTGTAGCTGTAGCATCGCCGCAACCGAAGGTGTGGGCAGTGTAAGTAATATTTGCAGTACCGGCAGCAACTCCACTAACAACACCTGCTGCATCAACTGTAGCCATTGTATTATCAGAGCTTGTCCATGCACCACCGTTGACTGTATTACTCAATGTTATTGTTGCAGAAGCACAAACGCTGTCTGCACCCGAAATCGCACCCGCATCAGGCAGTGGATTTACAGTTACAGTATGTGTAGCTGTAGCATCACCACAACCGAAGGTGTGGGCTGTGTATGTTATTGTTACAGTACCAGCTGCAACACCACTAACAACACCTGCTGCATCAACTGTAGCAATTGTATTATCGGAGCTTGTCCATGCACCATCACTAACTGTATTGCTCAAGGTTATTGTAGCAGCAGCACAAACGCTGTCTGCACCCGAAATCGCACCCGCATCAGGCAGTGGATTAACTGTAACAGTATGTGTAGCTGTAGCATCGCCGCAACCGAAGGTGTGGGCAGTGTAAGTAATAGTTGCAGTACCGGCAGCTACTCCGCTAACAATACCTGCTGCGTCAACTGTAGCAACTGCTGTATTAGAACTTGTCCATGCACCACCACTAACCGTATTGCTCAATGTTATTGTTGCAGCAGCACAAACACTGTCTGCTCCTGTAATGGCTCCGGCATTTGGCAATGGATTTACAGTTACAATATGTGTTGCTGTAGCATCGCCGCAACCGAAGGTGTGGGCAGTGTAAGTAATAGTTGCAGTACCGGCAGCAACTCCGCTAACAACACCTGCTGCATCAACTGTAGCAATTGTATAATCAGAGCTTGTCCATGCACCACCACTAACCGTATTGCTCAATGTTATTGTAGCAGCAGCACAAACACTGTCTGCACCCGAAATCGCACCCGCATTTGGCAGTGGATTAACAGTTACAGTATGTGTTGCTGTAGCATCGCCACAACCGAAGGTATGGGCAGTGTAAGTAATAGTTGCAGTACCGGCAGCAACACCACTAACAACACCTGCTGCATCAACTGTAGCAACTGTATTATCAGAACTTGTCCATGCACCACCACTAACCGTATTGCTCAATGTTATTGTTGCAGCAGCACAAACGCTGTCTGCACCCGAAATCGCACCTGCATCAGGCAGTGGATTAACAGTTACAGTATGTGTAGCTGTTGCATCTCCACAACCGAAGGTGTGGGCTGTGTATGTAATTGTTGCAGTACCGGCAGCAACACCACTAACAATACCTGCTGCATCAACTGTAGCAATTGTATTATCAGAGCTTGTCCACGCACCACCACTAACCGTATTGCTCAATGTTATTGTTGCAGCAGCACAAACGCTGTCGGCACCCGTAATCGTACCCGCATCAGGCAGTGGATTAACAGTTACAATGTGTGTGGTAGTTGCAGATCCACAACTTGCAGTAGTTGCAGTGTAAGAAATAGTTACTGAGCCTGACGTAATACCAGTAACAACACCTGCTGCATCAACTGTAGCAACTGCAACATCTGAACTGCTCCATGTACCACCTGTAGCGGCATTAGAAAGGGTGATCGAAGAAGCAATACAAACACTGTCAGCACCCAAAATTGTTCCGGCGTCAGCCAACGGATCAACGACCAGCATCATCGTGTCCATTGATGATCCACATGCATTTGTAGTTGTATATGTAATGATAGCGTTTCCGGCAGTAACTCCGGTTACTATCCCTGATGTAATATCAACTGTAGCAACAGCAATATCACTGCTACTCCAATTCCCACCTGCAACTGTAGTTGACAAAGTGAGATTTCCACCTGAGCAAACCGAAGTCGCAAAAGAAGAAATGATACCGGTATCAGGTAATGGGCAACCATTCACGATGATATCCTTTGTAGTAAATGTTGATCCGCAACCATCAGTAAGTGTATATGTTATAGTAGCACTACCCAGACTAACCCCTGTAACAACACCTCCAGAAACAGTAGCTGAAGGATCGCTGCTGGTCCATACCCCACCTGCAGCAGATGCAGTAAGCGTAATATTGGTTCCAATAGCAACTGTATCAGAACCTGTTATAATTCCCGGATCAGGTAACGAGTCAACTGTTATGTTGTTTGTAGCAACAGCATTACCACAACTGAATGTTGATACCGTATATGAAATGGTAGCAGATCCCGTTGCAACGCTAGTAACAATACCAGACCCATCAACAGTAGCGATAGCATTATCTGAGCTGCTCCAAGCACCACCGGTTACTGAACTTACAAGTGTTATTGACGAACCGAAACAAACATTAGCTGCACCTGTTATTGAACCGGCATCAGGTAATGGATTCACAACAATTGTGTGATTCGCAGTATCCGTACCACATGACGCTGTAGATATATAGACAATTATAGCACTACCTGCACCTACTCCGGTAACATTACCAAGTGCGTCAACAGTTGCTACTGAAGCATCAGTAGTGCTCCATGTACCACCTGCTATTGTACTTACTATAAGTGCAGAACCATTAACACAAAGACTATCCTGGCCTGTTAATGACCCCGCATCAGGCAAAGCTTCAATAATTACATCGTGAGTAGATGAGGCGTTTCCACAACTGAAAGTATGAACAGTATAGGTTATTGTAGTATTACCCGCAGTAACACCTGCAACTACTCCTGTTGCATCAACTGTTGCATTTGTGTTTGCACTTGTCCAATCACCACCAGCTAAAACATTTGTCAATGTTATTATTGAACCCGCACAAACATTACCTGCACCACTTATCGCACCTGCATCAGGCACTGCATTTACAGTAACATCATGTGTTGCTGTTGCTGAAGTACAACCAAATATTGAAGAAGTATAAGTTATTGTTGTTGTTCCTGTTGTTACTCCGCTAACAGTCCCTGTTGCATCAACAGTAGCAATAGCATTATCATTGCTAGTCCAGACGCCACCAGTTGCGGTATTGGTCATGGTAATTGTAGAACCCTGACAAACACTGTCTGCACCGGCTATCGTTCCCGCATCAGGCAACGACTTTACAACAAGTGCATGAGTAGCCGTTGCTGTTCCACAGCTAAATGTACTTGATGTGTATGTGATAGTAGCTGTTCCGGACAGCATACCTGTAACTACACCTGTAGCAGGATCAACATTCACATTCGCATCAGCGCTGCTCCATACGCCACCTGTTGCAGTATTGGTCATGGTAGTTGCATCGCCAAAGCAAATGCTATCGGCACCATTTATCGTACCTGCATCAGGTACTGCATTTACAGTAACATCATGTGTTGCTGTTGCTGAAGTGCAACCAAATATTGAAGATGTATAAGTTATTGTTGTTGTTCCTGTTGTTACTCCGCTAACAGTCCCTGTTGCATCAACAGTAGCAATAGCATTATCATTGCTACTCCAGACGCCACCGATTGCAGAATTGGTCAATGTAATTGCGGAACCCTGACAAACACTGTCTGCACCGGCTATCGTTCCCGCATCAGGCAACGACTTTACAACAAGTGCATGAGTAGCCGTTGCTGTTCCACAGCTGAATGTACTTGCTGAGTATGTGATAGTAGCTGTTCCGGCCAACATACCCGTAACTACACCTGCTGCAGGATCAACATTCACATTTGCATCAGCGCTGCTCCATACGCCACCTGTTGCTGTATTGGTCAAGGTAGTTGCATCGCCAAAGCAAATGCTATCAGCACCACTTATCGTACCTGCATCAGGCACTGCTTTTACAGTTACATCATGTGTTGCTGTTGCTGAAGTACAGCCAAAAATTGAAGAAGTATAAGTTATTGTTGTTGTTCCAGTAGCTAATCCGCTAACAGTCCCTGTTGCATCAACAGTAGCAATAGTATTATCATTGCTACTCCATACACCACCAATTGCCGTATTGGTCAATGTAATTGCGGAACCCTGACAAACACTGTCTGCACCGGCTATCGTTCCCGCATCAGGCAACGACTTTACAACAAGTGCATGAGTAGCTGTTGCTGTTCCGCAGCTGAATGTACTTACTGAGTAAGTGATAGTAGCTGTTCCGGCCAGCATACCTGTAACTACACCTGTAGCAGGATCAACATTCACATTCGCATCAGCGCTGCTCCATACGCCACCTGTTGCTGTATTGGTCAAGGTAGTTGCATCGCCAAAGCAAATGCTATCGGCACCACTTATCGTACCTGCATCAGGCATTGCTTTTACAGTAACATCAAATATTGTTCTTGCAGAGTTACAACCAAATACAGAGGTTACATAGGTAATAGTAGTTGTACCGGCAGTTACTCCTGTTACAACTCCCGAAGCATCAACGGTAGCAATAGCGTTATCATTGCTACTCCATACCCCACCACTCACAGTACTTGCAAGAGTTATTGCAGCACCATTACAAACACTGTCCAAACCGGAAACGGTTCCTGCATCTGCCAACACTTTTACAGTAAGCGTATGATAGGTATTTGCTGATCCGCAACTAAATGTATTGGTTGTATATGTTATCGTTGCTGTTCCGGCATTGAGTCCTGTAACTTTTCCTGATACAGCATTAACACTCACATTCGCATCCAGGCTACTCCATACTCCACCTGTAACAGTATTAGTAAGTGTAGTAGAAGCGCCAAAGCAAATGCTGTCTGCACCGGAAATAGAACCGGCATCCGGCAATGAATTAATAACAATGAGATGATTGGCAGTATCTGTGCCACATGATGCGGTAACACTGTAAATGATCGTTGCACTACCGGAAGTCAATCCGGTAACATTTCCCGTCGCATCAACTGTTGCTACCGTAGGATCACTTGAGGTCCATACACCACCTGTTGCTGTTGTTCCGATCGCTGTTGTTCCGTTAACACAAATGCTATCTGCACCGCTCAATGTTCCTGCATCAGGAAGAGGAGTAACTGTAATTAAGTGGCCAGCAGAAGCAGAACCACAACTAGTAGAACTTACTGTATATAATATGGTAACTGTATCCGCAGCAATCGCTGTCAGACTACCTGATGCATCTGATGATACAACTGAGGTATTAAAGCTGCTGAATACGCCACCCGGCATGTCTGATGACAATGTAGCAGTTTCGCCAACGCAAAGAGAAGATGGGCCACTAATTGTACCGGCATCCGGCAGCGGATTAACAGTGATCATTTGCGTATCAGCACTTGTTCCACAGCTATTGGTAACAGAATAAGATATGGTCGTACTTCCTGATGAAATACCAATAACATTACCCGAGGCATCAACTGTGGCACTTGCATCACTGCTACTCCATACGCCACCAGTATCTCCATCTGTGGTCAAAGTTACTGATGAACCCACACAGACTGCAGCACCACCTGATATGGTACCTGCATTAGGAAGTGTACATGGATCTATTGTCATTACAAATGTAGCCGTAGCACTTCCACAGCTATTGCTCACTGTATAACTGACAGTATCAACTCCGGCAGTAACACCTGTTACATTACCGACCGCATCAACAGTCGCATTACTATTGCTAACGCTCCATACACCACCGGCTGTAGTGTTTGTCAATGTAGTCATTGAGCCTGCTGTTACATTGGAAACTCCATTAATAATTCCTGCATCAGGCAGAGGAGTAACCGTAATAGCTTGCGTATCTACACTTGTTCCGCAGCTATTAGTAACTGAATAAGATATGATCGGATTTCCGGCTGTAACACCTGAGACCACACCTGAAGCATCGACAATGGCAGTGCCATCACTGCTACTCCATGTTCCTCCCATGTCTCCGTCAGAAGATAATGTTATTGATCCGCCTACACATACACCACTACCACCGCTGATTGTTCCCGCAATCGGTAACAAACATGGATCTATGGTCATTTCAAACGTAGCCGTAGTACTCCCACATACATTAGTAACTGTATAAATGATAGTATCAATACCTGCACTTACACCGGCAACCATGCCAAATGCATCAACCGTGGCATGCCCATTGCTGGCACTCCAAATACCACCAACCGCTGTAGTTGACAAGGCGGTAGCATCACCAACAGTGATAACATTAAAACCATTTATAACACCTGAGCCGGGCAATGGGTTAACAGTAATATTCTGCGTATCCACACTGGTTCCGCAACTATTGGTCACTGAATAAGAAATGATCACAGTACCATCAGTGGAGGCAGAAACAACACCATTAGCATCAACACTCACACTTGCATTATCTGCACTCCATACACCACCAAGATCCCCGCTTGTAGTTAACGTGATATCAGAACCAACGCATACTGCTGTAGGACCGGATATTGTTCCGGCATTGGGCAACACACATGGATCTATGGACATTATTAAGGTTGAGGTTGTACTACCACAACTATTAGTAACTGTATAGCTGATAGTATCCGCACCTGTAGTAACTCCAGTGACATTACCTACTGCATCAACAGTTGCATTACCATTGCTGGCACTCCATACACCATCGGGTATGCTATTGGTCAAAGCAGTTGATCCACCTACAGTAACTGACGAGGAGCCACTTATAGTTCCCGCATCAGGGAGAGGATTAACAGTAACTGCTTGCGTATCTATACTTGTGCCGCAGCTATTAGTAACAGAGTAAGATATGACAGCACTTCCTGATGACACACCAGAAACAAAACCCGTCGCATCAATAGTTGCATTGGCCAATGAGCTTGTCCAGTCCCCACCGCTTAATGTATTGGTCAATGATATTGCAGCACCAACACAAACATTTGATAGTCCGCTTATAGTACCTGCATCAGGTAAAGGATTAACAATAATTGTATGGTTGGCTGTATCTGTACCACAAGTATTTGTTGTTGTGTAAACAATTATCGCATTTCCGGCACTTGATCCTGTCACGTTACCCGCACCATCCACTGTTGCTATAGTAGCATCAGTTGAAGACCAACTACCCCCCGCAACCGTAATTGCGATCATTGTTGCGCTATTTACGCAAACACTATCGTTACCGGAAAGCACACCTGCATCCGGCAATGCATTGATTGTAACCTCGTACGTAGCAGTAGCATTGCACCCGAGTGAAGTTACTTTGTAAGTGATTGTATCTATTCCTGAGGTAACTCCGGTAACTACACCGTCAACTACTGTCGCACTCGCATTGCTTGCACTCCATATACCCCCTGAAACAGTTTCTGTAAGGGTGATATCACTACCAACGCATACAGAATTAGAACCAACAATAACACCAGCATCAGGAATAGGATTTACTGTCAAAGTGCCATTACCCGAAACACCACCATCTACATATAACCTATAAACATAGCCGTTCAATGCAGTTGTAGTATGAACGATCAGGTTCTCGCCAGAATAAGAATAATTACCTCCATTAGAGATGTTCGTAAAAGTTAAACCACCATCAGTTGACACTTGCCAGAAGAGATCAGTATAAAATCCTGATCCACCTCCGCCTGATGCACCAAATGTAATGGCTGCACTAATTGTAGCATCGCTTCCTGCACATGCAGTTGCGTCATTAGCATCAGAGCCTATCATCGTATCTAATACAGCAATTGCAAAAGTTGCAGGTGTACCACATCCTGTTGTGTAAGAAATATTAACATTACCGAACGACAATGCAGTAACAATCCCGGTTGCAGAAACTGTTGCTACTGATCCGTCACTACTGCTCCAAATGCCGCCGGTTACAGATTCACTTAAGGTTGTCATTTGACCTGCAGCCAAGGTATTTACACCCGTAATAGTTCCGGGTACATCTGTGATATTTACATCTAAAACTGCTGTATCACTTCCACAACTGTTACTAAACAAATAAGAAATAGTTGCATTGCCTATACCTACACCAGAAACTACACCGGTTATTGCATCCACGGCGGCAATTGCACTATTGCTGCTGCTCCATGTACCTCCTGTCGAATCGTTCGTCAACGTAATAGTACTACCCGAACATACGGATGATGCACCTACTATAGCAGGTATGCTTGGTAATGGATTGACAGTAACAGTTATTGTTGTAATATCAGAAACGGAGCCATCTGTCACTTCAATAGAAAATACCTGTGTTCCGGAAAATCCTGAGGGGGGTGTATAAAATAATCCGGCAGGTGTAATTACAGAACCTGTAGAAGAAGTACTATATGAAAATCCACCCAAAGTACCTCCTGTAGATGAAATAGTGTTCCATATCTCAGTTGACCCGGCCGTTACATCATTAATGGATAAAATAGCTGAAATATCCGTCGGTCCTGAATCTTGACATACGGTTATAGATTGAGTAGCTCCGTTAACGAACGTTGGCTGAGCAATTACTTCACCGCCGCCCATTATCAGCACAATTGTAAAAAGTGACAACAATGTTGCAAACAACCGCATTTTATAAACAGACGTAATTTTCATTTTCATAATTCAAATATTGTAGGTATTCAGGCATAAGATACCCTATGCTCCTGAGAACAGTATTTATCAAGGTTGAAGATAATATTTAATTTCAGACCTTTATAATTCTACATATTATTTTTTTAATAGACATACATCCTGATATCTGCATATAAATAGATCAATACCAAAGATGCAATACAAGATAATTTGACAGCGCGAAAAGCTGTCAAATAGATGAGTTCAAAAAATAACTGCACTAGACTACAACCACCTAAGCGGGTTTCTTCTGCGCTGTAGTATGTAATTTTTAAGGTTCATCCAGAATGCGAGGATCATGTAGATAATGACCGGAGACCCCATGGTAAGAAAAGAAATGTAAATGAACCAAATACGGATATGCGATGTGGCTACCCCCATACGCTCCCCTATTGCAGAGCATACCCCGAATGCCTTCCATTCAATAAAATCCTTTATGTTGGTCAGTTTACGCATGATGTTAGTAGTACAAATGTAAGATGAATGATCGATTATATGATACTTATCATCTGTCGTTAACATTTTTTAAGAATAAAGTAATGTACTACATCCGCCCGAAAACAACATAGCCCATCCATACGGACGGGCTATGCCTTATTTCAAATTTACTTTTAATATTATTTACCTTCATTCGCAACGTTGCGGCGGATAACGTTCAATGCACCACCGGCCTTGAACCATTCTATCTGCTGCTCATTGTAAGTGTGGTTTACCTGTATCGACTCGTGGCTACCATCTTTATGATGCAATACTACTGTCAATGGCACACCTTCAGTAAAGGTCTTCAAGCCTACTACATCCAATACATCATCTTCCTGTATCTTGTCATAGTCTGCCTTATCTGCAAAGGTAATACCCAGCATACCTTGTTTCTTCAGGTTGGTCTCATGGATACGAGCAAAACTCTTCACCAAAATGACCTTTACACCCAAGTGACGTGGCTCCATAGCTGCGTGTTCACGGCTGCTACCTTCACCATAGTTCTCATCACCTACTACTACACTGCCTATACCTGCAGCCTTGTAAGCGCGCTGCACTGCCGGCACCTCACCGTAAGCACCATCCAACTGGTTCTTAACTTTATTAGGCTCCATGTTAAATGCATTCAATGCACCTATCAGCATGTTGTTAGAGATGTTATCCAGGTGGCCGCGGAATTTCAACCATGGACCCGCCATTGATATATGGTCAGTAGTACACTTGCCAAATGCCTTGATCAGCAATTTCAGACCCAGCATATCATTACCATCCCATGCACCAAATGGCTCCAGCAACTGTAAACGGCTGCTGTCTGACTTTACTACTACCTGTACCTTACTACCATCTTCAGCAGGTGCAGTGTATCCTGCATCTTCTACTTCATAGCCGCGCGGAGGCATTTCATAACCCTGTGGCTCATCCAGCATTACATCTTCACCTGCAGCATTCTTCAACGTATCCTTAAGCGGATTGAAAGACAAACTACCGGCGATAGCAAAAGCTGTAACTATTTCAGGAGAAGCTACGAAAGCATGGGTTGATGAAAGACCATCATTACGCTTAGCGAAGTTTCTGTTGAACGATGTTACGATAGTATTTTTCTTAGCAGGATCAGCTACGTGGCGCGCCCACTGGCCAATGCAAGGTCCGCAAGCGTTAGCCATTACCACACCGCCCATCTGGTCGAATGTATCCAACATACCATCACGGGCAATTGTGTAGCGAACCAGCTCAGAACCCGGAGTAATGTTGAATTCACTCTTACACTTCAAGCCCTTGGCCATTGCATTCTTAGCAATGAAAGCCGAACGGCTGATATCTTCATATGAAGAGTTGGTGCAAGAGCCTATCAAAGCTACTTCTACAGCATCAGGCCATCCGTGTTCCTTAACAGCAGCAGCCATTTCGCTGATCGGTGTAGCCAGATCCGGAGTGAAAGGACCATTTACGTATGGTTCCAGTTCGCTCAGGTTGATCTCTATCAACTGATCATAGAATACATTAGGGTCATTATATACTTCAATATCAGAACGCAGATGCTCCTTGACCTTATCGGCCAATTCAGCTACATCAGCACGGCTTGTACCCTTCAGGTATTCAGCCATCTTAGGGTCGTAAGCAAACATAGAGCATGTTGCGCCTATTTCAGCACCCATGTTACAGATCGTTGCTTTACCTGTGCAGCTAAGGCTTTCAGCGCCTTCGCCAAAATATTCTACAATAGCACCTGTACCACCCTTTACAGTAAGGATACCTGCTACCTTCAATATGATATCTTTTGCTGAGGTCCAGCCACTCATCTTACCTGTCAGCTTCACACCTATCAATTTAGGCATTTTCAGCTCCCAAGGCAGTCCGGCCATTACATCTACGGCATCAGCACCACCAACACCTATAGCTATCATACCCAATCCACCAGCATTGGGTGTATGGCTATCTGTTCCTATCATCATTCCACCCGGGAATGCGTAGTTCTCCAATACTACCTGGTGAATGATACCGGCACCTGCGCGCCAGAAACCAATACCATATTTATCAGAGATAGAACCAAGGAAATCATAAACTTCTTTATTTACATCTACTGCAGTTGCAAGGTCATCCTTAGCACCTACTTTAGCCTGTATCAGGTGATCGCAATGCACTGTACTTGGTACAGCTACCTTACTGCGGCCACATGTGCTGAACTGTAACAACGCCATCTGCGCGGTCGCATCCTGCATGGCTACACGGTCAGGTGAGAAATTAACGTAGTCTTTACCACGGCTGTAGGCTGTAGTAAGCGCATCGTGCGCATGAGAGTACAATGTCTTTTCTGCAAGTGTCAGCGGACGGCCCAAAAGCTTGCGCGCTGCTTCTACTTTGCCAGGTAATTGTTCGTAAACTTTCTTGATCAGATCAATATCAAATGCCATGAAGTAAAAATT
>CANFKE010000022.1 GCA_947447465.1 Chitinophagaceae bacterium | reverse complement strand
TCGTGAAGCCTTTAACTTCTGTACTCTGTTTGTTAAGAACTGTGTGCTTTCGTTTCCCGTTTTGCGGAGTGCAAAGGTAGGTGGTTTGTTTCAAACAGCAAAATAAATTTTGAAAGTTTTTTCGTTATTATTTTGTTGCTTTTTAAACCGTATCGAAAGAACTTTTTGTTTGCCCGTTTGCTAAGGGAGTGCAAAGGTAAGTGGTTGGTCTCAAACCGCAAAATTTAATTTTAAAATTATTTTCTGCCACTACTTTTTTCACTACCGAAACCGTAAGAACTTCCCGCCGATCAATACAAGATCATTTCCTGTTTTTTTCGTTGGGAGGACAAAAGTAGGTGTTGTCAGCCACCTGACAAAAACTATTTTATGAAATCAAAACCACTTTTTCATTAAGATAAGCCACTGCAGAACCTTTCAGACAAAGTATATGTTTTAAACTATGCGTAGTTAGCTGTCAAATCTATCTTATACTGCTGTTATAGTACTGTTTTATGGTCGTTTTGTGATAAACAATTCATAAAGAACTTGAGTGCTCAGTTCATTAATATCGGGCACTTTTGAAATAAAAAAATCTTAAAGGCGATATTGATGCTTGTTCATTTTCCCAAATCAACAAGTGTATGTTATGTAGTTGAACACTACATTTTATTGATGAGCAACAATGAGACCAGAGTAATGAGGAAACAAGAGCCATTCAGAAATACCTATGGCGTGTATTTATAACAACCTATATCATTGATACCTGACCTGGAATTACCCTCTAGATCTTTATCTACAGACGGTATGTTGACTCCATTACCTATAGCAGGAGATGAGGCTTTAATATGAAAGTCATTTTCTTCGATCTTCTTAAATAACGGATCTTGATTTTGTAAGCAGGCAGTAAGATGCATAAAAGATGGATCGATAATGGAACCTATCTTGAGCAGGCAGTGATCAAGTCGTACACTGGCAGGATATGTTGTAACTCTGTCACAAATGATCTCACTATCCAATGATCCATAAACAATACAGTTTCTCAAAACAGCATCAAGCGAACCATAGTATATGAGCGTGTTACTTACCTGAAAATAATTGAGCAACACTACTGTATGATTAGTTCTGTGTTCCAACGAAACAGAGGCATCTCCATAATTTGCAAAAGTGCAATTGGTCATTGAATCAAATCCACCCTGAAGCCCTACAAGCGCCTCAGCACCGGTAGTACCTATGAAACAGTTGGTAGCAGTAACATTACCTTGCCAATTGAGTATTCCATATCCAATGGAGTTCTTGATGATCGTGTTATTTATGGTGACATACGCACCAGAATCTACCTGCATAGCAGCGGGTTGAGCATAAAAATCACGATAGAAAGAACCTCCACCACAATTTTTAATTACAGCCTTTTTAAATGCACCTGAACTACCAGTAACAAAATAGAAACCACCCCACTCTCCCGGGTAACCCTTGCGACCAAAATAATCGCGATCTAACCTGTCTCCCTGAAAGACAACACTATCCGCAGCATCAATAGGGTTAGGATTTACATTCAAAGTACCAAATACAAAAAAACGAGCGTCCTGGTGCATATATACTCTACACTTAGCAGGTATTGTTAACGTAGCACCGGGTCCTATAACACATGAATGCTGCACTACATAAGGCTTGTCTGTGAGCCAGGTAGTATTACCGTACAGACTGTCGCCGGTAATATAGTGTGCATTTTGACCATAGGCAGTGAATGGAACAACAAAATCGCGGCCATTGAGTGTAGCAATAAGTTCATCTGAAACTATGAATGGAGTTGTAGTATCTGTTGGGTTGATATTGACAGTAGCAAACACATATACGCTATCGTGAGCAGCAATATTAATATTGGTGACAGAATTACCAACAAAGCCATCAACGTTTATATGAAAATATGAGGCAGCACCATTCTTCAATTTTACAGAACTGATGCTTATAGGTTCGTTCTGCGGATTGTATATCAGCAAGCCAGTAGTAAAGCTACCGGCTGCGGTGAAAACTGTATCGAATTTCAAAGTATCATCTGAAAAAGTGAGTATACCACCAGTGGTAAGCAAACGTGTTTGCTTACGGCATGACATAGTACAGAAAATGCAGCTAATAGTGATAATAATGAAAACAATTGATACTGATCTTAATCGCATAGATGTAAAAATAATGAACTCGAAGCGATAACGTTTAAAAACTACCAATATTACTTACCTGAAGCAAATATTTAGGGTTAATTTTGCGCAGCAATTATGGGATACATTACCTTATTCTCCGACTTCGGACTGCAAGATGCTTCAGTAGCAGTTGCAAAAGGTATTCTTATGCAGCATGTACCGTTGCATACTATAATTGACATCAACCATGAGGTACAACCCTTCAATATGCTGCAGGCAGCATACTTATTCGGATCGGCATACAAAAATTTTCCTAAAGGAACATGCCATGTGCTGATGTTCGATATTTTTTCGGCACAAAATCCACGACTCATATTGTCTGAATATGACGGCCACTATTTTTTATCTCCTGATAATGATCTTCTGCCACTATCAATAAAAGATAATGTTGTAAACTCATGGCTATGTCTTGAACTACACAGATCTCATTCGTTTCACACCTGGCTTCACAGAGCAGGTGAAATAGTTGGACAATTACAAAACCGCACTGCAGCTCAACTTGATCTGATCGGTTATGAATTGTCTTCAAGAATAAAAAATGCTACATCAGAAAATGAAACATCCTATGATGTGATTCACATTGATCAATTTGAGAACGTTACAGTAAATTTTACAAGAGACCAATATGAGCAACTATCACCCGGAAAAAATTTCTCAATACGGTTTACCAAGGTAGAGGAGATCAATGAGATCAAAGACAATTACAATGATGTAAAAGAAGGCTATAAACTATGCCGGTTCAATAGTAACGGATATCTGGAGATATGCCTGAACCACGGAAAGGCTGCAAGTTTGTTCGGGTTGAAGCTAGGCGGAAAGAACAATAATATCAAAATCATATTTACATGATACTACGTGTAGTACAAATGACATTCAAACCAGAATGTACAGAGGCATTCGCACAACTTTTTGAAGAAAGGAAAAAATCTATCAGAAGTTTTAATGGCTGTACTCATCTGGAACTATGGCGAGGTGCCAATGATCCTAATGTATTCTTTACATACAGCAATTGGGAAAGCGAAGCGCATCTGAATCATTATAGATTTTCAGACTTTTTTAAAGAAACATGGGGATTGACCAAAGCGATGTTTGCAGAGAAAGCACAGGCATGGAGTGTAGAGAGGGTTGATGCGGTTGAAAAAGAATGATTGAGAAAACACATTTCAGTGATAAGAAGTGATAAACGCTAATAAGTTTCACTTAGTTCATCTGAAATATGTAAGGAGTATATAATCATATATCCTAAACGAACAGGGCTGCCAATTGAAGGCAGCCCTATTTAGTTATTACAATTGTTGAAAATCAGATATTAGCCAATATTTTTCTTTTTGTTTCTTTCAGATCATCTTGTGTTACTGATAATTTCTTTCCTGTAAAATTGAGATCATTGGCACTATCTATAGGTACTAAATGCATATGGGCATGTGGTACTTCAAGGCCAATAACACTAATACCACATCGATTGCAAGAGAAAGTACGTTCAATGGCTTTCGCTATCGGTTTGGCAAATACCAACCATTTACTTAGATAATCATCACTAAGATCAAAAATTTTGTCAATTTCGATCTTAGGCACTACAAGCACATGACCTTCTCTTATGGGAGTAATATCAAGGAATGCGATAAAATTATCATCCTCTGCAATTTTATGACAAGGAATGTCACCAGCAATGATCTTTGAAAAAACAGAGCTCATATTAAGCAGTTATATTCTCAACCTTAAATTTAAATGTACCACTTGGAGCACTTACCTCAGCGATCTCACCAACAGCCTTACCCAACAAACCTTTTCCGATAGGAGATGTCACAGAAATTTTACCAGCCTTAAGATCAGCCTCACTTTCAGAAACAATCTTATACATAACAGTTTTCTTATTTGCTAAGTTAGTAACGGTAACCGTACTTAGAACTGAAACCTTACTAATATCTATATCCTTAACATCGATAACACGAGCGTTCAAAATAATTTGCTCCAGTTGAGCCACTTTAGCTTCATGATAACCCTGGGCTTCTTTTGCAGCGTCATATTCGGCATTTTCCTTTAAGTCACCTTTTTCTCTTGCCTCAGCAATGGCGTGAGCTATTTCAGCACGGCCAGTAGTTTTCAGCTTGGTCAATTCTTCCCTCATCTGAGCTAAAGTCTCTTTTGTCAAATAATTCAATTCAGACATTATAAATTTATTTATTGTAAGTAGAAAAAAAATACAACGCTCCCTTTTACAGAAGCGTTGCACAACAAAATTACGAAAATATAACTAATTAAATATCCAAGTAAGAATAAAAATGATTAATCTTCACTCTTAGAAGCACCACCACCACGAGTAAATCTCAATGAAAGCATGTGAACGCCATTTGCAGGACGTTGAGTAGGTCTGTAAGAATAATCGATCGCTAAATGAGGTCCATTTGCACCAATACGAGTCTGAACAGTAGCACCGGCTGCAAGACCAACATACATAGTAGTAGTGTTATCTGCATTACCAATACCCTTTTCATAACGATAAGCTGCATTAAGGCTGATCATGTTCTTATATGTGTAAGAAGCACCAACACCTATGTAGTCATTAATGAAAGAGTTAGATGTAAAGCTACCCATGATAGTTAACTTATGCATAGGTAAGCTATCCGCGTTGCGCACGTGATTTTCATCAAGATAAAAATCATATGCAGCAGAAAGGTTCAGGTAAGTCGGCATACTGAACTTGTCTGATGGTGCATTTACAGATATAGTATATGCAGGAGAAGACTGAGGCTGATCAGCATTAATCGAGAAACCAGTACCAGAGAACCTCATGTTAGTTCCCAGGTTACGAAGAGTAACGCCAAGATGGAAGTTATCTTTTTTACCGGTAACATATTGGATACCACCTTCAAAAGCAAGACCCAATGCATTGATGTTGTTGATCTGCTCAGAAACATAGGTCATACCGAAACCTGCATTAATGTTCTTAGAGAACTGACGAGCAAAGCCTAACTGAACATTCAGATACTGAGGATGGTAAGTACCGTAACCATCAGGATTGAAATAGTCAGTAGCAGGTATGTCACCAAAGCTCATTGACATGATATTGAGGCCAATAACATTGTCATGACCGATATTCTGGGCAACAGCAAGATTGTTAATGTTAACACCAGAACCTGACAGATAAACGCCATGCGACAAACCAACTTCAGTTGTACTGTCAACAGCAAGACCTGCAATATTGCACTTCATAGCCTCTAAACCACTAACGAATGCGCCGTTATTTCCGAACAAACTAGTAGTACGAGCCCAAGGATTAATAATCAACTCCGGTGCACCTGACTGACCGATACGATCTTTGTTACCAGCGAATGAAGTAAAAGAAATACCCAAAGCGCAGATAGCAACAAGAGTGCTATTTGAAAGTTTTTTCATATTTATTTGCTTGTTGTATATTTATTGGCAGGGAGCAGAGCTCCCTGCCTGTAAATTAGATTAATAAGTTGTTGCGTCGATCGGGCGCATAGCACCGAACCATTTCAGGATCACCTCACCGATACCTTCAGCCTGAACATGCATCAGATACATACCACCTGCAACAGGAAGACCGGCTGAGTTACGTACATCCCAATCAAGATAAGAGGTATTTGGATCACTCTTAGTAAGGGTGCGCACCAAAGTACCATCCAATGAGTAGATACGAACAGTAGTACGAGCAGGCAAATTAATGATCTTCACCTTAGTATCGTAACGGCTGGTTTCATAACCTGAGTAACCATAATAAGGGTTAGGAACAGATTTGATCCTGTCTAACAGACCATTTTTATCAGGATTATCAGCAAGTGTAGATGGAGCCAGTTCTGAAGTACTGAAAGTGTAATAAGGCCAAGCTGTTTTACCAGCAACAAGATTTATCAGACCAGTCGTATCAGCATTAGTTCTGTAAGGAGCATAAGGGCGATTAACTCTGAACCTTAAAGTAGTTTCAGTAGGTATCAAACCTTCCTTAAGACTCTTCATAGGCGAAACCGGATTAGTAGTAGGAAGACCGATCCAACGAGCCAAAGCATAAGCATTCTTCAGTAGTGTATTAGAAGGTGCAGAAGCCTTAACCTTAGTTACGAAATCAGCATCACCATCATATTTAGTTCCGAGAATATAGATAACATGCTTACCACCAAATATTGCGGAGTTATCATATGGGCTAAATGTGTTAGCAGAAGGATTCCAGATCATATCACCACCATTGTCCTGACCAAGATAAGAATCTTCACCAAAGACAATGTTCAAACGCTGACCAGTAACTTGATCGATAGCATAGCCAGGGAACCAAGACATACTTCTATCGTTAGGATTGTCAGAGTAAATCGGACGACCGCTTGCATCAATGTCACCATTCCAACCAGCATGTCTTCTCAGATAGAATTTGTTACCATGATTTTCAGCAAGCATAGAATCTTCCTGTTCTTCAACTACACAAACTCTTGTCCATTTAGATTTATCATCTGTGAAAACCAAGTTCACATCAGGCAATTGAGCCATGATCGCAGAAGTTTGGTTAGCGGCAGAGAAAGCTATCTGGAAACCACATGAAGTACCGCTACCATAGTGTCTGCCATAATAAGGAGCAGCAAGTGGATAAGGAGCCCAAGTCTTGTTCATAGGAGTGAAGTTATTGAACATATCTTCATACACCTGGAAAGTATCGAGCTTGTTGTCATTGAAATCGCAAGGATTACCAGTGCTATAGTTAGGAGAATAAGAAGTTTTGTTACCAGATCTGATCCAGTTTGCAAAGCTACTATCTTCCTGATCAGACACACCAGCTAACCAAGGCTTAGACTTATCTGCAAAGACAACGTTTGATGTAATATATCCATTTCCTTTATCCTGTTCAACACCCGGAGCAAATGCCTGCTTTACTGTTACAGCAAGACCATACTTTTCAATGATCTGCTCATTAACAGCATCAATACTGCGCTCGCTGTAGATGGTTTCAACAACTGCACCATTTTTCTTTGCTGTCAACGACCAAGTAGAAGTTGCACTCAATTCTGAACCTGAAAGAGGACCATTCAACTGGAAGACCCAATCCAAAGCCGGAACCTTAACCGGATCAACAACTGTTACGTTGATAGGACCCTGACCTTGATTGTAAACTGCAGTACCTATAGCTGTATCTACAAGTATCTTATCTCTAGACTCATCATTCAATTCAACAACATTACCACCATTACCAATACCTTCAACACGAGTAACAATGATACCTGAACCGAAGTCAGCATTCAATGTAGTACCCATGGAACCATTTGCAGGGTTTGGCATACCTATAGCGATAGGTATATTGATACCACCGGCACCGTGTGCACTACCTATGTAAGGTTGATCCTGAGTTTTGTTATAGTTAGAACCTTGAGAATTAAACGGAGCAAAGTTATTATAACCGTATGCGATAGCTACGAAATAATAATTATGATAGTTGATCAAACCCTTATCAGCAACCTTAGAGAACTGATCCTGAGTGATCTGGAAGCTATGAGTGATACCGCTATCCTTACCAACAACCTTGATGTGAGGAACCCAAGAAGAGTCACTTACAGATGTAACCTTAGTATAGTTGATGATCTTAGTAACCTTGTTAGCAAGGTCGCACTGGAACACTTCGTATGCCTTAGTATTATCAACCTCACCAGTGGTAGGATCAAAAATTTCAGCGGAAGTAACATTAGCATTAGCCAACTGGAATACACGATAACCTTCGAACTTGTAAACAGAATCTGAACTATTTTCAGATTTTGCCTTTGCAACAACCTGATGGTACTTAGATGAGTCCTTGTAAAGACCATCTACACGACCGTAATTTTCAGCGTAGTTATTGCTACCGTAATCATTGATAATGTAGAATACTAATCTGCGATCCAATTCACGAACAACCAAACGAGGTGCTTCCGGACCTTCAGTAGTTTTAAATCCTGCTTCGAACAAAGCCTGAGCTCCATCATCTATACTCTTGATAGTTTTGAAATCTGTATTAGGACAACCACCTACACCTGACGCCCAAACGCAACCAAAAGTGATATTGTTGGTAGCACCCGGAAGTAACTGGAACGGACCTGAAGAGAATATGAAACGACGGTCACCTCTTGTATTATCGCAAGTACACTCAGACCATGTAGTCTTGTCACCAGGATCACCGGTAAATACGAAGTTAGAGATCGGACCATCACCATAACCAGTTGACTGATTACCTGCACCCTTAAAGTCATTTCTGAAACGATCACCATTTCTGATAGAACCTGTCATGTAGTTATATATCTGTACACCGTTTGATGGGTTACCGATATTACTGAAGTCGTTATTATAGTAAGTAAAGTTCGTCATCTTCAGACGCTCGAAAGTATCTTTCATACCCGGACGCTTAATAGGACGAATAGGTCCCTGGAAGAAGTCAAGACCGATCTGCGGAGGGTTAGCACCGTAGCTGTTTACCGGATAACCACCATCCTGTCCGTCGCTTGAAGAACCATTATACATGATACCCAAACCACGGGTAGTATCGCAACCGATAAAGTCATCTTTGTAGTAACCAAGGTCACAGTCATCCCATACAGCGATGTATGTACTGTCAATGGTCAAAGCACCACGATTGATCACTCTGTAGTTACAGAACGTAGCATTGTTAAGGAAATCCTGAGTAGAGTATGCGAATGCAGAAGTTTGTACTTCGATACCCATTGCAGAAGTCTGAGTCTGTTGCTTAACGTTACCAGCATCATTGGTCACCCACCAGATAAACTGGTCACCACTGATGTCCGGGTATTCACCGTTAGAATACTCATACTTTCCGTTTCCGTTAAGGTCAACGAAAGGAGCATATGTAGATGAGCCACTCAAAGTAAGCGGAGCACCATTGGCACCTTTAGTGTTGGCAGCATTACCCGATGCAGGCCACTGACGGATAACATCGAACTCAGAACCGAGGATATTACCACCAGTCTTAGAAAGTTCAATGAATCTGTTGATTGTAGATTTTTCTATTTTCCAGAAGCGATCCCAGTTAGCGCAATCATCAGAAGTGATCTTTGCAGTAACTACATCGAGTGCACCCGGCCAGTAGTCATTACCATCCTGACGATAAGTCTGAGCAGCAACTTTCAACTGACCTTGCTTATCGAAACCACCGATCCAGCAAGAAGCAGCGAACTGCGAACTTTTTCCTGAATTTTTAGGGATCTCATAAGCAGCCACTTCAAGACCGATATTCCACCACATGTCACCACCGGTCATCAACCTGGCTCTAACGTTGTTAATGTCCAGGTCAATAGCTGAAACAGCTGGCTGGCAACCTGTAACGGTTGTCTTCAACTGGCTTTTGTGCCCGGTTGCGTTGACATTCTCACGAGCGCTAATCTGCCCGCTCACCCCTAATATGCCAAGTAAAGAAAGGGTTCCCGCAATTCGTATTTTTTTCGAGATATTCATAACTTAATAAAGTTATAATGAAATTAGAAATTAAAAATTGTATTCCAGACCAAAGTTTATAGTACGAGCATAGTTCAAGTTACCCGGAGAGTTAGTAGAGATCTTGTAAAGATCTATATAAGACTGAGGGTTAATCTGCTGAGGTATTTTCTGCAAACCGAAAGATGAAGTCAAGAAGCCATCATCATCAGGGCGACCAGTATAACCATATACAGAAAGTATTTCACGAGTGTTCAACAGATTCTGAACATACAGGAATACTGTAAGGTTCTGTGGACGACCTGTTCTAAGACCTGCAACTTCAGCATCCTTAGATTTCTTGCCAAAGCTGAAAGTGAAATCTTTATTGATACGAGCATCCATACCAAAGTGCCATGGAAGACGTGAACCGTTGATACCACCGATAACTGTGTTACCCTGAGCGTTAGCTAACCTTGTAAAAGGCTCACCGCTTCTTGTTCTTGCTACGAGGTTAAGACCAGCGTTTTCGAAGATGTGCTTACCACTTACGATAGGACCTTCACCCTTCTTAAAGCGATAATCAAAGTTTGCACTGATGTTATGACGAGAATCGTAATCAAGAGCAGAGATATAACGAAGGTTCGGCAAACCAGCTTCGATGAAGCTCTGCAACAGACCTTGCGGAGATATCTGGCCACCACCGCCACCGTTTGTAGAGAATGGAGTAGAACCAGTACCTTCTGCAAACTGCAATGTATAAGAGATATTCATAGTAAGGTGGTTAGTAGCACGCATATCGTAATTCAACTTAACACCCTTTGTTGAAGAGAAGTCACGGTTACCGTAAGTGTAATAAGTAGTAGGCCATGCATACAAGTAAGGTTGAACAGTGATCATGTCTTTACGCTCCTTGTAGAAACCGATGATCTTCAATGCTGCAGACTTACCGATAACCTGTTCGAAACCTAATTCATAATCGAAGGTCTTCTGTGAACGCAGGTTAGCGTTGCTGATGATCTGATTAGAATTCTGATTGAGGTAATAGTAATCGTAAGCAGTAGCGATACCCAAAGATGTAGGGTAAGGGCGCTGAACGTAAACGTCGTAGTGAGCAAAGAAGTTAGAATTTTCTGTGATCGGGAAACCAACCTGAATACGAGGCATCACAGTAACCTGTGGGTTGTAGTCAGTAAATGACTTATTAGGATTGAAGTTAGAATCTGTGATCTTAACGTTATCAACCAACAAAGGCTGAGGGTCACGACCATTAGAATAATCCTTAAGAATTGATGGATCTTCGATGTACTTACCGGTGTAATCGTACCAGTTGCTACCATTTCTATAACCAATGATCTGAGGATTAGTAGAAGAGTTGTCATTTACATAAACAACTGACTCACCGCTAAGGTTTGATGGATGGTGACCTGTTGGGTTACCTGCGCCTGAAGTTTCACTAATGTTTTTAGTTGCATACAAAGAGTATGGATCCTTCAACACCTTAGTGTTTGCAGAATATCTTTCAACACGTACACCGATGTTGAAGATGATGTTCTTGTACTCGAACTTATCCAAAACATAACCGGCAATGTAGTTAGGGCTGAAAGCACCGATAGGACGAGTGAAGTTACCATTAGCATCCTTTGCAGTCCAGAAGTCATTGAAGTTAACAGTACCTGTCTGAGCACCACCGGTATAAGAATAACCATAGTAGTTAACGAAAGGATTACCACTGTTCAACAATTCGTCAGCAGAGAACATATCCAATGAGAATGTTGATGGAGCAAGAGCATCTATATTGATGTCCTGAGTTGCGCTGTAACCTAACTTCTTTCTAAGATTCTTATCGAATGGAGTCTGTACCGGATTCTTGTAGTTGTACATGATAGTATCGGTAGGACCAGGAATGATAACACCAGAGGTAACATCATCAAGCGTATAGTGCTTACCATTTACTACGAAGATCGGATTGTTCTTATCAAGAGATAAATTGCCATTATCCTTGCTGCTTACCAACTGTCTCATCTGCTGCCATAGAGATGCAGTACCAGATCCATTGAGGTTAGCACTTACACTGAAAGCTCTCTGAATACGCTGCTGATAGTAAAGACCAAATTCGATACCGTGTTTGATAGTCCCGAGTTTCAGGTCGAACTGTGCATCAACAGATAATGCATACTGATTAGAAGCGAAGTTAGAATAGTAGCTCTGAGTAGAACCAGGGCTAAGGAAAAGACCATAAGTGTATGCTGGTTCATCGCCGTTAGCCAATGCATTCTTAGCCTGCAATTGATTGATAGTAGCTGGGTGATTATCACCGATAGAATTGTAATACTGAGTAGTATAGTTTGCAAGACCAGGGTTCAATTCAGATCTTGTGAAGTTGATTCCTGTTGGAATAGATCCTAACAATACTGTACCTCTTCTCTTACTGATAGAATCATATTGATTAGGCAGATAGAAATCCTGATATTCTTTATCGAATCTACCAATGTAAGCATAGTTAAAGATGTTCTCCTTAAATACAGGATCCTGAACGTTCTGATATAATTTTTGATAGTCGATCTGAACTGAGTAAGAAGCATTAGAGATGATACTGTGTTTACCTGTATCAAATCCACCTTGCTTACCAAACTTCTGATTGAAACGAACATAACCACGACCTGTATAAGTATTCTGAACAGGAGTTGCATCAGGAGCGAATAAGTTTCTAGATCTGCTGTATAGGTCATTTTTTGTGTAGTCGAACATACCACCTGCAGATACACGCATGTTGTCTGTCAACTTGTAATCAACTTTACCGTTCAAACGAACTTCCTGAGTTGTGTTATTAGGTGGGCGACGAGTAGTAGTCAACTGATCGCGAGTGATGTAGTTAGACTTAAGATTATAAACCGGAATACCGCTGTTATCTGCAACTATCTTCAATGGATTTTTCTGAAGATCAGCAAGAACATCGCTCTTAGTTACATATTCAGGATTGTATGAAGGATATCTGTTCTGATCGTTGTAATAATCACCGCTCAAAGAGAAACCCATAACAGGCTCTGGCTTGCGGGTAGAATCTGCAAATTTCTTCTTCAGCAACGGACCAGCTATATTGAAAGATGCAAGATTATTTCTGTAACCATCAATTGAATGTTGTAAGCGAAGACCACCATTGAACTTACGAGCAACACCCTTAGATGTAATGTTGATAACAGCACCAGATACGTCACCATAGTTAGCAGGGATACCAGAAGAGATAACTTCCAGCTGCTCTGTAGCACCCTGTGCCATATCAATACCTTGAGAACCCTGTACCTGCACACCATCAATAACGTACAAGTTACCTGAACTACGACCACCGTCTGAGTTCAACTGACCACCACGCTTTTGCTGATAGATACCCGGAGTCTGCGCAACCAAGTCAACCGTTTGAGTTGTAGGCGCATTCTTAATTTCCTCGGAAGTTTTGATCGTATTGTGAACATATTTGCTCACCAATGGTTTCTTGTACTCCTTGATAACCACCTCTTTCAAATTGGTCTTACCGCTTGTAGCCAATTCCAACTGAAAGTTCAATCCTGTTTTACCACCAGGAGATACAATTACCTTAGTTTGAATAGATTCTTTGTAACCAATGTAAGATACAGAAACCTCATAGTAACCAGGATCAAGTGGCTTAATGCTATACTTACCATCGAAATCGGTTACAGTACCTCCTTTAAGGATACCTCCCTGTTTCACTTGTACCGAGGCATTCACCAACGGTTCTTTCTTATTATCGGTAACAACCCCCAGGATCTCCTGAGCGATGGCTGACCCTGACAGCCCAATAAAAACGAGTAATAGCAGATAACGTAATGTCCGATTCATATTCAAATTAATAAATTATTATCAAATGAGGGCGTAAAGATAAAAAAAAACGTTAAAACTAGGCCAGTTCAGAAATATATTTTCTCCCCCTTTTATTCACAAGTTTAACAGAACAACAATTTTATGTTAAAAGCGCTTAATATTAAGACGATAACATGGTCAAAAAACTTGGGTAAAAACCAAAAAAAATCACAAAAAAGAGAAAAATGTAGAACAGTTATTGGGGCCAAAAACCTGCAATAGCTGATATTATAGCAATTGATCCGCAAGCAAAATACCAATTAGTCTGCATCTTAATCAATTGTACATAAATAATAATATAATACGAAATATAAGAAAATAGAAGATTGAGAATTTTTAAATTATTCTGACAAAATAATATTCAAAATAGTGAAAATTACCCTGACAAAATTAGATGTCCTATAATTTAAAGTAAGAAATAATTAATTTATAATAAATTAATAATCAATTAATTATCTTCCTCAAAAGCGTACTACTCATCTTAAATAATGCTTCAAAAGTATAACCGGCAATATGTGGCGTAGTTATTACATTTTGCATTTCCATTAACTCAGACATAGCTCTTTTTGTCTCCTCATTCATGGCACTAAGAGGCTCCTGTTCAAAAACATCAAGGCAAGCACCGTTGATTCTACCCTCTTTTATCCCCCGTAAAAGAGCAACCGTATTAACAACCTGGCCGCGGGAAGTATTAATCAAAGTGAATTTTTTATTCATGTTTAGTATAAACTCCCAATTGAAATAATCGATAGTATCGTTTTGCAACGGAACATGAAAACTAAGCACATCAGCTTGAGAAAATATTTTATTTAGATGTAAGGAATTTGTTACATATGATGGCAAATTTTCCGAATTATACTTGTCATATATGAGGATTTCCATATCAAAACCCTGCATTTTTTTTGCAAAAGCACGTCCGGTGTGTCCAAAACCTATGATTCCCAAAGTTTTACCCTCCAACTCTACCCCTCTATTCTCATTTCTAAGCCATAGGCCGTTCTTCATTTCCCTGTTACTAATGGTGATTCTTCTGTTAAGATCTAGAAGCATACCAACAGCGTGTTCACCTACCGCATTACAATTACCCTCTGGGCTGCTATAGCAGGCAATACCTTTAGTTGCTGCATAAGGCACATCAATTACCTCCATTCCCGAGCCCATACGGCCAATCCATCTTAAATCAGTAGCGATATCAAGCAACGTACGATCTAATTGCAGCCTTGTGGAAGTAATGACACCTGTGCAGCCTGCTATCAATTCATAAGCACCCGACTGAGTAATGTTCTCATGAATATCGCATACATAACCTGCATCTGTGAGGCCCTTGATGAGCACATCATGAACAGGAGCAGCAATTAATACCCTACTCTTATTATTGATCATAGAAAATAACGTTCATACAGGCCAACAAAATCCAGAACAGACAACTGTTCTGCACGCTTATCCATTATTGGTTCAGCCAGAGCGGCAGCCGGCACTACACTCTTTAACGCATTGCGCAAAGTCTTTCTGCGCTGCCCGAAGGCGGCTTTTACCAGTATCTTAAACTTCCTCTTATCATTGATATTATGAGGATTATGTAAACTGGTAAATTTCAATACGCCACTCTTTACTTTAGGGGGTGGTGTAAAGCAATTTTCATGCACTTCCAACATAAACTCGACCTTATAAAAAGCCTGCATCAATACACTTAGAATACCATAAGTTTTGCTACCCGGGCCGGCCGCAACTCGCTCTGCCACTTCTTTCTGAAACATACCTATTACCTCTTCTACCTGCGGCTCCCAATCCAATATTTTGAAAAGTATCGGGGAAGATATATTGTATGGGAAGTTACCTATAACTGAAAATTTATCAGCGAAAGGAATATCTGCCTGAAGTATATCACTGCTTATGATCTTACCGTTGATAGCAGAGTATGTTTTATTTAGATAGTCTATCTTTTCTGTGTCTATCTCTATTGCCTTGAATGTCACTTCAGGCAATTGCAACAAATATTTGGTTATTGCTCCTCCTCCCGGCCCTACTTCAAGCAGGTTCATACCTGAATGAACATTAAGTAATGCAACTATTTTCTGGCACATATTTTCGTCATGCAAAAAATGTTGTCCAAGACTTTTCTTCAGCGTGTACATAGGGCAAAAGTAAGGAATTGCACAATGGCGGAATTAGCTAATTTCCTGTACTTAATATTGTCATGGTATATCTAAAATAAGAATAGCCATGGCAGAAATACCATGGCTATTCTTATCAATTAAATCGGGCAATTACGCCTTAGTTGGTTTTGCTTTAAAAGCATTAATAGCATTACGAGTAAAGTCACTTAAAACTAAACGACCGCTAATGGCAGCACGTTCAGACAACAATGAGTCCCAATGATCTGTTCCTTGCCAGAAAATTTTCTTCAGCTGCCCCATAGCGTCGGGGCTAGAATGTGCTAACCTATCTGCGAGACTATTTACAGAATCATCAACATCAGATATTGATTTATGGATCTCAGAGTACAAACCATGTCTTTTAGCCCACTCTGCAGAACGCCATTCTGTAGCATCAATTGCTAACTGTGAGAAACCAGACATTCCTATTTTACGCTCTACTGCGGGGCCGACTACAAATGGGCCTATACCCACAGCCAGTTCACTAAGTTTTACAGAAGAATCTTCAGTGGCAATTGCATAATCAGTTGCTGCAATAAGACCAACGCCACCACCTACTGCTTTACCCTGAACCCTACCAATAATTAGCTTATGGCATTTACGCATTGCATTGATGACATGTGCAAATCCGCTGAAGAACTTTGTACCTTCCTCACCACTACTGATAGACATGAGTTCCTCAAATGATGCACCAGCGCAGAATGCTCTATCTCCTGAGCTGCGAAGCACAATAACTTTTACCCTGTTGTCAATACCTACATCATTGATGGTCTTTGCCAGGTCTGTAAGTATAGCGGATGGCAAAGAATTACTTGCCGGATGGAAGAACTCGATCGTTGCAATTCCATGTTCAATTTCATGGCTTACATAGCCTTCTGGATGCTGCATATGTTATAATTATTAGACGTTTTATTTTGAGCTGTGGGAGTTATTTTCAAAAGGATGAAGGAATGTAAAAATATGGATGAAATAAATAACAAGTATATTTTTGTCGGCAATTTTTAAAAATTACAAAATATACAACAAATTGCTTTGTTCCAGAGTCAGTAAATGACCTCAAAAACAGTGCTCTATAATACCTCAAAACGATCAGAGGGGAAAGTGACTTTTCCCCTCTGATCGTAATACTAAATTTTGAATTATTCTTTTACCAAACGATGTACTGATTTAGTATCTCCTGAGATAACTTCTACTATGTAAATGCCTGATGAAAGGTCTTTCAATGATACCTTAATATTGCCAAACTGCAATTCTCCGTAATCCTTAGAATAAACACATACGCCGGTAATATCAAGAACTCTAACAGATACATTTTGAGGATTTCCTGAACTATAAGAAATATTTACCGCATCTGTAGCCGGATTTGGCGATAATGAAACATTGACGTTCATGCGCTGTGTACCTACAGGCTTCATAGCCAACTCAAATCTCTGATCACCCTGTGTAGAAGCATTCTCATCTATTGTAAACTTATATTCTGTACCCTGCTCAAGAAGAACATATTTATTCAGCAATTTATCATGCAGGTAAAGCGGACTGTTCCCCGGAGTAATAACAGACTCAGACTTCAATATGTATTGTTTGTTGAACTGAGTATTAATACCCAGAGGAACAACCTCATCAGTTGAATAAGGTCTTGCATCAATAGAAAGCTTTGCTCCATCTGCTGATAATGAATAGAAGTTTAGATCACCCCCTTGCAACTTTTGAGCATCAAAGTCATTTTCCTCCTTACTTGTAGCTGCGTCATTGAATTTAACAGACAACATGTCCCAAGGATGATAATTCTCATCATAAATAACCAACGAAACTGATTCTGCAGCTGGCTTCAAAACATTTGTAGTTGGAGCTACTCCCTTGTTACTTTCAGCGAATGAAAGTGCATCACCATTATTAGCGGCGCGTATCTGGAACGCAGTATTTGCTTGTAAATAATATGGCGAAGGTGAACCGACTCCTATAGTGATAGTTTGAAACTGACCGCCAGCTCCTAAGAAAGGATTCCACACATAAAATGCTGTTCCAACAACTTTTCCAGCTGCCTTGGCATTATAACATACAGTACCAATATCAACAGGAGATGCATATGGATTACCCACCATGTTATAATCCTGATTTGCACTTGCCCCCTTTGACAAAGTAACAGTCTGATCACCCTGATTGAGTGCTCCTATCATTCCAACAACATTAGGATCAACAATGTTAATTACATACCCAAGACCCTGACCTTTGACTCCGCGGAAAAAGAGACGAATACCCTGATAACGATGGAATGTATTTGAATCAGCAGCTAATGCATTGATCTTTGTATAAGGTTTCCATCCCGGGTCTGAGCCTAACGATGAATTGCCGGTCAACGGATCATATCTGAAACAAGACGGATTGTTAGAAGAAGTTGTTGTAAAACCATTAGCAGAGCCACCGAGACCAGTAATATCCATATACTGTTCAACCTGACTTAACGAGATGGTTGAAGAGAATGGATGACTCCAAAAACGATACCTGCGATAACCACCAGGTATATATTGCATTACCTTAACATTACCGGAAATAGCAGAGCCAAATGTTACAGGTGCTACTCGTGCAGTAGCAATAGAATCTGAGGCAAGTGTAAGACTATCATGTGTAGTCAAAGTACCCGCTGACATAGTAATTACTTTGGTAATTGTCATTCTAGAGCCGATGCTAATGGTTGCTCCTGCACTATTGTTCAATTCAAAATTACTTACGTTACCTATTCCTGAAATAGTCTGAGCTGATGAACCATTCATGCTTAAACTACCGTCACCATTGAAAGTACCTGAATTGCTCAAAGATCCCTTAACATACAATATTGCACTAGCATTAGCATTAATAAAAGCACCTGAAGCAACTGTAAGATTTTTTGTATATACAACACGAGATGAAGAAATGAGCGGACTATATGTAGTTCCTGAAGGAATAGTTACATCAGTAGTGTCACCAGGTACAAAACCGCATGACCAGTTAGTGGCTCTTTCCCATTCTGTTTCATGTCCGAATGTACCACCAACCCATTGCATAGGAATTGGATTGAGCGTAGCAATTGTATCGTAAGTAGTAGTACAAGTTGCATTATGAACCTCCACCAATTCGTAAGTATGAGTTGCAGATAGTACACCTGTCCCAAGAATGAAAGTACCACCTGTAAGAGTTGCTGTCACATTTGAACCACCATCTACATTATATACGATAGATGCACCTGAAGTTCCGTTAAACACAATACTGGAAGCGTAATTCATACAAGGATTTTCCGCAGATGTAATAGCGGCAACAGGATAATCAACAACTGTAAGTAATTGGCTTGCAGCAGAGGTGCCGCATTCATTAGAGAATGTATATGATATTGATGATGTACCACCTGTGTAACCGATAGCTAAACCGGATGTTGAAATTGATACTACAGAAGTATCAGAACTACTCCATGTTCCGGAAAGGTTAGCATCTGAAAGCGTTGAGGAAGTACCCACACAAAAAGTAAATGTCCCTGTTATTGCTGCTGGTGTTGCAGGTATTGTATGAATATCTATAGATTTCACTGCAGGAATACCGCAGCCATTTGAATATGTAATGGTTGTTGAGCCTCCTGTAAGCCCGTAAACAATACCTGTAGAAGGATCAACTGATGCAATTGCAGGATCATTCGAGCTCCATGTACCCATGATAGCTGTATTTGTAAAGGTTGTAGATGTGCCTAAACAAATAGAACTTACACCACCGATAGGTGCAGGTGTTCCCAATATTGTGAAGCCTGAAGTTACATAGCAAGAGCCTAATGAATAAGTGATGTTCGCTGTTCCGGCAAGTACACCTGTTACTGCACCACTCACAGCATCTACGGTTGCGCTCGCATTATCTGAAGAAGTCCATACACCAACACCCGAAACATCACTGAGTGTAGATACAGAACCTTCACATGCATAATTAGTACCTGTTATAGCAACAGGCTGTTGATTCACAACAAATGATGCAGTGGAATAACAAGTGGTAGGGAGGGTATAAGTAATTGTCGTAGTGCCCGCTGATACACCAGTAACTCCCACTGATGTGCTGGCATTAACTGTAGCAATCGAAGTATTATTTGAACTCCATGATCCTCCAATTGTCGCATTGTCAAGTGTAGTTATAGATCCTTCACAAACACTGGCCGAACCGGCAATCGCGCTTGGATTGGGATTAACTGTAAATGCTAATGAAACACTGCAAGATCCCAATGTATATGATATCGTAGTGCTACCTGCTGTCAATCCAGTAACAACACCACTTGATGTAATTGTCGCTACAGAAGGATCAACAACAGTCCAGTTTCCACCACCTACGACATCAGATAATGTAGTAGATGATCCGACACAAACAGATGTAGAACCTGAAATAGCAGCTGGTGTTGTATTTACCGTTACTCCTCTTGTAGCATAACAACCGGTAGGTAAGGTATAGGAAATCAGGGCCGAACCAGCGTTGACACCTGTAACTCCAACAGGATCGCTGGCATCAATTGTTGCAACAGCAGCATTATTGGTAGCCCATGAACCGCCACCGGTTACATTTGAAAATGTTGTTACCGAACCTTCACAAACTGTGTTTGTACCTGTAATTGCAGAAGGATTCGGGTTAACTGTGAATGGTAAGGTAGAAGAACAAGATGCAAAAGTATAGGTAATGGTACCAGATCCTGCTGTCAATCCCGTTACTACACCACCAGATGTAATTGTTGCTGTTGATGGAGCTGAACTAGTCCATACACCTCCAACAGTCGGATCAGAAAGTGTAGTTTGGAATCCCAGACAAACATTATTAGAGCCAACAATCAGATCAGGTGCATTATTAACAGTAACTCCACGGGTTGCATAACAACCTGTTGGTAAAGTATAAGTGATCAATGTACTACCTGTATTGACACCTGTTATTCCGACCGGACTACTTGCATCAACTGTTGCAATTGAAAGATCATTACTACTCCATGTACCACCTGCCGTAGCATCAGTAAATGTGGTTACTGCACGCTCACATACTACATTAGTACCCGTGATGGCAACAGGATTTGAATTAACAGTAAACGTAACAGTAGAACGGCATGATCCAATTGTATAACTAATAACAGATGTACCTGCACTTACGGCACTTACAACGCCTCCAGAAGTAATAGTAGCTCTTGCTGGCGTTGCACTCGTCCAGGTACCACCGGCAACAGAATTTGAAAGAGTAGCGGATGTACCGATACAAGCTGAGGCAGCACCTGTTATTGCATCTGGACCTTCGTTTATTGTAATGCTTCTACCGACGGCACATGAACCAATAGTATATGATATGTTTGTTGTTCCGGCTGTAACTCCGGTAATAGTAACAGGAGAACTTGCGTTAATGCTTGCAACAGATGGATCATTTGTTGACCAGGTACCACCAGCAACAGCATTAGAGAATGTAGTTGTTGTAAATCTGCAAATTGTATTTGTACCAGTGATCGCTGTAGGTGTAGTATTAACAGTAAAAATGGTAGTAGCTCTACATGTTCCGATGGAATAACTGATAACAGATGTTCCTGCACTAACCGCATTTACTACACCACCTGCAGTAATCGTTGCTTTGGCTGGAGTTGCACTAGTCCATGTTCCACCGGCAACACTGTTAGACAAAGTAGTCTGAATACCAACACAAGAACTTGTTGAACCTGTTATGGACGATGGAGCTGTATTAACGGTTATTGTTCTACCAACTGCACAAGCTCCAATAGAATATGAGATCGTGGTGTTTCCTGCAGTTACACCGGTTATTGTTACCGGAGAACTTGCATTGATTGTTGCAACTGAAGGATCGTTAGTTGACCATGTTCCCCCGGCAGTTGCATCTGAAAATGTAGTAGTAGCATTTTCGCATATAGTGTTAGTTCCTGCGATAGCAACGGGTGTAGTATTAACAGTAAAAGTTGTTGTAGCCCGGCAAGAACCTATTGAATAGCTGATAACAGATGTTCCTGCGCTGACTGCACTAACAACACCATCTGTTGTGATAGTTGCTTTAGCAACTGTTGCACTTGTCCATGTACCACCGGCAACACTATTTGACAAAGTAGTTTGCACTCCTACACATGAACTTGTTGACCCGGTTATTGCAGCAGGAGCAGTATTAACAGTTATAGTACGACCGACAGCACATGTTCCTATCGAATAAGTGATACTTGCTGTACCAGCATTAAGCCCGGTGATAGTTACAGGCGAACTTGCATTTATTGTCGCAATAGAAGGATCGGTAGTTGACCATGTTCCTCCTGCAGTTACATCTGAAAATGTAGTAGTAGCATTCTGACAAATTGTATTTGTACCAGCTATAGCAGCAGGAGTAGTATTTACTGTAAAAGTTACAGTTGACGCACATGAACCGATTGTATAACTAATAATAGAGGTCCCTGCACTAACAGCACTAACAACACCGCCAGCCGTAATTGTGGCCTTAGCAACGGTTACACTTGTCCATGTACCTCCCCCAACACTGTTAGACAACGTTGTCAGCACTCCTACACAAGCATTTGTTACACCTGTAATAGCCGCAGGAGCGGTATTGACCGTAATTACACGTGTAGCATAACAACCTGTAGGTAATGTATAAGAAATGTTGGTTGTTCCCGCAAGAATACCTCTTACACCAACAGGATTGCTTGCATTCACGCTTGCTATGGATGTAGCTCCTGAGGTCCAGGTACCTCCTGCAGTTGCATCTGTGAAGGTAGTAACAGCTCCTTCACAAACAGTATTAGTTCCTGTGATTGCCACAGGGTTAGCATTCACTGTAAATGTTGCAGTAGATCTACATGAACCTATAGTGTAACTAATAACGGAAGTTCCGGCAGCTACTGTATAAACTACACCACTTGCATCAATAGTTGCTTTTGTAGGAGTGGCGCTGGTCCAAGTACCACCTGCTACGGAGTTTGACAAAGTTGATTGAGTACCCAAACAGGCATTCAATGTACCAGAAATAGCCGCAGGTGAAGTATTAACTGTTACAGCACGAGTAGCAAAACAACCTGTTGCTAGAGTGTATGTGATATTAGTAGTACCTGCAAGAACACCCCTGATACCCACCGGATTACTAGCGTTGACACTAGCAATCGAGCTCGAACCAGAACTCCATGTACCACCAGCTGTACCATCTGTAAAAGTAGTTACTGCGCCCTCGCATACTGTATTTGTACCTGTGATAGCTACCGGATTAGCATTAACTGTAAATGTAGCTGTAGCACGACAAGATCCAAGTGTATAGCTGATAACTGATGTACCGGCTGCTACAGTATATAATACTCCACTTGCATCTATTGTAGCTCTTGCAGGTGTAGCACTAGTCCAGGTACCACCCGGAACTGAATTCGACAATGTTGATTGGTTACCCAAACATGCATTTAATGTACCGGCAATAGCAGTTGGTGTTGTGTTGACAGTTACCGCTCTCACTGCATAACAACCGGTTGGTAGTGTATAAGATATGTTCGCTGTACCAGCAAGCACACCTCTTACACCAACAGGATTACTTCCGTTAACACTTGCAATAGAAGTAGCATCTGAGCTCCAGGTACCACCTGCTGTTGCGTCTGTAAAGGTAGTTACAGCACCTTCACAAACAGTATTAGTACCTGTAATTGCTACAGGGTTAGCATTCACAGTAAACGTTGCAGTAGATCTGCAAGTACCAATTGAATAACTAATAACAGATGTACCCGCTGCCACTGCAGAAACTGCGCCTGTACTAGAATTGATAGTAGCTTTTGCAACTGTAGCACTGGTCCAGGTTCCACCCGGAACTGTGTTTGTAAGTGTGGTAACTGCACCGACACATCCATTCAAAGTGCCAGCTATTACATCAGGAGCAGTATTCACTGTAACAGAGGTCACAGCACTTGTAAGTGAACCTGATGTATTACAAGTTCCTGCACCGGTCCAGGTAATTACACAATAATAGTATGTCACCCCAACAGAAGTAGTTGCAGGAAGAAAGGTAGAAGTGCCCGTAGCACTTGTAGAACTCGGAACTAAAGTTATACTCTCTACAGAACCACCAGAAGTAGAATTTATAGTATTAGAATACCAAGTAATGGTCAGATCAGCGCCTACAACTGTTCCTGTACCTGCGTTGCAGGTATTATATGTGTAAGTAAGCACACTTGCTGTCGCATTCTGACAATAAGTAGCCGCAGATGAAATAGATGCATTCGTATTTGGCGTATATACTTTATCCGCAAAACACGAAATACTCAACACCAAACACAAAACGGAAAGTAAAAAAGACTTCATACAATGATATTTTAATTATAAACTGGTATATTTAACTAAGATAACGACCAAAATACTCAACAAAGAATAAAAAATATAGATTTATTAAAATTTATATAAATAGAAACTATTTTAGCTTAAAAATGTTAGCAATCTTTAAAAACGAACCTCAAGTATGGACCACTTATAAAATAATCAACAAGCAAATAATGATTACATTATCAATTGAAAATGTTCACTTTATTCGAATCATAATCTGAAATACTATTCAAATCTAACTTCTTAAGCAAATTACAATTTCCTATGTACCAAAATTTTACTAATAAAAGCTAAATCATTACTAATACTAGTTACGAAAATACACCGTTTTTATGTTTTAGATTTGAAAATCATCCCGTTAACATTTATTTAACATTCATTTTGCTAATTAAATATATTAATACATTTTTATTTAACTCGTATATTTTTATAATGTTTCAATAAAATTCTAGCTGATTATTGAAGATGATAGTATAAATACGAACAAAAAAGGCAGGAATTTCCCGCCTTTTAATATTAAATGCTAGACCTATTTTAATACTTTTTAAATATGGAACTGGCAACATGCCCACCAAACCCGAAAGTATTATTTAATACATAATTAAGCTCTTTTTTTACTGCTTGATTAACAATCAAATTCAATCCTTCAGGTAATTCCGGGTCCAGTTCATCAATATTTATGGTTGCCGGCACGATCCCATTCTTAAGAGCCAAAATACAGATAATACTCTCTATAGCCCCGGCAGCACCAAGTAAATGCCCTGTCATTGATTTAGTAGCACTAACCATTACATCCTGATCACCAAAAACTCTCTTTACACCAAGTAGTTCACTAATATCACCAATATGAGTAGATGTGGCATGAGCATTAATATAATCTATATCTTTAGCACGAATGCCGGCATCTGTCATTGCCTTGGTCATACCTAATGCTGCACCAAGACCTTCAGGATGAGTACCTGTAAGATGATAGGCGTCTGCAGCCATACCGCCACCCACCATTTCAGCATAAATATGAGCACCGCGGGCCACTGCGTGTTCCCACTCCTCTAATATCAGTGCACCCGCACCCTCCCCTACTACAAAACCATCTCTATGCTTATCAAATGGGCGTGAAGCATGTTCTGCGTTATCATTATTTTTTGACAATGCCTGAGATGCACTAAATCCACCAACTGACCCGGGAGTAATTGCGGCTTCTGATCCCCCTGCTACCATAATAGTAGCTTTCCCCAGACGTATAGTATCAAATGCACTAATAATAGCAGTATTGGAGGATGCACATGCTGAAACAGTACAATAGTTAGGTCCATGTAATTTATGTCGAATTGAAATCGCCCCCGCGGCAATATCAACTATCATTTTAGGAATGAAATATGGATTAAAGCGCGGAGTGCCATCACCGGCATAAAATTCCTTTAGTTGCTCTTCGAAAGTACCAATACCTCCATTCCCTGAAGCCCATATTACACCAACATCATATCTCTCCTCCTCTGGCATTATTGCAAAATCAAGACCTGCATCTTTAATTGCCTGATCGCTTGCAGCTATGGCATACTGACTAAACAGGTCATATTTCTTTACTTCTTTTTTGTCAATATATTCTGTTGGATCAAAATTCTTTACCTCGCAACCAAATCTGGTCTTAAATTTTGAAGCATCAAATTTTGTCAAAGGGCCTGCACCACTTTTACCTGCTACAATATTCTCCCAAAACTCTTGTACCGAATTACCCAATGGCGTTATTGCCCCCAAACCAGTTATTGCTACTCTCTTCATATATCTATCAATTTACTATCTTATGATTTTTAGTCCTTTTTTGAATTCGGGCTGCAAGAAACAATATAATGGGGATATCAACAAAATACTCTTAGAATCAAAAATTAGTATCATCAATATCAATCTGTTATTGGTTGCAGATTATAAAACTTGCACACACAAACTACCTTTATATATCGTTCCTGCAACAACAATACTATTGCTAAATGAGGATTTCAATAATTAGCTTTCTTTATATATCCATATTTTCCAAAACAATTGCTGAAGCACCTCCACCCCCATTGCAAATTGCAGCAACACCATATTTCCCCCCTTCCTGACGTAATACTGACAATAGTGTGCAAATAATCCTTGCCCCTGATGCTCCTAGCGGATGACCTATAGCTACTGAGCCACCATAAACATTTAATTTTTTCTGATCTATATTTAGTATTTGCTGATTGGCAAGTGCGACTGCAGCATATGCTTCGTTTATCTCAAAAAAATCAATATCAGTCATTACCAACCCAGCGTTGTCGAGCGCCTTGGGTATGGCTTTAGATGGAGATGTTGTAAACCATTCAGGTGCCTGTGCAGCATCCGCAAACCCACTTATTCTGGCAATAGGATTTAATCTAAACTTAATCAAGGCTTCTTTAGAGACAAGAAGTAATGCAGCAGCACCATCGTTGAGATTACTTGCATTGGCTGCAGTTACAGTTCCATCAACCTCAAAGGCAGGTTTTAGTTTAGCTACTTTTTCAGGTATTAGTTTATAAACGTCTTCGTCTTTATTGATCGTTATTATCTTTTCTTTCTGATTTATCATTACAGGAACAATTTCCAGATCGAACTTCCCATCATTTGCAGCTCTGGCGGCTCTTGAATAAGATTCAATTGCATAATTATCCTGAGCCTCTCTTGTAATATTATATGTTCTTGCACACAACTCTGCAGCACTTCCCATGTGGTAATCATTATACACGTCCCACAACCCATCTCTGATCATGCCATCAATAAGTGTGACATCTCCATATTTATTTCCTTTTCTTATGTAGTTGTAGTGAGGCACGTTACTCATACTTTCCATTCCGCCCGTCATAACAATTTCAGAATTACCTAATTGAATTTGCTGCGCTCCAAGCATCACTGCTTTCATTCCTGAAGCACATACCTTATTCACAGTAGTAGCGTCAACACTATTTGGAATCCCTGCAAAAATTGCTGCCTGGCGGGCCGGAGATTGACCAAGATTAGCAGACAGTACATTCCCCATATACACCTCATTTATATTTTCTGAAGAGAGCCCTACGCTGGAATAAGCTTCTTTTATTACAAGAGCACCCAGTTCTGTAGCTGACAAATGGGATAGGCTTCCTAATAATCCCCCAACAGGTGTTCGCCTCGCAGCGACTATAAAGACTTCTTTCATAAAATTTCAGTTATATATTTTGGTTAATAATTAATCATGAACCTGTCCACACCTATGATTTCTATTGACATAATTTGCTTTTGATCAATAATATACCATTTGGTATATTATTGATCAAAAAAAATATCAGGTGATCCCCAATATCAATTTTTCTACCGACCTCATTACTTTGTGCCAATAATTTTTGTTGCCTGTAGCTTTTGTGATCATTATTATTCCTTCAATCATTGCCATAATGGTCAATGCTACTTCTTCAGCATCTGTATCATTCTTTATTTCACCTGCTTGTTTACCACATTCTACCAATCGGATAATGGAATTTTTCCAGAGCACTAGTGCTTCAGCTGCTTTTTTACGTAAAGCAGGATGTGTATCATCAGACTCTGTAGCAGTGTTCAAGATCGGACAACCACCCTTAGGAAAAGGATATTTAAAAAAACTCTCGTAGGTGCTCACATAGACCATCAGCTTACCTATATAAGTATCCTTATCGGCCATCTCTCCTTTTACTATATCTTGAACTGTCTTCCAATTATAGTCAAAAGCGGCAAGTGCTACTTCCTCCTTATTTTCAAAATTTCCGTAAATACTCCCTTTCGTAAGCTTTGTTGCCTCTGTAAGATCAGATAATGAAGTACCTGAATACCCTTTTGTATTGAAGATACCGGCAGTACTCTCAATAATGTATTCCCGAGTGCGTTCAGACTTAGTGATCTTTTTCACACCACAAATATACCGAATGGTATTTAAATTATGAAAGAATTATTACAAATATGGCAATAGACTCAGTATATAAGTTTGAAGGATCGTTAAAGAACGATTTATTGCATTTGTAGATTTATAAAGAGATTAAGACTACTTATCGATCACAATTCGGAAAGTATATATCTTTCCTTTTGCATCTTTCATTTGAAGAATATACAGACCCGGTACTGAATTTACAACAACAAGTTGCGCACCTTTACTCCCTCTCAATTTTGCTAATGTCTGCGGTTTTACCTGAAGCATAACTCAATATTAACTACTCAATATTAATACAGTAAGAAACACAGAAAAGAAAAATTTGACGAAATGCTGAATTTGGGCAATGAAATGCGTGTAATTACTAACAAATAATTATACATCACCGGTAAATGGGACAATAGCTAACTTTTTAACCAACCGGTTATACTCAATCTGGGACGATTAGCAATTGCTACCTGATGATCTGTTTTGTCACTTTGAAAAAAAACAGCTTTCTGATTATTGGGCAGGATACTCTGAATTGAGTTATCATCATTGTGAATGATCAATTGTCCGCCATCTGTTTCATGCCAGCCCTCATTGAGATAACTGATCAATGAAAATTTTCTTGAATTGTTATTTTTAAACTGGTCTTTATGTCTCGCATATCCTTTCCCCTCCTGATAAAGTGCATAATGAAACTCGCAGGAATTAAGACCAGTATAACAGGTACGGTTAAGATGCCCCATAAACTGATCGATAATGTCCAAAAACTCCATCTCAGCACTATTATCAGTACTTGAGCTAAGCCAACATGTCCTATCACCCCTATGTGTTTGTGCACTATCACAAACCATACCATTACCAATTCCTGCCCTGATCATAAGCTTATCTTCGTCTAATTGAAGTAAGTTCTTCTGCAAAGCTGCAGCAAGAGAAATGCTAAGAAAATTTTCAGAAATTCCGATATTACCGGTAATAAAACCCTCGATCAACTCTTCAAACCTTGCTTCCATCTAAAAATTTCAGAGCACAAGGTAAACTTAATAGAAAGAAAAGCTTGGGAATATTTTACAGCAGATTTCACAACAAAATACCGGAAATAATTTCACCCAACTAAATGAAGAGTGTATTCTACTGCTAATCCCAAAATCAAATCTTAAGGCAACATATTTTAGTCTATCATTTTAATAGACTATTAATTTTGCTATTTTTGCAACCTTAGAAGTTAATACTACGTCGAAAAGCATTAATGGAACTACAACACATACTTGAATTACTTGGAATAGCATTTTTCGCTGTATCAGGAGCTCTTGTTGCCAATCAAAAATCTAAACCAGACTGGTTTGGAGTAACATTTATAGGCTTCATTACTTCAATTGGTGGCGGTAGCATAAGAGATATTTTCCTGGGAAGTTACCCGCTTTCGTGGGTGAAAGACCCTACTATTATCTATGTGATCATAGCCTCAATAGTTATCACTAGTTTATTCTTCAATAAACTAGTCAGGTTCAAAAAGATCTTTTTCATTTTTGACACACTTGGCATTTCAATGTTTACCATACTTGGAACTGAAAAAGCGCTTAACTTCCATGTAGACCCGGCTATAGCTGCAATCATGGGTATGTTCTCTGCAATTCTGGGAGGTGTTATTCGCGATGTATTGACCAATCAGGTCCCTGTAATATTCAGGAAGGAGATCTATGCAACTGCCTGCCTTGCCGGAGCTATAGTATATCTGATCTTAGATTCAATTAAATGCGAACGATATACTTGCCTTATCATATCCACCTGTGTTATCGTAATGATCAGGGTAATTGCAGTAAAATATCAATTATCATTACCACAATTCAAAAGAGAAAAATAGATAGTCCTTTACTTTTTTCTCACATCAACTATGCGGTTCAATTTACCACCTTCACTACGAGGAATAGCTCCGGGATTTAACAGTTGAATATTCATTGTAAGACCAATATTGTCCTTGATCTTCTTTTGCAACGCCCGATGAATCAATGATAACCGATCATGATTCTGCACAACTTCATTATCTAAAGAAGTAATTGCCAACTGCCTCCATAACTCATTACCAATCTCTACTTTTACCTCTACCTCATCCATTTTGCCTTCATTCTTCACTATCAATTGATAGTTACTTGACAAATCAATAAAACCTTCCAACACAGCCTCTACCTGAGTATGAAATAGATTTACACCCCTGATGATCAGCATATCATCAGACCTACCTAATATCTGACCCATCTTTATGTGAGTACGTTTACCCGACTTATCATAATACAGACTTGTAATATCATTTGTCCAGTACCTTAAAACGGGCATTGCTTTTTTTGTCAGCGTGGTGAACACCAGCACTCCTTCTTCTCCTTCTGCTAATGGCTCACCTGTTTTTCTGTCAACGATCTCAGGGTAAAAATGATCCTCCCATATATAGCTACCAGTACCTTTTTCTTCATGATCTTCCTGAGAGACTCCCGGTCCGATTATTTCAGATAAACCATAAATATTAGTGGCAGTCACTCCCAATCCTCGCTCGACATCATCACGTACACTATCTGTCCATGGCTCCGCTCCCAGAATGGCCAATTTCAATTTAAGACTTTGTGGATCAATATCTCTGCGGCTTAATTCTTCTGCTATAGTTAATGCATAACTTGGTGTGCAGCAAAGTGCATCTGAACCGAAATCCTGCATGAGCATGATCTGTCTTTCAGTCATTCCACCTGAAACAGGAACGACGGACATCCCCAACCGTTCAGCACCATAGTGCAAACCCAACCCACCAGTAAAAAGTCCATAGCCATAGGCATTTTGCATGATCATTCCCGGCCTGCAGCCGGCCGCCACTAATGACCTTGCAACTACTTCAGAGAAAATATCGATATCGCTCTTTGTGTACCCTACTACTGTTGGTTTTCCGGTAGTTCCACTGGAACCATGAATACGCGATATTTCAGATTGAGGGACGGCAAACAAACCAAATGGATAATTATCTCTAAGGTCGGTCTTATAGGTAAACGGCAATTTGCTCACATCATTTATACTTCTGATATCTGCAGGCGTGATCCCCGCTTCGTCCAATCTCATTCTGTAGAATGGCACACGCTCATATAAATATTTGACCTGCTCAATCAGTCGCTCGCTCTGCAACTTACGTAGCTTATTTATTGGCATGGTCTCGATCTCAGGTTGGTATATCATGTGTAAATATTTATAGCAGCTCTAAATTAGGGGAATATTACCTTTGAAAGGTGTACACGCTATATCAGGCGTAACTATATTTTGCTAATAAAATATAGCTGCGCCATGAACAAATCTATACAACATGAATAAAACAAGATTAGAAGCATTCAGCGATGGTGTATTTGCCATTATTATTACCATAATGGTCTTGGAAATAAAAATACCACATAGTTCAGAATGGGCAGCTCTGGAACCAATGATACCTGCATTTATCAGTTATTTGCTGAGTTTTATATATGTAGGAATTTACTGGGGTAACCACCATCATCTTGTGCACACTATTAAAAAAGTAACCCCGGGTATCATTTGGGGCAATATGTCATTGTTGTTTTGCCTCTCGCTAATTCCATTTGCGACCGGCTGGATGGGAGAGAATCATTTTGCGACGAACACTGTAATAGTATATGCTGTGATGTTGCTGCTTTGCGGAGTAACATTTACAATACTCCAACTAGCTATTGAAAAGAGTAATCCTTTCACACCTCAGTTAAGAATCGCTTTTTTAATTGTGAGAAAAAAAGGGCTTGTGTCCGTAGCTTGTTACAGTTTATCTATTGTATTGGCTTATGTTCATCCGGGTATATCAGGGGCATTATTTACCTTGGTCGCAGTTATGTGGCTCATACCCGAAAAGCATATTGAACATGCACTGAAAGAACAGGAAGTGCACGACAAGCAGGCATAATATTACATTCCCACATTATAGGCGACAAATGAAACGGCATCACTTGTTACGAATTATGCTTGCTTCTTCGGAGGGAGATCGAACGCAACAGCTTCGTGCTCAAAATGGCCATTATGAGATCCATCGCAAAATGGTTTATTTTTTGACAGACCGCAGCGACAGATAGAAACTATCTCTCTTCCGCCTAATCCATAAGTATTGCCATTTCTGTCAACTATTTCAAAATCGCCTTCGATCTTTACTGAACCGTTATTATTGATGGTAAGCTTAGTAGCCATGTTAGATTAATGATTGATATGCTAAAATAGGATAAAACGGTCAGCAATTTTCTTTATTTCCTGAACGATCACTATAAATTCAACTTTAACTTATTTACGATATTTTTGCAAACTAAATATCAGCGTTTGAGTGCCACAGTTTTCTTGATCACACCACCGTTCACACAGCTTAACACCCCTTACCCGGCAACAGCTTATCTGAAAGGTTTTCTGAACACCAAAAATATTTCCTCCTTTCAGGCCGATCTGGGTATTGAAGTTTCTTTGGCATTATTCTCAAAAAACGGACTGAAGCAACTATTCGAGAATATAAATATCGAGGGAAAAGAGATATCAGAAAACATCCTCAGAATAATAACGCTGAAGGATGATTACATTGACACGATCGATACGGTCATCAATTTCCTTCAAGGAAAAAATCCTACACTTGCTCACCTTATCTGCAAAAGGAATTTCCTGCCTGAAGCTTCCAGATTTGCACAGCTCGACGATCTCAATTGGGCATTTGGTAGCATGGGCACTCAGGATAAGGCCAAACATCTGGCCACTATGTATCTGGAGGACCTTTCAGACCTGATAATGGAATGCATTGATCATCATTTTGGTTTCAGCAGATATGCGGAAAGACTGGGACGGTCTGCAAATACATTCGATGAATTGTATGCCGCTCTGAAAAAAGACTACACCTATATTGACAATATCCTCATATCCATTCTATCAGAGAGAATGGCAACAGTGCAACCTGCGTTGGTAGCTATATCAGTACCTTTCCCGGGTAACTTATATGCATCATTCCGTTGCGCACAATGGATAAAGAAAAACTATCCTCAATGTAAAGTGGCCATGGGTGGCGGTTTTCCCAATACAGAGCTTCGATCGTTATCGGATGCCAGAGTATTTGAATTCTTTGACTTCATTACACTCGATGATGGTGAAGCTCCGGTAGAAAATCTACTCTATCATATTGAAGGGAAAATACCGGCAACATCACTCAAACGAACATTTATAATAGAAAATGGGACGGTAACCTATATTGATAATAAGGCTTGTACAGATTATAAACAAGGTCAGGTAGGAACACCCGATTACAGCGATTTCCTCTTAGACAGCTATATTTCAGCTATAGAGGTCATAAACCCTATGCACAGCCTTTGGAGTGATGGCAGGTGGAATAAACTGACTATGGCTCATGGCTGCTATTGGGGTAAGTGTACTTTCTGCGACATATCTCTAGATTACATAAGAGCATATGAACCTATTACAGCCTCCCTGCTATGTGACAGAATTGAGGAAATAATTGCACAAACAGGACAAACAGGCTTCCACTTTGTAGATGAAGCTGCTCCACCTGCTCTCATGAGGGCTTTAGCAATAGAGCTCATTCGCAGAAAAATAAATATCAGTTGGTGGACAAATGTCCGTTTCGAAAAAAGTTTTACACGAGACCTCTGCCTGTTGTTGAAGGAATCAGGCTGTATAGCAGTATCCGGCGGGCTTGAAGTTGCATCAGACAGGTTGCTGGAATTGATACAAAAAGGAATAACGGTTGCACAGGTAGCCAAAGTGAACAAAAACTTTACTGAAGCCGGCATAATGGTGCATGCCTATTTAATGTATGGTTTCCCGACACAAACTGCCCAGGAAACTATAGACTCACTGGAAATGGTGAGACAGATGTTTCAGGCAGGCATACTTCAATCAGCATTCTGGCACCAGTTTGCAATGACAGCACATAGCCCTGTTGGTCTCGACCCGGAAAAATATAAGGTCAAAAAAGTAAATGCGGCAATCGGCACATTTGCCAATAATGACATAGTACACATAGACCCTACAGGTGCTGATCACGAAAGTTTTAGCCTTGGATTAAAAAAATCGCTGCTCAACTATATGCATGGCGCATGTTTTGACTTCCCGTTGCAAAAATGGTTTGAAGAAAAAGTACCCAAGACCACCATCGCACCCGACCATATAGCCAACATACTTAATGAAGATGAATATACAGTAGTAAAACCTACTGCCAAAGTTATTTGGCTAGGCAAGCAACCTGCAATAGAATATTTCACAAAGTCTAAAAAAGGCAATAGTTGGGAAATGGCCTCTCTGACCTTCCATAGCAAGCAGAACACTCTGAATATTAAGGTAAATAAAGATGAAGGCACCTGGCTGGCAAATATCTTAGAGAACTTATCACCCACCAACATCAAGACCTACACCATTCAGGAAATAAAAGAAAGCTACGAAAATGCCGGATTTGATGATTTTGAACTATTCTGGGAAAATAAACCTGTAAATGGTCTTTACAAACTAGGGCTGCTCATTTTATAACACACGCTCTATCAATTGCAGATGTATTAAAATAACACAAAGGATTAACAGAATTTTATTTTTTCCCAACGTACCTTTGTAAGGTTACTTTTATGCATAAAACGCGCTTATATATATTACAGGGATTGGGCATTATTATGCTCATTTTCGGCTATTTTCTGAGCGACAAACCAGATAGTCAATCTGTTATGCATTTCAATCTACATGGCAATCATGTTATTTCCTGGGCCAATGATGATGATAATGATATTCAATATACCGCAGCCTCGGCATCTGAATATAAAGCACATCACCATAAATTACGGGTTATCAAGCATTTTACATCTAAAGTGATGTTACCTAGTCAAGGTTTGGTATTTAACTACAAACCTCTGTTGATTACTAACTATTTGGCACCATTGCCTGAAAATTACTATTTCCTATATTACAAGGAAATAAATCCTCCTCCTCCCAAAAACTGTTAATAATCATAATATGCTGTAATCTTAAAATCATATCAAAATGGTTTTGGGTTAACGTTTACAGGCATGATTTTCATAGCAATTTGCCCCTATTATACTGATCAGTTGTTTTAAACAGCCGATAGCAAAACAGTATATATTTCTACTCAATATTTACCACTTTAATAAAATTCTGCATGCTTTATAAACAGCTTGCCAAAAGTATATGTGCATTATCATGCATCTGCTTTTTGCATTCAACAAGATCACTTGCTCAGGAAATGATGCCTCCCTCAGATACTATGAGGTTAACTATTCAACAGGCAGAAAAGATCTTTTTAGACTCCAATCTGCTATTATTGGCGCAGCATTATAATATTGAATCCAATAAGGCGCTGGTTGAACAGGCTCGTAAATGGGATAATCCTGTCCTTAATACAGATCAGAACATCTATTCAAATAACCGTTTTTTTGAACATGGCAAAGATGCTGCCGGAAACCCTACAGGTGAATACTTTGTACAGGTACAGCAGCTCATAAAGACTGCGGGTAAACGTGGCAGACAAATAGATCTGTCTAAGACCAATGTAAATATTGCCGAATGGCAATTTAAAACGTTGATGAGAAATCTTAGAGCTACACTCATCAAAGACTTCTACAGCGTAGCTCAGTTGCAGGGAAATGCGACATTGTATGCAGATAATCTTGATCGGCTTACTAAACTGGAAAAAGCAATGAAGTCTGCACTATCAGCAGGCAATATTGCTAAAAAAGAATATCTAAGAGTAGAAGCTTTGATCATGAGCATTAAACAAGATATGACTGAAAATGCCAGACAACTTGCCGATGTTCAGAGTGAATTAAAAACGCTGCTACAAGTAACCGGTAATACATTCATATTACCGGTAGCCGAAGAAACAGAAGTAGCAGCATTACCACAAATGAATATTTTGGCACTACTCGATTCAGCCACTAAACATAATACCGATTATAACGAGGAAATTTATCAGGCTCAGTACGATCATCAGAATCTGAGGTTACAAAAGGCATTGGCTGTTCCCGATGTAACTGTAGGAACTGAGTTTGATAACAATTCAAACTACACACCTAATTATTATGGCCTTGCTATTTCTCTTCCATTGCCTATTTGGGATAGGAACAGAGGAAACATCAAAGCAGCAAAATGGCAGGTAAAGAGCGAAGATGCTACCTTGAAACAGATAGAACAAAAGCTGAAGAACGATGTTCTTGCTGCCTATCAGAAACTACAACTAACTGTAAATCTGACAGCAGGAACCAATACAGACTTCTATAAAGACTACTATCAACTATACAAGAACATTGTTGAAAGCTATAATAACAGACAAATAAGCCTGATCGAGTTTCTGGAATATTTCAATGACTATCAGGATGTGAGAAAGAATCAGCTGCAACAGGTACTCAACCTCAGACTGGCAAAACAAGATCTTAATGACGTAGTAGGCATAGACGTTGCCAAATAATTCAACAAAGACATAAACACTCCAATTCAAAATAAAAAGAGGAAATGAAAAGAATAGCAATATTATCCATAACCTGCATAACACTATTGAGCGCCTGCGGAGAAAAACCCAAACAGGAAGAAAAGGCGAAGACTTTTGTTCTCAGCGACACTATGAAGCATATGATAGAGATGGATACAGTTACAACTTGTAACGTAACATCTGAATTATCACTAAGTGGGATAGTTAGCTTTAACGACAACAATGTTGTTAAAGTATATCCACGCAGTAGCGGACAAGTGATGGAAACTAAGGTTTCATTGGGAGATAAAATAACGAAAGGACAAGTTTTGGCTATCATCAAAAGTGCCGATGTAGCGGGTAACTATACCGACCTGGCAAGTGCCAATGCAGACCTGGCTATCAGCCAGCGCCAGCTGGATAATGTACAGTCCTTGTACAAAAATGGCATCAGCAGTGAAAAAGAACTTAATGAAGCCAAACAGAATTACGAAAAATCACTATCAGCAAAAAATAAGATTCAATCTCTCATAGCAATTAACGGAGGAGGAAAGACCAACTCTGGCGGACAGTATCTGGTTACTGCACCAATTGATGGCTATATTGTTGAAAAGAAAATAACAGCTGGCGCATTCATTCGTCCTGATATGGGCGATAATTTATTCACAATTTCTAACTTGAAGAATGTATGGGTATATGCCAATGTTTATGAAGCAGATATCGCTAAGATCAAGGAAGGGTTTCCTGTAAGAGTATTACCTATATCATATCCCGACAAAGTATTTACCGGCAAGATCGACAAAGTAAGTCAGGTATTGGACCCGCAGAGCAAAGCAATGAAAGTGCGCATCAACATTGACAACAAAGACATGACACTGAAGCCTGACATGTTTGCAAATGTTATTGTAAATAATGTTCAAAGCGAACAAACATTATGTATCCCTAAAGCAGCACTTATTCCTGAGGAAGGAAAGAACTACGTGATCATATATACAAGTGACAGCGACCTGAAAATAGCACAGGTAAGCGTTCTGAAAACCGTAAACGACAAAGCATTTATTACCAGTGGAGTGTCATTGGGAGACAAAGTGATCTCCAAAAACCAGATCCTGATATTCAATCAGCTTACCGGACAATAGACTTTAAGCCCTTTTGGTAATTGAAAAAATTCAACATTCATGAATAAGCTAATCAAGCAGATCATATATTTTTCGCTGCGTCATAGATACTTTGTATTTTTCATGACAGGCATATTAGCCGTAATAGGCTACATGTGTTACCGGGAAACACCCATTGAAACATTCCCCGATGTAACAAATACGCAGATCATCATTATTACACAATGGCCGGGCCGAAGTGCTGAAGAAGTGGAAAAGTTTGTAACAATTCCATTAGAAACAGCGCTGAATTCTGTTCAAAGCAAGATAAACCTTCGCTCTACATCCTGCTTCGGTCTGTCTTATGTAAGACTGATATTTGATGATAATGTTGATGACGCATTTGCACGTCAGCAGGTATTTACCAGAATTGGTAATGCCGACTTACCTGACGGTATATCACCTGAAGTAGAACCACCCTACGGACCTACAGGTGAGATATACAGGTATAGACTAGAAAGTAAAACAAAGAACATTCGCGACCTGAATGAGATACAGGAGTGGGTACTTGATCGTCAGTTCAAATCTGTTCCGGGAGTTGCTGACGTAAATACATTTGGTGGTGGTGAAAAGATCTATGAGATACGAGTCAACCCCAACCAGATCCAGAATTACGGCCTTACCCCCCTCGATGTCTATAATGCAGTAAACAAAAGTAACATCAATGTTGGTGGAGATGTGCTGGAACAGAACGGTCAATCTTTTATCATCAGAGGTATTGGACTACTTAACGACATCAATGAGATCAACAACATCATAGTTACAAAGATCAATAATGTACCTATCCTGGTAAAAAATCTGGCGAGTGTCATAGAAACAGAAAAACCAAGACTGGGAGATGTAAAGCACGACAAGGACGAAGACGTGATAGAAGGCATCATTGTGATGCGCAAAGGTGAGAATGCTGAGCAGGTGCTGAAGGGTATTCATGACAAGGTGAAAGAACTGAATGAGAATACGCTTCCTAAAGATGTGAAGATCGTACCATTCTACGACCGAACCAACCTCATGGAGTTTGCTACCCATACGGTGTTACACAATCTGTTTGAAGGTATCATTCTGGTAACCTTGATCGTACTCATATTTATGGCCGATTGGCGAACTACTGTGATAGTAGGCATCATTGTACCATTGGCGCTATTGTTTGCCTTTATGCTTATGAAAATGCGAGGAATGACAGCCAACTTACTATCGATGGGGGCGGTGGATTTCGGTATCATCATAGACGGCGCAGTGGTAATGGTAGAAGGGATATTTGTTGCGCTGGACCACAGGGCCAAAGAGGTAGGAATGGAGAAATTCAACAAACTGGCTAAACTAGGTCTGTTCAAGAATGTAGGCACCGAAATGGGTAAAGCTATTTTCTTTTCTAAGTTGATCATCCTCACGTGCCTCATTCCGATCTTCGCATTCAAGAAAGTGGAAGGTAAGATGTTCTCCCCACTGGCTTACACGTTAGGATTCGCTCTGTTAGGGGCGCTCATATATACACTTACGCTCGTACCTGCACTATCAAGTATTTTGCTGCGTAAGAATGTAAAAGAAAAGCACAACCCTGTTGTGAACTTCTTTGAAAAGTATATCATGATGGCGTTCAAATGGGTTTATGCAAGACCTAAGACCAGTCTGATATTCGCTATTTCTTTCATGGTATTGTCGTTCGCGTCTTCTAAATTTTTAGGATCAGAATTCTTACCTGAACTGGATGAAGGAGCACTATGGGTAAAAGCACAGTTACCAATGAGTGCATCGCTCGATGAATCTAATCAGATATCCAGAAAGATGATGACCATACTGGCACAATTCCCCGAAGTAAAGCATACAATGGCCCAAATGGGAAGAACTGTTGATGGTACGGACCCTAAAGGATTTTTCAACATTGAGATAGCTGTTGACCTGAAACAGAAAGATGAATGGCCAAAAGGCGTGACCACTGAAAGCCTCATAGATGACATGGATAAACAGCTGAGTAAAATACCGGGCATCTTATTCAACTACTCTCAACCTATCCGAGATAATGTGGAAGAGGCAGTAGCTGGTGTACCTGCATCTCTGGCGGTGAAGATATTCGGCACCAACCTCGGCACAATGGATACACTGGCCAATCAGGTAATGGCACAACTGAAAACGGTGCAGGGTGTTGAAGACCTCGGGGTACTTCGCAATCTCGGACAGCCGGAATTCCGAATAGAACTGAATCAACAGAAAATGGCGTTATACGGAGTGAGTATCGCAGACGCTAACGCAGTCATTGAAATGGCAATTGGCGGTAAAGCTGCAACTCAACTTTATGAAGGTGCCCGTAAGTTCGACATTCGCGTACGTTACGATAAAGACTTCCGTAACACACAAGAGAAAATAGAACAACTGATGGTACCAACAGGAGACAATACACGTATACCTCTCAAAGAGATCAGTGACATCAAGATACTTACCGGCCCTTCATTTGTCTATCGTGATAATAATGCACGGTATATTCCTGTCAAGTTCTCTGTTCGTGGCCGAGATCTGGGCAGCACCGTTGCAGAAGCTCAGAAAAAAGTAAAAGAACATGTAAAATTACCACATGGCTATAGCCTCACCTTCAATGGAGAATTTGAAAATGCGGAAAGAGCATCTAAAACTTTAACTCAGGTTGTCCCTATTTGCTTGTTGGCTATCTTTCTCATTCTATTCATTACCTATGGCAATGTAAAAGATGCCTTGTTGACCATTATGAACGTACCGTTCGCACTCATTGGGGGCATACTGGCACTACATGTAACTCACATGAATTTCAGTATCAGCGCAGGTATAGGTTTCATCGCACTATTCGGTGTTTGTATCCAGAATGGCGTAATTCTTATAAGTGTATTCCGTAAGAACCTGATAGATAAAATGACACTTCACAAAGCCATAGAACATGGAGTTCATACACGTATCAGACCTGTAGTAATGACCGCATTGATGGCAGCTATTGGTTTGTTACCGGCGGCAATAAGCACAGGTATCGGCTCTGAAACACAGAAGCCTCTTGCAATAGTAGTTATAGGCGGATTGATAACATCTACCCTATTAACATTATTGATATTACCTGTTATTTATAGTCTTGTACATAACCTCATCCATAAACGTGAAAACAGGAAACTGCTGCATAAAATGGGAGCTATCAGCAAAGCCCCTGAAACCCCATCTGATTCAAATTAATTGTTGGATCACTTTAAAACCACTCAAGAGCAAAAGCCCCGTTAGTTCGGGGCTTTTGTTTTATTATTTAGTTCCGTAGAAATACATCAATACACAAAGAACAATCGTTATCAACATAATGACCAATGGCATCAACTGTCTTTTCTTAGCCTGCTGTTCTTTACTTTTCAGAAACTGATATATCTCTCTTTGAATAGCTATGTCATCTGTGGTCTTCAACATTTGCAACACTATTACTTCCAGATATTGGATGCCCAACCACTGTGTCGCCTTAATGATCTCTGCTCTTATTGCGGCATTCTTTTCTTCTTCATCGTATCGCCTTAACACTCCTATGTGTGCATCCGTAAGGATCAGTAAAATATACTCCTGCAAAGCTCTCTGGCTGATCCTGTAAGTATCCATCGCCGCCAGACTTTTATTCATATCTATTGCTACAGTCAGTAGCCACGATGGTGTTACTTCTTGTGCATTATGAGTTCGTCTTCCCGCACCATTCATCCATAGATCATCATGATACTTCTCCCTTTTCAACGGATTGGAAAGTATGCTATAAGCCTCTTGTATCTCTTTGAACTGAGCTTCAGCATATTGATTATCTGGATTCTTATCCGGATGATACTGCATAGCAAGCCTTCTGTACGCTTTCTTTATCTCAGATAGCGTAGCCGATGGTTGCAACCCTAATATTTTATAATGATCTTTAATAATTGTGTTATTTAAAATATCCCCTGCCGGCAAAAGTAAATGCATGTAAGCGGAGCACCAACAATTTTGCTATCGATAGCAACATCAGCCATTATCTTTATGGTCCCATAGGTAAAAGCAGGCATAGGTCCTGTAAGGCGACCATTTAGCAGAGATCTTCAGCATTTGCTCTTTGAATACTTTCTTATCTGTCATATCCAACCCATACACTTTTGCCATTCCTTGCTGAATACCCAGATCATCTATTGCAAACACATCTTCTCTTCCCAATGCAAACATTAATATCATTTCTACTGTCCACCGTCCAACACCCTTTATTTGTGTCAGAAATGCAATAAGTGCCTCATTGTCCATTTTTGCTAATTGCTTATCTGTAACATTATGCGCTAACATAAATCGGGCTACATTATGTACATAACTTACCTTGGCGTTCGACAATCCGATAGCTCTTAAAACATCCGCTGGTGTATCTGATATCTGTTGTGCATCAGGCTCTGACCCGTCATAAAGTTCAAGAAATCGCCTGAAGATCACGTCAGCTACTTTAGTAGATAGCTGTTGACTCATGATCGATGCGCATAACCTCAGACAAATATTTTTGCGTTTTTTAAGTGGCCTGGGAGTTATCGTCTTTAGTAATGGTAATAACTTTTTATCTTTAGACAGATGAGCATAATATACGGCAGTTGTGTTCATTGTCAATAAAAGTAACAAACTACATCTCTAGCACAAAATGAAAGAATATAGTACTATTCAATATCACTATATTTTCCATAATTTGAAAATACATGTACATACACGTATCTTTGTGCTAAGTTTTAACTTTCGATCTTGAAAAGAAGAACATTCATCAAAAATGGCAGTATCCTTGCTGCCGCATCCATTACAGGTATGTCAACATTATCTGCATTAGAATCGTTAGGAAATAGTCTGGCACCATCGCCGCGCATGCCGGTTATGTTTATAGGACATGGTAGCCCAATGAACGCCATTGAAGATAACGAATTCAGTAAAAGCTGGAGAAAGCTGGGCAAGCAACTCCCGAGACCACAGGCTATATTGTCTATATCAGCACACTGGCTTACCAATACCACCAAGGTCACAACAATGACCAACCCGAAAACGATACATGACTTTGGTGGATTCCCCAAAGCACTCTTCGATGCACAATACCCTGCACCCGGAGCAGTAGAAATGGCTAATTTGTCAAAACAACTCATTACGGCCAGTCATGTTCAGGGAGATGAAACCTGGGGGTTAGATCATGGTACATGGAGCATTCTATTACCTATGTATCCTGCTGCAGATATACCGGTCTTCCAACTCAGCTTGGTCTATGAAAAATCGCCTGAATATCATTATCAGATTGGTCAACAATTATTAAAACTTCGCGACAAAGGAGTATTGATCATTGGCAGCGGCAACCTTGTTCATAATTTGGGTCGTGTGGATTGGCACAATACGGGTATAGTATATGATTGGGCTAGAGAGTTCGACACTAAATTCACTAGTTGGATTGATAAGGGAGATCATGCTTCTATAATGAACTACCAGAAAATTCTTGGTGCTACAGCCACAATGGCCCATCCTACGTACGACCACTTGTTACCTCTGTTCTATATACTGGGGTTGCAACAGAAAAACGAAAAAGTTACCTACTTCAATGATACCATGCAGATGGGTTCTATATCCATGCGATCTCTCATCATACAAGCTTAAAATAAAATCTTGTATCTGTGCAGGCATCCAACAATTGTCATGGTGAGGCCCTCGAACCATGGCAATTGTGGCCTCTGGCAGATCCTCTTTGACAAAAGAAAACATCACTAAAATAATCAATACATTTACAGTAAAAACTGCTACTCAAAATGAAAAAACTATACACCTTTACCCTGTTGGCCATACTGTTGTTCTCTGCATGCAAAAGGCCCAAAGATCTCATATATACAGGCGTAAAACACTTCGGCATTAAACAGTCGGGGCTCACCAATACACTGATTACGGTGGACATGAAACTCTATAACCCCAATAAATTTGGTCTGATGCTCAAAAGCTCGGATGTTGCTGTTTACATCAATAATTCTCACGTCGGTCAGGCCTATCTCAGAGAGAAGCAACTCATTCCTGCAAAAGACACCTTTCTATTGCCGGTTGTTTTCAACGTAGATCTGCTACATGCAATTCCTAATGCATTGCAGCTATTGACAAAGAAAGAAATAACACTGAAGGTTGACGGAGTACTCAGAGCAGGAAGATATGGTCTGTTTGTGGTATTGCCTGTAACTTATGAAACAAAGCAAAAGATAGACATCAAATTATAGCTTTCTCACACTATCACTCAACACCAGATATATAGTAGCTGATTTACTTTGCTCCATACTATATAGCCCTGTAAGGACACCAAAAGCCGGCAAGATCATAAGTTGTTCCCGCATGTAAAAGCAAGGTAGTTTTACACTTTGCCTTCCCAGTCCGGAAAGCACATAACCAGGGTGAATATGCCCGACAATATTCAACTTCCCCACTGCAATATTATCCAATGGCTCATGAGAATAGATGAACCGCTCATCTTCTATGGTATCAACTACCACCACATTGACTTCGTTGAACAGTCTGTCATCAATCAGATCATGATTCCCTCTCACCAAAGTAAATACTATGTGGCCGTAGGCTTGCATCAGATCTCTGAAGTTATTCCAATCATCATTGAGACTGCTATGGAATAGATCTCCTAAAAAATACACCTTCTTGGGCTGCACAAGATCAAATAAGTTCCTGAGATTATCATAGTCTCCCTGCTGCGCAGATGACGGCAATGATATTCCATTCTTTCTGAAGTGACTCGCCTTACCCAGATGAACATCTGCTATGATCAACAACTCTTCATCAGGCTTGTATAAAGCCTTCTGATACAATAATGTAAATGCTACCCCACTAATATCTATCGTCATACATGAGTAAAGTTAAGAAGTAGGTAGAAAATAGTACATATTCAATGGCTGCAAAGAAAATGTTGCTGTACGAATCGTCTTGCTTAGTCCTACCACATGCAAGTGTCCAGCTTGCGAATAAAAAGTACATACGCCAATGTCAAGTGACACCGAAATACGACTTAAGCCCTATCCAATTGCGCCAGCATCTTCTTTACTCTATCTTCAAACTTCTCGTTTGTGAACTTCTCCCTGAATCGTTCAGTAAGTATCGGGAAACAGAATGGACTAAATTGCTCTAGTTCCTTAATTACTATGTCCTGCTGCTCCATACGCTGCAATGCTTTCATCATTCGCGCTTGCTCCATCTGAAAGGTCATTACTTCATCATATGCTTGTTGCAACAATAAATTGTTCTGATCAAGATCGGTGAATACACCAAAGAATAATTGAGAGTTGGCCTGTACATGTCTGGTCTTTACAACCTTTCCGGGATAGCCATTAAATACCAGTCCGGCAATTGTTGCTATATCCCTGAACTTCCGCCTTGCCATCTCAGATATATTTACACTCGCGTAAATATCAGCCGACAGATCGCTACTATCAAATAGTGCATTACCTAGAGCTTCCTCTATTGGTATTTCCTGATCACTCAGCAACTCAAAACCATAATCATTCATAGCTATAGAGAACGTCATTGGTTTTATCTGCGATATGCGGTAGGCAAACAATGATGCCATTCCTTCATGAACATTTCTCCCTTCAAACGGATAAAAGAATACATGATATCCATCTTTGGTCCTTATCTTCTCCATCAAAAGTTCATCATTATGAGGTAGATGGCTTCGCATTTTTTGTTCTTCAAATAATCGGCTGAGACTATTTATCTCCACATCTGTTTTCTTCTTCTCACCATACTCATTCAACTTCATTCTTATTGTCGCTGATAATTGAGAAGACAATGGCATCCTGCCTCCTTGCCAACTAGGAAATGCTCCCTTATTTCCCGCACTACGCTTCACATATGCGGTCATATCTTTTATCCGTATCAATTCCAGATTTTTACCGGTAAACCAAAATGAATCGCCCGGATTAAGTCTGGATATGAACCACTCTTCGATACTACCTATCCTGCCTCCACCTACATATTTCACCTGTATCATAGCATCACTCACAATGGTACCTATACCTAATCTGTGCCTCATAGCAACCCGTTTACTGATCACCATATACATTCCGTTTTCTACCACCACCTTATGAAATTCATCATAAGCCTCCAACATATTGCCCCCGTCGGTTATAAATGACAGACACCAGTTAAACTCTTCCCTACTCACAGAGTTAAAGCAATGCGTCCTGATGATCTCATCATATAGCTCATGAGCCCTGAAGCCATCAGATACAGCAAGTGTTACCATATATTGTATGAGTACATCAAATGATCTGATATATGGTACACGTTGTTCTATCTCACTATGCATTACCGCATGCCTCAGCGCACTACCTTCAATGATCTCCAATGAATGTGTAGGTAAAAAATAGATCTTACTGACAGCACCGGGTTGATGCCCGCTACGGCCGGCTCTTTGCATGAATCTGGCCACACCTTTAGGTGATCCGATTTGTATGACAGTATCTACCGGTCTGAAATCCACCCCGAGATCAAGACTGCTGGTGCACACCACCGCCTTTAGTATGCCCTCATGAAGCGCATTTTCTACCCACAGTCTTGTCTCATCACTTAGTGCACTATGATGCAATGCCATGGCACCGGCAAGATCAGGCTCTCTTTCTAATAATCTCTGATACCAAATCTCACATTGAGAGCGGGTATTTGTGAAAAGAAGTGTTGACTTATTTTTATGTATGATTGGCAACACCTCTTCCATCAGCTTTATTCCCAGATGACCTCCCCACGGATATTTTTCTATTACTTCAGGAATAATGGTCTCTATCTCAATTGTCTTTTTAAGATGAGTGCGTATCATGGTCCGCTGGCCACTATAACCGCCAAGCAATACTTCTTCTGCCTCCTCAAGATTACCAATGGTCGCAGAGATCCCCCATATTTTCAATTCCGGATTAATGGCCTTTAGTCTGCTGAGCGCCAACTCTATCTGTACACCTCTCTTGGTGCCGACCAACTCATGCCATTCATCGATGATTACAAACTGTAAATTTTTGAACGTGTCATTATAACCCTTGGCAGCCAACAACAAATGAACACTTTCTGGAGTGGTGATCAATGCATGGGGCATCTTCTTTTTCTGTTGCGTTCTTTCTTTAAGGCTGGTATCCCCGCTACGTAAACCTATTGTATAGCTTAGTCCCAAACCGTCACTCACACGTTCAGTAGCCATGTGTATCTCCTTACTCAGTGCCCTAAGTGGCGTTATCCACAGGCAATGTATGCCCGGCTTTTGCTTTTTATAATATTCCTGCAATACCCCAAACCATATAGCATAGGTCTTGCCAAACCCGGTTGGGGCATTCAGCAATCCCGAGTACCCTTTGGCTATCACATCCCACGTATTGACCTGAAAGTCATAAGGCTCCCACCCGCTCTGTTTGAACCACTGTTCCGCTATGGGATGTTTTGTTAGATCCACAGATTGAAGTTAAAAGAATAAGGGCAAATTATACTAACGATGAACAGATATGATAAATAGTTTAGCCCATCCTACTTATGTTATACTAAACAAATCATTGAACACAACAACCATTTTTACCAGAGGTTCTACCACAGATTAATCAGAGCATACAAAATACCTTATTTTTGCCGCATGGAATTAAAGCCTGGCATTGGATTGGACGACCTCATATTTGGCGCAACAGAAGCGGAAGTTATGGCCCTTATCGGCGACCCTGACCGTACCTTTACCAATGAAGATGATGACAATGAACTCATCTACCAATTCAATTCCCTCAAATTGAGACTTTCATTTTATAAAGATCAGAACAGACGGCTTGGCTATATCCGTTGCGGCAACAACTCTATTACTTACAATAAACAACCACTTATTGGTCAGCCAATACAAACCCTGACAGAGAACACCCTCAAAGATATTACCCCCTGGAATATTGATAGCTATGAATTCTTCGACGTTTACTACAATGAGACCAATGCTATGACCCTAAATGTAGAATATGAAGAAGTGGCTGATCTGGAATTTGGTGTAACCGCAAATAAAGAAGGAACAATTAACTGGCCTGAATAAATGATCGCACCTTCAACCGAACAAACACAAACTTAAGTTCAAAATCAAAAATATCCCAACTTCCTAAATCCGCACAGCGGCCATAGGTATTTCTCCCTTCTGGAACGCTTCGCTTTGCTGGCTGTCACCAAGTTCCATTCTAAAGGCCTCCCATTCCCCTGCGCCATTTATCACTGCGCAGTTCCACTCCCCTGTAACATCCTCTTCAAATTGCCATAATATGTGCATGCCGGCTTCGTTGGTAAACCCTTCATGGTCAGCCTGCAGTATGCCGCCTGTTTGTTCCCAGATCGTTTCTTTAACTATATCCAGTATATCAAAGTTATTGTCGCCATATATAGGGTTTAACAACTGAAAAGCATAGATAACCTTTACTTTTTCAAAATAATCTGTCAGCCATTGCACTGCCGAAGAAGGCTTATAGTCCTGTATGAACTCCTTAAATTCTTCCAGTTCTTCCTTGCCCAGACTACCATCCGCAACCGGATTACGTTCTATTTGAAAAATGGTATTACCGTTCTTATCGGCAACTTGCATTTCAGTCCAATTATCAGCTTCGTCATCGGCCGATATCGAAAATCCGGCTTTCAAGTTCTTCAACGCCAATGCATTGATAAATTTATCAATATGAATGTCTAAATTTTGTTTACCTAATACTCTTATAAAATAACCCATACGTATTTTTAGATCTCACTATTACTTTAAGCAGAACGAATATACGACTAACGCCTAAAATCGAGCTTATCGATATTTCATTATACACCTATCTTTATTTCCCCACAAACCATAACTTTACGCCCATGGAATTCAAAATATCGCAAAAACCATCTGCTAATCACAGATTATATATCGTAAGCGGCTCAGACAAACTGGAAGCCGCTGCTTTGACTCCCGAAGAGATAGCCTACGTAAATGCTGCATTTGCTGCCGAGCAATCCTTTGTTGCTATCAACAGATACAGCAATTTTCTGTTTATCAGTCTGTTGAAAGAAAAGAAAACTGATGCGCAAACCAGCGAAGCTATTCGCAAAGCCGGCGTTGAGGTACAGGCTGTGGCCAACAAACACAAGATCATCGAACTGACCATTACTAACTTATCTGCACGCGCCGATGCCGCAGTGCTTATGGCCGAAGGTATTGCATTGGCCAACTATCAGTTCCTCAAATATCGCACAGAAGCAAAGAAGCTTACTAATACGCTTGCACGCATCTCTTTCACCAAAGAGTCTGCCACAGTTAAAGAAGTGACTCAACTAGGCATCATTGTTAAAGCCATTTATAAGGCTCGTACACTAGTAAACGAGCCGCTCAGTTATCTTACAGCAGAACAACTTTCTAAAGAGATCTCTGCTATCGGTAAGGAAGGTGGTTTTAAAGTTACCGTTTTCAACAAAGCTCGTATCGAGAAGGAAGGTATGGGTGGCCTGCTCAGCGTGAACCGTGGAAGTATCGATCCTCCTACATTTACAATAATGGAGTATGTGCCTAAAAAAGCCATCAATAAAAAACCTTTGGTGCTGGTAGGTAAGGGTGTGGTGTACGACACAGGTGGCGTTTCACTAAAACCCACTGCCAACTCTATGGACCGCATGAAGAGCGATATGAGCGGAGCCGCATTGGTTACAGGTGCTATGTACGCTATTGCACAGATGCAATTACCTATTCATGTTGTGGCTCTGGTTCCGGCTACAGACAACCGGCCCGGTGAAAATGCATATGTACCCGGCGATGTGATCAAAATGATGAGTGGAGCAACAGTAGAAGTTTTGAATACAGATGCTGAAGGACGTATGCTTTTGGGCGATGCGCTGCATTATGCTAAGCGTTACAATCCTCAACTGGTAGTAGATTTCGCTACGCTTACCGGAGCAGCATCTGCGGCAGTTGGTGAGCACGGTATCGTTTGCATGGGTACTGCAGGTGAAGAGGTCAAGCAGGCTTTCCGCGATAGTGGTTTCCGCCAGTACGAGCGTCTGGTAGAATATCCGTTGTGGGATGAATACGGCGACCAGATAAAATCTGACATTGCCGACATTAAGAATGTCGGTGGTGCAACAGGCGGTGCTATTACTGCAGGCAAGTTCCTCGAACACTTTACCGATTATCCGTGGATGCACTTCGATATTGCCGGTGTTTCTTTCAATGTATCAAAGAAAGGCTACTACACCGTCGGTGGCACAGCCTATGGAATGCGTATGTTGCTCGACTTCGTTTCGCACATGGGCAAATCATAAATTATGGCATCACAAGTTATAACTGGTGATACAAAACGAAATATTTAATCAACTACCACATGCAAGTAAATACAGACAAACCGGTTATAGGTATTACTACAGGCGATCTCAATGGGATTGGTCTGGAGCTCATTATCAAAACATTCTCCGATAACAGGATAATGGAATTGTGTACTCCGGTTATTTTTGCGTCTAATAAGGTGATCAATTTCTATCGACGTCTGTCACCTGAATATACCTTCAACTTTACCAGTACTAAAGATATGGCCGTGCTCAACTATAAGCAGATCAATATCTTCAACTGCTGGGAAGATGAAGTACCATTGCAGCCGGGCGTACTTACAGAAGCTGGTGGCAAATATGCCGTTCGCTCACTAATGGTGGCAACACAATGCCTGAAAGATGGTCAGCTCGATGCGCTGGTAACTGCTCCCATCCATAAGAGCAATACCAATGTACCAGACTTTCCCTTCACAGGCCACACTCCTTTTTTCAAAGAAAAATTCGGCGCGAAGGATGTGCTGATGCTGTTGTATAACGACAAATTGCGTGTAGGTTTGGTAACAGAGCATATCCCGGTATCCAAGATCGCCTCTACTATTACCAAAGAACTTTTGTTATCCAAACTGGCTATCATGAAAGATACGCTCATAAAGGATTTTGGTATAGACAAGCCAAAGATCGCTGTTCTGGGACTCAATCCTCATGCCGGCGATGACGGACAAATAGGCACCGAAGAACAGACAATTATCAAACCGGTGATCGACCAACTACGACAGGCAGGTAATCTCACGTTTGGTCCTTACAGTGCAGATGCGTTCTTTGCTCGTGGCAGCTATACAGAGTTTGATGCAGTTTTGGCCATGTACCACGATCAAGGCTTGGTAGCATTCAAAACATTGGCCGAAGGTGGTGGCGTTAACTATACAGCCGGACTACCGGTTATCCGTACTTCACCCGATCATGGCACCGCATTCGACATAGCAGGTAAGAACATAGCAGAACCCGAATCTTTCCGTGAAGCCGTATTCCAATGTCTTGATCTGCTTCGTCAGAGAGAAGAATATGCTACAAATACTGCCAATCCAATGAAGCGTGGACGCATAGAAAAAGAACGTTCTACTGAATCATAATTACAGTTAATATTTTACTATAAAGCACCGCATCTACCAAGATGCGGTGCTTTTTCGTTCCATACTTGTAAACACTGAAGATTTCCTTTCAATGATCAAATGCAGATCGGTCATTCTATATTACTGCTGATCGACCTATGTCAGATGCAGGATAATTTAAAAAGTGTTACCAACATGTGCTGCACTTGGTTATATTTGTTTGAGTAAAACAGACTTTAATAATGAAAAAATGGGGGATCAGTTTTCTGGTCATTATACTTACCGCATTTACCGGCTATGCGCAAAGCGGACTGTATGATCTGGATAAGGACTTTGAAAACGAAGACCCTATGGATGATGTTACCCATCTCGACCTGGGAGTAAATTCCGTCACTAACAATGTCTATCTGGGACGTAAAGATGGCAGCAAGGTCCCATATCTTACCGCCTACATTAGTTACTACAATAGAAGAGGATTTTATTTTGATGCAGCAGAATCTTATGCCTTCACAAAAAAGACCGGCCATTTTGATCTCTCAACACTCAGCGCAGGATACGATCACTCTTTTGGTACCAATGTATTGGCCGGCGTGCATGCGCAGAAATATATTTATTATAAGAATAGCCCGGCAGTAAGATCGGCCATTACTGAAAATGCAGGCGTTTACTGCCAATTCCGAAATGACCTTATTGAACCTACTCTGGCTTTTGACATTAATAATGGTATCAATCAGGATATTGTGATCAAAGCTACTTTGGATCATCGTTTTCAATTGGCCGACAAAAAACTCAACATTTACCCTGCTTTCAGCTTTTTTCTGGGCACACTTCATTTTTACGATCAGTACTTTATCAATAGAACACTGAAAAACGACAACATTGTAATCTCCAATGCTATAGAAACTCCGGGTAAAATAAAGCCCGTAGATCTTGAATTTTCTGCTAAAACGGTTCTTTATGCGGGGAAATGGATGTTTACGATCATCCCTACCTATGCAATTCCTTTGGGTGCTGGTAAGGTAACACTGCCATCTGGCTCTTATAACGAGAAACTAAAAAATACTTTTTTTATTGAGCTCGATGCTTGTTTCAGACGACCAAGATCACAATTCATAAAGTAATGCCCAGCTTCCTTAACTTTTGGTATAATACTTAGTTAAAAGCATGACTTTCACCACATCATTAGTTCTTTATCATTCACAGTTTGTTTAATTTTACAGTACATTAATTTTATCATGGACAACAGTAATTATCAACCGTTTTCAAACTACACAGTATTAGAGAGCAAGCAGATTCCTGCAGGTGCTATCTCCAAGAAGTTTATGGCAAGTGTGTTTTTATGGATGTTCATAGCACTTGGTGTATCTACTCTGTTATCTTTTGCCTTTTCAATGAATGAGCAACTGATGAGCCTTCTTTATTCAATGACTACTCAGGGACCACGTCTTACCGGTTTGGGTATGATCGTTGGGCTGTCTCCACTCGCTTTTGTTTTGGTGATGTCTTATGGCTTTAACCGTTTGTCTTCTACTGCACTTACTATGTTACTTGTATTGTTCGCAGCATGTATGGGCATGAGCTTAAGTACTTTGTTTCTTACATACACGTCGGCATCCCTTATTACTTGTTTCGCTTCATCATCGGTTATGTTTGGGGTTATGGCAGTTATGGGCTACACTACCGAAAAAGACCTTACTTCTTTTGGTTCATTTATGACCATGGGTCTGGTGGGTATTATCATTGCCAGCATGATCAACTGGTTCATGCAAAGCGAAATGCTGTATTACATCATTAGCTTCGTTGGTGTGGCTGTATTTCTGGGACTTACAGCATACGATGTACAAAAACTCAAACGTATTGGCGCAGGTGTTGAATTTGGCGATGTATCAGCCGGCGACACAAAGAAACTGGCCATCATGGGCGCACTCAATCTTTACCTCGATTTCATTAACCTTTTCCTTATGATGCTTAGATTATTCGGAAGAAGAAAATAATATACTGAACTAGACAAAAAAGCCTCCGAGATATCTCGGAGGCTTTTTTGTTGACCTATTAACATTGGTCTCATCTCATTTTTTTAGTGCGTTTGTTGAGTTTGTTGATATTGCGGATCACATCTCTTACTATTTCATCAAGCGATTCAGTTACAGACGCAATACCATGTACTACTTCTTTATTGTCAGGATTAGTAGGATCTTCATAGTCGAATACTTTGACCAACCCAAGTAATGTCGCTACAGGACCACGTACTTTATGACTTTGTATATTAGCGATTTCCATTAGTAATTGGGTCTGGGCATCAAGATGAGTTAGACTCTTCCGCTGATCGGTAATATCCGATGCTCGACAACTTATGCCTGTTAATATCCCATCCTTATCCAGTACAGGATTGAAACTGATGGTCGAAAATTTCATTTCCCCCCCTACTATCATATCCTCTACAGTGCTGAATGTCTTCCCGCTGAGGGCTAATTCATAGCACATTTTAAACTTATTCAGATATACCTCACTAAGTTGAGGATCAAGCAAATTGTCTCCTTTACTTAACGATGATCCCAGAAAATAGGATATCCACTTTTTGAACGCCTCATTACAGAGCAATATCCTGCAGTCCCGGTCAACTAACCATACAGGCTGATCAATGATATCCATTAATATTCGCAGATTCTGCTCGTCTATTAGTACACTATCATGGCTTTGTTTACTATGAGTTATATCATGAAAAACTATGGTGATATAACTCTCTTGACAATAGACATCTAGTGAATACCACTTCTGGGAACGTGATAAATGAATGACCAGCTCTTGTCTTTTACCCGATTCATCATCGGTACTAATTAGATCAGCAATATTCAGCCCCTCTACTTTTTGAGATATTTTGATGAAGTTATGTCCACTTTTTTCTATTTCGGTAATATCAACTATTTGTAGAAATGCATGATTATACCATTCTAAATGCCATTTACGGTCAAGTATCACAATTGCGTCGGCAATGCCATCAAGTGTTGATTGTATTTCCTTGTACCCCAGCTCCCTCATGAATAGAATGGTATATTTCAAATATACTATAGATAGATACAATTGCCAAAAATACCAATATCATCATTTGACAGCCAATTATCTACAAATATTAATTTAAAATAATTCAAATGGCAAAAATCATCGACCACACGAAATTGGTTATCTTATAATATTTTTGCAGTGCTGAGTATGGAAAAACAAGATTGGGAATACCAATTAGAAAGGGAGAGTTATGAACGACAGATACTAACAAACCCGGATGATGCTGACGCTCATTTCGATCTGGCCAATTTGCTGAAATCGCATTTTGGAGATTATGAACTCGCCAGGCAACACTATGAAATAGGTCTTACCAAAAGTCCTGATAAGCCTACTCATGCCTATAACGATCTGGGGTTGCTCATGGATAGGCACTTTAACAACTACGATGCTGCAAAAGCTTACTTTGAACAAGCTATTGCCCACGATCCTAACGATGCCTTTGGCTACTACAATCTTGCTAATCTCTATGAAGATCGCTATGCCGACTATACACAGGCTGCGATCTATTTTGAAAAGGCAATAGATGCTGACCCTTATGATAGTGTAACACACTATTTCTATGCCAATATGCTCCACGATCATACAGGTGAATATGAAAAGGCACGTCAGCATTACCTGTTGGCCATTGATATTAACCCAAACGATCCTGACTTTTATAACAGTTTCGGATTGATGCTATACAGACATCTTGCAGATCCCGAACAAGCCAAAAGCATGTTCGAACAAGCTATCAACATCAAAGAAGATGAGCCGGAGTACCATAGCAATCTGTCATTTTTACTCGAAGATCACCTCGGTGATTTTGAAGGAGCGAAGCACCATCTGATAAAAGTAACAGATATAGCGCCAAACCTTGCGGGTGGATGGTTCAATCTGGCCTTGTTATATGATTTCAGACTCAAAGACCACCTAAGCGCCAGAGATTGTTATGAAAAGACCATTGCTCTGGAGCCTACCTATCTGAGAGCTTACAAATACCTGGCCCTGCTGTGCGAAGTAGAATTGAATGATCTTACTGCTGCCAGAACCTACTACGAAAAGGCGTTCGAGATAGATCCGTTTTATGCTGAAGGCCATTATCATCTGGCTAATATGCTGAACGACAGGATGAAGGATTATGAATTAGCTAAACATCATTACCAGTTAGCTACAGATATCGACCCGACCCTTAGTCATGCTTATACCAATCTTGCTGAATTATTTGAAGACCATTTTAACGATCATGAAGGTGCAAAGGATGCACTGGAAAGATCGATAGCAGCCAATCCCAATAACGGAGACACTTACAATGACATGGCTGTATTGCTGGTCGATAAGTTCAAAGACTATGACGGAGCACGCACCTATTATCTCAAAGCTATAGAAGTTGCTCCGGCAATTCATTGGCCTTATTTCAATTTGGGAAACCTAGAAAAGAATTTCTATAATGATTATGAACAGTCCAGATTCTATTACCAAAAAGCAATAGAAGTAGAACCAATGTTCTCCGGGTCGTACAATAATCTTGGTCTGCTGCTTGCCGAACATCTGGGAGACCCACAAGCTGCAAGATACAATTATGAAAAAGCAATAGAAGTCAATCCATTCGATGCAATAGCGCATAATAATCTGGCCAATCTGCTTGACGACCATTTTAATGATTTCGAGCGATCAAAGGAACATTTTTTGCGTGCTATAGAATTAAGGCCCGATAATGAATTCAGCTACTTTGAATATGCCTTATTACTGCAGTATAGACTAAAAGACTTTGATGAAGCCAGACGAAATTACGAGCAAGCAATTGAGATCAACCCTCAACATGCCGGAAGCCATAATTATCTGGGAATAATGGAGACCCATCACTATAAAAACTATAATGCCGCGCGCACTCATTTTGAGAACGCTATAGTTGCAGATCCTGAGTACTCTTTCGGATTTTACAATTTAGCTAACCTGCTTACAAACCATTTCGGACAACACGAATTGGCTGCTGAATATTTCGAAAAAGCGATTGCGCTGAATCCCGAAAACGCCAACGTCTTATATGACTATGGTTATCTGCTGCACATGCATCTGAATGATAAAAACAAGGCAAAAGTGATGTATGAAAAAGCTATTGAAGTAGATCCGAATAATAACTATCCCAAACAAAATCTGGAAGCATTAAAGGCACGAAAAAATAATATTTCAGACCTGTTAAGGCTGCTACTTTACTTGTTCATGGTAGCATCAATCATGTATCGCTTTTTCAGGAAGGAAATATGATCGTATCATCTGAATGCTGCGATCTTTTGTTCTAATTTCTTCTTGACCTTTGGCCATTCATCATCAATAATGCTATACATAGCGGTATTTCTATATGCGCCATTGGCTCTTATTCGCTCTTTCCGCAACTCCCCTTCAAAGGTTGCCCCTATACCTTCAATAGCAGTCCTGCTCCTGAAATTAGTAGCATCGGTGACCAACTGCACCCTTACCGCTTTTAATGCTTCAAAGGCATAGGTAAGCAATAAGAGTTTGCATTCCCTGTTATAACCGGTACGCCAGTACGACGGATCGTACCACGTCCAACCGATTTCTAATTTATGATGCTGCTGAAATATGTTATGAAACAGCGTACTACCAATAATCTTCCCCTGCATTTTATCAATAACAGTGAATGGATATTGCTCTCCTGTAGCCCTTTTCAGTAAAGCACTTCTTAAGTGGGTGATGAGTACTTGTTCATCTGCCCCGTTTATTGATATATGCTCCCATATCTTTTCCTGCCCTCCTATTTTCAGAAGTGCATCAAAATGATCCGAATCTAAAGGAACTAACTTTACTCGCTCTCCTTCCAGTACTACAGGGTGTTGTATCCAACTCATAAATAATTGCTTGCCGCAATATTAGTAAAGTTGTAGAAATATTGCCCTATTGCATGATTAAAAGTGAATATGGCTGCTATATCAATATACGTTCAACTCGCTGCTGCTATTGTGTTCATGTAAGTGTTTCTTTGCATTGGCCACCTCTTCCTTCGATCCGTTAGCTACAACAAGAAACTTACCTGCTTTCAGCAATGTATCATACTTTTCAGCGATCTCATCTTTTACTCCCACTGAAGCCAGTACCGATGCGATACCGCCACCTATAAGTCCGAAATCAAACCCAGCGATCGCACCAACCAGTGCTCCTGCCCCAAACAGCACTCCCAATCCGGGTATAGCAAACAAGCCGACTCCGGTAAGTATACCTACTGTGGTTCCTAAAGCCACACCTGTACCCAGTCCGGCTACCTTAATGGGGTTCTTCTGCATCACATGCAGCTCATTATCTACCACTTCGGTTTCCGTCAATCCCATTATGGTCATCTGTGCCACCGGGTACCCTTTATCATGCAGCTGAGCTATTGCAGACAATGCCGCATCATGATCTTCGTATATTCCTATTACCGAGTTCATACTATAAGTTTTAAGGAACACATATAAATACCATACCGTCTGCAGCACTATTTACTCCATTATCAGAACAAAGCTATGCGTTATGTACACCCCTAATAAGTCCCCGGATGATATTTAATGAGACAGAACATTGATACCCAAACTATCAATCCGTTTTTTTGCAGTAAATTACATGTAAGAAAACACGATAAACACCCTTAAGACCCTCTTCCGGGATTTAATACAGACGAATATGCTCAGTTATATACATAGATCGGCGGCTCTATCAATTGCATTATTGTTACTTTTTGTTAATGCTTCAGGCCAAAATAAGCAACATGAGATCAGGTTGAGGAATGAAACAATAGTCGTTCCCAACAATGCAGCAAAATGGCTGGACAGCGTAAGCGCGATCTCATTGAAAGACCCGATACTGGCGCTCATTCATTTCAATTCACTTCCTACTGAGCAGCAAAAGCATGACCTCAGAGATCAGGGTATAGTTCTTTTAGACTATTTACCTGAAAATACTTACGCTGCATTTGTACAACCAACTGCTGCTCATAACAGCGATCTCCTGCATTCTTTTTATAACGTTACTACTATACAACCTCAATGGAAAGCCGACAAGTATGTCTGGAGAAAGGTGAGCGAGACAAAAGGCAATCTGGAAATACTGGTTTCCTTCTACCCCGGCGTTAATAAAGCTGCTATACAACAATTTATTACTGCCATGGGAGCACAGATCAACCATAGTAATATGGAATCTTATGGTACTTACAAGCTAGTCATTGCAGCTGAAAAGGTACGCGGATTAGCTGCCTGGTATGGCGTGCAGAACATAAGCCCTGTGACCGCAATGGTACCTTTCGATCTGCAAAGCAGACCTGCTATCAAAGGCAATGTATCTATATCACCATTGAGTGTAGGTGGTTACAACCTTATGGGCGATAGCGTGACCGTAGGTGTGGGCGACAATGCTTCAGGTATTTACCATGTAGATATCAAAGAGCGGATAACCAATTTCAACCCAGCTCCTATGCGTGCTCATGGTTCTCACGTAAACGGCATTGTAGGCGGCGCCGCGATAGTTGATCCGATGGCTGAGGGTATGGCACCTCACGCTTTGCTGCTCGACTACCTTTACGACCAGGTGATACCAGCCACCGGCCCAATGTATCACGATTATAACATGACACTTACCAACAACTCCTATGGCGTCCTGCTTGGTGACTGCGACTATTCGGGCACCTATGACGGGTACTCCCGTTTTCTGGATACCATTGCTGTTCAATATCCCGATGTATTGCATGTTTTTGCTTCAGGCAATGACGGATGGATGTCATGCACTCCTTACCCTACGGGTTTTGCAACCGTAGGAGGAGGCTATCAACCGGCCAAGAACAATCTGGTAGTAGGCAGTATGACCGACTACCTGGGCCAGGCCTCAGATGAATCTCGCGGACCAACAAAAGACGGCCGCATGAAACCGGAGACTATCGCTATCGGGTTGGGAGCATACTCCACTATCGGAGTTGATGAATATGAATGGGCGGCAGGAACCAGTATGGCTGCACCGCAGGCTACTGGAGCGCTTGCAGTGCTCACGCAACATTACAAGCATCTGCATGGCGGCATTACTCCTCGTGCCGATCTGTTAAAGACCTTGCTGCTTAACGGCACACTAGACCTTGGCAACCCGGGACCAGATTACAGTTATGGTTTTGGAGCTGTGGATGTCTCCAGATCTTTACAACTCATAGACAATAGCAGGTACTACATTGACACCATCAATAATGGCGACTCCCAAACAGTTAACATTACGATACCCAACAATACCGCACAACTCAAAGTAATGCTGTGTTGGCATGATGTACCTGCCAGTACCGCTTCTGCTACACAACTGGTCAATGACCTTGACCTTAGTGTTAGCAACACCACAACAGGCGTACACCTACCCCTTGTTTGCGACCCATCTCCTGCCAATGTAAACAACAATGCTGTTGAACGGGCAGACCATATCAATAATGTAGAACAGGTCACCATCAACAATCCTACTGCCGGCACATACGCTATCAAAGTAAAAGGATACAATGTACCATTCCCGGCACAAAGGTATGTTGTGGCTTATGACCTTATTGCCAATGGCACCACACTCACCTTCCCATTGGGTGGAGAGCAATTGGGCAATCAGGATTCCATTCGCATATTCTGGAATACAGCAGACAGGACACACACCTTCGCTGCCGAATTCTCATCCGACAATGGCAGCAGCTGGACTACTATCAACAACAGCATACCTGCTGTATCCCGTTATTGCTCCTTTCTGCCCTCAGGCATCAATTCAGGTAACTGCTTGGTAAGACTAACTAAAAACGGAACTACTGAGGTCATGACATCTGGCAGGTTTGCCATCAACACACAACCGGTGATATCACCAGCTGCCAACCAATGTCCCGGCTATATCAACGTGCATTGGTCGCCCATACCCGGCGCTACCTCTTATCAGGTATTTGCCAAGAAAGGCTTGTATATGCAACAAACGGGTACTACTACCGATACCACATGGTCGTTCAGCGGTATGTCTCTGACTGAGAAGTCATACGTGGCAGTAAAACCCATCATCAATGGTCTTCCCGGTTACAGGAGTAAAGCCCTTATTACCGTTGCCAATAATGGTAATTGCCTCGACCCTGTTTCTAATGGAGATCTGATGATAGTGAAGGCTATCAGCCCTGTAAGTGGCCGTATGCATACAAATACACAACTCAGCAACAGCGAGACCATTACTGTGCAGTTAAGAAATCTCAGCAATGCGATCGCCAACAACTACACCATTTCCTATAGCCTTAACAGCGGACCTTGGAACCCAATGTCAACACCTGCAATACCCGCCAACGGTACAATACAGGCAAGCGCTACAGGCATTGACCTTTCAGTACCCGGCAGTTATCTATTCAGGGTCGCTATTCAAAATCTGGCTATGACCGACCCGCAACACGGTAATGATACACTCGTATTCACAGTCAATAACATACCCAATGACACTCTTACATTACCATTTACTGATGATTTTGAGAACATGGGGAAAATGGCCATTACCGGTCATGACTCACTGGGCATATCCCCCAACGGGCACTGGGATTTTTCTACAGGTGACAGTGCAGGCCGAGTAAGGTCGTTCGTCAATGAAGACATTACTATCAGCGGCACCCGATCAATAAGTCTTGATGAAGACCGATCAGTAAGTAGCGGTAGTAATAATCTGTTCACCGGTACATTCAACCTATCCAACTATGATACCGGAACCACAGAGGTGAGGATGGATTTTGATTATGTACTGCATGGCACCCCTAAATCTGCTGCAGGCAATGTAGTGACAGTCAGAGCTAATGATGCGGCCACATGGCTACCACGATTCATCTACAACCTCAATGCATACCCGGGATTCCCTAACAAAGCAATATCCTTGTCACTTACCGATGCCGCCAGAAATGAGCACATGAATTTCTCAGGCAGCATGCAGGTATCATTCGGTCAGAATGATACCTCTCTGATAGGTGCTGCCAACTTTGGTAATGGCATCACTATTGACAATGTTAAGCTATATACAGTTACCAATGACGCTCAAATGCTGAGTGTAGTGAATCCGCTACCAACCAATTGCGGTGTATCAGCGGCTCAACCACTTACCGTACAAGTGCATAATGGCGTCAACTATACGCTGTATAATGTGCAGCTCTTCTACAGGGCAGACGGAGGAACTATATTTACCGGTATTCTTGACTCTGTGACAGCCAAAAACACAGTACAATATACCTTCCCGCAATTACTGAATATGCCGGCCGGAAGCAGCCATACTGCTGATATCTGGCTCAGCCTTGCCGGTGATACATACCAACCAAATGACAGCATCATCCATTATAAATACCGTAATAATCCGGTGATCACCAGCTACCCATATCTCGAAAATTTTGAGAGCAGTGACGGGGGATATTATACTGACGGTATAAATAATTCATGGCAGTTCGGCACTCCATCATCTGCCAACATTAATAAGGCTGCCAGCGGTAACAAAGCTTGGAAAACCAATCTGGCAGGCAAGTACAATAACCTGGAACAGTCCTACCTGTACTCCCCTTGCTTCGACATCAGCGGTCTGAATGCACCGATGCTCAGTTTCAGTGCGGCACTAGACATTGAGAACTGCGGCAATGTGCTTTGCGACAAGGCCTACATCGAGTACACCTACAATGGTGTTACCTGGATAAAGCTGGGCAATACGGGCAATGGCACCAACTGGTATGACCCCAACTTCAATGCGTGGACCAGAAATGGCTTTACCCGCTGGCATGTAGCCTCTATTCCTATTCCTAAGCCAGTAGGCGGCGGCACCATCATCAACTTCCGCTTTGCACTGCAATCGGACCCGGGAGCTACCTTTGAAGGTTTTGCGGTAGATGACATTCATATATTCGACAGGGCTAATGGTATTTTCCCCGCTGCAAATACCACACTGGTCACTCATGACCTATCGGGCAATACCTGGACAGATTACCTTCTGAATAATGAACTATTGGCATCTGTGAATCCTATTGGGCAAGCTACAGGTAATACAGCAGTAACGCTCTATCAACAAGCAACCATAACAAATCCTTCAGCTACCCAGTATGTAATGCCAAGAAGCTATACCATTTCATCGGCACAGGAGCTTAGCGATAGCATTGGTGTTCAGTTATACCTGTTGGATAGTGAACTGAATATAGTGCTCGCAGATACTACCTGCTTATCTTGTACCCGACCACAGGATGCTTACAGGATAGGCATTACACAATTCAACAGCACAGAGCACCCGAGCACAGAGAACAATATACTGACCGATGACAGTGCAGGTATTTTTTCATTTATCCCATACAGGTCGGTACAGTGGGTGCCATACGACAAGGGATATTACGCACGGTTCAAGACCAGATCTACGTCTGAGCTCTGGCTTAACGATGGCGGACCAACCGGGAATTTCGCTACCGGGAATGACTACCTCAATTTCGCTGCCTACAGATCCGGACTTGTGGCCCTACTCTTCTGGACATCATCGATAGACACCTCTTTGTTCAAATACACATTAGAAAGATCTTTAGACGGGATCGCTTTCAGCACCGTTTATGAGACCACTGCTCTGCATCAGCAACAGGGCATCTATCGTAAAGCTGATGATATATCTACACTCACCGGAGCTGATATCTATTACAGGCTCAGATGGACGATGACAGGCAGTAGTACAGTATATTATAGTCCTATACGCAAGCTGACGGCAACTGACTCTGTAAATGATATAGTGAATCTTGACGCACACATGATACGAGAGGACGCAGCATTAGTGAACTGGACATCTTATATAGATGGAGTTGTCAACCAATATACCCTTGAAAGAGCTATCAATTCGGGAGCGTTCGTTACGATACAAACTATACCGACATTGCGCCACTATGGTCAGTATTACGACCATACTGACCTACCATCCGGAGTAAAGGCAGGTGATCTGGTGCACTACAGGCTGACAGCTACATTTGACGACGGGAACAATATGATCTTCCCGGTGCGAACTGTAGAATGGACCGCAGCTAACAGTGTTTCCAACGTTTATCCTAACCCAACTACTGACGGACTACTGAATATAGTTTGGCATGCTGCCGCGGGTACAAAAATGAATGTAACACTGTTGGATATGACCGGTAAAAGTGTTGTAGCAACATCAGTACAATCGGGGCAATGGCTCAACCAGACGCAGCTGCAGGCTCCACGTTTGCCAAAGGGAATATATCTGTTACGAACAGAAGTAGGCGATAACCGATATACTACCAAGGTCGTATTTGAATAAGGTGCAAGATGGTTACCAATCGCTTTGTACTGTATATACTACAGGTGCAGTAAAAAGAGATCGTGGTGTACAATTGATATGCAAACAACCTTAACTACAAACAAATCACTAATTTTGCTGCCCAATACTGCTAAAACTGACCAATGCTATCAATAATCATACCTACCTGGAACAACCTGCCATTTGTAAAGCTGTGTGTAGAGAGTATCCGTAAAAACTCGGCCTACAACCACCAGGTGGTACTGCATATCAATGATGGCAGCGACGGCACATTGGAATGGGCCAAGAAAGAAGGAATAGACTTTACCAGTACACCCGACAATGCGGGCATTTGCATAGCAGTGAATATGGCCGCCGGGATAGCCACGCAAGACTATATCGTGTATATGAATGACGATATGTATGTATGCCCGAAGTGGGACACCTACCTTGCAGAGGAAATAAAGAATGCCGGTACCGACAACTTTATGTTTTCCTCGACCATGATAGAGCCTACGCTGAATAATCCGTGTGTGATACATGAGCATTTCGGTACTACTATAGAAACATTTGATGAGCAAGGCCTCCTAGAAAAATGTAATACCTTCCACATGCCTGACTGGTATGGATCTACGTGGCCGCCAACTATCGTTCATAAAAAGTACTGGCACATTACGGGAGGATACAGTATAGAATTAAGTCCCGGAGTGAGCAGCGACGATGACTTTGCTATGAAAATGTGGGCGGCAGGTTGCAGGATATTTAAGGGTATAGGCAAAAGCAGGGTCTATCACTTTCAATCTAAGTCAACCTTGAGGATCAAGAAGAATGATGGCCGCAAACAGTTCCTGATGAAATGGGGCATTACGCAAAGCACATTCAATAAGTACTTTACCCATAGGAGTGAGCCGTATGCCGGCCCACTACCCGAGCCAGATGAGTCTATGCTGAAAAAGCAAAAACTACGCGCGTGGCTTAAGATAAAAATAGCCTGATAGTAATCAAGACAACTAAGATCAATTATACAAAATGAATAATTTTTCAGAAGTACAGAAATTCAGACAATGGTGGCTATGGGCCTTATTGATAGGTGTAGTAATGGTACCTGTGGCGATCACCTATTTTAATCACGATCAAAAAGTATCGGGGGGCCTGGCAACAGAAATGCTGATAGGTGCTGCGGTGCCATTGCTGATACTTGTGCTCTTCTACATCATGCAGCTGCGCACCAAGATAGATGAAACGGGTATCTATTACCGATTCTTCCCGATCCACTTTCAGGTATTGGTGATCAGTTGGGAAGAGGTGACCAAAGCCTATGTGCGTCAATACAGTCCGATATTAGAATATGGCGGCTGGGGCATCCGTTATGGTCTTGGCGGCAAAGGCAAAGCCTATAATGTGAGCGGCAATATGGGATTGCAACTGGAACTAAATACCGGCAAGAAAATATTGATCGGCAGTCAACAACCCAATGAACTCAATGAATTATTGGATCAATTGGTGAAGGCCAAAGTCATTAAGGCCGAGGTAAGGAAGCCTTTGTAGGTAGTGTGAGCCAAATCTACTTTTGATCATCTGTGACGAGTAATTGCCGTGTTATCCATTTGTGAGTGAAGTAAAATGCCACAAGTGGCAATTTTTTTGTGTTTACGGAAGTTTTTTTAGTGGCCTTTCTCCTGTAATGCAGTACAGCATTGGATTTGAAGCCATTTTAACAAATTTCCTAAAACTTCCACTTTCTTCCACTTATTTCCACTTTTCTTCCACTTTTGATCACGGAGTTAGGGATTGTTCTGATTTCAAGGAAACGTCTTTCTGTATCTCCTTAAAACTATTTGACACTCGGGGTCGGGCGTTAAAAAGGATGGCCAGTAAGGGCCTGTGATTTTTCGCAAGCGAGACGCTTGTAATAGCCGGGACGAAGCGAGATGCTTCGACCAGTAGAGTCGTGCGTTACAAAGGAGCACCAGTGAGCACCGGTGTTTTTTCGCAAGCGAGACGCTTGCAATAGCCGGGACTAAGCGAGACGCTTCGACCAGAAGAAATATTCTAAAAAGTGGCAGTTTTTATTTTTTCCGGCAGTTTTTTGATGGGTGATCGGCTGTAGTGCTCTACAGGTAAGGGTTTTGAGCATTTTAACAATCTGCCACTTCCTGCCACTTCCTGCCACTTTCTGCTACATTTTGCCACTGATTTAGGGAAACGTCTTTCTGTATCGTCTTAAAATTAGTTGACACTCGGGGTCGTGCGTTACAAACGAAGACCGGTGAACCTATGAGGAACAGAGATTGGTAAGGGTTCATATGTCAAAGATCGAAGTTAGTTTCGTTCTGATGATCGGTGCAACTGTTCAGAAATCACTAAATCGTATGCAAATTAGACAGGAGTTATGACCTTTTAAAATAAAGATATTCACAAAAATGTGAACATCTTCTTGTAAAAGAAACAGCATTAAGGAGTTAAACAGTTGTATCTAAAGTTGAAAAAAAATTCAGCGAGCATAAAAAAAGCCCCTTATCCGATCAGACAAGGGGCAAATATGAAAATGAGGTATTGTAATACTTTTTGATGACCGCATACATCTTTAAATCAACCTATATCAATCAGCTTAGAGATAGCATGTGATATAGATCGACCGGGAAAAAAGAATGGTTCAGGGAAGCTTTAGTTATCCTTTCAGAGAGTCCATATACTCTTTCAACTGCTCCAAAGATTCGAACTGCACTTTTTCCTTGCCATAACCCATTTTCCAGAATCTAGACTGCGGATCAGGATTGTACATACCCTTCCATAATCTGATACCCAACTCTTTGTGTTCAAAATCCATAGACTTGGAATTCTCAGTTACCAAAGGTTCAAAACCCAGATCAAACAGATCGTCTTGTGTTATTTCCAAAAAATTCATGGTACAAATTTAGGGAATGCGGATACCATTTAAAAGGGATGAGCGGTATTTTTTATGCATTTTTTATATTAATTCGACAAAAACGACGATTGCCTGACAGGTAAATATTCAATTGGTATCGTTAGTAGATATGTGTCGGATACAAAAGTTATAGTTATGCATTTGTATTTCATAATGCGAACACGTTCTAACTTTATCGGAAATACGCTTTACCATGAACAACACAGCAGTGATTGCAAAGTTCTATTCCTCATTCAATGCCCACGACTCCAATGGCATGACCGAATGCTATGCTGACAATATAGTCTTTGAGGATCCTGCATTTGGTGTGTTAAAAGGTGATGAGGCGAAAAGCATGTGGCGAATGCTGATGAAAGGAACCGATGTAAAGGTAACCTTTAGTAATGTAGTTGCCAATGAAAAGACAGGCAGCGCTGACTGGGTTGCGACCTATACATTTGGTAAAACAGGGCGAACAGTAGTGAATAAAGTACATGCAGTATTTGAATTTAATGATGGTAAGATCATCAGGCACACCGACACTTTCGACTTCCAGGTATGGAGCAGACAGGCTCTGGGGGTATCGGGGCTATTGCTGGGTTGGACGAGTTATCTGAAAAAGAAGGTCAATGATCAGGCACTAGTGCGATTGAAGCAATTCATGGAAAAATAATTGCATTTCCTATTCGGCGGTCGGCAGTTCGCCTGTCGATGTGAGGAAGTCCGAGACTTCGCCAAGCGATAACTACCGGGGAGGTGAACTGTAACATAAATACAAAATGTGTATCATGGATACAGCAGATAACATTGTGATGACTACATTTGTTGCACTTAGTAATAAAAAATATGCAGGTAAAAGATATAACCAGCGTTATAGAAAGCATAGCACCACTCGTTTATCAGGAAAGCTATGATAATTGCGGGATACAGGTTGGAGACAGCAACATGGATGTGACGGGAGTATTGCTGACGCTTGATGTGACCGAGGAAGTGATAGAAGAGGCGATAACCAGAAATTGTAATCTGATAGTTGCCCATCATCCGCTCCTATTTTCGGGATTAAAGAAAATAGCTGGTAGGAATTATGTGGAGCGAATAGTTATCAAAGCTATAAAAAACGATATCACCATTTACGCCGCCCACACTAATCTGGACAATATGTTGGATGGCGTTAATGACAAAATAGCGGAAAAGCTTGGACTGATCAACAAAAGGATACTTGCCCCTAAACCGAATACATTAAGCAAATTATACACATACGCTCCTTTGAACATTGCTGATAAGGTCAGGGATGCTATGTTTGCCGCCGGAGCAGGAAGTATTGGCAACTATACTGAATGTAGCTTTAGCGTAAACGGCATGGGGAGTTTCAGGCCTATGGCCAATGCACGACCGGCAATAGGACAGGCCGGCGGCGCGAGAGAGACCGATAATGAAGTGAAAATAGAAGTGCTTGTAACCAAACATAAGGAACGAGAAGTGCTTGCAGCCATGAGATCGGCACACCTATATGAAGAGGTTGCCTATGAACTGATACCCATCAGCAATACGAACCAACAAATAGGTGCCGGCATAGTGGGAGAACTTGCAGCCCCGATGAATGAGCAGGACTTTTTGCAGCTATTGAAGACCAAAATGAAGGCAGAAGGCATTCGTCACACCCAATTATCGGGCAGGGCGATACAGAAAGTAGCGGTATGCGGAGGGTCGGGAAGCTTTCTGCTGCATGATGCGATAGGGGCAAAGGCCGACATATTTATTACCGCAGACTTCAAATATCATCAGTTTTTCGATGCGGAGGGAAGAATAGTAATAGCTGACATAGGGCATTATGAGAGTGAACAATTCACTCCTGAAATATTTGAAATGGTTTTAAAGAAAAAATTCCCTAATTTTGCTTTCCTTTTATCAAACGTATTAACTAATCCCGTAAAATATTTTCGCTGATATGGCTAATGTAAAAGATTTTTCAGTTGAGGAAAAGCTGGTTGCGGTTCTCT
>CANFKE010000021.1 GCA_947447465.1 Chitinophagaceae bacterium | reverse complement strand
AAGCTACAGGTAAAAGGCGGCCAGGCTAATCCCGCACCGCCAATCGGTCCGGCGCTAGGTTCTAAAGGCGTCAACATTATGGAGTTTTGCAAGCAGTTCAACGCTCGCACCCAGGACAAAATAGGAAAAGTACTTCCTGTAACACTTACAGTTTACACAGACAAGTCTTTCGACTTCGTGATCAAGACACCACCTGCAGCAGTGCAGTTGATGGAACTTGCTAAGCAGCCAAAGGGCTCTAAGGAGCCAAACAGGCAGAAAGTTGGTAAGGTAACCTGGGCACAGGTAGAAGAAATAGCCAAGGACAAAATGGCTGATCTTAATTGCTTTACACTGCACAGTGCGATGAGCATGGTAGCAGGTACAGCACGTAGCATGGGCTTCACTGTAGAAGGTACAGCACCCTGGGCTTAATTATCCACCTTATTAAATTTTTGATGCAATGGCAATCACAAAGAAAAGAAAAGCTGTAGAAGCTAAACTCGATAAAAACAAGATCTATTCACTTACTGAAGCATCAGCTCTGGTTAAGTCAATAAACGTTACTAAGTTCGATAGCTCAGTTGACGTACATATCCGTTTAGGCGTTGATCCTAAGAAAGCAGACCAGGCTATCCGTGGTACTGTAAGCCTTCCTCACGGCACAGGTAAGACAAAGCGCGTATTGGTGCTTTGTACACCAGATAAGGAAGCAGAAGCAAAGGCAGCAGGTGCTGACTTTGTAGGTCTGGACGAATTCGTACAGAAGATAGAGCAGGGATGGACAGACATAGATGTAGTAGTAGCTACTCCATCAGTGATGCCTAAGATAGGTAAGCTGGGTAAGATACTCGGACCACGTAACCTGATGCCTAACCCAAAGACAGGTACAGTTACCAACGATGTAGCTAATGCAGTAAATGAAGTTAAGGGCGGTAAGATAGCGTTCAAGATAGACAAGGCTGGTATCATCCATGCGTCTATAGGCCGTATCTCTTTTGCTCCGGAGAAAATTGCTGAGAATGCACAGGAACTGATCAATACGTTGGTACGTATGAAGCCGGCATCTGCGAAAGGTACTTACTTAAAGGGTATCAGCATGGCAGCAACAATGAGCCCGGGACTTGCTATTGATACAAAGTCTGTAGGCTAATAAACGATGTGCAGAAGCACCGGTAAGCCAGTGCTGACCCACAGATGGAAAAATAATCGTTAACATTTTGAAAGCGGATATCTGAAACATATTTCACACTTCCACATTTTCAAATTAACACATTACAAAAATGACACCAGCTCAAAAAAATGAAGCTATAGTTGCACTGAAAGAAAAATTTGCTCAGTACGACAACTTTTATATCACCAATACCGAATCATTGACGGTAGAACAGGTGAGCAAGCTGCGCCGTCTCTGCTTCGAAAAGAATGTAGAGTTGAAGGTAGCTAAGAATACCCTCATCAAGAAGGCTCTTGAGAGTTTTAACGATGAGAAATACGCAGACATTTATCAGTCATTGCACGGTGTTACCGCGCTGATGTTCTCTGAATCACCAAAGGAGCCGGCATTGATCCTTTCTTCATTCCGTAAGGATAATAAGGAGAAGCCAGTACTGAAAGCAGCTTTGATAGGTGCAGATGTATTCACCGGTGATAATGAATTGGTAAATCTGACGAAGATCAAGACGAAGAACGAGCTTATCGGCGAAGTTATCGGCTTGCTCCAGTCTCCTGCAAAGCGTGTATTGGCTGCATTGTTGCACCACCACGAAGGCGCAGCAGGCGCTACAGAAGAAGCAGCTGCTCCGGCAGAAGCATCTGCTGAATAATTTTGGCTTCCAAGTCCAATATATAAGTTACAAAGAGTACGAGTACATTAACAACATTAATTAAAACAAAAATTTAAAAAACATACAAAATGGCAGACGTAAAAGCATTAGCCGAACAATTAGTAGCATTGACTGTAAAGGATGTACAGGAATTAGCTAACATCTTGAAATCAGATTACGGCATTGAGCCAGCTGCTGCTGCAGTTGTAATGTCAGGTGGTGGCGGCGACGCTCCAGCTGCTGCTGCTGAGAAGACTTCTTTCAACGTAGTTTTGAAGAACGCAGGTGCTTCTAAGCTGAACGTAGTAAAGGTAGTTAAGGATCTTACAGGTCTTGGTTTGAAGGAAGCTAAGGAATTAGTTGACGGCGCACCTAAGAATGTTAAGGAAGGCGTAAGCAAGGGCGAAGCTGAAGATATCGCTAACAAGCTGAAAGAAGCTGGTGCTGAAGTTGAGATCGCTTAATTTGATTTCATCGATCATATTGAAAGGCATTCCGGAAACGGGATGCCTTTCTTCGTTTTTGGGGGATCGGAGTATGAGCGTAATAAGTTGAATGAGGAAGTGATCATTTGTTCATTTTACTGAACATTCTGATCTTGGTGTATTTGCTGAATGTGGCATAGGCAGAGAGCTTGCAGATGGTATAGCCATGAAAGCCATCGAGGAAGCCGAGTTTAAGAAAATACTCATTGAAAAAATGCCAGAACGGGGAGAAGATAATGGTGAGCAGTGATGCCTTCTTTCCTCTTGCCACAGCATCGAGCGCCGACAGTTCGGAGTAGCGGTCTATCTTGTTCAGGTGCTCCTCGAGTGAGGTATAACTGTAATGGAGCAGATCGCCTTTCAGCAGTCCCTTTTTGCCATCTTCATGCAATGCCCAATATTCGTGTACCTTCTTTTCAATCCAGCGCCCCTTGGTGCGGTTGTAAAGGCGAGTTTGTTTGTCGGGGTACCAGCCGCTGTGTTTGATCCATTGGCCGCAGTAGTTGGTGAAGCGCGCCATTTCATAAACATTATACAGCTGTTCCTCTTTTACTTTCAGAATACTTTTGATGATCTCCGGAGCCAGTTCCTCATCGGCATCCAAGGAGAGGATCCAATCGTTGGATGCGCTGTCAGTTGCCAGATTTTTCTGCTGGCCATACCCTTCAAAAGTATTAAGGATAACCTTAGCTCCGAAGCTCCGCGCAATTTCGGCGGTATTGTCGGTGGAGTGACTGTCCACTACTATTATTTCATCAGCTACACCCTTAAGAGAAGCCAGACATCTGCCGATGTTCTTTTCTTCATTGAAAGTTATAATGGCTACACTTAATTTGATCATTTAGGTAAAAGCGTGGAAATGGTAAGAGGTGTAAAAATATATTAAATAGCGGACAAAAGATAGCCGCGATGGATTGGAAAAATTGATAGGGCAATGCCAAATTGATGATAGCGGTCTTATGAGGTCATATGCATCGGTAGAAGTCGTTGCCCGAGGTTGAGCATTCAGGTGCGGCAGAGAAGGTTCGGAAATTCCGACATTTTGTCCCATTTATTGGTTTGGCAAAATTATTGTCGGGTATATATGCGATATGTTTTTCAAAAAAAAGAAGTCTATGAGCGATAATATAAAAGATACTAATAATAATAGTGGCGACAACTTGGCACACAATGAAGAGATGGAAGAAGTATTGGGCAATGTGCTGAATACGGATGACAGCCGTCATGGTAATGATCCGCTGAGTGAAGGGAATGATGAAGAAATTGCTAAAATACAGGCTGAGCTAGAGGAAGTAAAGGACAAGCACCTGAGACTGATAGCTGAGTTTGACAATTTCAGAAGAAGAAGTGCTAAGGAGCGCATAGAAATGACACAATTGGCAGGCAAAGAGATCATACAGTCGCTATTGGTAGTGCTTGATGATATGGGCCGTGCAGAAAAGCAGATAGAGAAAGCGACAGATGTTGCTGCAGTGAAGGAAGGCGTACATCTTGTATTCAGCAAACTACGTACAGTATTGCAGCATAAAGGATTGAAGGCAATGGAGGCAATAAACGAAGAGTTCAATGCCGATCTGCATGAAGCGATAACTGAAATACCGGCTCCTAATGAGCAAATGAAGGGTAAGGTGATAGATATGGTAGAGCCAGGTTATTATCTGAATGACAAGCTGATAAGGCATGCCAAAGTGGTGGTAGGTAACTAGCATATAGTTGACCTATATAGAAACAGAGGAGAGCCAGTGGTTATTTTGCGAGTGAAAAAAATATTTGATAAACATAAAATACCTTCCCTTTGAGGTTTGCAAGAGGGGGATAGAATATGGCAAAAAGAGATTATTACGAGGTTCTTGGAGTGTCGAAAAGCGCCAGTGCTGATGAGATAAAGAAGGCTTACAGAAAGGTGGCGATGCAGTATCACCCCGATCGTAATCCCGGAGATAAGGAGTCAGAAGAGAAGTTCAAGGAGGCTGCTGAGGCGTATGATTACCTGAGTAACCCTGATAAGAAAGCGCAGTACGACAGATTCGGTCATGCTGCAAGCGGAGCAGGTCGCGGAGGATATGGCGGTGGTCCCGGAGGCATGAACATGGAAGATATCTTCTCTAATTTCGGAGATGTATTTGGAGATGACATGTTCGGCAGTTTCTTTGGCGGTGGTCGCCAGGGTGGCGGTGGCGGCAGAAGGCAGGGTACACGTGGTGCTAACCTGCGCATAAAGCTGAAGATGGACTTTGGTGAAATAGCCAATGGTGCCAATAAAAAAATCAAAGTAAAGAAGCATGTGAGCTGTACTACATGTAGTGGCAGCGGTGCTAAAGATAAAGGCTCTATACAAACGTGCAGCGGCTGTGGTGGTAGCGGACAAGTGCGCCGGGTGACCAATACATTCCTCGGTCAGATGCAGACAGTAACTACCTGTCCTACTTGTAATGGTGAAGGTTCTACTATTACACAGAAGTGTGGTAGCTGTAAGGGTGAGGGCCGCGTATATGGTGAAGAGACGCTGAGTTTGGATATACCGGCAGGTGTGCAGGATGGTATGCAGCTGAGTATGAGCGGCAGGGGTAATGCCGGAGAACGCGGCGGACCTGCAGGAGACCTGTTGATATTGGTAGAGGAAGAGAAGCATCCTGAATTGATCCGCAGAGATCTTGATGTGATCTACCTATTGCATGTGTCTTTCCCGGATGCGGTGTTGGGTACTAATGTAGAAGTTCCGACCATAGATGGTAAGGCTAAGATAAAGATACCTGCGGGCACGCAGAGTGGTAAGATATTCAGGCTGAAGGGTAAGGGATTCCCTGCCTTCCAGAGCTATGAGAAAGGAGACGAACTGGTGGAAGTGAATGTGTGGTCGCCAACTAATCTTACCCATGAGGAGAAAGACATGCTGGAGAAATTGAAGAATTCACCCAATTTCAAGCCGGGTGCAGAAGCGAAGGAAGACAGAGAGAGAAGCTTCTTTGATAAAATTAAAGATGCATTTACTTCGTGATAACCGTAGATAATGTACTTTAGATTTCAGATACAAATGAAATCGATAATTGCCTGACAATAAATTAAGATCGCTGCAAACGCATGATTTTCCCCGGATATTCTTTAAATATCCGGGGCTGATCAGAATAGCCTATGGCATCCATTATCTCAATCAGTTGAGGAAGTGGTATGTGGTAGGTAAGTTGAACCAGTTGGCAGGTCGGGTCAAATCTTCTCATTTTACTTTTATAGATGCCGGTTGCGGAGAAGGGCAGTATATGTTTCCTCTGGCAGCCAGGTTCCCCCAAGCAAAGATCATAGGCATTGATAAGAGTGCCGGTAATATTGACTTTGCGAACGAGTATATACGTCGGAAGCCATTCCCCAATGTTTCAATGATACAGGGTACAATAGAGGAAGCATCACCCGTTGATGCAGGAGATATTGTTATGTGCATAGGGGTGCTGCATTTTGTAGATGACGACAGAAGGGCCATGCATGCGCTTGCCTCAATGGTAAAGCCTGGTGGTGCACTGCTGCTGGAGGTGCCGGTAAATGGTAAGATCATATTTCCTCTATACAGATGGGCATTGAATAAGTATGGGAACTATGATACTATCAATGCCAGAAAACGTACTTATCTGCCTGCTGAAGTATCAGCACTTGTTGCACAAAGCGGATTAAAGGTGCGTACTGTAACCTATGCCTATGGCACATTAGGTAAACTGGGACATGAGCTATATAATACCTCATTGGTCATTTTGCTGAACGGCAATACTTTTGAACGTATAGTAAGTGGTATCGTCATCAATTTACTTTATCCGCTTACATTGATCTTATATACTCTTGACTATTGCATCAAGCATAAGGATGGTAATTGTATGATAATAGTAGCCGAAAAAGAGATCGTCTGATCTTTCAGTGATATTGAATAACTTGATCATCTGAACATGAAATTCACCGATATATTTAAAAGTGGTAAGCAGAAGCAATTGGATAAAAGGTTGCTGGAGGCTATACGTAGTGGCAATGAAGCCGATGCCGTCAGTGCGCTGGATGAGGGTGCGGACAGCAATGCTAAAGATGCAGCAATGCCTGCAATAGTTGTGGCTGCCGGTAAGCAGCAGGCTATTACTGTAGCTGCTTTGATCAATAGGGGAGCAGATGTAAATGCCGGAGGTATAAAGGAAGATGGAACCGGAGAAAGATGGACCGCACTTATGGCCGCAAGTGTTATTGGCAGCAAAGAAGTGGTGCATCTGTTGCTTGCAGCTGATGCTAAGGTAGATATGCCGGACGCAAAGGGAGTGACCGCATTGATGCTGGCATCGGCCAACGGCCGCAACGATGTGATGGAAGTGCTGTTAAGAAAAGGTGCTGATATGGACAAGAAGTGCGATAGCGGCTATACCCCATTGCTGTTTGCAACCAAGGGAGGGCATCTTGGAGCGATACGGATACTGTTGGCCAGGGGAGCAGTGGTAGAATGCAAGGATAAGCAAAATACAACGCCATTGATGGTAGCAGCCCAAATGGGGTTTACTGAAATAGCGGCATTACTATTGCAGCATGGAGCAGACAAAAGTTATCGTAATCTTGACCAGAAGAATGCTGCAGGTCTGGCAAGGGAATACAGGAAGACAGAGATATCGGACCTGTTCTTAAAATACCCCTGATCCATTTTCGTTTTGATTTGGGAGATGTTGCAGAAGTAGAGACATATATTATTTAGCTTTGCGGCAATGATGGTGCATAAACAAACAGGAAATGGTATTTAGCAGTCTTATTTTTCTTTTCTGCTTTTTGCCTGTTTTCTTCTTTCTATATTATCTGGCCGATAAGCAGTATAAAAACGGTATTATCCTTGCGGGTAGTATTTTGTTCTATGCCTGGGGTGCACCAAGATTCATATTTGTCATTTTAGGAACAACGGTCATTGATTTTTATGTGGTGCGGGCGATGGCCGCAGCAGAGAAAAAAACAATGAGGCGGGCACTGTTGCTCATATCCCTTTCTATCAATCTGGGGTTGTTGTTCTATTTTAAGTACCTCAATTTTTTTGAAGATAATCTGAATACGGTGCTTTCGTTTTTGAAGATGAAACCAATGCAATGGACCAAACTGGTACTACCTATTGGTATATCATTCTACACGTTCGAGACCATAACGTATGTTGTGGATGTATTTCGCCGCATACATAAACCGTTGCGCAACTTCTGGGATTATCAATTGTATATCATCTTGTTTCCCAAACTGATAGCGGGACCGATCATCAGATATCATGACTTTGCGGGCCAGATATATGATCATGTTGAGCATGAGACCACAGAATATAAATTAAGAGGATTTTACAGGTTCTGTCTGGGACTTGGTAAGAAAGTGCTCATAGCGAATGTAGTGGGTAATGCTGCCAATGCCATTTTTGATCTTGGCGACCAATTGAGCACGACTACTGCGTGGATCGGTGCCATCAGTTACACCTTTCAGATCTACTTCGATTTTTCAGGTTATTCAGATATGGCACTGGGGTTGGGTATGATGATGGGATTCAGGTTTCCGGAGAATTTCAATAACCCATATTCTGCTACTTCAATTTCCGACTTCTGGCGCAAATGGCATATTTCTTTGGGTAGCTGGATGAGGAATTACCTGTATATACCATTGGGTGGTAACAGAGTGAATAGTAAAGCAAGGTTGTTCTTCAATCTATGGCTGGTATTTTTACTTTCCGGTCTGTGGCATGGTGCCGCATGGGGATTTATCATATGGGGTGCTTATCACGGACTGTTTCTTGTACTGGAGCGTTTGTTTTTAGGTAAGTGGCTGGAAAAGCTGGGCAAAGGGGCGGTGATCTATACTTTTTTGGTTGCTGTAGTTGGGTGGGTATTCTTCAAGACAGAACACCTCGGTCAATCACTTGCCTACTTGCATGCTATGTTTACCTGGAAGTCTGACACCTTTTTCTGGAGGGCTGACAGAGAATTTATTACTATGACGAGTATGGCCGTACTTTTTTCTTTCTTCACACTCGTACCTATGGGGAAGCGGATACAGCAAAAGGTTTTTTTCGAAGACTATACGCTCAGGAGGCATTATATTATGGCGGCAGCAATGGTAGTTCTATTCTTCTTATGTGCCGGCAGGATCACCATTACTACGTTCAACCCTTTCATTTATTTTAGATTCTAAAGCTATGGAACTGAAAACGGCACGAGGGAGATTATTTTTGTTTATCGCATTGTTGGTGTCATTGCCACTGATCAATTATGAATTGAAAATAATTGAAAGCGGAAAGCTGGACGGAGTTGCTCCAAAGCCTGAATTTGCACCCTTTTCTTTAGAAAATTGGTGGGATGGTAAGTTTCAGGAGCAGCGTAATACCTATTTTAATGACAGTATTGGTCTCAGGCCAGATCTTGTGCGTATGAATAATCAGCTCGATTACTGGTTGTTCAGAAAGATCAATGCCAATACGATCATATTGGGTAGCGATGACTACCTATTCGGTAGTAAATACATTGATGAATATAATGGATTGGGGTATATGGGTGACTCTTTGATAAGGGAAACCTGTTACAGAATGAAAAAAGTACAGGATACATTGGCCAAACTGGGTAAGACCTTTGTATTTGTGACCTCTCCCTCCAAACCATACTTCTTTTCTGAAAAGATACCCGAATACCTTCAGCGACGTGAGCCGCATACTACCTCCTATTTTGCCTATGAGCATTTTGCAGACTCATTTCACGTGAATAAGATAGATTTCAATGCCTGGTTCAAAAAGATAAAAGATACATCGAAGCAAGTGCTGATGACCAGACAGGGCATACATTGGAGTGTATATGGAGGCGTATTGGCAGCAGATAGTATGATCAGGTATATTGAACATGAGCGAGGCATCAATATGCCCCATCTGCATATTACCAGACTTAATTTTTCTGATACTCCCAGGCATCCGGATGCAGATCTTGGCAGCATACTTAACCTTATTTATCCTATAACAAAGGAGCGTCTAACCTATCCGGACCTAGAATATACAGAACAAGGCAATGTGCAAAAGCCAAAGACGATATATATAGGAGATAGTTTTTTGTGGCTGTGGAATGATGATCAGTTGATGCGAAAGACAAGTATAGGTTGGGAATTCTGGTATTATAATACCACCATCTGGACTGAAAACGTGGCAGAAGCACATATGAGTGAGTATAAGTGGCAGGATTCAATGATGAAGGCAGACTGTATTGTACTGATGTACACGCCATTCAATTTCACTCAGCTTGGAGCGCGTGACGGGTTTATCAATAATGCATTCAAGTATTTTTATCCTTTAGATAAAAGATAGATCGCGGGTAAATTATAACAGGCAATATTCGTTTTTCTTTCTGCTTTCCCGTTCAATTACTACTTTAGCACCTCCAAACGATATTATAAATGAAACTGCTCGAAAATAAAGTAGCGCTGATAACAGGCGCAAGTCGTGGAATAGGCGAAGCAATAGCCATAAAATTTGCTGAAAATGGTGCGAGCATCGCATTTACCTATTTGTCATCTGAGGAAAGAGCCAAAGCTCTGGAGGAAAAGCTGACAGCAATGGGTGTAAAGGCAAAAGGATACAAAAGTGATGCCGCTGATTTTAAAGCTGCGGAACAATTGGCGGCAGATATTACCAAGGAATTTGGTACAATCGATATTTGCGTGAATAATGCAGGTATCAGTAAAGACAACCTTTTGTTGCGTCTTACCCCTGAACAGTGGGACGAAGTAATGCAGGCTAACCTGAAGAGTGTTTATAATCTTACCAAACAGGTGATAAAGCCAATGATGAAGAGTCGTTCGGGCAGCATTATCAATATGAGCTCTGTAGTAGGAGTGAAGGGTAATGCCGGGCAGAGTGCATACGCCGCATCAAAGGCAGGAATAATAGGATTTACGAAAAGCATTGCTCAGGAAATAGGAAGCCGCAACATACGTTGCAATGCAATAGCTCCGGGGTTCATAGAAACAGATATGACGCATTATCTGCAGGACGGTGGTGCTGAAAAGTGGTTCGAGAAAATACCACTTGGTCGTTTTGGTAAAACAGAAGATGTTGCTAATGCGGCATTATTTCTTGCCAGCGATATGAGTACCTACGTAACCGGACAGGTATTGAATGTGTGTGGAGGAATGGCGGTTTAAGTGTGCAATAAAAGACTCAGAAGTAAGACCCGGTTTTATAACAGGATTTAAAGATGCCTGAAAAGTAATGGCAGATACTGAAATGTATATTGTCAACAGGTACCGGGGTATTACTTTTTAGTTTCACTTTTTAGTTTTGTTTATCTTTGTGTTACTAAAACATTATAAATGCAGAAAATTCATGCTGCTATCACGGCTGTAGGTGGTTATGTTCCGGAGTATATATTGACCAATGCAGAATTGGAGACGATGATGGATACCACAGATGAGTGGATCCAGACAAGAACAGGGATCAAGGAGCGCCGAATTCTGAAAGGTGAAGGGAAGGGTAGTAGTGATATGGCCGTAGAAGCGGTAAAAGTGCTGTTGGCGAAAAGAGGAATAGATGCTACAGATATAGAGTTAGTCATTTGTGCAACTACTACACCGGATATGCAATTTCCCGCAACTGCCAATGTTATCTGTGACAAGGCAGGAATGACCAATGCATGGGGCTATGATATCAATGCTGCCTGCAGCGGTTTCATATATGCACTTACAGTAGGTTCTCAGTTCATAGAAACAGGCCGTCATAAGAAAGTATTGGTGATAGGTGTGGACAAAATGAGTTCAATAATGAACTATGAGGACAGGACCACCTCTATAATTTTTGGTGACGGTGCGGGTTGTGTATTGCTGGAGCCGGATACAAACGGGTACGGACTAATTGATTCCATATTGCGTACAGATGGTAGCGGACGAGTGCATTTGCACCAGAAAGCGGGCGGATCTGTAAAGCCTGCTACAATGGAGACAGTAATGAACAAAGAACATTTTGTTTATCAGGAAGGTCAGTATGTATTTAAGTTTGCCGTGAAGAATATGGCAGATGTTGCAGCTGAAATAATGGAACGTAATAATCTGGTAGCAGACGATATCAGCTGGCTGGTGCCTCACCAGGCCAATAAAAGAATCATTACCGCAACTGCCGACAGGATGAGCCTGCCGATGGAAAAAGTAATGATGAATATTGAACGTTTCGGAAATACTACGAACGGCACACTGCCATTGTGCCTGTGGGAGTGGGAGAACCAGTTGAAAAAGGGTGATAATATCATTCTTGCAGCCTTTGGTGGCGGCTTTACATGGGGCTCTACTTTCATTAAGTGGGCTTATGACAGTAAATAATACAGCAGATCATAGTGATATGAAATTGTATTATATATAATAAACAGTAAAAAAAGCCTTATTTTTATAAAAATCAGGTCGAACAGGTAAAAAATTATTGCCCATCGTTTTATTTTTGGGTAAACATTTAATACTTTAGGCCTTTCAAATTTTGTTTATGAAAGCATTGCGCAGCATATTAGTTACTGCATTATTATCTATAGGCGCCTTTTTCGCCATTACTCATACAGCCTGCAATAAGGATCGCTGCAATAATGTAGCTTGTCTAAATGGCGGAGTTTGTGATGGAGGTAATTGTACTTGTGCCGCCGGTTGGGAAGGTAACAGGTGCCAGACTGCCAGCAGAGATAAGTTTGTAGGTACATTTAATGGTGGCGATAGCTGTGGTGTGGGAGGATATTCTCAATATTCCATCAACTTTGTGAAGACAGTGGGTAACCAAACACAGATGACCATGAGGAATATGTTGAACAATATCAACGACAGTGCTATCTGTACATTGGTTGGTGTAGATACCTTTACGTTCAATGGAAGCAATAACAGTATCACCTACAGAGGTCAGGGCAAGATCAGTAATGACTCTTTGTGGATGAGCTACCATGTTCAATATGATACTATCAATTACGATTGTAAATATTTTGGTATCGGATACTAAGTATTTCGATGATACTTTACAGATCCTGTAGCCTTGCTACAGGATTTTTTTTTAGTATGTAAAGTGTAATTCGCATGATAGGATCGTTAATTTGTTAACGTATTTTTTAACTATTCACTGACTGCTAGTTATCATTTTAAACACTTACTTTTGTTTGCGTTTTATATTTTAAAATATACATGAAAAAAATCATTCTGCCATTATTGGCGTTGATGGCCTTATCAATTTTGCCGTCTTGTTCTGAGAAATTCAATGTTGCAGCTCCTTACAAGAGCATAACTATAGTATATGGTTTGCTGGATAAAAGTGACACTGCCCATTACATACGCATACAGAAAGCATTTCTGGATGATACCAAGAGTGCACTTGCTATGGCCAAAGAGTCTGACTCAAGTTTTTTCAATAACATCAATGTAAAGATCAAGAGGATCAGCATGTCGGGCAATCTATTGGATACGATCCACCTTGATCGTGTAGATCTTACGGCGGAAGGTTATCCTAAGGAGGCAGGTACGTTCTTCAACAGTCCCAATTATGCCTATAAGTTCAAGGGTGCACTTAGTCCTAACTACATATACCGTATAGTAGTGAATAATGCGGCAACAGGTGAAGTTGATTCTGCAGAAGCTCCGATCATTGATAATGTTCCAACGCTTTCGTCATTCTACATCTATTATATAGATGATACATCTAGTAATCCGCAGTTTGAGTTCGCTGTGAACAGTCCGTATCAAAAAACGGAGATCATCAGCAGGTATCTTGCTTCGAGTAATTTTAACTTCAATGGCTATACTACACCAGCCGGAGTTGCTCAGGCATTTATCAGGTTCCATTGGGTAGATTCTAATACAGTGACCGGTGTAACAGCGCCGAAATCTTATGATTACAATCTAGGTTACATGGAGTTAGCTTCTAATACTTTCTTTACCTATCAGGTAACTAATACGGATATGCTCAACGCTATTAACACTGGTATGTACAAGGCTCCTGAAAATACTGTAAGGCTGATGGATAGATGTGAGCTGATCATGTATCTGGGTACACAGGATTTCTATAATTACATAAAAGTGGAAGCACTGCAAGGTACAGGTCTTACCGGGAATGAGATACAGCCTACATATACCAACATAAAGGGCGCCAATGTATTGGGCTTGTACACATCGCGTTGTATGCGTAAAGGGTATGTGACCATATCTGATAATACGATACAGGCGCTTAAGACATTGGATATCGTATCTGCGCAGAGAATTGTGGGTACAGTATATCATTGATAAATTATCAACAGATCATTTTTTGTAAGGTGCCTTTTGGGGCACCTTACTTGTTTCAGGGAGGCTATATATAGTTCGGTAGAAAGCAGATAATGCTGATTTTATGACTAAATGAATGTTATTATCGGGGTTTGTGTGTTGATTATGTCACTGTTTCTGCCATAATTACAGTGAAAGTTGTATGGCATATAGATTGCTATTAGAAAGGAAGAACATAAAGAAACAAACAATAAATAATAACAATAAGAACTGATTATGGGAAAGATTATCGGAATAGACTTAGGAACCACCAACTCGTGCGTATCTGTAATGGAAGGCAATGAGCCGGTAGTAATTGCAAACGACGAAGGTCGTCGTACCACGCCATCGGTAGTGGCGTTTTTGAAAAATGGTGAGCGTAAAGTAGGAGATCCTGCAAAGCGTCAGGCTATTACTAACCCTATTAACACAGTACAGTCCATCAAGCGTTTCATGGGTCGTCGATTTGATGAGGTTACCAATGAAATGTCGCACTTTACCTACAAGTTGGTAAAGGGTGATAACAATACTCCACGTGTGGATATTGATGGTCGTATGTACACTCCTCAGGAAGTATCAGCAATGATCCTTCAGAAGATGAAGAAGACAGCAGAAGATTTTCTGGGTCAGGAAGTTACAGAAGCGGTAATTACCGTTCCTGCATACTTCAATGATGCACAGCGCCAGGCTACAAAAGAAGCGGGTGAGATCGCAGGTCTTACAGTAAAGCGTATCATCAATGAACCAACTGCAGCAGCATTGGCATATGGTCTTGACAAGCAGCATAAAGACAGTAAGATAGCAGTATTTGACCTTGGTGGTGGTACATTCGACGTATCAGTACTGGAGTTGGGTGATGGTATCTTTGAAGTAAAATCAACAAATGGTGATACACACCTTGGTGGTGATGACTTTGATAAGGTGATCATGGACTGGTTGGCTGATGAGTTCAAGAAAGAAGAAGCTATCGATCTGCGCAAGGATCCAATGGCATGGCAGAGATTGAAGGAAGCAGCTGAAAAAGCAAAGATCGAATTGTCATCATCACAGGAATCAGAAGTGAACCTTCCTTACATCACTGCTGTTGACGGCGCTCCTAAGCACCTTGTTCGCAAGTTGTCAAGAGCTAAGTTCGAGCAGCTTTCAGATTCATTGGTAGAGCGTACATTGGAGCCATGCCGCAAAGCGTTGAAAGATGCGGGTATGACCACAAGCGATATCGATGAGGTTATCCTGGTAGGTGGTTCTACACGTATCCCTAAAGTACAGGAAGTAGTTGAAAAGTTCTTCGGTAAGAAGCCACACAAGGGTGTTAATCCGGATGAAGTTGTAGCGATAGGTGCTGCGATACAGGGTGGAGTATTGACCGGTGAAGTAAAGGATGTGTTGTTGCTTGACGTAACTCCGCTTTCTTTGGGTATCGAAACAATGGGTGGTGTAATGACCCGTCTGATCGAATCTAACACTACTATCCCTACCAAGAAGAGTGAAGTATTCTCTACAGCAAGCGATAGCCAGCCAAGTGTTGAGATCAATGTATTGCAAGGTGAGCGCCCTATGGCTGCTGATAACAAGAACCTTGGTCGTTTCATCCTTGATGGAATACCGCCGGCACCACGTGGTGTTCCGCAGGTAGAAGTTATCTTCGACATCGATGCCAATGGTATATTGCATGTTACGGCAAGAGATAAGGGTACCGGTAAGCAACAGAATATCCGTATTGAAGCCGGTAGCGGTCTGAGCAAAGAAGAGATCGAAAAGATGAAGAATGAGGCTAAGGCTAACGAAGAAGCGGACAAGATCGTTCGTGAGCGCGTTGAAAAGCTGAATAAGGCAGACAACCTGTTGTTCACTACTGAAAAGCAGTTGAAAGAATATGGTGATAAGATCCCTGCTGAAAAGAAATCTGTAATAGAAGCTGCTGCTGAAAAGCTGAAAGCTGCTCATACTGCACAGGACATAGCAGGTATAGATACTGCGGAAGCAGAATTGAATGCTGCATGGATGGCTGCAAGTGAAGAAATGTACAAGGGCACTCAGGGCGCACCGGATGGTGCTGCACAGGGACAGCCAGCCGGCCATGAAGATGGTGGTGTAGCTGATGCTGAGTATGAAGAAGTAAAGTAAGCTGGCCGTTCATTCGGTAAGTAATACAAAAATGGCTGTTCCGGACTTCCGGAGCAGCCATTTTTCGTTGAAATGCTCCGGGGATGAAAAAAAACTATACTTTTTGGTCCGGTATGTTAAGTGAGTATTAGTTCTGTTTGACTGTTCTGCTAAATTGATATAAAATACCACCCAATGTAATGCAGGTGCAACTATATTTGTTGTATTATTCCAAGCCACTCAAGATCCGATATGACCATCAAGAAACTACTTATTGCCAACAGGGGAGAGATAGCGATCCGTATTTCCCGCGCAGCTACTGAACTGCATATACCTACAGTAGCCATTTTTACCTACGAAGACCGCTATTCTTTGCACCGTTATAAAGCCGATGAGGCCTATCAGGTAGGTGCTGATACAGATCCGTTGAAACCCTACCTGGATATCAATGAGATCATACAGGTAGCATTGGATTGTGGGGCTAATGCGATACATCCCGGCTATGGCTTTCTGTCGGAAAATGCCAATTTTGCCCGAAAGTGTGCAGAGAACGGTATCATCTTTATAGGTCCACGACCTGAGGCTATGGCTGCACTGGGTGATAAGGTAACTGCTAAAGAGGTGGCCAGAAAAGCGGGTATCCCGCTTATTGAAAGTAATATAGGTGAGCTGAATGATATAGAGACAGCATTGGGTGAAGCCAACAGAATAGGCTATCCTTTGATGTTGAAAGCCGCATCGGGTGGTGGTGGCAGAGGTATGCGTGTAGTAAGGAGCGATGAGGACCTGAAAAAATCATTTCCTGAGGCCAGGAGCGAGGCTAAAAATGCATTTGGTGATGATACCGTGTTCCTGGAAAAATTCGTTGAACGTCCGAAGCATATAGAAATACAAATAGCTGCGGATAGTTTTGGCAACATTGTACATCTTTATGAGCGAGATTGCTCGGTGCAGCGCAGGTTTCAGAAGGTGGTGGAAATGGCACCATCGGCAACATTAAGTCAGGGCGCGTTGGATAAGCTATATACCTATGCAGTGAATATTGCTAAGGCTGTAAACTATAATAATCTTGGTACAGTAGAATTTCTGGTAGATAGCAATGAAAATATCTATTTCATTGAGGTGAATCCACGAATACAAGTAGAGCATACTGTTACAGAGATGATAACAGGTGTGGACCTTATAAAGACACAGATCTTCATTGCATCGGGGCATCAACTATCGGATCCTGAAATAGGGCTGGGCGACCAGAACAAGATACCTAAGATAGGGTTTGCGATACAATGCCGTATCACTACAGAAGACCCTACCAATGATTTTAAGCCGGACTATGGTACATTGGTGACCTACCGCAATGCTACAGGATTTGGCGTAAGGCTTGATGAGGGTAGTACCTATCCGGGCATGAAAATCAGTCCGTTCTTTGACTCTATGCTGGTAAAAGTGAGCACCTCCGGCAATACGCTGAGAGATGCTACACTGAAGATGCACAGGGCATTGAGAGAGTTCCGTATCAGAGGTGTAAAGAATAATATTCCATTCCTGGAGAACCTGATCACGAATGAAGGATTTATCTCGGGCAATGCAACAGTGAACTTTATACAAGAGCATCCGGAGCTATTCAATATTTCTGAGCGAAAAGACAGAGGTACAAGAATGCTGGGCTTTCTGGCCGATATAACGGTGAATGGAAATCCTGATGTGAAAGTAAAGGATCCGAACAGGGTATTTGAAAAGCCGATCTTGCCACCAGTAGATAATCACAAGCCATATCAGAAGGGTACGAAAGACCTGCTTACAGAGCTTGGTCCCGATAAGTTCAGTGAGTGGCTGAAGAACGAAAAAAAGATACATTATACCGATACTACCATGCGCGATGCGCACCAGAGTTTATTGGCAACGCGTATGCGCACATCGGATATGCTGAAAGTGACGAAGAGCTTTGCTTTGGCTTTTCCACAGACATTCAGTCTGGAGGTATGGGGTGGTGCCACTTTTGATGTGTGTATGCGATTCCTGAACGAAGATCCGTGGAAGCGATTGGAGGCCATTCGTGCGGCAGCACCGAACATACTGTTACAAATGCTGATCCGCGGATGTAATGGTGTGGGATATGCAGCGTATCCGGATAATCTGATAGAGAAATTTGTAGAAAAGTCGTGGGAGAAGGGAGTGGATATTTTCCGCATTTTCGACTCACTGAACTGGATGCCGAATATAGCACCATGTATAGAAATGGTTCGTAAACGTACCGGTGGACTTGCAGAAGGGTCGCTGTGCTACACGGGTGATATCATGGATCCTAAACGTACTAAATATACGCTTGACTACTACCTGCGACTGGCAAAGGACCTTGAGAATGCAGGAGCACACATACTGGCTATCAAAGACATGTCGGGTCTGCTGAAGCCATATGCGGCGAAGGAGTTGATAGAAGGATTGAAAGATACAGTGAAGTTGCCAATACATTTGCATACACATGATACATCTGCGTTGCAGCCAGCTACGTATCTTATGGCTGTTGAGGCAGGTGTGAATGTAGTAGATTGCGCACTGGGATCGCTTTCGGGGCTAACCTCTCAGCCCAACTTTAACTCTATTGTGGAGATGATGCGTTTCCATGAGCGTGAGAATCCGTATGATGTAAAGCTACTTAATCAGTTCAGTACCTATTGGGAGGCTGTTCGCGGATACTATTATCCGTTTGAAAGTGGTCTGATGGCCAGCACAGCGGAAGTATTCCATCACGAGATACCTGGCGGGCAGTACAGTAATCTGAAGCCACAGGCAATTGCATTAGGGTTGGGCGATAAGTTCGAGCAGATAAAAGATATGTACGCTACTGTCAACGATATGTTTGGTGACATAGTAAAAGTTACGCCAAGCTCTAAGGTAGTGGGAGATATGGCCCAGTTCATGGTAGCTAACGGACTTAGTAAGGAAGATGTAATGGAAAAGGGAGAGAATATATCATTCCCTGAATCAGTACAGCAATTCTTTATGGGAGAGATAGGACAGCCTGAGGGCGGATTCCCTAAAGAACTTCAGCATATTATCCTTAAGAACAGAACACCATTCAGCGACAGGCCTAATAAACACTTGCCACCTATTGATTTTGATGCAGAGTTGGCAGCATTTAAGGCTAAGTATGGAGAAGACCTTGATCTGTGTGATTTCTTGTCTTATAAATTCTATCCGAAGGTGTATGAGGACTATCTGAAATTCGTGCGCTTATATGGAGATGTATCAGTTGTGCCTACCAAATACTTCTTCTATGGTATGAAGGAAGGACAGGATACAACAATTGAGATAGCGAAGGGAAAGACCTTGTTGATCCGTCTATTGAGTATTGGTAATATTGATGAGAAGGGAAACCGGACAGTATTCTTTAAGTTGAACGGTCAGACACGTAACATAGAGGTCAGAGACAGATCTGTAAAGGTTGAGCAGAAGGAAAATAAGAAAATTGATAAAGGCAACGATAAGCAAATAGGAGCGCCGCTGCAAGGTATGCTCAGTAAGCTTTTAGTAAAGAAAGATGAGCAGGTGAAGAAGAATCAGCAACTATTCATTATTGAAGCTATGAAGATGGAAACCATCATTACCGCTCCATTTGATGGTGTTATAAAACATATAGAGCTGGCTGCAGGGACCTTGGTCAATACTAATGATATGGTAGTGGAATTAGGCTAAAGTATTTCGAGAATAGAACACCAATAGCATATAGTTAAAACTATATGCTATTTTTTTGCCGACTTGATAAATCGAGTAACTTTACTAAAACAGCTGGAAGTTGCATAAAATGAAAGTCTGTATTAAATTGAATGATGGTTGGGTGCCGTTTTTTATGGCTTTTACAATTTTATGGTTATTGCCATGCATAGCAACAGCCCAAACCAATAAGCACTCTATAAAGGCCGGTACTGCCTCACGTTTAGACTCAACATTCTATAGTGTTCCGGACTTTTATGCTGCATCACCTCGATTCAGCAGAGATACTATGTTCATTTTCAGGTGCTATGATAAACACGATAGTCTTATAAAGAGTGTAGATGATTATGAGCAAGTGCGATATTATTCTGAGTTCAAAGAATACACTGATTCATTTCACACCTATAAAGATGCAGATGGTGTAAAGAAATTCTTGCCGGTCAGTATCATAGTGCACAGATATGACAGGGTGAGTAAGGACAAATGGATGTGTATAGAGTACCCCGGTAATAAGTACACAGAGCTAAAGGCCGACCGCATGGAGGATGCAGGTAGCACGCTGATATTTATTGACAAGAGCGGCGATGGTGTTGAGGACTGGGTGAAAGTATTCAACTACTACAAGACCAACGTAGTTAGTCATTGATCAAGACCATGCATCTATAAGTTGTTGTGTTTTTACTGCATTACCTGTCATATCAGCCAGTCTGTTTATTACGCGCTCAACCAATGCGTCGGGGCATGAAGCACCTGAAGTGATCATAACTCTTAGTGGTCTTTGCAGAGGCAGGAAACCTTTAGTTGTCTCCTCATCATTATTATGCATATTGAAGTGCCTGATCTCATTTTCTGATACGATGCAATGCTCGTCGCATATGTAGTAGGTTGGTAATTTAAGTTCACATAGTTCTGCCAGGTGTGAGGTGTTAGAGCTATTGTAACCGCCAATTACCAGAGCTAAGTCTGCATCTGTTTCCAGCATACCGGCTACAGCACTCTGGTTGTCATTAGTGGCATAACATAGCGTGTCTCTTGTATCGGCAACACGCTCTCCGGCTTTATTAGATGGAGTGCCGAAATGGTCGAGCGTTGCTTCTTTCAGATAGTCGGCAATGGCCTGGGTCTCACTTGCCAGCATGGTGGTCTGATTCACTACCCCTATGCGTTGCAGGTCTTTATTTACATCGAATCCTTCTGAGAATTGTCCTTTAAAGTCTTCGTAAAATTGTTCTGCGGGTAATGACTGTGAAATATATCGTGCCAGTAGTTCGGCCTGGCCCATATCTTTTACTACTACCGTGGGTGTATGTGCCTTACTGTGTGAGAAGGTGGCCCGTGTTTCTTCATGCCCCGGCTTGCCATGTACAACAATGGTATAGCCATCATCACCTATCTTTCCCGCACGATTCCATACTTTTTCTACAAATGGACATGTTGTTTCGTATTGGGTAGGATTGATGCCTCTGTCGCGAAGGATTTGCTCAGTTTCTAATGTGGTGCCGAAAGCGGGAATGATCACCACATCATCTGCTTGTAGATCATCCCAGTTCATCAGCATCTTACCTTTGGTGTCCATAATGAATTGGATACCCAGTGCCTGCAGGTCTGCGTTAACGCCGGGGTTATGGATCATCTCGCTAAGCAGAAAGATGCGTTTGCCAGGATTCTCTTCAACTGCTCTGAATGCAATTTCAATTGCATTTTCTACCCCATAGCAAAAACCGAAATGGCGTGCAAGAATGATATGCAGAGACCCTAACTCCAGCGTAGTGGGAGTAAAGTCCTTCTTCATCTTATCATCAGCTTTTCTCTTTTGCTTTATTGCTGTTACCAGCGGGCTGCGGTAGTGAACCGGTACGTTGAATGATTTCATGCTATTGCAAATTTATGAAATGGGGTGTTAATGAAAGAATAAGGATAGACCTATCTTTATAATATGAAGAAGTATGCTCTGTTTATATTCAGTATGTTCATTATTTCGCTTGTTGGCCATGCTCAGGAAAAACTAAGCGAACAATCGCTTTTATGGCGGATAAACGGAAAAGGAATGAAAAAGCCTTCCTTTTTGTTTGGTACCATTCATCTTATTTGTCCTGAAGACTATGTATGGACAGATAAAATGAAGCAAAGCCTTACGGCCAGCGAAAAGGTATGCTTTGAGATGGACCTTGATGATACAAAGCTGATGATGTCGGCAAGTGACGGGTTTATTGCCACGGACGGGAGAAAACTTAAAGACTATTATACACCTGAGCAATACCAGTTGCTGAAGAAATTCATCAAAGATTCAATAGGCATGGATATCAGTGTGTTGCAGCAGATGAAGCCAATAGCGCTGGAGAGCATCATAAGTATGAAGACAACAAAATGCATGAATCCAGTATCTTATGAGGAGACGATAATGAAAACGGCTAAGGCTGCGGGAAAGGAGATATTGGGGCTTGAAGATCCGTCAGAACAAATAAGCGCATTGGATAGTATGCCTTCAGATAGCGTGGCCAAAGAAGTATTTGAAGAAATAAGGGACTTTGCTCAAAATAAGCTGGCATACAGTGAAATGGTCTCGGCCTATAAGCAGCAGCAGCTAAAGGTGCTCTATGAAAAGATAACCACAGTGAAGGGGCAGGGAGATGATATGCATGTGCTGCTGGATGACCGGAATAAGAAATGGATAACCAGGATCATTGAGAAAATGAGTAAAAGCTCTGTATTCTTTGCAGTGGGTGCCGGTCATTTGCCGGGAGATAAAGGTGTGATCCATTTGCTCAGAGCGGCAGGATATACAGTAGAGCCGGTTTTGTAAGTTGAAGTTCTATAATAAAAATTATACAGTAAAAAAATAGAATAAATTTCGATGTTTATATTGTTTTTTAAGTATTTTTAATAAAACAACTATAACATGAAAAAACTGTTTACATTATTATCATTTATGCTGCTATTGGGATCATATAGCGGTAAGTCTCAGATATTCTGGGTAGAAAATTTTGAAAGCGGCTCTACGGGAGGGGCTTTAATTACCTCTTATGGCGGGTGGACCTTAACGGTTACCGGTGCAGAGGGTACCGATCCGAATACCTGGTATGTAAGTTGTGCTGAGAATGGCCACACTGCGGGGATCTGCGGATCTACATGTGCTCCGGTGTCTGCAACGGCAACAGGTGCTACATTGCACATAGGTTCAGATGCTACCGCATCGCTAGGAGATAATGGCGCAAGCTATGATGCAGGAGGCCTTTGCGGAATATTGGCTTGCCCGCAAACCGACAGGAGGGCAGAGTCTCCGCTGATCAACTGCACTGGTAAGACCAATATAACACTGGCATTCAATTACATTGAAAACGGACAGGGCACTACTGATGATGGCAGTGTATATTATTCTGCTGACGGAGGGACTACCTGGAGTTTGCTGGTCAATACGCCGAAAACATTGGTATCAACTACCTGCGCCGGACAGGGTTTATGGACACACTATTCAATTGCATTGCCGGTAAGTGCGAACAATAATCCTAATGTCAAGATCGGGTTCAGATGGGTAAATAATGATGACGGTGTGGGAACAGACCCATCTTTTGCTGTTGACAGTGTTAATTTGTCAACGCCTGCGGCATCCGGTGTTACAGCTTCATTCACATCGAGCGCCATAACAATCTGTCAGGATAGCTGTATTACCTTTATCAGCACATCTACAGGCACCATAGATAGTATTCGCTGGATAGCTCCCGGAGCGACTGTCGCCACCTCTACCACCTCACCATTTACAACTTGTTTTCCAGCATCAGGAACATCAAGTGTAGCTTTGTTGGTATATGGCGGGCTTAGTTTTGATACTGCAATGGTCACTATTACTGTTAACCCGGCCCCGCATCCGGTAATAACCGCGACCGGGCATACCCTGACAGTAGGAGGTACTTACACAAACTATCAATGGACTAAAAATGACACGGCCATAGCCGGTGCAACAAACAATACTTATACATATACAGGGACTGGTAGTTTTCAGGTAATTGTTGATTCGGGTGGTTGTAAGGGGAAATCGAATATTATTGTTCATACGCTTGGTGTCACTGAAATTTCTTCAATAGCAACAAGATACGCGGTGTCGCAGTCAGGAAATGATGCATTTACTCTCTATGCATCCCAGCTATTGACCGATAATCTGGATGTTAAGGTATATGATGCCACCGGCAGGCTGCTATTGCAGGACAACTGGACGGTAGGAACAGATAAACAACAGATCAATGCTCCGGGACTGACGTCAGGAATCTATATCATTAGGCTGGGTAATAGTGATAATACTGCTGTGCTGAAATGGCTGAAGCAGTAAACGCGCTTGAAATAAAGAATACAGATAGGCCACACCTTTGAACGTGTGGCCTATTTATTTTAAGTGCCATCTGTGTTAGAATCTCTAAATGAAATCAAAAAATACAGGCTTACTATGCCGATTTATGGTCGGTTTGCAGCAGTAAGCGTACAGACCGCTGCTTTATTATTATCTTTGACATGTTATGGAAGAAAATAAAAGGCAAAAACAGGTCGGGCAACTGATCGCTGAGGAAATGAGTGATATCTTTCAGAAGGAAGGAATAAATATAATTGAAGGAGGAATGGTGTCTATCTCCAAAGTAATGGTAACACCTGACCTGCTGGAAGCACGCATCTATCTCAGCTTTTTCAAAATAAAAAATCCTGCAGACCTGCTGCATAAAATTACAGACAGGACCGGTGAGTGGCGTAAATCATTAGGTGCCCGAGTGAAGAACCAGTTAAGGAGAATACCACATCTTACATTCTATGAAGACGATACATTGGATCATGTTTTCAAGATGGATGAGATTTTCAGAAAGATAGAAGAAGAACGTGTGGCACGCGAGGCCGCTAAGGGAAACACAGGTGAATAGAATTACTATATGGAAGATAGCCACGAGATATTTTCGTGGCAAGGGCACTGCTAATGCGGTGCCTTTGCTTTCGCGTATCAGTATGGCGGCAATAGCTGTTTGCAGTGCCGCTATGGTAGTAGTTTTCTCCGTATTTAATGGATTCGACGCTTTTGTAAAAGATAACTACAAAGCTTTTTGCCCTGAACTCAAAATATCTGTGGTAAGGGGTAAGTTCTTTCCTGCATCTGTTATTGGTATAGATGAAATAAAGAAAATAGATGGAGTGCAATATGTATCTCCTGTTATAGAAGACAATGCGTTGGCAGGCGATGGCGATGACCTGACAGGTAGCGCCAAACAACAAAAAGTAGTTGTAGTTAAAGGAGTACAGAATAGTTATTTTAAAGTAAACAGCCTTGCCAATTATATTATAGAGGGTGTAGATACAGTATCGGAAGGTAGTATGAATACTGCTATACTGGGAGTAGGTGTCGCAGATGCATTACGGTCGGGGGTAGAAAATGCATTTAACTATGTAATGCTGTATTATGCCAATCCGGAGATAGTAAATCCCGAGAGTGATCCGCTGAATGCCTTGCAATCATTGAAACTGCATCCTGCCGGCATATTTAACGTGGATGAGGAGTTTGATGATAAATATGTGATCGCTCCTATTGCGCAGGTACAGGAGTTGTTTCATGCCCAAGGTAAGTATTCTTCAATAGAGTTGAAGGTCGATTCGACCAAGATCTTGGCCATTAAAAAGCAACTACAGCAGAGGTTGGGCAGTGCTTATAAAGTAGAAGATATAGGTGACCAGAATAAGAACCTGTATGCTATGATGGGTGGAGAAAAATGGATCATTTATATGATCTTGTTATTTGTATTGCTCATTGCCTCATTCAATATGATTGGTGCCCTGTCTATGCTGGTAGTAGGCAAACAAAAAGATATTGCTATCCTCAGGGCTATGGGCGCCACACCTGTGCTGATACGCCAGGTATTTCTTCTGGAAGGTGTACTTTGGTCTTCTACGGGAGGAGTTGTGGGCATTATGTTGGGTAGCGGTGTATGTCTGTTGCAGCAGCATTTTGAACTTGTAAAGTTGAAAGGCAATTTTCTGATGAGTGCCTTTCCTGTGAAGTTGGTATTGGCAGATTCACTTTTGGTTATCGTCACTATCATTTGTATCGGTTTTCTGGCGGCATGGTATCCTGCACTCAGGGCCGCAAGGTCATCAAATCTTAACCTGAAAAGTGACTAGGTACTTTTCCATCGGTCAATAATTCTTTACTTTGCAATCTATGTACACGCAACAGGATGAAATGCGCCTTTATGAACAGGCCAAACATTTGCTGACGGTTCCCTCAGGCATGAATGCACAGGATATGATAGATCAGCTGAAAGAGGTGATCAATTATGCCGACTGGAAGTACTATGTGCAAAGCGATCCGGTGCTTGCCGATCAGGAATATGATGGGCTATTCAAACAACTGAAGCATATAGAGGATGCTAATCCTGAGTTGGTCTCAACAGATTCTCCTACCCAGCGTATTGCCAATGGTATCAGTGAGCGTTTCCCAACGGTGAGTCACCTGGTGCCAATGCTCAGTCTGGATAATACCTACAATGCAGATGATCTCAATGACTGGGATAGGAAGTGCAGGGAATTGGCAGGTACTGATGTGTTGGAATATTGTGTGGAGCCAAAGTATGATGGCGCGAGTATATCGCTCATCTATGAGAAAGGTGCCTTGAGCCGTGGTGCTACTCGTGGCGATGGTATCATGGGAGAGGATGTGACCATCAATGTAAGGCAAATAAAGTCACTGCCATTATCCGCAGCATTAGTTGCAAAAGGTGTAGAGCAGATAGAGATAAGAGGGGAGGTAGTGATACATAAAAATGTATTTGAAACATTTAATAAACAACGAATAGCGGAGGGGCAACCACCATTGGCCAATCCGAGGAATGCAGCATCTGGTACGCTCAGGATATTAGATCCCGCGGAGGTGCGTAAGCGCGGACTGAGTGCAATACTCTATCATATAAGCGATTATACACTGGCTCAGGATGCTGTCAGGCCCGAAGGACTGGATACACACTATGATTCATTGCAATGGTTATACAATATGGGTTTCCCTACACCTGCAAGAGAGATGAAAGTGTTTACCCATATAGATCAGGTTGTAGCCTACTGCAGCGAGTTTGAGCAACAGCGAGATAGTCTGCAGTTCGAGGTAGATGGGTTGGTAATAAAGGTGAATAGTTTTGCCATGCAGGAGCGTATGGGTATGACCTCTCATCATCCTCGTTGGGCTGTAGCCTACAAGTTCAAGGCAAGACAGGCGACAAGTAAATTAGTGAGGGTAGAATATCAGGTGGGCAGGACCGGTGCCATTACTCCTGTAGCAAAGATAGAACCGGTGCCTATTGGTGGTGTCACTGTTTCGTCTGTATCTCTTTTTAATGAAGATGTGGTCAGAGAGAAAGATCTGCGCATAGGCGATACTGTGCTGGTAGAGCGTGCAGGCGATGTGATACCTTACATTGTAAAGCCACTCACAGAGCTTCGCACAGGTAATGAAGAACCCATACACTTTCCTAAAAATTGTCCGGTATGTGCGTCTGAACTAGAGAAGCAACCGGAAGAAGCAGCATGGAGATGTATCAACATCAATTGCCCTGTGCAGGTAGCAGAGCGAATGATACACTATGTGAGTAAGGATGCGATGGATATACGCAATCTGGGTGGTGCCAATATTCAGAAATTTTATGAGCAGGGTATATTGACAGATATACCTTCTATATATACCATTGATTGGGAAAAAGTTCGTGCATTAGGTGGCTTTGGCGATAAATCTATCACCAATATGCAGCAGGCTATTGAACTGTCTAAGACACAAACGTTGAACAGATTGATCTTTGGTCTGGGTATTCGTTTTGTTGGCGAAACTACTGCCAAGACATTGGCCAATGCAGTGTTACATCTTCGTGAGCTTTATGATTGGGATATTGAAAAGCTATCAACACTCGAAGATATCGGCCCGAAGGTGGCTACTTCAGTTACAGACTTTTTTGCCAGAGAGGAGAACAGACATATGATAGATAAGCTGGATGCTGCCGGGGTAAATCTGGTCAACCAGCTTAAGGGACAACAGCCGGTGGATGGAGCGCTTACCGGGAAAACATTCTTATTTACCGGGACTTTGAGTCAGTTCAAACGCAGTGATGCGGAGGCTATGGTAGAAGCAGCAGGTGGTGCTATATTGGGTGGAGTCAGCGCTAAGCTGAATTATCTGGTAGTAGGTGAAGATGCCGGCTCTAAACTGGAAAAAGCAAAGAAACTGGGGACGGTGAATATTCTCACAGAGCAGGAGTTTATGGAATTGATCAAGAGCGTAGGATAATAAACAGAACATGGCACAAAAGCAGTTGTTGATATTTTCATGGGAGTATCTGGGGTATCATTCAGTACAAGGTACTGCATTGGCAAAAAGGCCTCGTCAGGTTGCAGAGTCATTTACAAAAAATGGCTGGCAGGTAGTATTGATACACAGGGATGGGACGGGAGAGTGCGGTGAAAAGCCATTCACTATCCATCACGAACAAAGTGGTGTTATCCGTATCCCGGTAAAGATGACCAGAAGCTATGACGATAAAGACCGCAATGCATTAGTCAGGAAGCTAAGTACCTTATTTTATGTGGCCTTCAGAGGAGACAGAAGTTACAGGTGGGCAGTTGATGTGATCCGTAATTTCGATAATATCAACAAGGAAGTGACCATTAAGCCTGATGAGATCATTGCATTCTATACACCTCGAGGACCGCTTCATCTGGGTAATTATTTCTCAAAAAAACTGGGAGTGCCATGGATTGCTGATATACAGGATCCCATAGCCGGTGGTATATCCAATTCGTCACTGGCGGCAGCTACGAGGTGGATGCATAATACACTGAAGTCAGCAAAGGCCATAGTACATATCTCACCAGAATGGGCAGCGATAGATGCGGCTCAGGTACAACTGAAATTCGATACTATCCGTCATGCCATTCCCCATGCCATTGCAGCGCCTTCAACTTATACAGATGTATTGAAGGATTATAAAGATTGCTTCAATGTTTTTTATGGCGGATCTATGTCTGCTGCGATCCAATCATTGGATCTGCTCAAAAAAGTAGCAGATCATGCAGCTACCATAGGTATAAAGGTCGTGGTGCATCTGGCAGGTAATGACAATGCCTATCGAATATTTAAAGAGGGTTTGGGAGAACAATACATTCATCATCTGGGGTGGATCAACGCGGAATTGATGAATAATTATATTTTTAGTTGCGACTGTACTGCGGTCATACCGTGGTCTAAAGTAAGGGTAGGTATTCCTTCCAAGTTCTATGAACTATGCAGTTATCCTAAGCCTATATGGGTAATCGGATATGATCTGGGTGCATTCGACTCGCTGATGAAAGAGTGGCAGCACCCCGAGATAAAGTTCGGCGATTTCGAATACCAGGAAGAAGCATTGATGTTAGCGGCCAAGGGCAACTATAGTAAGTTGTTCAATTTGTCTAATTGTAAGGGCCAATATTTATTGGCGGATGGCCTATATCAGGAATATACTCAATTGATGTAGCTTGATAATGTGTAAATTAATCTCTATTCGATTGCTGATTATCAGTAGAATAGCCTGTATCTGATATTAATTACTTGTTATCTACACTTGTTTTGCAGTAAAAATGAGGGAGGACAACCCAAAAGGCGTTAATTTTGCAGACTAGATTTTATTGAAAAGATGAGCAATTTTAACCCATGGCATTCTGTCAGTTACGGAAACAATGTACCTGATATTGTAACTGCAGTAATTGAGATCCCTAGAAATTCGAGGGCGAAGTATGAATTAGATAAAGAAACCGGTATGTTGAAACTGGATAGAGTATTGTACTCATCCGTTTACTACCCTGCTAATTATGGTTTTGTTCCACAGACCTATTGCGATGATAATGACCCGTTAGATATTCTGGTATTATCTCAGATAGATATGCAGCCAATGTGTATCGTAGAAGCTAAGATCATCGGTGTAATGCGTATGTTCGATCAGGGCGAAGCTGATGATAAGCTGATAGCTGTATGCGCCAACGATATGAGTGTAGCGCACATCAATGATATCAGCGAATTGCCGCCATACTTTATGGACGAGTTGCGTCATTTCTTTGAGGAATACAAACGCCTGGAAAATAAGGTAGTGAAGATCGAAGATTTCCAGAATGCTCGTTTGGCCAAAAAAATATTGATGCACAGTATCAATGACTATAAATTGAAGTTCGGTAACAAGGAGAAGTAACTTCCCTTTACGAATGATAATATTGACGCCCGTTTCATGTAAGCGGGCGTTGCCATGTAATGTAGCGCCACATAATTTCGTAATTTCAGTTACTTTTAATGTACTCAGATGCAGTCAATAACCAGTAGTAATATTATCAAAGTCAATGCGGGCAGCCACATGCCGGCTACTGATGTATTGGCTGTGGAAGAGCCGCTGGAGATAAGGCTGGTGTACTTTACAGAAGGTAAAAAGATTGAAAAAAATATCTCCGTTACCATGCGTACGCCGGGTAATGATATAGAGTTGGCAACAGGCTTTTTATATACAGAGGGTATAATATCGGGGACAGAGCAGATTGCAACTGTTGCCGATGTGAAAGAGAATGTAGTGAATGTGACATTGAAGGAGAATGTAGTACCTGCTATCCATCAACTGGATCGTAATTTCTATACAACCTCAAGTTGCGGAGTATGTGGTAAAGCATCCATAGATGCGGTAAAGACCTATTGCGATGCACCGGGTGACTATCCGTATGATACACTGCAATGTCCGGTACAATTGATCATTTCATTGCCGCATATGCTACGCGATCAGCAAGCTGTGTTTGAACAGACCGGTGGATTGCATGCGTGCGCAATTTTCAATACTAGCGGGCAATTGTTATTGCTGCGCGAAGATGTGGGCAGACACAATGCATTGGATAAGCTTATTGGTGCTGCCTTGAACGGAGATAATTTACCATTGAGCGAACATGTATTATTACTGAGTGGCAGAGCCAGTTTTGAACTACTGCAAAAGGCCGCAATGGCCGGTATAAAAGTAATTGCAGCCGTTGGTGCACCTTCAAGCCTTGCAGTGCAAATGGCTGAAGAGTGGAATATCACGCTTATTGGATTCCTGAGAGGAGACAGGTTCAATATTTATTCAGGTGCTCAAAGAATCGTTTCATAATTTTGTAACAATGAAGATCCGCATAAAAGGTAATTCCATACGCATAAGGCTAAGCCGAACAGAAGTTGACACATTGGGCAGAGAAGGTTATCTGGAAGAATCAACTGAATTTGGTGGTCCTATTTCATTCAAGTACGCATTGCAACGAAGGGATGGTCTTGATCATCTGTCTGCAGGTTTTGCCAATGGTACTGTGTCTATGTACGTTCCTGAAAAAATGGTTGCAGAGTGGGTATCTACTGAAACAGTAGGATACAGTCATCATCTGGATATAGGTGAGGGTAAGCAATTATTTCTATTGCTGGAAAAAGACTTTAAGTGCATAGACAGCTCTGTAGAAGAAGATCAGAGTGATAACTATGACAATCCGCTGCACGTTTGCTAAAGCGCGTGATCTCAGTTCTGCATTATCTTAAATGAAAACTGATCGCGTTGCTGCGTGCTGTTGCCTGCAAACTTTAGTGCAAAAGCATAGACCATAGCGGGCATCAGTTGTGCCATCAGTCTGTCTTGCGATGTGATCACATGCCATTCTACTGAATACCTTGTGAGCAGGTATATGGCATTGTAGGTAATGAGACAGGTAAGTACAATGTTCATCTGTTTATCCGGCCATTTACGTCTGAGGAAACACATGATCATGTAGGTAATAAAAATGCCCTTGAAGTAAGGGAAGTGTTCTTTCAAATTGCGAAAGAAATTTTCATAGATGATCACATATCGCTCGCGCTCCATGATCTGGTTGAGCGTATGAGCATTAAGTCCAGACACCATGTCATTGCTGGTGGGCACTATCGTTTTAAACAGGACAAGAGTTATAAGTGGTAAGGCTATTCCTGTTAATGTGAGTTTTAAATATTGTCTGGCGAAGAACCGGTTGGCATAGAACAAAAGGAATATAGCAGCCAGAATAGTTCCTTCATTCTTTGTCCACATACAGCATCCCAAAAAAGCTGCAGAAAAAGCGATGTATTTCTTATTCTCTTTTACATGGTCCATGCATATCATGGCAGCGAGGAAGAAGGTGCCCAGCCAAGGGTCCGCATATTGAGATGTGCCGCAACTGATATAGAAGGTATTGTAGGCGAAAAGAAATAGAGCGAGAGATGCGACCAGTAAATTCCTTTTCATGAATTCAACGAATACCAGCGCGGGTGCGGCTATGGTAACGATCATACTGATGATGAAAGGAATGACAAGGCTGGCCTTGTCCGGTGTAATTCTGGCTCCAAACGCATTGATAGCCGGCAAAAATAATGGATAGTCGGGATGGTCGTTCTCTACATTGCGGAACATCATTTTCCACAAATCCGGAGACCTTAGATAATGGCTATGTAAGTTCCAGATGGCCCATGCATCCCATCCGCCATGCTTTTCAGCAGCATTGATAGCGTTTTGAGATATTATACCTAACCCAACTGTAAATACACTCAGCATGAGCCATGAAGTAGGGCGTTTCAGGTAGATGTCCGGACTGTTATCAGGTATCATCCATTTATATAACAGCGCAATAGCTGCTATAGAAAGTGGTATGGCTATATGTATCATTGATATCAGACACAGAAAGTAAATGCAACTCATTGCTCCCAAACCTGCCAATACAAACAATAAATATCTGTTGCTTAGTTCCATTTAGGTCAGTGCGTGGTGGTTAAAATATAACAATATTGATCATCCTTGTTCTGCCACAATATGTACCTGTTATTTTTTTGCAGGTCATTATTCATACTATCGTATTGCTCTTTGCTGCATACTGTTAGTAATGTGTCGAAGCTGTGGGGTTTATTAGCAAGGTAGTTAGGTGTAAGTGCCAGTCTCGCCCAGAAGTGCAATTCGGCCTTGTTGGCCCCGTTTTGAAAGGAAATATTACTACCCGGTTTCAGGAATGTATGTACACCCTTCAGTGCATTTTCCATCTTGTCAACATCGTCGGTCTTACTGTCGATCTTGTTATTGAACATGACCGCGGCAACCGAAATGGAGATCAGAATAAGTATAGGTATGATACCGTCTTTCATCAGAGGGTGAAGGTAGGAAAATATTTTGTCGGCAATCTGTTGTCGTCATTGATCTATGGAACGGTTTTTAGGATAATTTTAATGGATAAAATACTTTCTATGTTGTTCGAACACCCGGTTACTGATGAAGCAGATGTTGTATTGATAGGCGCAGGTATCATGAGTGCTACTCTTGGTGTTTTACTCAAGGAGCTCGATCCTACCCTCAGGATGAGGATATTTGAGCGGTTAGATATGGTAGCTGCTGAAAGTTCTGATGCATGGAACAATGCAGGCACGGGGCACTCTGCACTATGCGAACTCAATTATACGCCCGAAAAGAGCGATGGAACTATCGATATTTCTAAGGCTTTGCATATAACTGAGTCTTTCGAGATATCTAAACAATTCTGGTCTTATCTGGTCAATGAAAAGTGGCTGAAAAGTGCTGATGAATTCATACACAGTGTCCCTCATATGAGCTTTGTATGGGGAGATGAGAATACTGCTTATCTGCATAAGAGATATGAAGCGATGAAACAACATCACTTTTATCAGAAGATGCATTTTGCTGATGATCGTACTAAAATAGCTGAGTGGATACCTCTGGTAATGAAGGATAGAGCTATACAACAGAAGGTTGCCGCAACTAAGATAGATATTGGCGCGGATGTTAATTTCGGTGCATTAACTCGTGGATTGTATCAATGTCTTTGTTTGCAGGATGATGTTGAATTGCACCTGCGACATGAAGTACGTGATCTGGAAAGAGATGAAAATGGTAGCTGGTTGGTTCATGTGAAAGATAATATTACTGATGAGCATAAAAAGATAAAAGCGGCATTTGTATTTATTGGTGCCGGTGGTGGTTCGTTGCCCCTGCTCGAAAAGACCGATATCCCCGAAAGTATTGGCTATGGTGGGTTCCCGGTTAGCGGGCAATGGCTGAGATGTACTAATCAGTCGATCATTGATCAACATCATGCCAAGGTATATGGGAAGGCTTCTGTAGGCACTCCGCCAATGTCAGTGCCGCATTTGGATACCAGGATCATTGATGGCAAGCGGGAATTATTATTCGGACCTTATGCCGGATTCTCTACTAAATTTCTAAAAGAAGGTTCTTATCTCGATCTCATCACATCTATCAAGGCAGGTAATTTATTGCCAATGATCGAAGCCGGATTGCATAATATCCCGTTGACAAAATACCTCATCAGTCAGGTACTTCAATCTCAGGAAGACAGGATGAATGAACTACGTGAGTATTTTCCTGATGCTAAAGACGAAGATTGGGAATTAAAGGTAGCGGGCCAGCGGGTGCAAGTCATTAAGAAAGATGACAAAGAGGGTGGTGTATTGGAGTTTGGTACAGAGGTGGTATGTGCTGGCGATGGTAGTATTGCAGCATTGCTTGGCGCGTCTCCCGGGGCATCTACATCGGTAGCTATAATGCTGGACCTCATAGCTACTTGCTTTAAGGAAAAGATGGGCACACCGGCATGGCAAACAAAAATGAAGAAGATGATACCTTCTTATGGTTGGTCATTGGCAGATGATGCTACACTATTAGAAACAACCAGAAGGACAACAAGTAAGATTTTGGGGCTTGAAAGTTGATCAATGACTTACCAGATCATAGCCACTTCTTTCTTTTGAACCAGAAGTAAACAACAACGATCACCACAGCCATCAACACCATTACTCCCGGGTAGCCCCATCTTTGCTCCAGTTCCGGCATATACTTGAAGTTCATGCCATAAACGCCTACAATAAAGGTAAGTGGCATAAAGAACACCGAGAATATAGTCAATACTCTCATGGTCTCATTGGTACGCTGCGCCGATATGTTGAAGTAGATATTGAGTAACTGTGTTGCCTGTTCCAGTAGTGAGTCGTATAAACTCTGCTGCTTTACATACATATCCCTACATTCTCTGGTATAGGCATTACTGTTCTCCTTGCTGTCTATCTTGTCCACTATTTCATGGGTCAGTATCAGCAGTCGTTTGATAACGTCAATCTTTCTTTTGATGAAGTAAAGACCTTTTAAGAACGATACATTTCTATCTTTCAGGAACACTTGCTCTTCATAGAACTCTATGTGTTGCGTCAGTTTCGTTCCCGGTGCTTCAAATGAATGCAGCGCTGCTTTAACGATCTCCGTCAATACATGGTTGGGGTGCTTGCAATCATCAGTGATAACATATTCTTCACTGATGGTATGTAATGGCTCCCATTCGTTGCGGTGAATTGTAATGATGAACTTGTCTGAAATAAAAATGGCTACTTTATTAGTTAGTTCCTGTACTGTATCAGCTTCCTGATCTTTGACAGGGTAATATACCCGTACTATAATAAAGGTGTAACCCTTGAAACGCTCGTATTTAGGTAAGTGTCCCGGTTGCAGGCAATCATTTACAGACTCCTCATGCAGATCATATTTTACGGCTATCTCATGCACTTCTTCAGCAGTTGGTGCTGTTACATCCAGCCACTCAAAATTGTCAAAGTGTTTTTTACCTAAGTTCTTTATCATAAACTGTTTGCGTTGGGTAGCCGGGTTCTTTTTTTCAACAAATCTATTCTATTAGCATGAATATTGTACCAAATATAAAACCCCTTATATCCCGTTTGTCGGATATAAGGGGTTTGTATTTTCTTTGGTCATCCCGTGCCTGCAGGGCAGTATTATCTTTGCACTACCTGCGATCTTAATGTGCCAACTACCGCACCTACTCTTCCTTTTTCGAATGGATCATAGTTTCGGATTTGGCGCATTTTATTATTCTACGTTGCCATGAATTTTACTTTAACGCTCTATTTTATTTATTAAACAAAATAATATTTGTAAAGTGTTTGTTAATTAGATATTTCTACTTATTTTGCATTAACAATCAATTAAGGTATTAAATAAAACATTTAATTGACTACATCAAAATAATTGCTTCAACATTATTAAACAGATCACAAAAATGAGCGAAACCTATACACGTCCGATAGTTTTAATGCCATTGAGCATTGTTTATAACCAACAGCAGTATAATGTTGAAGTAAGAGGCAAGGCGATGCCGTCAGGAAAATTCTTTACTTGCGAGATAAAAGGCGCTGGTATGTTCATCCTTGAAGCTATTGCCAATCCATTGACCAAAAGGTACAATTGGGTTGCAGATAGCAATACCGAATACGGGTATCTTGTTCCGTTGATAAAGCAGGAGATAGAAAAACAAATGAGAGCAGCATAAGTCATTCCTAACCAATCAATAAGCAAGTCCAACTAATGCTGGTAGCCATATTATTATCCTTTCGTCCGGTCAGGAAATTCTTAAGAAGTATATATTTATTGAAACGTAGAGTAAAGGTCTCGGTCTGAGGATCATTTTTCTACTGCAAGGTTGTTTCTGCTTAGATCTTTACTTCGTCAGGCAAAAACATGCCGGCATTTCCTCCATTGCGTATCACATCTCTTACGAGTGTAGATGATATGGTAGAGTAGAGTGGAGAGCACGTAAGGAATATGGTCTCTATCTCAGGAGCCAGCATTCTGTTCATATCTGCAATGGCCTTTTCATATTCAAAGTCACTGATATAGCGAATACCTCGAAGCACATAGTGTGCATTTATCTGTTTGCAATAATCTACGGTCAGTCCGCTATAGCCGGTGACCACTATACGAGGGTCGTTCTTAAATATTTCTCTTATCCATTCTATACGCTGGTCCAGGCTATACATGGGTTGTTTAGATGAATTGGTACCAATGCCTATCACCATCTTATCAAACAGCGATACAGCTCGCTCTATAATATCAACGTGGCCTTTAGTTATTGGGTCAAAGGTGCCGGGAAATAAACAGATACGTTCCATGTTAGTCAGTTATATTATTGGGTGCTGTAAAAATGGTGAATAATGAAGTGCCGTAATTCTTTGATCTTGAAAAGTTGGGATGCTTCTCATAATTGTTCCTGTTTCCATGTTCCATCACAAATATCCCGCCCGCAACCAACAGTTTTTTTTCAAAGATCAGTTGGGGTAGTTCATCTATGTTGGCAAGAGCATAGGGTGGGTCTGCAAATATCAGATCAAATTGTTCGGTGCATTGCTTCAGATATTTGAATACATCTCCTCTTATCAGGCTTGTGCGGTCAGCTATTTTCAGATCAGAGGCCATTTTTTTTATGAACTGAAAACTCTTATCATCTTTTTCAATAGCGGTCACCATTCCTGCTCCTCGCGATGCCAGTTCGTAAGTAATGCTGCCCGTTCCGCTGAACAGATCTAATGCTTTGATATCCTCAATATCTATGCTGTTAGTAAGGATATTGAACAGTGCTTCTTTGGCCAGTTCAGTGGTTGGACGTGCAGGTATATTTGCAGGCGGATTAAACCTTCTGCCACCAAATTCACCACCAATTATGCGCATGTGGTCAATTGTTTTACAAACGACAGAGTTGGCTGCCACAGTCCTTTTATCATTTGCTGTGTACCATCTGTTATGGCTGCGAAGTACTGAGAAAGAGCATTTGCTGCTGCATATTCTGCAGCACTCATGGTATCACAGGCTATGGTCAGCTTATCGGCATTAAGTTTATGTTCTTTGCAAATGAGCCTGATCTCATAAGCTATGTCTTCTGCTCCTGTGTAGTCAAATACCCTGTGCCATAGTAATTTGTTATTGTTATATATGGTCACGCAAGCCTGCTCGCATGTCAGGAAGCATTGTATGGAGGTCTGGTTGGTCTTGCCGCTAAGTTGGTAAGTAGGAAGAGGCATCACAGCTGCATTTCTGCAATTGATCTTTACCAGTTCATTGATGCCGTGTGGAATACTGTAAATGTAATATGCCTGTTCTTTGTTCAGCTTGTAATGTTCTACAGTATCATTCAACTCCGAAAAATGGATCTGATCGAACCAGTTACGGGCTTCTGCAGCATCATATAATTCTTCAGGTACTATCATGTTGGAAGAGGTGAGGAAGAATACCTTAGTTATCTTGTCCTGTCTTATCAACAATGGTTCCTGTGCAAATAGTTGTTCGAAAAAATCCAGTTCCCACACAGGTCGCTCTTTTCCATACGCCGCATAGTGTATAGAAAGTAGTTCATTATTGGCAGTATAGGCAGCCGCCAGCAGCCCCCTGCGCGTAAGCACACAGGTCACATTATCCGTCTCAGAGAGCAAGTGCTCATCTTCGCGCACATTATATACCTGGCGATATATATTCTGATATTCTGTACCCATATAAATAATGATCAATGCCGGATAATGTCCGTCATTATTGTCGGGTAAAAGTAATAAAAATAAAATTCAGGTAAATACGCCTAAATTTGCGCACCTTATAGACAGGAAATACTTAATGGAAAAACTAAGTGTATCGGCAACCAATAAAGAAATAATACAGTTAGCACTTCCTATTTCTGTTGCTTTATTCATACCACAGGCCAATTTCTTTACCAATAATGTCTTTATGGGCATGTTGGGGCAGCGCGAGCTGGGAGTAAATGGCATTACAGGTGTTTTCTACCTTATTCTGTCTATGATTGGTTATGGCCTGAGCAGTGGTGTGCAAATACAAATGGCTCGTCGTGCCGGACAGGAAAATAAGAATGGTATTGCCGAAACCTTCATGAATGGCGCTATGTTGTCACTCATGTTCTCCTTAGCACTAATGGTGCTCACTTTGTGGTTTGTGCCTATTCTCTTTGGGGTCAGTCTAAATGATAATGACAATCTCTCCATGAGTATCAATTTTGTTTACATCAGGGTATGGGGATTACCGTTTCTTGTGTTGGCCCAACTGTTCAGTTCCTTTTTTATATCTATCGGCCGGTCGAGGCTCCTTATTTACGGTTCGTTGGTCACTACTGTACTCAATATTGCATTCGACTATTTGCTCATTTTTGGTCATTGGGGCTTCCCGGCACTTGGTTTTAGTGGTGCAGCTTTGGCATCAGTAATTGCAGAGGTAGCCTATTGTCTCACCATGGTAGGCATATTCTTCTACCACAGCCTGCATAAAGAGTATCAGATATTCAAGTATATCCGCTTCGATTTTGAACATTCAAAGCAGTCGCTCAAAGTGGCTGCACCGCTTATTGTTCAGTTCATGTTCAGTATAGGAGGTTGGCTGGTCTTTTTCTTCTTTATCGAGCATCTGGGTAAGCAATCTTTGGCTGCATCTCAAATGCTGCGCAGCATATTCGGGTTGGTTAGTGTGGGCACATGGGCGCTAGCTACCACATGCAATACCATGGTCAGCAATGTAATAGGGCAGGGAAGATCTCAGGATGTAATGAGACTGGTGCTGAAAATATCTAAACTCAGTTTCTTGTATTGCCTGGGTCTTTGCCTGATATTGCTACTCTTCTCTCACGAATTTCTGTCTTTTTACTCTGGCGATCTGTCACTCATTGACTTCACTATTCCTAGTCTCAGGGTCATTGTTGTGGCTACACTCATTATGTCGGTCTCTACAGTAGCTTTCAATGCGGTAGTGGGTACCGGCAATACATTGGTCAACCTCTCAATGGAGATAGGTTGTGTAGGTGCTTATCTGGTATATTGTTATTACTTTATCTACCTGAAACAGAGTGCCCTGTACATTTGTTGGGGATCAGAATTTGTATATTGGATCACTCTGCTTCTTTGCTCATCCATCTACCTGAAAAGTGGTAAATGGAGAGGTAAGAAGATATGAAATTGTCTGACAAATCTCTTAGACAAGTTACAGTTGTTCTGCTATGTCTTTCATGTTAATGCCGTTATGGGTTTCCTCATATACACATTCTCCATTCTTTATCAATAGTATCTGCGGCGATTCATGATGTACAGAATAATCTGCGGCGATTTTATTTGAAATATTACGATACTTGATCAGGTCAAGATAGTAGAAAGGAGTGTTTTCCGGTGCTTTCTCCCGCTCCAGCCTGCTTTTGGCCATAGAGCTGATAGAGCATCTGGTACTGTGTTTAAAGATGACTACCGGTTCTTTAGTGCTTAATTCGTTGATCTGCTGCAATTGCTGCTCGTCGGTCAATTCTATCCAATTCATATTGCAAATTTACGACCATACCCCTACATCTCCGCTTCAAACTACCGATAATGGTATAGAGTATTTTAATAACGGTTACCGAAGTGGCAAAGACGCATATACTGTTCCCTACTAAATTGGCCATTCAATAAAAAATAACATCACAAAGCCCCTTTTGCAGAACTATTGTGTGATCGTACTTATCTTAGCAAAAAAAACAAGCATGAAGCACGCATACATATTTCCGGGACAAGGTTCTCAATTTGTAGGTATGGGTAAGATCCTGTACGAAAGCAGCACACTGGCCAGGGAATACTTTGAACAGGCAAATGAAATTCTGGGATTCCGTATCACTGATCTTATGTTCAATGGTACCGATGCCGATCTGAAGCAGACTAATGTTACTCAACCTGCAATATTCCTCCATTCAGTTATACTTTTTGAAACTACCGCGGGACTGACTCCTGATATGGTAGCAGGTCATTCATTGGGTGAATTTTCGGCACTTGTGGCCAATAAGGTATTGTCTTTTGAAGATGGTTTACGTTTGGTAGCAAAACGCGCAGACGCTATGCAGCGTGCATGCGAATTGAATCCATCTACTATGGCGGCTATTCTTGGCTTAGATGATGCTAAGGTGGAAGAGGTATGTAAGCAGGTAGAGGGGGAGATAGTAGTGCCCGCTAATTATAATTGCCCGGGCCAATTGGTGATCAGCGGTACTATGGAAGGTATCCGTATAGCCTGTGAGTTGATGAAGGCTGCAGGTGCAAAACGTGCACTGCCATTGCCTGTAGGTGGCGCATTCCACTCACCACTGATGGAGCCTGCTCGTGAAGAATTAGCAGCTGCCATTGGTAACACTACGTTCAATAATCCGACTTGTCCGGTCTATCAGAATGTTGATGCTCATCCTTATATAACACCGGATGTCATCAGGCAGAACCTCATCAATCAGTTGACCATGCCGGTTCGCTGGACACAGACCGTTCAGAAAATGGTAGAGAACGGGGCCACTCACTTTACCGAGGTAGGTCCGGGTGCTGTACTGCAAGGGCTTGTGAAAAAGGTAGCCCGCGATATGTCAACAGACGGAATCAACTAATATCCATAAGATATGGCACACTTTCAAGGTGTGCCATATCTGTTTAAAGTAATACAGATGACAGACAAAATTCTACTTGTTGCCAACAGATATGCACTGGGACTTAAGAATGTAGAAGACCGTCGGGCGGAATGGTTGGAGCATTTTAAGGAGGTGCGCACTCATCTTACTGAGATAGCTGATTTGCTCAATCAAAAGGCTGAATATAAGCCGGGCTTCTATGTAGATACCAGTCATGCTTATAACGATGATATCAATGGCACTTGTGCCAAATTACCATCGCTTACATTCCGTTCGGGAGATATGCCGCTGAATGTGTCTTTCAGGAATGCTATCGGTGAGAAAAAAGAATATATAGAGGAGGGTTTCTATCTGGTATTCACGCCAACTATTACAGGGCAGATCCTGGTATTGCTGCAACCGCACTATAGTAACGGATCTGAAAAGCCTGAATACATCAATATCGCCATTGTGGACCACCCAAAGCAGTTGACATCTGAGGTGATAGATGAGTTGGTGGCAAAGGCTATGGAAGTGGCCTTTTACAGTAGTTTCACCGGCATGGTAGATCTGCAGCAGCACGAAATGCAGCAGGAATCTCAAAAACAATACAAACCGGAACCAATAGGGTTCAGAAGATATGAAAGCACTCAAAAAGTACAGTAGATACAGCCTTCTTGTTGCAGCTTTGTTCATAGCAGCATGTAATGGCGATAATAACAAGCCTGCAGTCAATACTACACCGCCATCAGAGCCTGTTGCAGATCAGGTAGTGCCAAAGGTTATCTCTTTCGATATAGTCAAGGAGTATCCTCATCAGCCTACTGCGTTTACGGAAGGGCTTGAATATAAAGACGGATCTTTCTTTGAAAGTACCGGTGAATATGGTTCGTCAGATATTCGTAAAGTGGATGCAGTTACAGGTAAAGTACTGGCATCAACTAAGATGGATGCTAAGTACTTTGGTGAAGGATTGACCATACTTAACGGAAAGATATACCAGCTCACTTATCGTGAAGGAAAAGGATTTATATACGATGAGAAGACATTAAAACAGATAGGTACATTCGATTTCGCAACGCAGGAAGGCTGGGGTATGACCAACAATGGTGCTCAGCTTATATTTGACGATGGCAGTAATGTATTACATTATATCGATCCTGCTACATTTAAAGAAGTAAAGCGACTCAATGTTTCTGACGAACATGGACCTGTGAATGAGCTCAATGAATTGGAATTGATCAATGGCTTTATTTATGCTAATCAATGGCAGAAAGACGTTATTCTGAAGATAGATACAGCAACCGGTCACGTAGTGGGTCGTGCTGACCTATCTACTATTCGTCAGCGGGGAGGCATACCACCCATTTCTGATCGCAGAGGCGCACCTGAAGTGCTGAATGGTATTGCTTATGACAAGGCGACTAACCGCATTTTCGTAACAGGAAAGAACTGGCCTAAATTGTTTGAAATAAAACTGGACAATTAATTATCGTATCTAAGTACCTGATAATACTGCCCGATTCTCTAATGCTTGCGGTTAAGTTGGTCTGGTATAAGAGGGTAAAACACTAACGCCACTACTCTTGTAGTGGCGTTAGTGTTTATGTTATTTGATGGTTGGTGCCGCAGGCTTTCTGATAACACATTTCATCTCTTTCCCAAAAACGGTGTCGATATCATTACCGACTTTTCTTTCCAGAAGTACTTGTGCAATGAATACGGTATCGCCGCTCTTGATACGGTCATAAATACTGCCTGATATATTGGGTGTGATCGTATCGCCGGGGCAATACTCTGTAGCAAAGTCTATTTGCATAGACATTTCACCTTCTTCGTTTTCAAATAGTCGGCGTTCGGCGTAGTTGAAGTTGAAACCCAGGACCTTCATCAGATTACCTTTCTCATCTCTGGCAGAAATACCTTGTTTCAGCAGTGAGTCAAATTCCTTCGCAACGATGTCGCCGCCCGAAAAATTAGAATGTCCCAAATAAACTACAGGCTTGGGTACTCTCTTTTTTGCTCGTGCTGTGGCAGTGTCTTTGCCAGAGGTCTTTGACTGGGTGGTCACTGCTTTTTGCTGCGCCCATAGTGTCACGCAACACATTGTTGCCAGCACTCCCGCTACTATTTTTCCTGCACGTTTAGCCATGTTATGATCTCAAAATTTCTCTAAATAAAACTAAGCACAATCTTTGCTGTCTGAACCAATGTGTTACTTCAGGCTTTCTTCAATGGCTTTTATTTTGTCCATTGCATCAGCATGCTTCTTGCGTTCATTCTCTATTACTTCCGGTTTGGCATTTTGCACAAACTTCTCATTCAATAACTTTTTCTCTACACTGGCCACAAATCCTTTGAGGTAGGCCAGGTCTTTCTCCATATCTGCCTTTTGGGCAACGGTATCAACGGTAGCATTGGGTGCATGCAGATACAGTTTGTCTGTTTGTACGACCATAGACATACAACCCTGCTTAGGGGTATCTGTAAAGCCTATTTCAGCAGCATTGATCTGTTTACGCAAAATGTCGATAGTACGCTCATAGAATGCTCTGTGCTGGGTATCTACCCATAGGTTGATCACCTCTTTAGGCTTCAGTTGGTTCTTATTTCGGGTGTCGCGTATGGCTGATATCACTTCTTGCAGCATAGATCCGGCTTTCAGCATTTCAGCATCAGGAGCCTGATATGCCGGCAGTTGTTTTTGTATCAGATCATCGCCATCTGCACGCTCACGGAGGATATGATAAATATCTTCTGTTACGAAAGGCATGAACGGGTGCAGCAACTGAATCAACTGCTCGAATATATTTATTGTGCGCTCGTAGATATGGGTGGCTATTGGTTGATCTTGTGCAGGTTTTACCCACTCCAGATACCATGAACAGAAGTCATTCCATATCAATGAGTAAACGGTCTTTAGTCCTTCACTCAGTTTAAAGTCCTTCATCAGTTCCGCTACTTCACCACTCACTTGTGCCAGACGAGCGTCCATCCAGTCCATAGCAAAACGAACCTGCGCATCATCAATGCCATCCTGACAGCGGCTTTCCCAGCCTTTCACCAGCTTCATTGCATTCCACATCTTGTTGCAGAAGTTACGGCCTTGTTCCAGTCCTGCTTCGTCGAACAGAACATCATTACCCGCAGGTGAGCAGATCATTACGCTGAAGCGAACTACGTCCGCTCCGAAATCATCGATCATCTTCAGCAGGTCCGGAGAATTGCCCAAAGACTTACTCATCTTCCTGCCTTGCTTATCTCTTACAATGCCGGTAAAGTAAACTTCTTTAAATGGTAATTGTCCTTTGAATTCATAACCCGCCATGATCATACGCGCTACCCAGAAGAAGATGATCTCTGGAGCGGTGACCAAAGTATTGGTTGGGTAGTAGTAAGCCAGTTCTGCATTATCGGGAGTCTTATTCCAGTCAAATACTTCCATTGGCCATAGCCAGCTACTGAACCAAGTGTCCAAAACATCTTCTTCCTGCCTTAGTTCTGCATGTTGTGCAGCCAACGCCGGTTTCTTTGTCTTATACTGTTCGTGAGCTTGTGCTGCAGTTTCCGCTACATAGATGGTTCCTTCTGTATCATACCATGCAGGTATGCGCTGTCCCCACCATAGCTGGCGACTGATGCACCAATCTTTGATGTTCTCCATCCAGTGACGGTACAGGTTCTTGAACTTTCCCGGGTGGAATTCGATATCATTATCCGCAACGGCATCGATCGCAGGTTTAGCCAATTCGCCCATCTTGCACCACCATTGCATACTCAGCCTTGGCTCTATCACTACATCAGTGCGCTCACTAAAGCCTACCTGATTTACATAGTCCTCTTCCTTTACTACCAGGCCCAGTTCTTTCAGGTCCTCTACAATTTTTTTACGAACTACAAAACGATCCAGCCCTTCATATTTACCTGCATGGCTGCTCATTGTACCATCTTCATTGATGGTGTCAATCACCTGCAGGTTGTGCTTCTGCCCCAGATTATAGTCATTGATATCATGCGCCGGAGTTACCTTCAATGCACCCGTACCAAACTCCTTATCTATATAATCATCAAAGATGATAGGCACACGTCTGTTAATGATAGGCACAAAACAATACATGCCTTTCAGGTGTGCGTAGCGCTCATCTTCCGGGTGTACACATACAGCAGTGTCTCCCAGAATAGTTTCAGGGCGAACAGTAGCAATGGTTATATACTCTTCTTTGTCGCTGTCTATGCGGTATTTCACATAGGTCAGCTTAGAGTTCATTTGTTTGTGGTTTACTTCCTCGTCACTAAGAGCGGTTTTAGCCTTAGGATCCCAATTGATCATCTTTACACCACGGAATATATTGCCCTTATTGTACAGATCAACGAATACGCGTATCACCGATGCATAGTAGTCATCATCGAGTGTGAATGTAGTGCGATCCCAGTCGAGAGCGCATCCCAGTTTGCGAAGTTGTTCCAGTATGATACCGCCATATTCTTCCTTCCATTCCCAGGCATACTTGAGGAACTCTTCCCGGGATAAGTTCTTTTTATCAATACCACGATCACGCAGCATACCTACTACCTTAGCTTCGGTAGCTATACTGGCATGGTCTGTGCCGGGTACCCAGCAGGTATTGTAGCCCATCATTTTAGCACGGCGAATAAGTATATCTTGAACGCTGTTATTGAGGGCATGACCCATGTGCAGGATGCCGGTCACATTGGGTGGGGGCATCACTATAGTGTAAGGCTCCCGTTCGTCCGGGGTACTTTTAAAATATCCTTTCTTTTCCCAATGGGCATACCATTGCTCTTCCGCTTCTTTATGCTGAAAATTCTTACTTAATTCCATAACGTTATATCGCAAATATAAGGCACCACACACAGTTTATAGCGTATATAGGGGTATTTTGTCAATATTGGATCGTTTTTAATGTTTTGACCTGGTGATTCAGATCAGGGTCAATAAATTGACTTGTGCTTATTTTTACCATATGAAAATCAATCGTGAGTGGCATGAAGAGCACCGAATGCCTGAACATGCGACCTTTGAACAAAGAGTTAAATGGCATCAGGAGCATCAGAAGAACTGCCAATGCCGTCCTATACCGGCAAAACTTGCTAAAGAAATGAAGGAGAAAGGTATGATCTAACTCATCATTTAAGGGGGGTAATGGTCGTATTTTTGTGCTCATTAATTATCTGATATAATGGAGAAAAAAGATCTGGGAACGGAGCAGGATATACAATTGCTGGTAGATACCTTTTACGGCAAGGCTATGTCTGACCCGTTGATAGGCTTCATTTTTACGGATGTAGCCAAAATATCACTTGAACATCATATGCCTGTCATGTACTCATTCTGGGGATCTATGCTGCTGGGTACCGATAATTACCGGTCTAACCCGATGGTAAAGCATATGGACCTGAATAAGAAGACCCCGTTACTGCCAGAGCATTTTAAACGCTGGCTGGAAATGTGGGAAGAAACTGTCAATGAGCTATTTGCGGGGCCAATGGCCGTACAGACCATAACCAGAGCCAGGAATATTGCATCTGTGATGGAGTATAAGGTGAGGAGAGACCGGAAAGATCTGCCTATCATCCCTGTGAATTCTTAGGTCTGTTTGCTGAGTACTTTAGTATATCGGGCAATATCTGCTTCTTTATGTACAGGTGTGCCGTTAACCATATTTTGTGCCAATGAACGGGCAAAGAACGGGGTCTGTGAGCAACCCTTTGCTCCCATGCCATTGAATATGCCTACGGAGGGGTATAGCGGATGAAAACCAACAAACGGTTTGTGGTCAACTGTAGCAGGGCGCACTGAAGCCCATTGGTCTTCGATGGTATAGGGGAGTTTCAGCCAATTCCTTAATTGCCATTCTGTTTTTTCTCTGAATGCCGTTGAGGTATCGGTATTGTCAAATGTCCATTCAAATGATGAGCCGATCCAGAACAGGTCGTCTTCCCAGGGGGCTATTTTCAGACCATGTTTATATACAAAATCTCTTGGCAGATCGGGGATAGATGCCAATAATACCTCTCCTTTATTAATGGAGAACGGGAGTATTGAAAAATAAGGATTATTGATCCCTCCTACACCATCACAAAAAACTATCTTTTGCGCTGTGATGTCCTTGTAAGTGACCTTTGCAGGAGTAACCTTTAGTGCTGATAGGTCAAATGGCTCTTCTATCAATTGCCCGGCATTGTTCAATGATCGGCGCCATGTATCCTGCAGCAGCCGTATATTTATAACAGCGGTCGATGATATGCGGCCTATGCCATAATGAAAGTTGAACTTTGATTCCCAGTCAGCAGTGTTCACATCGGTGTGCAGGTAGTCGGTATATTGTGTTGCACGCTCTGTAAATGTATCTCTGTATTTAGTGTCGGGGTAGAATTCCAAGATGCCATAGGGATTGATTATCCTTATGTCCAATTGCCGGCTTATCTCGTCATACATAGCTATCGCTTCGGGCAGCAGTTCATCTATCATCCACGACTTTACGACCCGCATACCCGTTACCGGATTGATGAGTCCGCTGGCCACTTTGCCGGCAGTAAATGGTTGTGCCTCATCAATGACCACAACCTGCTTCCCTTCTTTCATCAGGCACCAGCTGAGTAATGTGCCGCAGATGCCTTGTCCTACTATTATGTAATCAGTTTGCATTATTGCCCTTTATAAAATCCCAAACGAATACTCCCCATTTAATGTTGGTGAGCAGACCTGCACCGACGATCGAATATTGTTTTAATCCTGCACTTCGTTTTCTTGCTTCATACTCTTGCTTGCTATCCATCCGCTGCTCCATGCATTCTGGAAATTATAGCCACCTGTTACTCCATCTACATCCATTACTTCGCCTGCAAAGTATAGTCCGGGATGTATTCTGCTTTGCATGGTCTGCGGATCTATCTCTGCCAGACTAATACCGCCACAAGTAACAAATTCTTCTTTGAAAGTTGTCTTGCCATTTACTGTGTAAGTGTTGCGCAGCAGGATCTCTATCAGTTTATTCTGCTGTGTTGCAGGTAGTTCGCCCCATCGCACATCATCTTTTATTCCGCACTGAGTGAGTAAATATTCCCACAGCCTGCGCGGCAGATCGAAAGGATTTTTATTTTGTACCAATTGTTTGCCCTGCTCCTGTCTTAGTCCCAGTATGATCTCTTTCAGGTCGGCATCATTTACGTCATTCAGCCAGTTGATGATGAAGTTGAATTGGTAGTTTCTGTCGGCCAGTTCTCGTGCGCCTACCGCCGATGTTTTTAATACAGCCGGACCGCTCATGCCCCAGTGTGTGATCAGTAATGGTCCTGATTGTGCTATTTTAGTGCCGGCTATTTTTACTGTAGCCATAGGTACACTCAGCCCCATAAGTTCAGTAACCGGGTGTTTGGGAATATTGAATGTGAATAATGAGGGTACAGGTTGCTGAATGGTATGTCCCAATTCAGTGAGCCATTTGTATTGTTCTGCTTTAGGGAAACCTCCTGTGGATATCAGTACTTTATCTGCTGTATAGGTGCTGCCATCGGCAAAGTTGATCACAAACTGTGCACCATTTTTTTGTATAGAGTTCACTGATCTGTGATAGATGACCTGCACACCTTTGCGCATCATTTCCTGCCAAATGGCGTCTATAATAGTTTGCGAGCTGTCTGTGATAGGGAACATACGGCCATCGGCTTCTGTCTTTAGCTGTACGCCCCGTTCTTCGAACCATTTGATAGTATCGGCAGGTGTGAAGTGATAGAGCGATTTGCGTAAGAGTTGTTTACCGCGCGGGTAGCGGGTAAGCAGTTCGGGTATGTCAAAGCATTCATGCGTAACATTGCACCTGCCACCACCCGATACTTTTACCTTCTGCAGCACCTTACCTGTTTTCTCAAACACAGTCACTTCCAGCCCTTCGCGGGGAGCTATATTCGCCGCCGCAAAGCAACCTGCCGCACCTGCTCCTATTATGGCTATTTTCATTTTTAAAATATTCGTTGATTCTTGTTAGTTTCCAAAAGTACTCAAAACAATGCGCCGCACATTCTATCTGAGTATAATATCACGTTGTCTAAATAAGGTCATCATTAAGATTTTATAAATTGATAGAATTTAAGAGAAAAATAAATAATAATGTTGTACTTTAGTGCAACTTTATTGTTTGTTGTTGTGGCAAAAAAACACAGATACCGTTCCATTATTTTTTACAGAGATTATTTTCAGGATTTTTTTATCAGGCAACGAGATAAGGTGAAAGATAAGATCATCTGGACTCTTGATCTGATAGAAGAAATACCACAAATTCCTGAAACATACCTAAAACATATTGAAAATACAGAAGGCCTCTATGAGATCAGGATACAGGTAGGTAGTGATATATTTCGTGTATTCTGTTTTTTTGACAAAGGGCAACTTGTTGTATTGGCAAATGGGTTTCAGAAAAAAGATCAGAAAACACCTAAGAAAGAAATAGAGAGCGCATTAAAAATAAAAAAGCAATACGAAGATGAAAAAAAGTAACATAGTTTCATTAGAAGAGTTTAAGGATATTCATTACGGGAAAAGGGGAGCGAAAAAAAGGGAAGAGCTGGAGACAGGTTACGAAAATTTTAAAATAGGTGCGTTAATTCATGATGCCAGGCTTGAAAAAGGAATGACACAGGAGCAACTTGCCGAGAAGGTTGGTACAACCAAGTCATATATATCAAAAATAGAAAATGACGTTAAGGAAGTACGGATATCTACCCTTCAGAAGATCGTGGAAACAGGGTTGGGAGGAAAATTGCAGCTGAAAATATCATTAGGATAACTGATCGTAGTTTTAGACAAGGAAGGCTGTCAGCATATGCGCTAACAGCCTTCGTACTTACTAAGTATTGTTGAAGAATTAAGCTACTACCTGAAGGGCTTCTCGAATTCTTGCTTCTATTTCTGCTGACATTTCAGGGTTGTCTTGCAGGAACTGCTTAACAGAATCTCTTCCCTGACCGATCTTGCTATCGTTGTAGCTGTACCATGATCCGCTCTTGGCAAGTATGCCCAGTTCAACACCCATATCAATGATCTCACCTACTTTGCTGATACCTTCACCAAAGATGATATCGAACTCGACCTGACGGAAAGGCGGTGCTACTTTATTCTTGACCACTTTTACGCGTGTACGGTTACCGCTGGCTACATCGCCATCCTTGATCTGGCTGATACGACGGATATCCAGACGTACTGACGCGTAGAACTTCAATGCATTACCACCGGTAGTAGTTTCGGGGTTGCCGAACATAACACCGATCTTTTCGCGGAGCTGGTTGATGAATATGCAGCAGCAGCCTGTGCGGGAGATAGTAGCGGTAAGCTTACGCAGTGCCTGACTCATGAGTCTTGCCTGTAAGCCCATTTTGCTTTCGCCCATTTCGCCTTCCAATTCACCCTTAGGTACCAAGGCAGCAACGGAGTCAACTACGACTACGTCAACTGCGCCTGAAGAGATAAGGCGATCGGCTATTTCCAGTGCCTGCTCACCGTAGTCGGGTTGAGAGATAATAAGACTATCAACATCTACCCCCAGTTTGCGTGCATATCCTGAATCGAATGCGTGCTCGGCATCTATGATCGCGCAAATACCACCTTTCTTTTGTGCTTCGGCAATCGTATGAATGGCAACCGTTGTTTTACCTGAAGATTCAGGGCCATATATTTCAATGATACGGCCTCTCGGGAAACCGCCTACACCCAATGCTACATCAAGACCAAGAGAGCCGGTGCTGATCACATCTATTGCCTCGTGTCCTTTTTCGCCAAGCATCATTACAGAACCTTTTCCATAGTCCTTTTCGATCTTGTCCATCGCCAGCTTGAGCACTTTCAATTTATCGTCTGCCATATTGCTATTTTTTTCTTTCATTATTTTCTGGAATCAAAATTAGGTATAAATAGCACAGTCAGGCTATTTGCAGGCAAGAAGATATCCACATTTTATGAATCGGCCCAAAACCTTAACAGTAAAGGTTTTGGGCCGATTTTTGGTGCAAAAAATGTGTATATGTTCGTCTCAGAAAGGCGGTTTATGTATGGTGATTATTCCTTAATTGGCAATTTGTCATCAAATTCTTTGTCCAGCCACTCTTTTTTCTCAATTCTGTATGAAGCTACCAGTCCCAAGCCGCCAAACAGGGTAATCAGCGCAATATAGATCTGAGGGTATTGTTTATAGTCAAGATTGCCGTTGACCATAACATTGTGTTTCATCATAAATTCGTCGGCAAGGAAAGCGAGGAAGAGCCCGAGTCCGATGCCGCAGAGCAAAAGGCCATATTTAAGACTGGTGAAAGGACGGGGTGATACTTTACGGTTGCGCGGATCAATGCCGCGATCGATCATTGCCATGTTTTCTTTGTTCCTTATGTATACTATGCCGAAAATCATACCAAAGAAGGATAGAAAGAATACCGGCGCAATTAATATTTCTGGTTGCATAATTATTAGTTTTTAATGATCTGTGAATATTGTTTTGAAATAGCTTGCAAACATTGTTACCATCTAAGACTACAGGTGATAATAACAGGTTACAGAAATGCGGAAATATTTTTTTGTTTGCAGTAGTTCGATAGTATTTCATGTGTTTTTGCAGGATGCCCGATGAAAAATAAAATTATAATCGGGCATAGAAATATTTCATGTCTTTGATTTTCAGATAATTATGGAAAACGTTCATGCCCGATCGTGCCCGATCATTCGACCAGCAGAATTTATTTATTGTCATTTTGTTAGGATTGCCGGGGTTAAAACCCCGGGCTAAGATTATTAGCCCCTTCGGGGGGGCAGATGAATGGGGATCTTAAAAAGTGGCAGTTTTTAATAAAAGTGGCAGTTTTGTATAGGTTTAATATGCTCAAATGCTTTGTTATGTTGACATTGAGGGCATTTTAACAAATTGCTACTTTCTGCCACTTTCTGCCACTTTCTTCCACTTGTTGCCACTTTTGATCACTGTCCTTCGACATATCAAAGAGAGACGGGATATTTTTTTCGCAAGCGAGATGCTTGCATGTGATAGGACGAAGGGAGACCCTTCGACCAGTAAAGGAATTGCTACTTTCTGCCACTTTCTGCTACTTTCTTCCACATGTTGCCACTTTTGATCACTGTCCTTCGACATATCAAAGAGAGACGGGGATATTTTTTTCGCAAGCGAGATGCTTGCATGTGATAGGACGAAGGGAGACCTTTGGACAAGTGAATATCCTGAAATGTTGATTGGACCGTATATCAAAGAGCGACAGGGAAATTGGTCTGAAAGGGTGCAAATTAATAGATGCCGGTGATGAGGGAAAATAAAGATATTCACAAAAGTTACGTCAGTGCGAGCTGTAATGCACTATGGGCAAGGCTTTGGATGGGGGGATATTTGTGGATATGTTTTTTATGGTCGTGGTGGCAGTTCAACTTTACGCATATTTGCATCAATATTTTTTAGATTTTCTGTAACCTCACAACACAATTCCGCGTCTTATAGTAGTACATGCACGGTCAGGAAGACGATATAGCAATCATACAGATGGTGTTGCAGGGGCGACAAACAGCCTATGCAACATTGGTGTCGCGCTATCAGGCGTATGTGTTCACCATTACTATGCGGCATGTAAATAACCGGGAACTGGCAGAGGAACTGGCGCAGGATGTATTTGTGAAGGCCTATCGGTCGTTGGCATCGTTCAAGGGTTCAAGTAAGTTCACTACCTGGTTGTACACTATAGCACATAATACCTGCCTGTCGCACCTGCGAAAAAAGGAAGATGCAACTTTTTTTCCGGGAGATGAGCGGATGCAGGTATGGGCTGAGCATTCAGGTGATGGAGAACAACCAGCCGCAATAATGGAGCAAAGGGCACAGCAACAAATACTTGCATGGGCCATACAACATCTTTCTGAAACTGACGCAGCGATCATTACTCTATTTTATCAGGGAGAACAATCTGTGGAGGAGATTAGTAAGATAGTGGGTATGACCACAAGTAATGTAAAAGTGAAATTGCTGCGATCGCGGCAAAAACTGAAGGATATACTGGAAAATAAATTCAGTAAGGAGACGGTAAGATAGCTGCAGGTAAGAGAATGAATATTATTGGTTAATTTTAATTAGCGGTTATGGAAGATAAAGATAGTATTGAGGTAAGATTATGGGCTTATATAGACGGTAACAGCGATGCTGCTGAAAATGAAGCAGTATCTGCACTGATAGCTCATGACCCGATGTGGAGTGCACAGTATGAGGCGCTGCTGGATCTTAATGCCGCAATATTGAACGGTCTTGAATTGGAACAACCACCTGTAAGGTTCACTAAAAATGTAATGGAGCTGGTGGCCGATGTTAAAATTGCGCCGGCAATAAATGGTTATATCAATCCATCTATCATTAAAGGGATAGCCGCATTCTTTGTTATATCTATAGTGTTGGTGTTGGGCTATTGCGTTAGTACTATAAATTGGCATAATACAGCGTCGGCTTTACGTTTGCCAGATATTCAGCTTCCTGATATGAGCCGGCAATACAACAATATGTTCATCAACATAGCTATTGGGGTGAATGTAGTACTAGGGCTATTACTTGCCGATATGATGCTGAGAAAGAGAGACAGGAAAAAACAACACCAATAATATTTGAACACGCTACCATGGAACTATTTTTCGCAGAATTATTTGAAAGAGATATTTTAAAACTGAAGGACGAACTCAATGCCTTTGAAACAGAGTTGAATATATGGGCTGTTCCTCCCGGTATCAGTAATAGCGCAGGTAACCTTACGCTGCACCTCATAGGTAATCTCAATCATTTCATTGGCGCAACACTGGGTAACACCGGGTATGTAAGAACCCGCGAACTGGAATTTTCAACAAAGAATGTTTCAAGAGCCCAACTGTTAGCAGATATTGATCAAACAATTGTGGTTGTAAAGAATACGCTGTCGGCTATCACGCAGGAACAGTTAGCTGCGCAGTTCCCGTTTGAAATATTTGGCCAGCATAGTACTACTTTTTACCTCACTCATTTCTACGGCCATATTGCTTACCACCTGGGCCAGATCAACTACCTGAGAAGGATATTGGAAGCGTAAATACATTGTTATGTGGAGTGACCGGTATTGGTATTACGAAATAAGAGGTAATGCTTCATATAGCGAGTTGAGGGCGACAGAAGAGTTAATGACCATCATTGATGAGCAAGGAGTACTCCAAAGAAAGGGGTCGCATGATCTTGTAAACAAGGGGGACGAACCTTTCATCTCTATTAGGTGCGTTAAATGTGATACTATCGGCAACTATGGCGCAGAAAATGAACACATCAATACCAATCTTATAGTAGTTGTTACGTCGAAAGTAAGTGGCACGCCACCGCCATATCTGGAATTACTTGGTACTATTGCGCGACGATTAAATTGGGAATTGATTCTTGAAATGGATGATGACGAAAATGAAGATGTGGTGCTGGTGGCCAAAGAAACGGCGTGAAATAAGTTATAAATGACAAAACCACACCGGGTGGGTATGGTTTTGTCAAGTAAAAGATTAAAATTCATTCTAGTTCAGCAACAACAGGTTCACACCACGCTGCAGGATATTAAAGGCTATTTCGGCCATCATGTTTTCTTTATCCAGTGTTGGGTTTACTTCAGCAATTTCGAAGCAGCAAATTTTGTGATGCTGCATGAAAGATGCGATCAGATCTTCGGCTTCACGCTCACGAAGGCCATTGCTTACCGGTGTGCCGGTACCGCGGCTTATAGAGCTATCAAGGCTATCCACATCGAATGATACATAAATATCATCGCAGTTAGACAGGTGAAGGAATGTCTGACGAACTACGTTCTCAATTCCTTTCCTGCGCACTTCTGCTACCGGAATTACTTTTATGTTACCTTTCTTAATTATCGCCTCTTCTTCCTTTTCGAAGTCGCGAAGGGCAATGAATACGATATCCTCCGGCAAGATCTTAGGTTCTATCTTACCCAGATTTTTCAACTTCTTCCAGTAGTCGAGTGTTTGCGGATCCGGGTTATGTACCTGGTTTTCCTTGTTGTCATCAGCCAGAGACACGCAAAGCGGCATGCCATGCATGTTGCCTGAAGGCGTGGTGAAAGGAGAGTGCAGGTCGGCATGCGCATCGATCCAAACTACACCCAGACGGCGTTTTGGCCTTGCCATTTTAAGTCCTGCTATTGTAGCACCTGCGGTGCTGTGGTCGCCCGCCAGTACCAGTGGGAAAAGGCCTGATTTTACTGTTTCACAAACAGCATTAGAAACTCTTTCATACATAGTATGTATGCCGGTGATACGCTTGGCATAAGGAGATGCTACGGGCTCATATAACAACCTGTTTTCATTCTCCACCACTTCTGATGGAAAATTCACGAACAGATTGCTCATAAAGTCGAGCGCAGCTATTTTTATGGCATCGATACCCAGGCTTGCACCTCGTGTACCTGCACCTATTTCAGATCTTACTTCTATGATCTTTATATTTCGCATAGGGTTCAAAGATAAGATAAAAGGATTTATTAGCTAATTTGGTATGCATTTTGCCGAAGATTTAAAATAATATTGTAAAGCCTCGCTTCAAACTCAATAATTTATACAACATAAGCAGCATGAAGAAGATCTATTTACCCATTGTCATTATTCTGTTCTTTACCACAACATCTATGAAGTGTTATAAAGATTCTGCTAATTGTCATCATAGTATAGATGTAGTGAACAGGTCCTCTTCGACGATCTATTTTTTTAGGACGGAAGATTCTTCCCTGACCGGCACACAGGATCCTAATTTAAAACTACGCGGAGCTGAGAACAGGGTGGGTGTCAATACCGTGCATCATGAAGAGCTCTCCTATTGTTGGGAAAGCCAGATAGCCGGAGCCAAGTATCATGCCTATTATTACTATTTTTTTGACGGGTCGTTAATAGACAATAATACCCCGTGGGATACTATAGCTGCAAAAAATCTGTACCTGAAGAAGGTGAAATATGATATGGACCTCTTCCACTCGAGCGGACAGAAGGTGAGCCATCCATAAGCGAATGCAGTAACAGACATCAGAAAGGATATCCGATAGAAATATTTACTACCACATTGTTGGATCGCCATTTAGAGTCGCCGAGATCAATCTGGTTGAGTACCCAGCCATTATTGCTGCTGATGTAAGGTTTTTTGATAGGCATGGCCACGTCCATTCTCAGCGTAATAAAAGAGGCTATCTCGAATCGGGTGCCCGCACCAATGTCCATAGCGATGTCGTGGCCGAGGCGGCTTAACTGAAATTCTCCATTCTCATAGGCATTATCTTTTTTTGCCAGCCAAATATTGCCTGCATCTGCAAACAAAGCACCATTCATTTTTACTGTGCCTGCGAACAATGGCAAGATGGGGAAGCGATATTCTCCGTTGAGTTCCAGTTTAATATCTCCTGTGCGATCCAGAGCGTTGGATTGGGTGAGTAGGGAACTGTCGAAAGAGCTGCCAGGCCCTAATGTGCGGATCCTCCAGCCTCTGAGGCTGTAGGGTCCGCCTACATAAAACTGTTTTACGTAGGGCAATACATCAGATTGTCCGTATGGAACACCGATGCCACCATACAGGCGGAGTGCAAAAATGGAGTGAGGGAGTGTGATGAACCGTTGTGCATCAAAATCGAGTTTGCCATACTGGGCATATTTAATTCTGAAGAGGTCGTTGAGCGCATATCCCAGAGAGTTTACGGCCCCCAATACACCGCCTGCCTCTTCCAGTCCTATCTTTAACCGGAAGTAGTTCTTACCCAGTTTGCGTTCAATGTTGTTGTAAGTGTAGGTGATGTTCTCCCCTTCAATAAATACTTCTTTATAGCTGTCTCGGAGGTAGGCATTGCTATTGAGCCTGTCCTGAAAAAGCTGTGATTTTACCGGTAGTCTGATGATATTGACAAACGCCGGAGCAAACTCCCAGGTAGAAGCTCTTGATTCGCGCCAGTTGTATTTGAAATAGGCGCTGCTATTGACCAGCGTAAAATATTGCACCCGCTCAATGACATTGGCTCCACCTGTAATGATCGTATGCGGCAAGCTGGAGTTGCCGAATAAGCGGGATGATACCGGTGCTACAAATTTTGGGAAGTCAATACTGGCGTTGATACCATAATAACGAGTCAGCAGGGAGAAGTGATCAAAGAATTCTCGACCTGTTTTATCGTTGTAATTGTATTCAATACCCCCATTGAGAGATACGAGCAGCAGATTGGCGCCTTTGGCGAAATTCTTATCTCTGAAACTCAGTCCGCCAGACATGCCGAATTGGTAGGTAGAACCACTGGTAACATCGCTGTTGATATTGATGTCGTGTTTTTTATTCTTATTGAGGTATATATTATAGCTGAGGGTACTGTCTTTGAGGTTCTCGTAGGTCTGAACGCGTATGTATTGAAAAATACCCAGTTCATTGAGTGATACTATGGTTTTGTCGTAGTCGGACTGAGAGAATTTTTTTCCCGGAGCAAGAAATATTCTGTCAGCAATTACTTTGGCGTGAACATAATTATCGTGATACTTAAAGAGTATACTATCGATAGTATAATGTCTCATGTTCGAGTTTAGCCTGTCCTCAGCACCGGCATAGTCGGGGTAAACGGTCACCTTGCCTGAAGTGAACTGAACATTGGCAGAATCTTCGGCAGTGCGAATAATGGCGTAAATATCAATAGTGGGTTTCTTATTGGTGCGCGTAGAGGAGATGAAGTTGATGGCGTTTTCCAGAGGGTTCTCTACATCTCTGAAGAACTCTTTGTCCATAGTATCTATCTCAAAGCGGATGTTATCCTGCGAGAACTGGTAATACCCGTTATTTCTGATGAGGGTAGAAAGTCTGCTTCGTTCATCATCCAGCAGAACGTAAGTAAAAGCTTTGTTCTTCTTTAGTCCGGAAGCGACCATATTCTGGCTGACCAGTTTTTTGATACTACTGTCATCAATGTCGAGATGAATTCGGTTGATGAGATAATTATTGCCGGTATTTACGTTGTAGGTAACGTATGCCTTTTTGTGTTTGTAGGTAATAGAGTCGGTGATCTTGGCATAAAAAAATCCCTGATTGAAGAGGTATGACCTCATATTCTGAATGCTCTTGGGTATGTTGGTTGTGTCGAGCAATACGGGTCTTTCCTTTGTTTTGGGTAATAAGCTGTCAGGCAGGTCTTTCATTTTATTATACCTGAAGTTATAATACCAGAGTTTGAAAGGGATAGTACCCTGAGCTGAATAAGTGTTGGGTCTCTGAGCCACCAGGTGTGCCAGATTATCTTTTATCTCTCCTTTATTATAGATGACAACATCGCTTTTCAGTTTTACGCGATTGCTGCGCAGCAGGTGTTGTCCTTCGGGAATGTGTTTGGTGCTGCTGCAACCAGTTGCCAACCATACCGCCAGCAGCAGTACTATGGTAACCAATTTATAAGAAGATATCACCTTACAGTTCATTCCGTTTATCAAAATTCAATGATTGTCTGTTCAACATTCCAGCAAATACCGTGCTGTAAAATGGGTTTCGTTTATTTTGCCCAAATTAAACAATAGTTTTGCAACACTATGTTATCCAAAACACAAAGTAAATATATTCGTTCGTTAACCCACCAGAAATTCAGGAACGAGCATAAAGTATTTATCGCCGAGGGTGCGAAGATAGCTGAGGAATGGCTGCGTAGTGATGCCCGTATTCAAAAAATTGTTGCTACACAATTATGGGTTGATGGTCATCACCACCTGATAGCCGATCATCCTGAGGCAGAACTACATATAGCAGATGAACATGAATTGTTATCTGTATCCACCTTATCTACACCTAATCAGGTATTGCTGGTAGTATATAAACGAGATATGCCTGAATTGAAAGATATGACGGAGTGGTGTCTGGCATTGGATAATATTCAGGATCCGGGTAATATGGGTACGATCATCCGTATAGCAGATTGGTTTGGTATAGATCATGTGGTATGCGGGGAGGGTTGTGTGGATGTATATAATCCTAAGGTGGTACAATCTTCTATGGGAGGCCATCTAAGGGTGAATCTCTATGAGACCGATCTCAAAACATTTTTAAGCAACAGTAAGATACCCGTTATAGCGGCTACCCTAGACGGAGAAAATATATATACTACTGCTAAACCGGCGGCAGGTATCCTGGTCATAGGTAATGAATCGAAAGGTGTGTCGGCGAGTGTGTTGGCAGAGGCAACACAGAAGGTGATGATACCGAGAGGAGGTGGCGCTGAGTCGCTAAATGCAGGAGTGTCGGCAGGAATACTGTGCGCATTGCTGCTGCAACCATAAAAAAAATGGCACGACAATTGAGATACGGATATAGGGTGATACCGAAAGTGTAATAACAGATAATATAATATGAAACAGATATTCAGCACATTGCTTGTATTGGTAGCGGGAATAATTCCTTCTTTCGCGCAGTCATTACTTAAGGTAAGTCTTACCGACAGAAGACTGATCAGTGTATCGGTAGATGGCCGCCATTTTCGTAAATCGGGAGAGTCGATCACTGTGAATGACCTGCCGAGGGGGCGTCACTATGTAGTGGTATATGTTTCAGAAACGCTGTCACATGGCCGCAGGGGAGATGGCATCATCTGGGAGGGAAATATCAAGACCCGCTCCGGAGTGGCTACCATATGTACTGTAAACCCACTTTCGCGTGAAGCTGCTATTACAGAGATGAGCATGGATGCAGCGCAGGGCAATCAACCAACAGAAGCGCAAGGATACAATAATTACAACCTGAATAATTATGATACCCGCACTGATAACAATACACCTCCGCCGGCTTCAGCTAATAATTATGACACGTATAATAATACACAGAGCAACACCAATCAGAACAATACAGTGCCTGATAATACGTCTGTGACCCCTTTGCCTGAAGGTACTCCGGTGGCATCTCCGGTCTCATTGGATGAGGGAGAGGAAGCTGCGGCAAAGAAAGCAACAAAAACCACTAAAACCACTAAAACTGTTGAAGCAAAGACCGATAAGCTGAAAGCTAAGATAAATGCAAAGACCACAGATACTGAAAAAATGAACACAGCTAAGGAGGTGTTGCAGAAAGCGTCGCTGACAACTGCTCAGGTGATGTCTTTGATGGATTGTTTCAGTTTTGAAAGTTCTAAGGCTGAATTTGCGCAATGGGCCTACAGCAAAACCACCGATAAGGGCAATTTCAAACAGGTAAAACAGAAATTGACCATGAAGAACTACAGAGAGGAAATGGATAAGTTTCTGAAGGATAAATAATATTTTCCGGTGGTACTTGTACTTTAACTTTATTACATGACGCGGTATTTTGAAATCACTACGTCATGTATTACATTTATCATTATGGATTTTATTTACCCCAATGATAGAGCGCCCCAAATACCGCCGGCCAAAGGCAAATTGCTTATTGCCGCTCCATTTCTGAGCGACCCGGATTTTTCCCGATCTGTTGTTTTTCTTTGCGAGCACGGTGAGGAGGGTACTATGGGGTTCATACTTAATCAGCCGTCAGCACTTACTCTTGGCGATCTGTTGACAGATCAGTTACTATTTATGCCGCCACTGGCAATCTACCAGGGAGGTCCTGTGCAGCCGGATACTTTACATATTCTGCATCGTATGCCCGAAGTGTTGGGCGGAATGCCTGTGGCGCCCGGTGTTTACTGGGGTGGCAGCTACGAAACATTGAAGGAAATAGCCAGAGAAGGAAATTATAAGGAGCAGGACCTACGGTTGTTCATGGGTTATTCCGGTTGGTCTGAAGGGCAGTTGGATAGGGAAATGACAGAAAATTCGTGGTTGGTAGGTGCTGCGACGGAGCAATTGCTGTTCGAGACAGAGCCACATCTTGTATGGAAGCAGGCCATAAGTAGTTTGGGCAGCAATTATTCATTCCTTGCCAATATGCCTATAGATCCGCAACTGAATTAGGTATGGAATAGTGTAATGTAATGGAGCCGTTGGCTTACTTTTGAAAAATTGAGCTAACGGGCTATTGAGCCATTAAGCAATTAATCATAAATTTACCCTGTGAAAATAATCTCAAAGTATTTTATCGGCTGCATTGCGCTTGTATTCTTATTCTCTTCCTGTAAAGAAAGGACGCAGATGGATGTGCTTACAGATATAAAAGGCAACTATTTTTCTATCAACCAATATATCATTGATGAGTGGCAATCACATGCCGGAGAGCCTGTAGCATTCAAAAAAACGGTCAAAGAGAACGGAAAGGTAGATACCGGTATGACCAATGCGGAGCAAATGGATTGGCCGGCAGTATTGGGGCCGTTCATCGCTACAGACATCAGTGATAGAAAATACCTGAACAAGTACACTTTCAGTCAGTTTGATGACGAATTGGATAACACACATGACTTTATGTATGTGGCCAACAAACCGGATATGTTCGTGCAGAAGTTGTTGCTGACCATGGATATAAATACCATGAAGGTGAGAGGGGTATATATAGAGACATATAAGAAGACAATACTGGGTGAGACCAAACAAAAATTGCTCTATACGCCATTAAAGACCATACAGGTACACGAAATAGTAGAACCACTGGTAGGTGGCAAGAAAGATAAGATAGTACAGTACGATGCGATACGATAGCCGGAGGGGAAGGACAGGAACGATCATATGACGAAACAGGAATTCAGCGAATTGATGCCCACCATCCCGCACCAGCCGGGCTGTTATAAATATTATGACCGCGAGAAAACATTGTTGTATGTTGGTAAGGCCAAAGATCTGCGTAAGAGGGTAAGTTCTTACTTCAATAAGACAGTAGATAATTACAAGACCCGCAAGCTGGTATCTCTTATCCATTCAATAGATTTTACGGTCACAGACTCTGAGCATGATGCTTTTCTGCTGGAGAATTCGCTCATCAAGCATTATCAGCCGCGCTTCAATATCGATCTTAAAGACGATAAGACCTATCCGTATATCGTTATCAAAAAAGAGCCTTTCCCGCGTGTGTTCCTTACGCGGAGGCTTATACGCGACGGGTCAGAATATCTGGGGCCATTTACGGGCGTTTTTAGGGTAAAAGAGTTATTGGAGATCGTAAAGCAGAACATTCCGTTACGTACCTGTAGTCTCAATCTTACACAGGCCAATATTGCCAAAGGAAAATTTAAGGTATGTCTGGAATACCATATAGGTAATTGTAAAGGACCATGCGAGGGTTTGCAGACCCTTGAAGATTACAATGAAAAGTTGCAGCATGTGCGTCATGTATTGAAGGGCAATATAGGGGATGTGATAAAGGCGCTGAAGGTAGAGATGAACGAGTATGCCGCAGAGATGAAATTTGAAAAGGCGCAGATGATGAAACTGAAAATAGAGTCACTGCTCAATTACCAGAGTAAGTCTATCATTGTCAATCCGCATCTCAATAATGCAGATATCGCCTGCATACTCAGCGATGATAATTACTTCTACGTCAATTATATGATGCTTTCGCAAGGCAGCATTATACATACCAAGACCTTGCAGATAGAAAAGAAGGTAGATGAGTTGGAAGAGGATGTACTGTCTCTGGCACTTGACAATCTTCGCGACACTTTTCAGAGCAATGCAAAGGAGGTAATAGTGCCTATAATGGTCAATGTTACAGATCCGAATATTAAAGTAACTATTCCCAAGGCGGGAGATAAAAAGCAATTGCTGGATCTTGGTATCAAGAATGCCGAAATATTCCTGCAGGAGATGCGCAGGAAAGATGCATTGATGCTGACGCAGGCCACTAAGAACCAGACGCTGAATGTATTGGCAGAGATGCAGGAATCGTTGCAGCTGACCGAACTACCTATGCACATAGAATGTTTTGATAACTCTAACTTTCAGGGGGCTTACCCTGTGGCCGCAATGGTATGCTTTAAAGAAGGGGTGCCTTCTAAGAAGGACTATCGTCATTTTCATATCAAGACGGTAGAAGGTATCAACGACTTTGCGTCTATGAGTGAGATCGTTTACCGCAGATATAAGAAGCTGAGTGAAGACAATCAGCCGTTACCGCAACTGGTGATCATTGACGGAGGTAAAGGACAGCTGGGTGCGGCAATGGAGAGCATAGAAAGGTTAGGGCTCATTGGCCGTATGGCTATAGTGGGATTGGCCAAGAGAGAGGAGTCTATATTCTTCCCCGGCGACAGTGAGCCGTTACAGCTCCCTTACGATAACCCTGCCCATTTACTCATACGCCGCATAAGAGATGAAGTACATCGTTTTGGTATCACCTTTCACAGGCAGGTGCGCAGTAAGGGTACTATTAAAAATGATCTGGAAGGCATTCCGGGTATCGGAGAAAAGACGGCAACAGATCTGCTGAAGGAATTCCGATCTGTCAAAAATATAAAGACCATTACCGAGCGAGAGCTGACGCGGGTTGTAGGCGCATCTAAAGCCCGCATTGTATGGTCTTATTTTCATGAAGATGAGCAGCCTGCGGAAGGTAAGGAAGAGGTGATAGAGTAGGGTTTTCGGCACTGCGATGCTCACGGTCAAGCCCCACAAAGTATATTTCATTAGAGCTGCAGTTCAAATGGGCATTATGGTAGACCGCCCACAGTTAGAAATAATGAGTACCGCTGCCGGCCTTCGTGATTATAATAGAAATGAGGACAGGTTGGAAGAGAAAAAAAGGAAAAAGGGGAAGGACAAAGAAATTTCAACAGACGAATAACAGCAGCTTTGCACGGCTTTTTAAATAAAATAGAACCTGCTTGGCGCTACCATATCCGGATAAGTCAATGGTATTAACTCTTTTCTTCGTACAAGTGCTTTCAGAGCTATTTCGCAAGTAGTTTTGTCCTTCAACGCAGAAATGGATGTACCGTCGCTATCAATAAATTGATGCAGCGAATACAAGCTGAAATTGGAAGGTAAAAAAATACTGTTTCCATCTTCCGCTGTGGTCATTTCATAATCAAAATCTATTACTCTGTTATCAGGGAATTCAAGGTGCACACCAATGCCATGGAAATTATAAAACAGATTGCCGTCTGTAGTAGCTATGTTGCCTGTTTTCGCAATGTAGCCCCACCTCCGCGCCGATAATGGGTCTACCTGCTGCTGGTATTGCGCTTGTAATATTCGATTGCCATTGTTGGTATACTCCTTGAATTTTTTGATGACAGCAACTAATTCATCTTGAACGTTCATTTTGCAAAAATACGGTGGCATCCTTTATTTTCTACTTCCCGGGTGAAGCGATCAGCTATCCAAACCTACCTTTTACATAGTTGCCGGTAAGTTCATTTTTCGGATTATTAAAAATGTCATCAGTATTGCCCATTTCTATTACCTCCCCAAGATACATAAATACGGTTTTGTCCGCCACGCGCTGGGCCTGTTGCATATTATGAGTGACTATTATGATGGTGTAGTCCTTTTTCAGCTTTATTATCAGTTCTTCTATCTTCAATGTGCTTAATGGATCCAATGCAGAACAAGGTTCGTCCATTAAGATCACTTCAGGGCGTAGCGCCACCGTACGGGCTATGCACAGGCGTTGCTGCTGCCCGCCCGACAGGCGGGTTGCGGGTTTTTGCAATTCATCTTTTACCTCCTCCCATATATAACTTTCTCTTAGCGCCTTTTCCACAATGCCATCGCGTTCTTCTTTGGGCACATCGTTAATTTTCAGGCCATAATTGATATTCTCATAGATGCTCTTCGGGAAAGGGTTGGCCTTTTGGAAAACCATACCCACCCGCCTTCTCAATTGAGTAACGGAAGTATTTTTTTCGTAAATATCCTGTTGCTCCAGCATCAGTTTGCCCTCTATTCTTACATCGGGCAGCAGGTCATGCATGCGGTTAAAGGAGCGCAACAACGTGCTTTTACCGCAGCCGGAGGGCCCAATAAGAGCAGTGACCTTATTTTGTTGAAATTCAATATTTATATTCTTGAGCACGTGCTTACTGCCAAACCAAAGGTTTACCGATTGTGCCGAGAGTTTAATAAGATCATTCGTCATTCTTGCTGTGTTTATACCGTATATAGAATGCGGTAAGGTTTAATATAAATACTACCATTATCAATACCAGAGCCGTGCCATAAGCCAGTGGGCGTACCACGTCTATGGCCTGATGCTGTGTGGCCAGCATATAGAGGTGGTAGGGCAGTGCCATAAATTCCTGGTTAAGGTAGCCCGCGGGGCTGTTTATGTAGAATGCAACACCTGTAAACATGATGGGGGCCGTTTCTCCTGCGGCCCTGGATAGGGTGAGCACCACCCCCGTAAGTATGCCCGGCAATGCCGCAGGAAGGACAACATCTCTTATCGATTCAAATTGAGTTGCGCCCACAGCCAGTGCTGCTTCACGAGTGCTGGCGGGTATCCGGCGCAGTGCTTCTTCGGTTGTTGTAATGATGTAGGGGAGTGATAACAGCCCAAGCGTAAATCCCGCAGATAATAGTGATGTACCCATTCGCAGTCCCTGAACAAACAGCGCCAGGCCAAAGAGACCATAGATGATGGATGGCACACCAGATAGATTGCGTATGCACGCGCGGATGACTCGGGTGAGCCAGCTATCAATGGCATATTCATTGAGGTATATGGCACAACTGATACCCAATGGCACTGAGACCACCGCCGTTATAAGTGTTAGGAGTACAGTGCCGGTTATTGCCGGTAATATACCGCCCTTTGTCATACCCGCGCTGGGCTGCGTGCTTATAAATGCCCACGATAAAGAGGGCGCGCCCCGGTGAATTAGATCATAGAGTATGACGAAGAGATAGAAACATACTGTCCCAGTGCAGAAAAGCAACGTCCCCCATTCAATGATCGGTGTGAGTTTTTTCATGCGGAATGATATTTTCTAAACCTGTTTACAAAATATTCGCCCACTATGTTTACCGCAAGGGTCATAATGAAGAGGACTGTTGCAATTGCAAATAGTGCAAAGTAGTGGGTGGTCTGGTACGGCACTTCTCCAGTCTCAATGGCAATTGTGGCGGTAATGGTTCGCACCGATCCTAAGAATCCGTGAGGAAATGCCTGGGCATTGCCCGTTGCCATAAGTACTGTCATTGTTTCGCCTATAGTGCGGCCTATCCCCAGCATCACTGCTGCCAATATTCCGGGTGCAGCAGCAGGAATGGTCACCTTTATTAAGGTTTGCCACTTATTTGCCCCCACACCATAGCTGGCCTCTTTATATGAATTCGGAACCCCTCTCAGCGCATCTTCCGTTACTGTAATGATCGTTGGCAACGCCATTACAGAAAGCAGGATCGCTCCATTTAAGGCATTCAGTCCGTTTGGCTGACCAATCAGGTGTGCAAGGAAGGGTCCTACTATAACAATACCTAAAAAGCCTATGGCTACCGATGGTACTGCGGCTAACATTTCTATGGCAGGCTTTAATATGTTCTTTAGTCTTTTGCCTGCATATTCAGAAATGAATGCAGCAGTGCCAATACCAAGAGGTATTGCTAATACCATTGCGCCTATTGTTACCAGAGTGGTACTCACCAGCAATGGAAGAATTCCATAACTGGCCAGCTTCCCCGAGGGGGTCCATTGTGTACCGGTTATAAAATCCATCGGGCTCACTTTAAGAAAGAAAGCGAATGCGTTATACAACAGCATGAAGAAAATACCACCAAGAAGCACAATCACTATCAACCCTGTACTCCTGATGGCTAGTTTCACTACTTTGTCAAAATTTTCCCTTGCTGCAATATTCATATTCATTCCGCTTATTGCCTGTTAACAATATAATACCCCGATTCTTTGATTATTTTTTGGCCTGCTGCACTTTTTTCAAATTGCAGGAAGGCCGATACTTTGTTCCACGATGAAACCGGTATAAACTGGTACAGCGGCCTTTGGAAATAATATCTGCTGGCCATTATGGCGGTTTCGTCAAGTGGGGAGACTGCCAGGCTACCAGATCGCTCACATATCCGGAGTACTTTTATAGAATGATCTTCTTGCGTGCCATGTAGTATGTAGCCGGCTCCTACATATCCAATGCCTGAAACGTCCATTTTTACGCCCTGTATGATCTGGGCATTACCATTCATCTCCTTTGCGTTTCGACTGAATTCTATATTTAGCTTTTTACTTACAAAAGAGTGTGTGCCGGAGTTACTTTGCCTGCCATATATATTTACGGGCATATCCAGTCCGGTTACTGGTTTCCAGTTGCTGTACCGCCCGCTCAGTAAATTTGCCAGAGTAGGTACATCAATAGAATCGAGCGGGAAATCTTTTCGTACAATAAATGCAGTGGCATCTTCTGCAAATATTACAGTGCGTAAGGTGATTCGTCTTACATTGAACATGCTGACTTCTTCATCACTTAATGGTCTCGATGAATTGGCTATGTCGGCCTGTCCATTGAGCAATGAGGCTATACCCAGGCCCGATCCGCCCCCCGAAATAGCAACGCTGAACTCATTATTTGTTTTGCGAAATTGTTCGGCAAGTACTACCGCAAGATTAACTTCGGTATCTGAGCCCTTTACCTTTATTGTTTTGTAGTCATGACTACACGAATAAAGTGAAATGATTACTAGTATGACCAGAATACGCATAATGCTAAACATTAAAGCTAAAATTTGAATGTTACGGTAATATTATTAGCACATTGTGTAATTGGTCAGGCTTTTCGATAGTAGTACTGATTCCAGTAACCATTTTCAATAAGTATCATCTTGCATGCTTTTGGCAAAAATATCATACGGTTACCTCAGATTTGCTGATAAGAATCATCGAACAACTTAAAGATGCGTAGGAATTAAAGTCTGGCGATGCCCCTTCTTCTCCCTTATTTCTGGGGTATGAGTGCATTGGGGAATTAGTATCCGGCAGTAATTGCAGAATATTACCTTTCGTCCCAATTTCTTTTAACAAAAAATAAGTTCAATTCCTGAGTTACCTTTTCAGGAAACCGGTATAAATACAAGTAAGCAAAAAATACTTACGTCAACAGTCTTTAGCCCGCTGAATGCATGCAGCAGGTCTGCGTTCCATTTTTTCATTTTTCCTTAAAACAAAACAGCTATGTCCACAAAGAAACTTTGGTGGCTTCTGCCACTTGCATGCCTTGCCGCATGCAGTAATGGTGCTAATCATGAAAATGCTAACAGACAAAGTGTTGAAAAGGCTATGGCCGACAGCACTGCAATCCCCCTCAACTCGTCTGAGCGAAAGATCATAAGAACCGCTGACTTCAAATGTGAAGTAGCCAATGTAATGACCGCAGTCAATGCGCTGGAACGGATGGTGACCGATGCGGGAGGTGCTGTGGAGGAAAGCAAGGTAGAGAATACTGCAGGTAATGAGGGTGAGGCTTATTATAAGGTCGATTCACTAAAAAAGTATCATACCTACACAACAACTGCTACACTTACACTGAGAGTGCCTGTTGCCGTACTGGACTCTGTCATTCGCAATGTGCCTGCAATGGTCAACTTTATTGATGCCCGGACATTAAAAGAGAGCGATGTTACGGCAGATTATACTGCCAATCGTTTGAAAGCAGAGACCGGCACTAAAGTATATTCGGCTGAAAAGGCTGTAAAACTGGCTAAGAAGGCTGAAGATCTGGTAGCTATACAGCAGTATGAGGATGAAAATGTTACTCAGCTCATTAATAGAAAGTTAGAAAACATGCGCCTGTTGGACGAAGTAAATTATGCTACATTGACCATAGCGCTATCTCAGCCGCCACAGGTATTTGTTCAGATAATAGCAGATCCTGCTTATGTTGCCTCTGTACCATTTACTACCCAGCTGGGTGAGGCCCTTCGTAGTGGCGGTAATTTGCTGGGCGATCTTTTTGTAGGACTAATTTCTGTTTGGCCGTTACTTGTTATAGGTTCTTTTTTTCTTATTTATTACCTCCGTTTCAAGCGAAGGAAGGGAGAAGGCGTTCCGGCAGTGGCAAAGTAGAAAAAATTTAATATGTATCGTGGGATGCCATTTTGGTAATTTCATATAGGTGATACGTCATTCATTTTCACTTTCTCGCATTAATGATTATCTTCGTCCAAATTTTTCAAAAAATGAATTTGCACGAATACCAGGCTAAAGAATTGCTGAAACGCTACAATGTGCCTACTCAGGAAGGTGTTGCGGTATCTAATGTAGATGACGCCGTTAACGCTTACAAGAAGATATCCGTAGATAACGGAACGAAATTCGCAGTTATAAAGGCACAGATACATGCCGGCGGACGTGGAAAGGGAAGAATGATAGAAGTTCCTGAGCAGAGTGGTGTAGTAGTAGTTAAAAATGCAGAAGGTGTTGAAGCTGCTGCTAAAAACATATTGGGCAATACGCTCGTTACCATCCAGACAGGTCCTGCAGGTAAGAAAGTAAGCAAGTTGCTTATAGCTCAGGATATGTATTATGATGGTCCTAGCGAGCGCAAGGAATTCTACATGTCTGTATTGATGGATCGTGCTAAGAAGCAGAACGTGATCATGTACAGCACAGAAGGTGGTATGGATATTGAAGAAGTAGCGCACCACACTCCTGAGAAAATATATAAAGAGTGGGTTAAGCCGGGCTTCCCTTTGCAGGGTTTCCAGGCGCGTAAGATCGCTTTCAATCTTGGTCTTTCCGGTACTGCTTTCAAGAACATGGTGAAGTTCGTTACTAACCTGTACGATGCATATGTAGGTCTTGATTGCTCTATGCTGGAGATCAACCCATTGTTCAAATCTGCTGATGACAAGATCCTTGCTGTTGACTGTAAGATGGATGTTGATGATAACTCATTGATGCGTCATGCTGATCTGGCTGATATGCGCGATAAGAGCGAAGAAGATCCTACAGAAGTAGAAGCAGGCGAACACAACCTTAACTATGTAAAGCTTGACGGTAACGTTGGTTGCATGGTGAATGGTGCTGGTTTGGCTATGGCTACAATGGATATGATCAAGTTGGCAGGTGGTGAACCGGCAAACTTCCTTGATGTAGGTGGTTCTGCTAATGCGCAAACAGTTGAAGCAGGTTTCCGTATCATCATGAAGGATCCAAACGTTAAGGCTATCCTTATCAATATCTTTGGTGGTATCGTTCGTTGCGACCGCGTGGCTGCAGGTGTTATTGAAGCATACAACAAGTTGGGTAACATCAACATTCCTATCATTGTTCGTTTGCAGGGTACTAATGCAGAAGCTGCTAAGGAACTGATCGTTAATTCAGGTCTTAAAGTACAATCTGCTATCCTATTGAGCGAAGCTGCACAGCTGGTTCAGGATGCAGTTAATGCTAACTAATCAATTACTGATATACAATACAATAAGAAAGCCATCCCTTAGGATGGCTTTCTTTATTTCCGTTCATTAGATCCTGCTACGATCTTGTTGCCTGCGCCAGATCTTTTATCAGCATCGGGTCACGTTCTATGGCGTTGCCTACCACTATAATGTTTGCACCTGCCTGGCAATTTTCACGTACTTTTTCAGGGGTGCTGATCCCACCACCAATAAATAGAGGTATATCAATGTTCTCACTTACTTTTTTGATCATTCCGGTAGAGATACTATTCTTTGCACCGCTTCCTGCGTCCATATAGATCACATGATTGCCTTGCATCTCTCCTGCCCACGCTGTGCAAAGGGCTATTTCAGGTTTATTGGCCGGTATAGGCATGCTATGACTCATGTAGGAAACAGTGGTCTGCACACCGCCATCTATTAATATATACCCTGTAGATATTACTTCAAGCCCGCTGGCCTTTACTAATGGAGCAGAGACTACATGCTGTCCTATCAGTAGGTCTGCATTGCGTCCTGATATGAGCGACAGGTACAAAAGCGCATCTGCAAGCGGGCTGACTTGTGCCGGATTGCCCGGGAAAAGGATGACCGGAATATCGCTATTCTCTTTGAAGCGAGTGATGCATAGTTCCATCTGGTGAGCCAAAAGCAGACTGCCGCCAATGAACAGATAGTCCACTCCTGCTTCATTACATAACTTAGCCAGACGGGGAACATCTTCTGCTGCCATCTTATCAGGGTCTGCCAATACAGCAAATCCACTCTTCTTATCCTTCTTTAGCAACTGTAGTTGCTGTAGTATCGTTCCTTTTTGCACCAGGGTATATGTTTATTGAAAAGCAGTAAAACTATCTCATTAGTCATAGCGGTAACCATACTCAGTAATAGTAATGTTGTACACTTACTTATGCAATGACCGTATTGTGGAGATGCCTCTGTATTTCAAGGTAAAAGTAAAAAAAAATGCACACGTATAATATAGCGTATCAATTAATGACGAATGTCAGTTTGCGCATTACAGGGTCATAGCTCTGTTTTGAAGTAATGGTTACTACTCATCAATAGAAGAGTATAGTAGCTGAATAATGACATAAACGACCATAAAACAGTACTATAACAGCAGTATAAGATGGATTTGACAGCTAACTACGCATAGTTTAAAACATATACTTTGTCTGAAAGGTTCTGCAGTGGCTTATCTTAATGAAAAAGTGGTTGTGATTTTGTAAAATAGTTTTTGTCAGGTGGTTGACAACTCCTACTTTTGTCCTCCCAACGAAAAAAACAGGAAATGATCTTGTATTGATCGGCGGGAAGTTCTTACGGTTTCGGTAGTGAAAAAAGTAGTGGCAGAAAATAATTTTAAAATTAAATTT
>CANFKE010000020.1 GCA_947447465.1 Chitinophagaceae bacterium | reverse complement strand
CACTTGATACTGCCGGCGTGAAAGATCGTAAGCAGAGCCGCTCTAAGTATGGTACCAAGAAAGAAAAGGTAAAAGGCGGAGCAGCCAAGAAAAAATAATCAGAAATAATTTCATAGATAACAAAGTAAAGCTCAGGCGATGAGAAAGGCACAAGCCAAAAAGTTCCCGTTAGCACCGGATCCAAAATTCAACGACAAACAAGTAACCCGTTTTGTAAACTGCCTTATGTGGGGTGGCAACAAAACAGTAGTACTGAGTGCATTTTATGATGCACTTGATAAAGTAACTAAAATAAGCGGAGAAGAAGGTTATGAAGTGTGGAAACGCGCTTTGCAGAACGTTACTCCTGCAGTTGAGGTTCGTAGCCGCCGTATTGGTGGTGCTACTTTCCAGATACCTTCTGAAGTACGCCCTGACCGTAAAATTTCATTGAGCATGAAGTGGTTGATCCGCTTCTCTCGTGAAAGAAACGGTAAGACCATCGCTGATAAGCTGGCTAACGAGATCATCGCAGCAGCTAAGGGTGAAGGTGGTGCATTCAAGAAGAAAGAAGATACTCACCGTATGGCTGAAGCTAACAAAGCTTTCTCCCACTTCAAAATCTAACCTTAATACAGTTAGTAATATATTTCAGAGCCTTCCGATTATATCGGGAGGCTCTTTGTTATGTGGTTGCATACTTTTTGTTTTTATCTCATGCTTTTCAATATCCTTCCTATTATATATCTTGGCATTAAGTTATCAGATCTTAACTTTAGTATTAAATAAATTGACAGACATTAATAAAAATGCAAGCGTTATTGAAGTATACTGTTAATGATCTGCTGTATATAAAAGATAGGTATGGTGTCTATTCACACATTTCGGAACATGGCATTGTCTTTGCCTGAAGCAGAGGAGCAGCCTCATTTCGAACAAACATCGTTCAGGGTGAAGAAAAAGATCTTTGCCACTTTGAACATGACCGAAAACCGAGTATGTCTGAAATTTACAGAATACGACCAGCATGCATTTTGCAGCTTCGATAAAGAAGTAATATACCCCGTACCCAACAAGTGGGGTAACCAGGGCTGGACACTCATTAATCTGGGCCAGGTTAAAAAAGAAATGCTGATGGATGCTTTGGAAACCGCTTATTGCACGGTAGCACCTAAAAAACTAGCCCAACCGATACTGGACAAACAGAGCAAACTATAATTAGAAATTAAGTCTGATCTTGTTTCTCTTGATATAATCCTGCACATCGGGACACTCGTCGGCAGCATTTTCGAAGACCTTAGATCTGTTATACTGCTTTGCAAGCACGCCCAGGTATGGTGAAAGATATCTGTTTTCATAGGCTACGTATTTGTGGTTATTGTATTCATATCTGATACCATCGCATATAGACAACATAAGCAGACACTGTGCTCCAAGCTCCTGATCGGAACCGGCGTATTTTAGGGCACGACCATACATTTCAATAGCATTGGCGCATTTATAGTAGTTGTCGTACTGGCGGTGACTAGTGGTATTGAATGAGTAATAGGCAAAGAATCTATTGTCTTCATGCTCACCACCACCCTTGCCATAGTTGTGCGCCATCCAATCTTTACCAGCATAGGATATGTTATAAAAACAGTTGCCCAACATAAAACTGATACGCGCACGCGTTCTATCGTCGGTAGCTTTTAAGAGCGAATCCTGCAGGTCCACTATTTCTTTGACTATCTCGCGTTTACTTTCGAGCGCGTATCGTTTTCCTGAACCCGAGGCAGCAGGCAGCAATGAGCCCACACTTGTTACAGAACTTTTGCGCAAATAGTACTTATAAGCATAAGTAGTTGCCCAGAAATCGGGGCGCACTTTATTGAATACTGCGAGTGCCTCTTTATATTTTTCCTGACGCAACAACAGCGTGCCTTTCAGATCGAGGTACACATCATCGGATGGCCAGCGACAAGGCAGTAACCTATTTTCGAAGGCTGTATAATTGCGTTTGTGTTTGAATGTGAGCAATGCATCTAAATCGGTAGGTGAGGCATATTTTTCGAAATAAGAGATGCGGTAATAATAGCTTCCGTCAGGGTATTCGCTTCCAGGGGTATCTATATTTCTGCAGCCACCATTACCACCAAAGTATTCGTTGACCACAACAGAACTCTTCTGAAATAGTAAGCCAGCAGTAACAATGTCACCCTTACGTTTATACTCGGTACTGAGCAATAAATAGAGGTCGCGCAACAAACGAGCCTGACCCGGCGGATCATAAATGCCGCTCCATTCATCTTTATATACAGGTGTATCCACAATACCCAGTTGGGTAAGATGCGCGAATATATCGTTCAGCCGTTGCTTAGTGGCAGGTTGCAGAATATCGCCGGCATAGATGACTGACAGCGCTTTTTCAATATCCAGTTGTACCGCATACTTATCATTACCTATTACATTGATACTATTGAGGTATGGTAAAGCATCTGTAAAATTGCGCTGCAGATGATAGAGATGGACAATACTCAGCTTCAGGTAATTACTGTTGGCTGTATTACTACCAGCTATGGTAATGAGGAACTGACGCAATTCGTTGAGATAAACTTCATCTCTTTGAGCTGTACTGCTTTTACTGTCGGTACCGCTACCAGAGCCATAATTTGGGCCTGCATTGGCAATGCTAACATCGGACTCGAAACCTTTGATCTGCGGTGACCATATCCAGTCTTCTAACTTATTGACCTCTCTGTTGACCAAGACAGGGATATACTTACTGGTCGGGTCATAACTATATACTTCTTTGATAGTAGCCAATGCCCTGCCGGGGTTCTTTAGTCCTTCGATGGTGGCAATAGCAGCTTTTATTCCCGGTTCGCGAGTGGTGGTCTTCAACTGAGCCAGTTCTTTCCTGCTGACAGTTAGGTAAACAAATACCTTCTTTTCATTTGAGCGATCGAATGCTTTGACCAGATAATAGGCTCTTTTCATTTTATCGGATTGCACATTGGCATAATAGACCAGTGCCCAATCTGACAGAATAGTAGGTCTATCTTTGAGATAGGAATCATAGCAATCTATTAATTGACGACCGATGGGCGTGCGGCGACGAGTAGTATCTGTGTCGTAAAAATTGCCATAATAGATGAGCTTTATAGCCTGAAAAGCATAGCGCTGCTGCAAAAAACCCGATGTATTCTTACATTGCTGTAGTGCTGAGTTTGTTAGTGAGTCGTAAGCTGACAGATCGAATTCAGAAGTACCACCATCGTCCCAACGATCGGTCCTTTCGTGCCAGGGGTCACCTTCACAAGCACCCTCATACTCTACCCTACGCGCGAATGCCATATACTGAGCGGCAGCCTTATTTTCTTTGCGTTGCAACCATTTGATGAACGGATTATCGGCGAGCCCACCCCAATTACCCGTGCGGTAACAGTAAAGGTATTGCTGCGGAGTGATGTTGTACTGTACATTATATACATCCATATCGGTAACTGCATTACCGGTGAATGTCCTCCATTCGGCACAGTTGCGACGCTGATCTGACTTTAGCGGGTCGGGGGTATAGTCGTAGAGATACTGCTGCGCATAACAAAATGGTTGCAGAGCTGCATCTCCCTGGAGATCGCGCTGAAAGAGCAGGAACATGGTGGTGTCGAAACCCAATTCGGGACCGCAGCTGTAGCCTGAATTGCCCGCAAGAACAATGAATACTACCAGACTAGTGACGCGTAAAAACCGCCTGAATTGCCTTCTCATAAGTAACTATTGAATGATCGTTCCAATCGAAAAAAGAAATTGTACCATAGCCGGGCACGTGCTTTGCCGCTATATCAGCAGCGGCCTGCACATCGGCATCAGAGGGTTGTTCATAGCGCAACTCATCGCCCATACGATAGTAATTATCAGCAATTACCGTATCGGCAGTTATAGCATAACTATTGTCTTTATGCTTTTTGAATAAGGTAGTATCGGCTACAAAATTCTGATGTTCATGCACAATGCCTTTGTATTGCCCCTGCCTGAACCATGCAAACCAACCAAAAACCGGCAATGCAATATCTAACGGAAGTGGGTAGGCCTTTGCCGAAAAGTATTGTTTCATTTCGGTGATATCTAAAATGGAGTTGCGGGTATTGCTGTCTTTGATCTTACCCAGATTGTAGCACATGAGCATTGCCCTGTCAACAGGCGGCACACCCACCTTGTCGGGGTATTTATAGGGATAGAGTCTCAGGGTAACGGATATTGTCTTACCCTTATTGAGTTCTTTGAAACGACGCAGGAATCGGAAATATTTTTCGCGGGTAGTGGCGGTCCAGTCGCAATCTATCTGTATCTCTGTTGTTACCCTTTCGCGTAGCTTTGCGATCATGCTGTCTAACTGAGGACGGGCGGTTGAATAATAGTTATCGTTGTAACCGGGAATATCAAAAATATGGCGATCGATAAATGTAGCTTCTAGATCATTAGTAGTATGCTGTATCCTGCGCGTAAGTTTGGCGGCAAGCGAGTCTGTCCACTCGGGAGCCATTTGTTCGAAGGTGCGGTTAGTGATAAATACTACCGGAACATAGTTGCCGGCAATAAAAGGGCAATCCCGATATTCTAACTGCAGCTCGGCCAGCGGAACAGGCATGTGGTGCGTTTCGCTCCAATCGACATCGAGGTAGCGGATATAGAATTTATCGGCACCACTGTTGGCCACACGATGGACCGTAGCTGTGTCGGTAGTGTAGGTGGTCTTCCAATAATAGAAAGCATGAGGGTGCCGATCGTGACTACCACAAGAAAGCAGGCAAACGGTACTTAACAATAAACAACAGTAGAAGACGAAACGCATAGTAGTAAAGAACCATGTAAAGGTAGTAGGATTTACATGGATATGATGCGGGAATTTTTGTGTTGTTTTTACAAAATTGCCACATTGTGTGATTTTTCACAAAAGTGGCAGTTTTGGAGGATGTTTTTGTGCCAGAAGTATGGTAATCAGCAAATTGAGTGGTTTTAACAAATTTCCGAAAACTGCCACTTTCTGCCACTTTTTGCCACTTACTTCCACTTTTCTGCCACTTCCTCGTCCCTAAATAGGTTTACACATTGGTTTGATAATGCCTGTATTTGTTTACAGCAAAGAGCCTGAGGACCTTTATAAGGTCGAAGCTATCATGCCCATACAGATCATGGGGGAATAGTTTGAGAAGGTCTATATGTCAAAGATCCTACCTGCGAAAGAGGTAATATGGGTGCAAATTAATTCGGGGATCTGTTATCGGCAAAAAATCATATCCACATTTTTGTGGACATCTTTCTGTAGTTAAGGCAGGATCAATAGGTTAGTTGCCGGTAATTGAAGTGAACAATATTTTTAATTTTAATGTCTCTAATTGAAGTAGGTGACAACTAGATCCACGAATTTGTGGTATTCTTAATGGGGAGTTCGTTACGGAAGCGAGACGCTTCCATTTGGTAGGACGAAGCGAGACGCTTCGACCAGAGCGGGAGTTGTTGAGGATGCAAAACGAATACGACCCGATGCGAATGTCGTGCTTCGAGGACCTCAGCATGACATTCGGGGGGATTGAGGTAAACATCATTTGTTTTTTTGGTGGTACAAAACAAATACGTCCTGATGCGCCGGTCCGGAGACCGGCAACCGCGCGAGCGTAGTCGGAAACTTACGCTCAGCAGCGTTTGGTGTTTGTGACGGAAGCGAGACGCTTCTATTTATAGGACGAAGTGGGACACTTCGACCAGTGTGGGAGTTGTTGAGGATGCAAAACGAATATGTCCCGTGTGAATGTCGTGCTTCGAGGACCTCAGCATGACATTCGGGGGGATTGAGGTAAACATCATTTGTTTTATTGAGGATGCAAAACGAATACGTCCTGATGCGAATGTCGTGCTTCGAGGACCTCTGCGTGACATTCGGGGTGATTGTGGTGGGCGTCATTTGTTTTTTTGGTGGTACAAAACAAATACGTCCTGATGCGCCGGTCCGGAGACCGGCGACCGCGCGAGCGTAGTCGGAGACTTACGCTCAGCAGGGTTTGGTGTTGGTGACGGAAGCGAGACGCTTTCATTAGGTAGGACGAAGCGAGACGCTTCGACCAGTACAGACTTACGCTCAGCAGGGATGGCAGGTGTTATGTGGAGACGCAATTATGCGTCTCTACGGTCATGATGTTGGTGCTTTTTTAATCATTTTTGCTTTTCCTCGCCCTTCTTCCTGACTACCAACCACTCATCGATATTCACAGTAAATGGGAGTTTGCCGATGCGGACGATGGCTTTTTTGTCGCGGAGCTCGGTGAGGAGGCCAACCTGGTGGTTGACTTTGTTGCGTACGTAGTTGCCGATCTGTGGTATTCCTCCGGTGAGTTCGTAGGCTTTGTCGGCTTTTTTTGCGGCAGCGGCATTGGTCTGCACACTCTTTTTGCGAAAGAGTACGTTTTCGGCGGCAGTGATGACTTCCTGTTTGTTGTCGGCTTTTTTCCAGTCTTGGATGATCTGCTTGAACTTGCGCTCGGTGTCGCGCAGATATTCCAACTCTTCTTTCTTTATCTTGTTTTGCAGGTTCAACAGGTCGTGCTGTTGCTTTATCTTTTCTTTGTCGGTAACTGTCTCGAGGTTCTTTTTCAGTTGCTCGTTGATCTTGAGAAGTCTGTCGAGTTCCTTTTCTTTGTCTCCCAACCGCACAGATTGCTGCTCGGTCTGCAGGAGCATTTTGTCGAGTTTGAAGTGTTCTCGTTGGGTAAGTTCTTTGGCGCGGGCAATTACTTTTGGCGATAAACCGCTGCGCTGAGCAATGGCGAAGGTATATGAACTGCCGGGTTTTCCGACCGTAAGCTGATAGAGCGGCTCCAGTTTTTCCTCATCGAACGCCATAGCACCGTTGAAAATGCCCCTTACCTTACCGGCCATTACCTTGAGGTTGAGGTAGTGGGTAGTGATGATACCGAGGGCATTTTTGGCAGCCAGGTCTTCAACTATCGCTTCAGCAAAGGCACCGCCAAGGTTTGGATCTGAACCACTTCCGAGTTCGTCAATAAAAAATAAGGTCTTACCATTGGCGAAATCCATGAAGTATTTCATGTCTTGCAGGTGCGCACTATACGTGCTCAATTCGTGCTCGATACTCTGAGTATCGCCTATCTGCACCATGAGTTGGCGGAACACCCCTACTTCGGAATTTTCATCGGCCGGGATGAGCATACCTGCCTGCACCATGAGTTGCAGGAGGCCCACTGTTTTCATAGATACCGTCTTACCACCGGCATTGGGTCCGCTGATGATGAGGATGCGGTTATTGCGATCGAGGGATATATTGAGGGGTATGGTAGGCTTACCGCTCTGCTTGTTGCGCAGCAACAAGAGGGGGTGATATGCCTTGACCAGCTGAATTACCGAATGCGGACTGAGTCTGGGCATGTGGGCATTCATATCGACCGCCAAATTAGCCTTAGCTCTTATAAAATCATAAATACCACTAATGTGATAATATCCTTCGAGTTGGGGGCCGAACTGTGAGAGGTCTTTTGTGGCCTGAACGAGGATACGTTGCATCTCTTTCTGTTCTGACCGCTCGAGTGAGAATATCTCATTGTTGATATCGATGGTCTCTTCCGGTTCAATAAAAACAGTCTTCTGCGTATCGCTCTCGCCATGCAAGATGCCTTTTACAATACGCTTGTACTCGGCCAATACGGCAGCGGTACGCCGACCATTGTAAAAACTTTCAGATATATCGGCCAGATAACCGGCCTTGCCCAGTTTGCGCAAAACACCATCGAAGGTGCGTCTTGCGGCATGGCGAGCCTTACCCAGCTCGGAACGGATATACATCAGATCTTTAGAGGCGGTATCGCGCACTACACCAGTCTCGTCAACAATGGATGTGATGAGTTCGGTTATCTTTTTCTCATAGACCACCTTTTCACTTATGGCCTCAAGGGAGGGGAACAGATCATTATTTTTTTTGAACCATTGCAATATGTCTTTCATATTGAGGGCCAACTGATTGCAAAATAGCAGTTGCTCTCCTGTTAGTACCCCACCGGTTATTTGCAGGAGTTTAAATTCGCGCGTTATGTTTCGGGTAAAATCGTTGGGGAAATGGTCGCCTGTCTGCAGTACCATTTTGAACTCATTGACCTGAAGTAATTCTTTCTGCATATGCTCCATACGTACATGAAAACGAATGGATTGCACTCTTTCACGCGCGGCATCGGTACGGCATTTATGCAGCAGCAGATCACACACTTTATTAAACTCTAAACTCTCAATGGCAGTAGCCGGGTACAATTGCATCATGGCGGTGCAAAAATAAACTATTTTAATGGCCGAATGGCTTAATAGCTCAATGGCTCAATTGAATTTGACAATAGGGGGAATGGAATGTGATGGAATGCGGCAATGTGATGGAATGTGATGGAATGTGATGGAATGTGATGGAATGTGATGGAATGTGATGGAATGTGATGGAATGTGATGGAATGTGGTGGAGTGTGATGGAATGTGATAAAATATTAACATATGTAACGATATCAATAATAATAAAGCCACATTTACGTTCTGTATGTGATCATCACATTTTCACATTATCTACATTTTCACATTAGTTGGTTATCTTCGCAACCTCAAAACAACAGCCGCCAGAGTAAGGAATGAAAGTAACCGTTATAATCGTTAATTACAATGTAAAGTACTTTCTGGAGGTATGCCTTCATTCTGTGATGCGTGCGGCAGAAGGAATGGCTGTTGAGGTGATCGTTGTGGATAATAATTCTACCGATACCAGTTGCGCCATGGTGCGCGAAAAGTTTCCATCTGTTACACTTATAGAAAATAAAGATAATAAGGGATTCTCTAAAGCCAATAACCAGGGTGTGGATATTGCCCGGGGAGCATACATTCTTTTCCTGAATCCGGACACGGTGATGCCCGAGGATTTTTTGGTAAAGACGGTAGCTTATATGGATGCCCACCCCAAAGCGGGATCATTAGGACCAAGGCTGATAGATGGTACCGGCGAGTTTGCCCCTGATGGTAAAAAATCTTTTCCTTCACTTTCGGTAGCTATCTATAAAACTACGGGAATCAATAAGTTATTTAAGAAATCTCCCTACTTCAATAAGTATTATGCGGTGCATATAGGTGAGCGGGAGACCGCCCCTGTGGAAGTACTTAGCGGGTGCTGTATGCTGGTGCGACGTAGTGCAATGGACATAGCCGGCGGTGCATTTGATGAGGATTACTTTATGTATTGTGAGGATGTGGACCTGTCTTATCGAATACTGAAAGCCGGTTTTGAGAACATCTACTACCCTGAGGTGGACCTGATCCACTACAAGGGAGAGAGTACCCGAAAGATGACTTTATCGTATGTGCGCATCTTCAATGAGGCGCTGGTGACATTCGTAAAAAAGCACTATTCGGCGAAAGATGCCCGTTTGTTCATCCTGTTCATCAATATGGGCATTATACTGCGTGCAGTACTCGGCACCTTGAAAACGGCGCTTAAGGTACTGCGCATGCCACTTTTTGACGCATTGATACTGCTGGGGACATTATACGGCATAAAAGAGTTTTGGGTGAACCAGGTAAAGAACATTTTCCCCATACCCGCATCGTCTGTATATGCGACATTTCCGGTCTATGCATTACTATGGCTGGTATCATTGTACTTTAACGGGGCCTACGACAGTCCTTACCGGCCGCTAAAGGTAACCAGAGGCATGTTAATGGGCACAGTGGTGATACTGGCCTATTTCGGCCTATTACCTGCCGAATTGAGGTATTCGAGGGCTATAATCATATTTTCGGGCGTGGTGGGAACGGTAGGACTATTGGGACTGCATGAGGTATTGTATCGTCTGGGCATTCTTAAATACATTCCGTATGATAAGTTACCCAAGCGCGCGGTCATAGTTGCCGACGAATCAGCCTATCAGCAGACCGCAGATATATTACAAAAAGTACACTATGCGCCTGAGCTTTCGGGCAGGGTGAGTCCGACGAGCGAGCGGGATAATGCATTGGCCGCACTACCCGAAATGAAGCAATTGCTCTATACTACAGGGGTGAATGAAGTGATCTTCTGTGTTGACGGATTGTCTTATCTGGATGTTTTCAAACAGATGCAGGAATGCGGCAATAATTACGAATACAAAATACATCTCACTGGTAGTCAAAGTTTTGTAGGCAGTAATTCCAGTAATACATCAGGAGATCTTTATACCGTTGATAAGCGTTTTAACCTTTCTTCATTTGCCATGCAGCGTAATAAGCGCATGCTGGACATTGCCATTTCTTTACTACTACTGGTTCTTTTCCCGTTCACTTTCTTCCTTGTAAAAAAGCCGGCTGCTATGTTCACCAACCTATTTAGTGTACTTAGCGGTGGCAAAACATGGGTAGGCTATGCAGAGGGTGCGGCGACCAACAGACTACCTTCTCTAAGGCCGGGTGTGCTACCGCCCTACAATATACTGTCAGGTTATGAACCTTCTGAACATGTGAGGCTGCAGATCAACCTGGCCTATGCACAGCATTATACACCGGCAACGGATATTGGGTTGGTGATGAAGAATTTTAGGTTTCTGTAGATAGAATGTGATGGAATGCGACAAAGTGATTTCCTTCCAGATGTATTTAATGTGAAGAAAATGTGATGGAATGCGACAATATGATTTCCTTCCTGATGTAACTAATCTGGAGAAAATGTGAGGGAATGTGAGCATGTGAGGGACTGGCCATACATTAATGACTCAATCACCACTTATGATAAAAGACTAATGCACATGTTGTAAATATTCTTTTGTCATTGGGGCGTGTGGGAATCTGCGTTTGAGGGAATTGGCAAAATCTGCAGAGAACATATTATCGGGAGCGAAGGTGAGCAAACTTGCTGCAAAAATAGCATTGGGCTCATATTTAGTTTTCATTACATATTTTTCAACATAAGCGGCAGCTTCATCACTGATCGTTGTTTGTTCTGCTCTGGCCTTTTTGAGTTGTACCCAATCATTCCTCGCCTTTAGTGTATCAATAACAACGATCATTGTATTCATATCTCGAAGGTGCGCTCTAAATCCATTGATGAATTGGGCCAGTTCGCTTGTGGCTGCACCGGATGTCACTTTATAGTCAGCTAAATGATCCCAACTGGCTGTAATAGAAATATCATGTCCATCGGTGGACAATGTGATATATTGCTGATCGCTAAAATGCAGCCGGTACAAACCAGGAGATATGAGTTTACCGGAAAATACAATATTACCATCCGTCATCACCGAATCGACCGGAGTAATAGTAGTAGCCGGATCTATCTTTTCCAGCACCACCATTTGTAGCGGCATGTCAGCCACCTTGCATCGGATAACAGGATGATGCTCCTTCCCTATTACCATACAAAAGGAACAAATGACCAGTAAACTTGTATGGACCGCTTTAGCTAAAATATTCATATTGGCAAATATCTTCAACCAAGATGCAGAAAATATATTAAGTATTATTTTTTCTTAAACTTATTATTCCTTCCTTTTCCTCCCCCACTGCCGCCCGGCTTTTTGAATGGGCGGGTGTTTTCGCTGACCTCGGGAACAGGGCCGAACTCGTCGGGCACCTTCTGGCTTTCGACGGTGCGCTCCATCAGCTTCTCTATCTGCTTGAACTTGTATTGTTCCTTTTCATTTACGAAGGTATAAGCAGTACCCTTGGCCGCAGCACGAGCCGTACGACCGATACGGTGGATGTAATCTTCACCATCGTGGGGCACATCGTAATTGATGACCAGGTCTATATCTTCAATATCTATACCGCGGCTAAGGATATCCGTTGCTACGAGTATCTTGAGCTTCTTATTCTTAAAATCGAGTAATACCTGTTCGCGGCGTTCCTGTTCCAGGTCGCTCTGGATCATATCAACCGCAAACTTTGCCCGCTTCAGTTCTTCGGTCAGCATCTTGACGCTGAGCTTACTGCTGCAGAAAATGAGCACACTCGTAAATTCCCCGTGAGTGAGGACATGTTTTACCAATTTCATTTTCTGCCCGTCGAATACATAGAAAACGCCTTGTTTGATCTGCTCGGCAGGTTTGCTGATGGCAATATTCACCTCTACCGGGTTATGCAACATGGTGTTGGCCAATTTGCGAATAGCAGGAGGCATGGTAGCAGAGAACATGAGGTTCTGCCTTTTCTTAGGCATGTAAGAGAGTATCTTAGTGATATCCTCAAAGAAACCCATATCGAGCATACGGTCAGCCTCGTCGAGTACGAGATACTTCAGCTCATCGAGCTTAACGTAGTTCATGTTGAGGTGAGCGATCATACGACCGGGAGTGCAGATAACTATATCTACTCCTGAAGACAATGCCTTACGCTCTGCAGCGAACAGATTGCCGCTACCTCCACCATATACCGCAATGGAGCTGACCTCTGTAAAGTAAGAAATACCATCGAGCGTCTGGGCTATCTGAGTAGCCAGCTCTCGAGTAGGCACGATAATCATGCACTTTATATTACCATCATCTTTGGTATGTGTAAGGATATTGTGCAATACGGGCAGCAGGAAGGCCGCCGTTTTGCCGGTGCCTGTCTGGGCGGCGGCTATAATATCTTTGCCATCTATTATACTTGGTATTACGGCCTCTTGTACGGGTGTCGCGTCAACATACCCCATGGCATCAATACCGTCCATGAGATAATCATCAAATCCAAATTCTGAAAACTTCAATTCTTAAATAAATTTGGATAAAGATAGTACAGAAAGCGGCGGTAACCGCATTTATATATTATTGTGCTGTTATGAGGAGTATATAGTGCGCTTACTTGCTAATAAAAAATATCTCAAAAAAAGTAAGAAATAATTTTGCAGAACTGAAAAACAACCTATTTTTGCACTCCCAAAACGATACAGCGCAATTGATCGTGCGGTATCAAAAAGGGCTAACATTCTTCCTTAGCTCAGTTGGTTAGAGCATCTGACTGTTAATCAGAGGGTCTCTGGTTCAAGTCCAGAAGGGAGAGCAGTCAAAAGCAGTTACATTCAGTTGTAACTGCTTTTTTGCTTTAAATGAAAAAAACGTTATCATGATTAGGTAATTTCGTGTCCTAAGTAATATCATAAAAAAGAGACTAATATTATGGATGAAATAGAGTTATCAATTAAAAGAACTTTAGAGTCAATTGCCGATCATCTGACAAAAGAGGGAAAAACAGATACTACAAGTTGGACTTGGGAAATAAAAACTCAGCTAACTGAGCTAGCTTACGAAACTTATAACTACAACGTGTACACTAGCCCTAACGGTTATGATAACACAACCAATGAATGTCTTTACGACATGCTATGGTATCAATCATTAAACGGGAATAACAATGATCTTGCTATTGTACATTTAGCATTAGAGTCAGAGTGGAACACGTCATTTGCAGAAATCAAATATGATTTCTACAAACTAGTACAGGCAAGAACTAAACATAGAACGATGATTTTTCAATCTAACGATGTAATGTCAGTTATAGAAAAATTATCTAAAATTATAGACGAGTCATTAATTTCTGAAATTGGAGATAGGTATTTATTTGCCGGATGGAATGATAACGATGGTTTTACATTTTCATTAAAATTAAAAGAATAAAACAACCTATCATCATAAAAATTCCTCAAAATAACACTGTGTTTTTTAATTAATGAGTTTTTCTGGAATTGCATGGAACTACGAAAATAACCGATTTGCTTTGTATCTATAACATCTCAAAATATCTGAATTTTACACAGAAAATATTTTGCAGGAATAAAAAACGCTTTATTTTTGTACCACAAGATTCTTCCTTAGCTCAGTTGGTTAGAGCATCTGACTGTTAATCAGAGGGTCTCTGGTTCAAGTCCAGAAGGGAGAGCAGAAAAGAAAGCCACTACATCGGATGTAGTGGCTATTTTGTTTCCTACCTTCGCTATCATGATCACTATCTATGGTATAAAGAACTGTGATACGATGCAAAAGGCACTGAAGTGGCTGGACGCACGCGGAGCAGCGTATGTATTTCATAATTATAAAGAGTCGGGCATAGACAAGGACACGCTGACTTTGTGGCTGAAACACTTCCCTACTGACAAGCTGATCAATACAAAGGGAACGACCTATAAAGCGCTAAGTGAAGCAGATAAAGCAAGCATTGTGAGCAAGCCAAAGGCCATTGCCCTGATGATGGCCAACACCTCACTTATCAAACGTCCGGTCTGGGATCTCGGGAATGGGACATTCTTTCTGGGTTGGGATGAAAAAGCGTTGAGTGAGTTAGTATAGCTATGTATGCCGATCAACATTACTGCAGTCGACAAGTCTTTACAAAAGGTCAAGCCAACAATCATTCCACATTTTAAGATCTATTTAAATAAGGTGAAATGATACTATATAGCCCAATGGGTTATCCCTTATATTTGCAACCGTAATCAACTGTATCTTTCCAAAAATGAGCTTACTAAGAGTAGCCAATATAGTTAAGAAGCATGGTGCCGAAACGGTGGTGAATAATGTGAGCTTTACGCAGGAGCGGATGCAGAAAATTGCTATTGCCGGGGAAACCGGCAGCGGTAAGACCACCCTATTGCGCATAGTAGCAGGACTTGGGCAGGCCGATAGTGGTGAAGTACTCTTTGAGGACAGACCTGTGAAGGGCGTAAATGAAAAACTGATGGCAGGCCATAAAGGCATTGCCTATTTATCTCAACACTTTGAACTGCGCAATAATTACCGCGTAGAGGAGGAATTGATGTATGCCAATAACCTGCTCAAAGATTCTTTTGATGCGTTGGTAGATGTGTGCCATATAAAGCACCTGCTTGGCCGCCAGTGCCAGACACTGAGCGGCGGTGAAAGGCAAAGAGTGGCATTGGCCAGACTGATCACTCAGACCCCTAAATTATTATTGCTGGATGAGCCATTCTCTAATATGGACCTTATCCACAAGACCACATTGAAAGCTGTGGTAGATTTTGCCAGTGAGCGTATGCATATTACGTGCATGCTTATCTCGCATGACCCTCTGGACCTGCTGCCATGGGCAGATGAACTGCTGGTAATGCAAAATGGCAAGATCGTGCAACGTGGCGAACCTATGGACGTATATCGCTCTCCTGTGAACACTTATGTGGCAGGACTACTGGGGAAATACAACCTGATATCTCTGGAGCTGGCTACCCTATTGCCCGGAGGCTTCGGGCGTAAACCCTATGTAAGACCTGAAGAGATAATCATAGTGCCGGATGATGCGGAAGGGCTGAAAGCACAGATCAAAAAGGTATTGTTCTATGGCGGGCATTATGAACTGGAAGTTTTCATTGGCGGGCAAACCTTGATCGTGCGGACTGAGAAGCCGGGATTTATGAAGGGCGATATCATCAATCTGGCGATCTGATACCTCAGGCTTAAGTCTTAGTTGCTGTACCTTATTTTGAAATTTAAATATATCGGCGTAAATTCATAGTATAATCTTATCATCATTATGCGCCCCTTCATCTATATCAGTACTCTGGCTATCCTTATGCTTTTTTCTTGTAAAAAGCCCAACCAAATCAACGAAGATATTCGTAATTACCTGCTTACAGACAGCACGTATGCTTATAGCTGGAAAAGCATGTTCAACAGTACCACAACAACAATCAGCAGAAAAACATTTGTAAAAGTAATTACAGACAGCACTGTATTGTGGGAAGGAAATACATACAACATCATATTCAGCGGACATTACAGGAATTTTGACCCTACGTCTTCAGTACAAACCGACCTTGATATCACAGATACTACAATAAAGAGCAGTAGCATTGGGCCAGCATCTCCGGGTAGTGCAACATATGGCATATCTCTGAAAGGAGTACGACAATGATCATCGGGTGAGTGCCGTAATCAATGCCTTGTGATCAGGGAATTGAGATACTAAACTACCTCTATCGGCCAGTTCAAAATCTGCAAAATCGAAACCGGGCGCTACGGAACAACCACAGAGAGTAAACCCGCCTTCTATCTCTACCCTGCAGCCAAACCAACTTCCTGCCGGAATGACGACTACAAGGCTTTCTCCGTCATTGATATTTTTACCTAATTGATGGCGTATCATTTCACCTGCGGGTGTAAGTTCATATATAGACAGAGGAGCCCCATCATAAAAGTGCCAAATTTCGTCGGACGCAATGCGATGTAGTGCTGAAAAATCTCCATACTGCAGGAGATAATGAATGACCGTAAGCACATTTCTGTTACCACCATGCGCAGAAGTGAGCTCACTCTGTGGTAGCACCAACGGAGACCTGTAGATCTCCTTAAATGCTCCGCCTTCTATATGCGCGGTAAGCCCCAGTTCTTTTATCCAATAATTAGCAGTATAGTGCATGAATGAATAACGTTTGTGATCAAAATTAGCTTAATCATTCTGCAAATAACTACCGGATAAGTATCACATCACCTTTATGCCATTCTTTTGGTCCGGTAAGACATTCGGCTTTGAGGTAGTAATAGTAAGTACCTATCTCACAGGGTTCGCCATTGAAAGTACCATCCCATGCTTTTTTAGGGTCGGCAGTGAAGAAAACGGGTTGCCCCCATCTGTTGAAGATGGTAAGCGCATAGCTACGCATATTGCCCCAGGTAACTATTCTGAAGCCATCGTTATTACCATCGTTATTGGGTGTAAATGCATTGGGGTATGAGAACCTGCAACAGTCTTGAATATCGGCAAAAGTAACACCTGCGGTATCTTTGCAACCAAACTGATCTGTAATATTGACCACTACCGTTACGGGATTGAGCACCTCTATATAATAACCTCCCGTATCGTGTTTTATCTCCGTTGCCGGCTCCCATGTATAGCTAGTGCCGCCCGAGGCCTTGAGATAAATAGCATCGCCATAGCAGATGGTCTGTGGTATATTGAGGATCTGTCCTTGAGGTAGTTGATGAACAGTGGCAGTGACCGTGACGGGGCCTGAGCTGCAAACATTATATGTTTCTATAAAATACCATTGAAATACATTCTCAGACGCTGTGCTCACAACAGGTGCACCCGGAAGTGGCGTGCTATCTGTACTATACCAATTGATGACCGCCCCGGGAACTATGGGAGTGATGACAATGGGTAATGTACCATCGCCCCTGCAATAGGATTCGGTAACGGGCGAGATAGGCAGATTACCTGTATCGACAATGGTAAAAGATACCGAATCGACACATAAAAGGTCTGAGCGAACGACAACGGTATAATGACCTGCGGGAAGGCTATCCTTTACTATGACCGTATCTCCGGCAGTATTATCTACGATGGTCTTAACGGGTGTACCACTCTCGGAAATAATAATATTACGCGGAGCGAATCCATAATTGATGGTATATGTGATGCCGGCAGGGTAAATACAATTAGTAATAGAAGTTTGCTGCACTTGCAATACCGGAGGGGCAGCTACCTTGATGGTATAAGCAACCGTTTGTGTATTGATAAGCGGGCAATGGTTGTTCTTTATGGTAAGGTAGAATGTATATGAGCCTACCGGCAAGCTGCCTGTAGCCCAGCTGAAATTGACAGAAGGAGATACCGTATGGTCGTTATTGACCACAAGCGTAGCTGTTGCCGGTACATTTGCCGCAGTGATATCAGTTATTTCCCCATCGGGGTTACTGAGCGATACTGTGAAATTTACAGATGGCTGGCCCAAACATATATTAATGATATTTCCGGTCGATACCACACCACCACTAATACTTGATATACTTGCCACCGGCGGTGTTCCATCACAATTATCCTGAACAATGAAGGTCATTTCCCGTTGACTGGTGCCTACCAATACCCCATGCCTGTATTCATTGACCTGACCTACTACGAGTGACTTCTGCAGAATATTGGGCTTAAACGTAATTTGGCCAGTAATTGGGGAAAAAGAGAAATCTCCCGGCAAAGTAGCTAAAGGATGAGTGCCACTGTATAGATATACATAACCTGCAGGTGAACCATAAGTGCCATCGAGCGCCTGCGCTAAACTAAATGACAGCGAATCACCATCATTATCTGTAGCCCCCTGATTGTATTGCTGAAGTACATTGACACAATAGAAAGGAGTAGGAATAGTTGAGTATATGGGTGATGAATTGTTCTGATACTTATTGTTCAACATAGCCATGATCTGCATGGTAGTAGGCGGATTGATATTGGTAATGCTGTTGCTGCGCCCCGCAGTATAACCATTACCTAAGATCCCATTGAAAATAAAGCGCCATTCTCTGGAGGGGTGAAGGGTGATCGTGTCTGAATACACAAATTTCTTTACGCCGGGCAGGTTACCCCCGTTACAATAAGTATTACTGATCTGCCCGGGGCAGACCGGAGATACCTCTATCCCATATCCGGGTTCGAGCTTTAAAAAAAGGGAGTCGAAATTGAGACTGGTCGTATCATAGATAAGTATGCGGGGAATTGCATTGGGCAAATAAAGAAAAGAGGGATTATTGGGAGTGTTCAATGAACTGCAATCTCCATATAAAGTGAGCGAAATCTTGTAAAGATTACCTGATATATGTGTATATAAAAGCTCGCCGCCAAAGATGTGATTGGCCCGGGCGGCTACCGCCGGGAAGATGAACATGATGCACCATAAGCAAATACGCACCAATCTACTCATTGGTATAGGGCCGTGGATAGAAACCGGCTTATACAAAGATGAGATAAAGCAGGCAGATTGCAATAAAAGCAATATGCTAAATGGCTTCAAAAGTGCCTGTGTGAGCAGGTTTAAGGTTTTTTTTTGATTTTTAGCCCCGTTTTACCCTTTTGAAGTTGCAATTACTTGCCCCGATGAACTATTTTTGATGTTCATTATAATACAGGACCGAACATCGGTCCACATAAATTACTATTAGACAAATGGCACGGACAAAGATCAAAGACATCTTACTATCGGAAAAGACAGATTATACGGTAAACGTAAAAGGATGGGTACGCTCATTCCGCAATAACCAGTTCATAGCTCTTAACGATGGCTCTACCATTAATAATGTACAAGTAGTAATTACCCTAGATACAGACGAAGCACTGACCAAACGCATCACCACAGGAGCATCTGTAAGTGTGGATGGTATGGTAGTAGCCTCTATGGGTAAGGGACAGAAAGTAGAGATCAAGGCAGAGCAGATAACTATACTGGGTGATTGCGATACGGATAAATTTCCATTGCAATTGAAGAACCGCCCTAGTCTGGAGTATCTGCGTGAGATAGCTCACTTGCGTTTCCGCACCAGCACTTTCGGTGCTGTATTCCGTGTGCGTCATTCACTGGCGTTTGCGGTGCATAAATTCTTTAATGACAGAGGCTTTGTATATCTGCACACCCCTATCATCACCGCATCTGATGCAGAGGGCGCTGGAGAAATGTTCAGGGTAAGTACCCTGCCAACAGAAAACCCGCCAAGGAACGAAGATGGCAGCATAGATTACAAAGAAGACTTCTTTGGTCGATGCACCAACCTTACGGTGAGCGGACAGCTTGAAGCGGAACTGGGTGCTATGGCCTTTAGCGAAGTTTATACCTTCGGGCCTACCTTCCGTGCGGAGAATAGTAATACCGCGCGCCACCTTGCTGAGTTCTGGATGATAGAACCGGAAGTTGCCTTCAATGATATCACCGATAACATGGATCTGGCTGAAGATTTCATCAGATACATCATAGGATATGCTATGGAGCATAATCGTGAGGACCTTGAGTTTCTGGCACAGCGCCTGGCAGATGAAGAAAAGCAGAAGCCAATGAATGAGCGCAGTGAACTGGGATTGATAGAGAAGCTGGAGTTTGTATTGAACAATAAGTTTGAACGCATTACCTATACAGAAGCTATAGATGTGCTCCTGAACTCACCTACCTATAAGAAAAAGAAATTCCAGTATGATGTGCAGTGGGGAATAGATCTGCAGAGTGAGCATGAGCGTTATCTGGTAGAGAAACACTTTAAGAAACCTGTAATAGTAACAGGCTATCCTAAAGACATCAAAGCCTTCTACATGCGCCAGAACGATGATGGCAAAACTGTAGCTGCGATGGACATATTGGCACCGGGCATAGGTGAGATAGTGGGCGGAAGCCAGAGAGAAGAGCGCCTGGACAAACTGGAGCAGCGCATGAAGGAAATGCATATTCCTGCAGAGGAAATGTATTGGTATCTGGATACCCGCAAATTTGGTACCGTGCCTCATGCCGGATTCGGACTAGGTTTTGAACGTATGGTACTCTTCGTTACCGGCATGACCAACATTCGCGACGTCATTCCTTTCCCAAGGACACCGAAGAATGCTGAATTTTAATAAGATTTTAATTTTACTGAAAAAGTCGCCTAAAAGGGCGACTTTTTTTATGAACTCATCTCTTAAAATACATACTCCAACCTTAAATTAAAGAGGTTATTGAACTGCCCCTGGTTGCCATAGCTATATCCGATGGGTATTCTTTCGGGTGGCCTGATGGAGGTGAGCGAGTATTGGTAGCGGATATTGGCCAGCAGGTTTTTATATACCTGACGGGTGAGTCCGACTGTAAAATCGATATCAGATGTATTGAATCGGTTGCCTACGGGGTCAATATTAACGGGCTGATCGGAGGTGACATATTCATTTGAATTGATAAGGCGAGCATAGCTAGCGCCCAACTCAAAATCATATTTACCTTGTGTATAGTGCAGCATCAATGGCACTTCCACATAGTTGACGTCCATGTAATATTTCCAGATATACGTACCCAAATATGGCGATTCTGTTACTATAACCGCCCTGCTCCCCTTGCGAGTATAAAGCAGTTCCATGCTTATACCGATAGATGGTGTAAAATGTATGAATACCTGTGCACCGGCATTGAGCCCTACTTTATGATAGCCCCAATAAGAGTCGCCATCTACCTGCGAAAAATTGAGCCCCATAAGTATAGCCCCTGTAAATTTCTTAGGATCTTCTCCCTCCTTTGCGAACATATTGAATTGCGCCCAGAGAGCGTGAGGCAATAACATTAGCGAGAAGAATATCCATTTGAACATTTATCAGATCGAAATTTACTAATGAGTAAAGTTACTGATAACCTTAACTAAGAAAATGTATTTGTTATTGCGGACAACTATGTCAATCATAACAACAAACGGTTACCACTTTCAGAGATCACCAACCCGTATTGATAGGCTATGTATCTTATAGATAAAGGTTATACTACTGTAACCGAGTGATTTATCTAAAATGAGTATCTTTACGAACATGATCTCACAATTTAATTCCATATCGATAAGGATCAAATCTGCAGGCATTATTGCAATGTGCGTACTGCTGACGACTGTTTCATGCAGATATAAGGAGCGTACCCTTACCGTTACCCCCGAACCTCCCTACCCACAATACGGCTCATTAACTGTAAGGTTGAGTAATGAAGCGGGAGGAGTACCTGTAGCGCCAGGCTCGGGAAGCTACACTAATGCTGCGGGTAATGTCTATACTGTTGACATGCTTAAATACTATGTAAGCAATTTCACGTTGATCAAGAGTGATAATACTGAGCACAATTTTGCTAATTACAAATTGATCAATGCCGAAGATACCAGTACCTGCTCTTTTACACTTGACTCCGTTGCCAACGGCAATTATAAGGCCATTCGTTTTTACCTTGGTGTAGATTCTGCACATAACCATTCGTTGGTAAATGAAGGCGATCTGAATGCATCGAACGGGATGGTATGGACGTGGAGTACAGGTTACATATTCTTCAAACATGAAGGCATATTCCATAATGACACCGGCGGAACTTCTATTCTGCTTTATCACTATGGAGTGGATGACAATCTTAAAACGGTGGATATACCTGTTTCAGAATTTGAAGTAAGTGCGGACAGAAAGGTAATGTACCTGAAATTTGACTTGAATAAACTATATGGCAATCCTAATGTGATCAATTTTAACGGGAATGGCATTCATCAATCGCTGGATTCTAAAGACCGTGTTTGGCTGGGTCAGATGAAAGCCAATTTTTCATCCGCCTTTATATTTGATAAAGTACAGTAATCATACTCATTACATGAGCCATAAGAAATTAAATATCTGTTTTGCCATTCTGACCCTTATAGTATCTGTTACAGTATTCAATGCCTGTAAGAAAGATATAGATCCGAATGCATATGCCGGCCCGACACCCTATTTTCTGGTAATACCTACGGGCTTGCCTAAAATGGATATCCCTGCTAATAATTCGCTTACCCAAGAAGGTGTGGCATTAGGCAGAAAGCTATTTTATGATCCTATTCTATCGGCCAACCGCACCATGAGCTGCGCCAGTTGTCATAATCAATCCTATTCATTTACAGACAGTGGTAAGCGATTCAGCACAGGTATAGACGGCATAGCCGGTACTCGTAATGCTATGAATCTTGTGAACCTCGGCTACCAGAAAAAATTCTTCTGGGACGGTGGCGCTGCCGACATGGAAAGTCAGGTGATAGGCCCTATACAGAACCCTGTAGAGATGCATGAGAATCTGGCCAATGCTATACACAAACTGAATACAGATCTGGAATACCCTGCTTTATTCAAGAAAGCATTTGGCGGGGATACGATAACTACATCGATGCTGATGAAAGCAATAGCCCAGTTCGAACGCACTATGATATCGGGCAACTCCAGGTATGACCAATATGTAAGGGGTACCGCTACACTTACCGCACAGGAGCTGAGAGGTATGGACCTGTACCAAGACCCGACAAAAGGCGATTGCACCCATTGTCACTCTATGGGCAGTACGTTTTCTGACTTCGAGTTTCGTAACAATGGTGTAGATAGCATCTATGCAGATCCGGGACGTTATAAAATCACCTTAATAGGTAGTGACAGTGGAAAATTCAAGACACCATCGCTGAGAAATATAGCCCTTACCGCACCATATATGCATGATGGCAGATTCAGCACGCTCCAACAATGTCTTGACCATTATAATACAGGCTTCCATTATAGCCCTTCGCTTGATCCTGTGTTATCGGTATCTGTAAAAGGCCGAATGACGGCGCAGGATATGACAGATATAATAGCATTCCTTAACACGCTTACAGATACTTCGTTCATCAACAATCAGGCATACAAGCATCCGTAAGCAAGACCAGAAACTACATTATCATTTACAATCAACAACAAATCTATTATGCTCAGCGCTGCTACCATTTCATTTCTGGAGGAAATAGCTCTCAATAATAATAAACCATGGTTTGATGCTAACCGCGACAGATATGTTGCCGCAAAGGAAGATTTTGAAATGATGGTAACAGACCTGTTAAAAGGATTGGCCAAACTGGAACCCGCATTTGCAGAGCAGAAAGCCAAAGACTGTATCTTCAGAATATTCAGAGATGTGCGATTTGGCAAAGACAAGACGCCGTATAAGCCAAATTTCGGAGCATACTTCAGCAAGGGCGGCAAGAAATTTCCTGGGGCAGGTTATTACCTGCATGTAGAACCGGGAGGTAAAACATTTGCAGGTGGAGGTCTTTGGATGCCTGAATCACCAATTCTGAAGGCTGTAAGGCAGGAGATAGACTATAATTTTGATGAGTTCAAGTCGATAGTAGAGGATAAGAAATTTAAAAAAGTATTCTCAGAAATGACCGGAGAATCGGCCAAAAAAGCGCCTACCGGCTATACAGAAGACAACCCTGCGATCAAGTATATCAAGTTGAAAAGCTTTGTTGTGAGTAACAACATTACGGATAAAGAAATACAAAGTAAGACATTTGTAAAGACCGTAACTGATACCTTTACTACCATGCAGCCTTTGATCGAGTTCCTGAACAGAGGTGCTGAAATAAGTTAAACCTAACTGATCGTCATTTTCAATAAATAAGCCACTTGCTTCTGCAAGTGGCTTATTTGTGGAACGACATTCAAGTTCTGGTATATTGTTGCTATGAAGTATAAGGTATTATCAACTACCTGATCATTGAACGAGAGCTAATAATCGCTCTGATTACTCAGATAGGGATTGCTCTTCCTGCGAAAATCACCCCGTTTCCATGCTTCAAAGAATTCACCCCAGGCAAGAGGATTGAGGATATTCATTGGTTTCTGCTGACCATAGTAAACAGCCTCACGAGCTTGTTGTTGCAGATAAGCAGATTGAGCTTCGTGCCCGTCTTTAGGCAATGTATAAGCTAAAGCACGAAGTATATAAGCATCAGTATTGCGGCGCGCAATCTCATACTGGTCGTTTGGAATACGCCAGTGAAGAAAGGCGTAATCAAAACCTTCTTTAGAAGGCAAAGGACGTATAATGGTCTCTGGTAAGTAAAAAGTATCCTGCACCATCAATTGGATCATTGAGAAAATGTTTCCTGCTATCTCTTTTTTCACCACATACTCCTTAGGACGAAAGCCGATGCTGGAGAACTCGAGCGTGTCACCTTTATAACAAACTATGCTGAAAACACCGGTATATTCAGATTCCACCCCACGGTTCTTGTTCTTTACCTGAACGGTAACATTAGGAACACCCCTGAGACTATCGGCGGTCATCACTACCCCGTTTATCTGTATCACATTATCATAGCCTGTCTGGGCAGATACGGTATGACCACCAACAAAGAGTAATATGGCCAAAAGACAATATGATATAAAATTCATCCGCATGTATATCAAAGTTACAATTATATTTAGGAAACAGATGAGGGCTATGTGGTTAAAATGAAATTTATAATATTTATAACTATACCCTATTAAAAACGAATAAAGATCACTTATACCTCTACAAAGTAAGCGGGTTTCACTTACTTTTGCTGTAGGAAAAAAGTACTTTAACAAAGGTTTACATGATAACAAAAGAAGCTGTATTAGAGGCGCTGAGCAACGTAGAAGAACCGGATCTGGGAAAAGATCTGGTAACGCTGAACATGGTGCAGGATGTAGTAGTAGATGGTAAGAATGTATCGTTTACAGTAGTATTGACGACACCTGCATGTCCGCTGAAGGAAATGATAGAGAAGGCGTGCATTACTGCTATACATCATCTGGTAGATAAGGAAGCAGTAGTAAAAGTGAACCTTACGGCCAATGTAAATACCAACCGTAAAGACAATAAATCTGTACTACCCGGAGTAAAGAACATTATAGTTGTAGCGTCAGGTAAAGGTGGAGTAGGTAAATCTACAGTTGCTGTTAATCTGGCACTGGGACTGGCACAAGAAGGCGCAAAAGTAGGATTGCTGGATGCTGATATATATGGTCCTTCCATTCCTATTATGCTGGGCATAAGGGAAGAACGCCCCAAGATGACCGATGTTGACGGCAAGAACATGATCGTTCCTATAGAACGTTTCGGTATCAAGGCTATGTCTATCGGCTTGTTGATCGATGAAAAACAGGCCGTTATCTGGCGTGGCCCTATGGCCAGCTCGGCGATCAAACAATTCATTACTGATGTATATTGGGATGAACTGGACTATCTGGTAGTAGATATGCCACCGGGCACAGGAGATGTTCATCTGACGCTCTGCCAGACCATACCTGTTACAGGTGCATTGATAGTTTCTACCCCTCAGGCGGTAGCTGCTGCTGATGCCAGAAAGGCAATAATGATGTTCAAACAAGCACAGATCAATGTGCCGATACTTGGCATTGTAGAGAATATGGCTTATTTTACTCCCGCAGAATTGCCGGACAATAAATATTACATCTTCGGCAAGGGAGGCGCATCGCAAATGGCAGAACAATTTGAGCTGCCGTTCCTGGGTGAGATACCGTTGGTACAGAGTATTCGCGAAGGCGGAGACAGAGGCATACCTGCAGTTATCAATGATGAGCAGGTGACCAAAACTGCCTTCACAGAACTGGCACAGGCAGTGGCACGAAATGTAGCTATGAGAAATGCGAACATGGCACCTACCAAAATACTGGAAATAGTAAACTGATAGTTACTACCAAAGTAGATTGCGAAAACTGATTGGGATTTTTTATTTTTGAATTATACTTTTGAGTACAGAATAAATAAAAGTAGTCTATGAAGAAAATTTTATTGCCTGTTGTTCTGCTGTTATCATTACAGTCAGCTTTTGCACACCAGGATACAAAGCAGGTATCTATTGACATGGTCAATGTGAAGGGTGGAAAATTTGATATGGGAGACGACAGTGCGGCTATGGACAGAAGACCTAACCATACCGTAATACTAAAAGATTTCTCTATAGGCGCCACTGAGGTTACACAGGCACAATGGGAAGCTGTGATGGGCAACAATCCATCTAAGTATCAATGTGCAGACTGCCCTGTAACCAATGTGAGCTTTACTGATATTCAAGCATTTATCACTAAGCTGAACAGTATGACCGGTAAGCACTACCGTCTGCCTACAGAAGCAGAATGGGAATTTGCGGCACGCGGTGGTACTCGTGAGAATAAAGAAAACATGAAAAAATACAGTGGTCGTAAAGTATTGCAATACATCGCCTGGTTCGAGCGTAATGCTAATGATCACCAACACCCAGTTGGCAAGAAAAGAGCCAATGAGCTTGGGATACATGATATGACAGGTAATGTTGAAGAGTGGGTAAATGACTGGTATAGCAAAGATTACTTTTCCAGGAAGGATGTTTCTAATCCACAGGGACCTGATGGCGGAAATTCGAAAGTTGTACGTGGCGGATCATGGAAGAGCGAGAAGGACGAAGTATCAGTAACCCGTCGTGCAGCATATCTGCCAAGTACTAAGAGCACATCATTAGGCTTCAGATTAGCAGAATAAGATAACACAGTTCAAATACAATTGACTCATTCGTCCCGGTATCTTATCGGGACGAATATATTTTAGGCAAGTCGTAACCTTAGTTCGTCAGCATATCCTAATCAATAGTTTCCTACATCTGGAATGAATGTTGACGTAAAAAATGAACAAATCATGCAAAAAAAGACAATGGATGAACTTGGCAGGCTGAGCGCAGAAGCTATGCGCAATGCTGACAAACATCCGATAATAGTGATACTTGACGAAGTACGCAGCATGCATAATGTAGGGTCTGTCTTTCGTACTTGTGATGGGTTTGCTGTGGAAGCACTCTACTTGTGTGGCTATACACCACTACCCCCTCACCGAGACATACACAAAACAGCTCTTGGTGCTACAGAATCTGTTAAGTGGCAACATTTTAATACAACAATGGAAGCCATTGAGCAGTGTAAGACCGAAGGTTACAAGATATTGTCGGTAGAACAGGCACATAACAGTATCAGCTTACAAAATCTGAATACTCAGCATGAGAAGATAGCACTGGTATTTGGCAACGAAGTAGCAGGCGTGAACGAAGAAGTAATCAAAGCCTCTGATGCCTGTGTGGAGATACCACAATGGGGTTCTAAACATTCTCTGAACATATCAGTGGCCGTGGGTGTAGTACTTTGGGAAATAGCAAGAGGAATGGCGTAATACCCTACCGATGGGCAGATCTTGTGAATGATTTGAGTTATCTGATACTGCTTCAATGCCGAAAATCGTGAATATCTTTGCAGTAATTAATAATTGATACTAGTCGAAGTGTATCGCTTCGACCAAAACATGTAAGCGTATTGCTTACGAAAAAGAAGTAAAAGAATGACCATAGATACTAATAGAAGAATAGACCTGCTGTGTGACCTGGGAACATGGATGATGAGTGAAGATGAGGGCTGGATGGATGTTCAACGGAGGGCAGTAGGCATGAATGCATGGTTTACACCTGAGCATATATCAATGGCTATAAATAACATAGTCCACCAATTCCTTCAAAGAGAAAAGGTTACTACGTGGCTGGCCGATTATAAGTTACCCACCGTACCTAAAATTGTTGGTATTGTTATGGCCGGTAATATACCATTGGTTGGGTTCCATGATTTTTTGTGCGGATTCATCAGCGGACATTATGTTCACATCAAACTATCTTCAAAAGATGAGGTATTGCTTACTTATATTTTAAAGAAATTAGGAGAATGGGAACCGGAAGTATTGGAGCAAGTGGAAATAAAAGACAGATTGAATGGTTGTGATGCATATATAGCTACCGGAAGTAATAATACCGCCCGATATTTTGAACAATATTTTGCTAAATACCCGAATATCATCCGCAAGAACAGGACGTCTGTAGCTATCCTCGATGGTAGCGAAACAGATGAAGAATTGGCATTATTGGCTGATGACGTTTACCTTTACTATGGCCTTGGCTGCCGCAATGTAACCCAGGTATGTGTTCCGCGCGAATTCCCATTTGAGCGTCTGCTTAAAGCTTTTACCAAGCACAACAGCTATGCTGATCTGAACAAATACAAGAACAATTTCGACTACCACTTGGCCATATACCTGCTCAACCGCGTACCCTATATGAGCAACGAATCTATACTGATGGTGGAGAATGATCTGCCGTTCTCAGCTGTGAGTGTGCTTCACTATAAGTATTACGATGATATAGCGACCATGAAGGAAGAGCTAAAATCCAATGATTCCATTCAAGCCATCATTGGCCACGACTTCATCCCGTTCGGAGATTCACAGAAACCCGCCCTCAGTGCCTATGCTGACAATGTGGATACTATGGAGTTTTTGTGTGGGTTGTAACATATTAAAGTAGAAGTGCTGAGACTTAATTGACTCAGTACTTCCTACTCCATCCCTTTCAACAACTCTGGCCGGCGCTCACCTGTACGTTTTATAGATTGCTCGTGGCGCCACTGATCAACCTTTTTAGGGTCGCCGCAAAGAAGGATATCTGGTATCTTCCAGCCTCTGAAGTCGGCTGGGCGGGTATAAACGGGCGGTGCTAAAAGCCCATCCTGAAAAGAGTCGAATAAGGCAGATGTTTCATCATTGAGTACACCCGGCAGCAGTCGGCCAACAGCATCTACAACTATAGCTGCGCCTAGTTCTCCCCCACTCAACACATAGTCTCCTACAGATATTTCCATGGTCACATAGTGCTGACGAATACGGTCATCAATGCCTTTATAGTGCCCGCAGATAATGATGAGATTACCCTTCATAGATAACCTGTTGGCTGTCTTCTGATCGAACAATACACCATCGGGGGTCATGAATATGACCTCATCGTAGGTACGTTCTTCTTTTAGCTTATCAATGACTATAGCTAATGGCTCGGGCATCATTACCATACCTGCGCCACCACCAAACTGATAGTCATCTACCTGTCCTTGCTTATAGGGGGTGGTTTCACGAGGATTGTGAATATGTATCTCCAGCAAGCCACGTTCCTTCGCTCTTTTAAGTATGGAGTGATTAAACGGACTTTCCAGCAATTCAGGTACTACGGTAATTATGTCTATGCGCATTGTGTTGTTGTTTTCGCAAGCGGGACGCTTGCATTGTTCCGGACGAAGCGAGATGCTTCGACCAGTGTGTATTTTACATATAAACGTCCATCAAACCGGCAGGCAGTTCCATGATCAGGCGTTTTTGTTTTACCTGTATCTCTTTAATAAATTGATGTAATAATGGTATGAGTACTTCCTTATCATTATACATGATCTTGCCCAACCATTGGTTAGGGGTTTGCATGACATCTTCCATCACCCCCAATAAACCTACGTGAACATCGGTAACACTGAAGCCTATCCACAATAGCGGAGATTCTTTAGCATAACCTGCCAGCAAGGTCTCATCAACAAACACCTGCTTACCAACCATTTTTTTGGCATTTTCCACTTTATCCAGCTCCTCCAGATTAATATTAAACTCCTTGTCATTGACTATCCTGAATTCAGCAACAAAATAAGGTATGTAACTCCCTTTTTGCATCTCCACCATCAGGGCATGTCCTTTTTTCATCCAACGACCATCACCTGCCACATGGGTCATAATAACTGCCCCCTGTAAACCATGTGTAGCTACAATTTTACCTACTCTTATCATTCTGAATATATAAATGCCGACAATTATGGCAACTTTTTTTGCTGTAAAGGTGCAAATTTAGAAAATGTAGCGGTCAGTATCGCATACATTTATATCTTGCAGTTTAATTAACCTGAATTTACAGATGGATCGTTTTACGGGACTGATAGGTATAGTTGTTATCCTAGGTATAGCTTTTTTGTTTTCGAACAACAAAAAACGCATCAATTACAGGCTTGTGGCTAGCGGACTTTCTTTGCAACTGGTGATTGCATTACTGGTATTAAAAGTGAAACCGGTAAATGACTTTTTCCAGATGTTGGGGCAAGGCATGCAGAAAATAGAAGGTTTTGCACAAGAAGGTGCAGGCTTTGTATATGGCGGACTAGGGGTAATGAGCGGCCCTGACAAAGTGCTGGCCTATGGTGTAGGCCATGGTTTCATTTTTGCATTCAACGTTACCGCTACTATCATATTGGTATGCGTTCTTGTAGCCATACTCTATTACTTTAAAGTGATGCAGTTCATTGTAAGTGTGGTGGCCAGAGCCATGAACTTTGTAATGCGTGTGAGCGGAGCTGAAGCATTGAGCAATGTAGCCAGCGCATTTGTTGGACAAGTGGAAGCACAGGTAATGATACGTGCCTACTTACCTACAATGACAAAAAGTGAATTGCTGGCATCTATGAGTGGTAGTCTTGCTTGTATAGCTGGAGGTATCCTCATTGTTTATGCCAATATGGGTGCTCGCCCTGATTACCTGATGGCGGCCAGTCTGATGGCGGCTCCGGGCGCTTTGGTGATCTCTAAGATCGTATTTCCTGAAACGGAAATATCTCCAACTATGGGTAACGTGAAACTAAGTGTAGATAGTGGTTATACCAACCTAATTGATGCTATTTCTCATGGTGCCGCTGATGGCTTTAAGATAGCCATGAACGTCATTGCCATGCTGATAGGCTTTATTGCCCTATTTGCAATGATCAACTTCCTGTTGGGTTGTATCAATCCCGCACTTTCTCTTGATTCTATCTTCGGTTTACTTTTCCGCCCGTTTGCATGGGTAATGGGTGTGCCTGGTGATGATGTGAAGAACGTGGCTACACTGCTTGGACAGAAACTTACTATCAATGAATTCTTTGCATTTAAGAACCTGACCACTCATACCGTAAATATTGTTACCCCGAAAGGCTTGACCATAGTAACTGTTGCGATATGTGGATTTGCTAATTTCAGCAGTGTGGGCATGCAGATAGGTGGTATTGGTGCATTGGCCCCTGAACGTCGTGTGGACCTGGCCAAACTGGGTATGAAAGCACTATTGTGCGGAACACTTGCATCTTACCTGTCTGCTACAATAGCCGGTATAATCGTATCTAATTAATACAACAGTACCAGTATAAGGGTCTAAAAACTGCCGGTATATTGACACATAAAATATCTTCACAAATATTTCACAGTTAGCCAAAAGAAATTATCTTTGTCTCAACGTCATAAAAAACAGATAAACATGAAAAAACTATTATTCCTTGCTTTCTTCTCTCTTTGCTTTTGTACACTGAGTATGGCCCAGGGTTTTTCACTTGATGAATTACTGCAGTCAAGAAAATCAAACTACCCTACTTTCGAGTCATTGGTACATGGTAAAGGTTATGTGTTGAATCATCTGGAAAGCACTGAACGTTCTTCTGTATTCAAAAACGGCACTAATGTAATTACTTACAATACTTTCTACGACAATGCAAGCATCCGTTACAAGCGTTATGTAGCTATCAAGTTCGAAACACAGAGCCTTGAAACTTACGAATCTTTGAAGCGTCAGGTAGAGGCAAGTGCAAAATATTCTAAAACAAGAATGCGCAGAACTTCACAGAAAGAATATCTGGAGCACCTTTACAGAAACGAAGAAGTTTCTATTCACTTGTTCGATATTTCTTACAAGGATGACAGCAAGCCATACTATATGATCGAGATCTATGCATTGCTTTCTGACTACTAGTAGTTATTCATATTTTCAATAAAAAAGGAGCAACAATGTTGCTCCTTTTTTATTGTCATAAGACAAACTATTATAACAATAGAGTACCGTCATTTTGCTTTACTTCAAAATCTTTCAACCCCTTATTGACCTCACCCTGAATATGAATAAGCCCTGCTTCACCCATTTTACGAAGACGCCAGCCGAGATATAGATCACCTGTAGGTATGTGTACCTTAGCAAGTAAGTTATTGATCACTTTAGATGCCTTCTGAAATTGAGGCGTCACATAAGTCATCAATTGATTATCATAATAATTTTCCTGTCTGGAAGTCAATCTCTTACTTCCCTCCAGCGTGCGGATACCTGCATTTTCTTTCACCAATTTATCCCACTCCTCTGTATCTATCTCTACTTCAGCAGGGGTTACAAGTCGAGCTAATTTACGAGCTTTGACCAGTTCTTTAGGAAGTATCTCACTTATGTTCTTCGGGAATATAAGTTTACCATTCTCATCAAGAAAAGGCAGACCTGCTATATTGACAACATACAACCTGCCTTTCCACTTACCTACATATTTCAATGCCCAATGGTAAGTACAAACATCAGCAGGAGCCGGGGCATTCCATATCCATATTTGTGCCGTAGGGTCTTTATATAATTCATTACCTGCGAGTATCAATCTCTCCAGATCATCAGCCTCAATTGGTGTCTTCTCATTAAGTACTACATCCTGCCAGAAAGCAGATCTTAATTCGGAGAACTTCTGCCCTTCTTCCTTTTGAAGAGGACCAACACTGAGCACGTCTTTGATAACTACTACAGTACCCGCCATTGTAGGCTCCATTTCAATTGCTTGTGCCAGTGGAGCGGCTGCCATGTCACCAGTTACTATATGATAGATCATTGAATCAAGTTAAAAATTAATAACCAAAAGTATGCTGGCATAACCAGTATGCCCAATGAGCAAATGTAATGAAAAGTAATGCGCCGGACCGATCGCGCTATTCACCGGATGTGTATAAAAAGGCCATTGAACAGACCCGATAGTAATTTACCTGTTTTTGCTACATTTATTGCTCTAAAAGATCACCATGAACGACTTTGTAAGTATAAAGAACTGGCAGGAGGACGATAAACCCCGCGAGAAAATGATGCTGCGCGGATCGGCGGCGCTCACCGATGCTGAATTATTGACCATACTCATATCGAGCGGTACAAAAGACAGATCGGCACTGGACCTTGCCAAAGACATACTTGCACTTGCCCATAATAATCTTCGTGAATTAGGACGACTGAGCCTAAAAGAATTACAACAAATAAAAGGCATTGGCGAGGCCAGAGCCATTACCATTGCTGCAGCCATGGAGCTGGGCAGAAGAAGGCAATTATCTGAGGGATTGGAGCGGGCAACCATACGCAGCAGCAGAGATGCAGTAGAGATAGTAATGCCACAACTACAAGACCTCACTCATGAAAGCTTTTGCGTTGTGTACCTCAATCAGGCCGGCAAGGTCATAAAAAGTGAAATTGTAAGTAGTGGCGGACTTACTGCTACCGTTGCCGATATTCGCATCATTCTCAAGAATGCATTGTTGTGCAATGCTGCACAGTTGATCATGGCGCATAATCATCCATCCGGGAATAAAAACCCTAGTGAAGCAGATAAAGTTCTGACAAGAAAAATGAGGGAATCTGCATTACTGATGGACATAAAGCTGATCGACCATATTATTATTGCCGGAAATGACTACCTGAGTATGGGTGATGAAGGACTGATCTGATCAGCTACAAAATCATTAATCGCAGATATAGATATTCATCTTGTTTGCTTCTTAAAATCCATTAGCCACACCATTGCACACAATGGCAACATCCAGATCATTTTGGCACCATAACGCCCCACAACAACTGATAATGCAGCAAAGTCGGCACAATTGAGTATAACCGCACTAGCTACTACAACAATAAGTGTGCGTATTGCATTACCGGTATGCCTCCACCTTGCCACAATAAGTATTAGCAACAATGCAACACTCAGCACTATGATGGTTGTATAGATAATATTGATGAGCTTTAACTTAGCGGGCAGATCTTCTACGTTCTGCACCGCACTGTTGAATCGTTCTACCTCTTGAGGCAAGTAGGTTACTATCTGATCATTAACATTGCTGCCCCGAGGAAATTGAAAGGTTCCGGTACCAACATTAAATGTTACCGCCTGTTTACAAAATTGTTTTGCTGAAGCGCTGAGAAACAAGCCAAGGTACCTAGGGGTAGTAAGAATATCTTTATCGATCACATTGAACTCTGTTTTTGTACCCTGCCAATCGCCGATCTTATATAAGGGACTACTATTGAGCCAAACAAATTCATCAGACGTACCCGGCAACATGTCTTTGTATGCACAAAGCTTGTAGTTCTTTTTCCCGCAGTTCTCATTCAGGTAAATCTTTAAAACTCCTTTTTCTAACATGGTGCCTGTAAGAAATACATGCTTTGATTTAGACAATGCAGACCCCATAACAGCAATTCCTGATGCAGATAGCAAAGCCATTACCATAATATTTCTCTGTAACCGCTTATGATCATGGGACTGAGCATATAGCTTCTTCAGGGCAAACAAACAGAAAAGAAGACCAACAAACAATACCGGGTGAGACATATGCACTGCAATGGCTGTAAAGAATAAAATCCATGTAGCCACTCTACTCCACCTACTACCAGCAGGCAATAATAATAGCACAATGCACATACAAGCTATAGAAGTAAATACGTCGGGGTGGATCATTCCTACCAACCACGGCAACGATGTGTAGAGTGATAAAAACAATATTGTAATGAAGCCATATCTTACATATGCAACAGGTTGTATTGCTTTTACTATACTGATAATGAGCGCTGAGACAATGACTGCCTGAGCTATGACTACCCCCCAAAGCGATAGTCCGTTAATACTAAATAGCCTCACCAACAGTCCATATGTTATGGGCCGGTCCATTGGGGTATCTAACTTAAATCCTGAGGCAATGTAAGTACCCGCATCAGGATCGACCAAAGGGAAATGATTGTAGAGTGCCGGCAAGAGAAGCAACAGGCTGCCAACTGCCAGAGCAAGAAAGTAATTCAGCGATCGCCTGTTGTTCATCATCTTACAAATATAGCGCAATGTTTATGGCAACAGGAGTAAAGTGCTCTGGGTTTATTTAGTAACCTTACCTATCTTGCGCATACTAAACAGACCATAAGAATGCGTATCATCACTTATAATGTAAATGGCATCCGCAGCGCGGTAAAAAAAGGATTTATAGACTGGTTAAATACCAACCCGGCCGATGTGATATGTTTGCAGGAAATAAAAGCGCATCAGGAAGATGTACCTGTTAAGGAAATAGAGAATACAGGCTATAAGGTATATTCATTTTCTGCGCAAAAGAAAGGCTATAGTGGTGTAGCCATTCTCACCAAAATACAAACCGATCAGGTGATCTATGGTAACAAGATGGAACAGAGCGATTTTGAAGGTCGTGTGATCCGTGCAGATTTTGGTGACAAAACACTGATCAATGCCTATTTCCCCAGCGGCACATCGGGAGACGAGCGACAGGGATATAAGTACCAATGGCTGGATGAATTTTTAGAATACCTGAATACACTCAGAAAGGAACGCCCGAACCTGATCATTTGTGGTGATTACAATATCGCACATCTGGATATGGATGTACATAACCCCAAGACCAATAAAAATTCTGGCTTCTTCCCGGAAGAAAGAGCATGGATGACCAAACTGTTTGCCAATGGTTATGTTGACACGTTCAGACACATCAACAAAGAGCCCCACCAGTATAGCTGGTGGAGTGCATTTGGTGGTGCAAGGGCAAGTAACAAAGGCTGGCGTATAGATTATATCAACGTTACTGAATCGCTGAAAGGAAATTTGAAACATGCAGAGATCATGCCTCAAATAGTTCATTCAGACCATTGCCCGGTGTATCTTGATATAAAGTAACTTTTGCCTTACATATAACTCAGATCGGGGTTCACCATAAATATGATGAACCCCGATCTTTAGTTTCAGGAACTATATAAGAGACCTGACAGACAGACAATTTAATCCTTACTCATTATCCTTTTTCTATGTTGGCTGCCCCATTTAGCCATTTCAATAATAATAGGCTGAAGGGATTGACCGTATTCAGTGATCTCATATTCAACAGTAACGGGTTTTGTATCGTAAACCGTACGGGTGACCAGTCCATTAATTTCCAATTCCCTGAGCTCCTTCGACAGCATTTTAGCACCAATTCCTTCCACATCACGTTGTAACTCCATAAAGCGTTTTTTGCCAAAACACAATGAGCCAATGATGGTCACTTTCCATTTGCCACTGATAATATCGAGTGTATCATGTATAGACCTAAGGTAGTTAGTACAAGTTGGGGAACCCATATCATGGCTGGCTGATTGCACCATTATTTCATCACTATGTTCTTGTGTTACAGTTTCTTTATACATAAACTAAATTTTGTACTATACAAAAGGATACTACTATACTATAGTAAACCACTATCTAAAGTATAGCAAATGTACAGACATTTGTAGCCACAAAACAAACAATATGAAAAAAATAACAATCGCTTACTGGGTATCTACCGGTATGATCTCGTTGATGATGTTGATGTCATCATTTATGTATTTCAGTGCACCTGAAGTAAAAGAAGGATTTACACATCTCGGGTATCCCGACTACTTCCGCGTGGAATTGGGCTTTGCAAAATTTTTGGGTGCTGCAGTACTGCTGTTACCAATGATCAATGGCAGAATAAAGGAGTGGGCCTACTTTGGCTTCTTTGTTACTTTTGTATCTGCATTTGTAGCTCATACTATCAGCGGTGATCCTGCCAGCAAGGCTGCAGGTCCGGTAATAGCACTGGTGTTACTTTTGATCTCGTATTTTATGTATCAGAAAAAGTACAACAGTCAACTAGCATAGCATAAACTCAATAAGCATAAAATGCCCGGCAAGGTAGCCGGGCATTTTATGCTTATTGAATTATCTTTTAGCAATTTTATTACCGCTGATCTTTTGCCTGGAACATTTGAATCTTAAAACATTTCCGGCACGTAATTGTTGATGTTTTGTGACCCTTGCCGTCATCCTTTTGCGCCACATACGAAAGCTGGAGGCTTTAGAATTAAGCCTCATAAATTCAATCACTTCTTTTTCGGAGAGGCCGAATTGAAACTCTATTGCCTCAAATGGTGTTCTATCTTCCCATGCCATCTCTATGATACGATCCTTATCTATGATGGAAAATCGTTCAAAATCTGCTTTGTTCATTATTCAGTACTTTATCGTTTAGATCTTGTTATTACCCTTTTGCTTTTCACCTCTGCATCTATCACTGCAGTATTTGACCTCATTCCAAACTTTTTCCCACTTTTTTCTCCAGGTGAATGACCTTCCACATGTGATACACACTTTTGAGGGCAGGTCAGATTTTTTGATCATTTTCATTATCAATTCAGTCTCCAGATTGCGAGATTTAGTAATGTTGCGAATGAGACCCATGAAATGTATGGTATTTGCATTATGGCAGCTATCTTATTTATACGTGAGAATACTATGATCATGGTAAATATGCTTATCCACATTGCTATTATCTCTACCAATGCCCAACCTAACTGATGGTATTTAAAAAATATAAAACTCCATGCAAAGTTTAGCGCCAACTGAATACCAAACACGGCCACTGCTGATGTACGTTTTTTAGCTGTTGATAAGGTTGTAAGAATCATAAAGAATGAAATGCCCATCAACAAATAAAGAATAGTCCACACAGGCCCGAAAAGATAATTAGGTGGATTGAACCATGGTTTTTGAAGATATACATACCAGTTATTAATACTTGTTGCCGTTGCAACGCCCGCAATGCCGCCAACTGCTAAGGTCACAGTAATACATGCTATGAATATGAGGACTTTAGTTATGCTCATTCTGTTGTTTTTAAGGATGACTTTGATGTATTTCTATTATTGTAAACAATATCGCTTGCGTGTTTGCGACTATCACTCAAAGGAACAATCGGTAAAGGATAATCAATTCCTAATTGGCAATGATATAGTTGCTGCTCAATTGCTGTAAGTAACCATGGTTCATGTATCAGGTCTGACGGAACAACTTTTAATTCAGGGACCCATTTTTTAATGAATGCACCATCCGCATCATGTTCTCTTGAATTTTTTACAGGGTTATACATCCTGATGGTATTATGAACTGTTGTTCCCGCCTGCATCTGTAATTGAGGGTAATGGATGCCCGGTTCATAATCAAGAAACTGACGGGCCAAGAAATGAGCCGCATCGCGCCAATCCTGCCATAGATTAAAAACAAAGAAAGAGACTACCATTGCTCTCATTCTAAAATTAATGAACCCTGTAGCCACAACACATCTCATGCAAGCATCGACCAAAGGATAACCTGTAAGTCCATTTTCCCACGCAGTTATATAACCAATGTTCTTGGTTTTATTTATTGTGGCAACTGATCTGTTGATATTATTGAACTCGATACTGCAATTACTTTCGAACTTCTGAATAAAATGACAATGCCAATATAAACGAGAAATAAAATTGCTCAATGCACGCTTGTGTTTGCTTGACTCATGGTGCTGCATGGTATATTGATATACCATCATCATGGAAATATTTCCCCAAGCCAAATATGGAGATAACCTACTGCAAGATCGGCGGCTGAGCTGTGGTTTGGAAATATGCCTGCTATAGTTTTCAGCCCTGTCTTTTACAAAGGTATCGAGATACTTCCACGCCCAAGATTCTCCGCCGGGTTGAAAATTATTATCCGGTTGAGTTACACTTTCGGGCAATGCTGCACCTTTCAACAAGTTATAGCATCCTTCATCTAAAACAACGCAGGTTATCATCCTTTCATCAACTATGCTTGTCGGAGACGTCATTTTATCTGCCCATCTCTTTGCCCACTTTCCTCTATCTGCCAGTTTTCTAATTACACCTGCAGTTTGATATTCGTTCCAAGCAATGTGATTACGCCTGCAAAAAGCAGCTACATTTTTATCTCTCTGAAAAGATACGTTGTTACCTGTTTCTACCGAAGAATAGATACCATTGATCTCGTATTGCGCTGCTAAGGCTGAAAAGACCGAAATGACCTCATTGTGAAAGATGTAAAGCTTACCATTTATTGAAACTAACCGCTCCTGCATCTCTTGCAAGGATTGCCAGATGAATCGCAGATGCCTTACGTCGCAATCAGGATATGCCATCAATGATGGCTCAAAACAATAGATCAACAACACAGGGATACCTTGCTTTGTTGCATTGAACAAAGGTTCATGATCTGTAAACCTCAGGTCGCGCTTGTACCACACTATGTTGACCAATTGCTTCAAGATACTTCAGTTAATGCAACATCAGGTTTAGCATAGCTAAGCCTTGACAATCTGTTGGTAGTATGATAACTATCGAGCCCTGAAACTGTAATAGTTCCGGCCCTTTCTATATCAATAAAGCCATCAGGTAATACACAATCATCAGGCAACATTACCTTTATGATCTTACCGATCATTAAAATAGTGCCATTGATCTTCAGTTCATGACACTCGGCAAACTCGAGAGCAAATCTGACCTTACTCTCTGCAACAAAAGGAGCAACTATTCCATTCTCATAATGTTCAGTCAACCCTGTTTCATTAAACTCAGATCTGTCTCTATCATACCTGGCAGAGGTTTGATGAGCTTGTTTGTATATTCCTTCATGAATATGATTGATAGTATATGATCCGGTGTCAAGAATATTCTCATAAGTATGTCTCGCAACAGAATCCGGTCGGATTATGAGTCCGCATAGAGCCGGATTGGCACCTAAATGAAACAACGAATTAAAAATGGCGAGATTAGTATTCCCATTTTTATCGGCAGTTCCTACCAACACCCCACTTTTGAACCCACCTAATGAATTGATGAAGGCAGCCCTATAACGCTGCTCCATTGCCAGAATATCAGCTGTGTTGTATTTTTGCATAATAAAATCAGATTCGAACAGCAGACATGCCGCCATCTATGTGAATGATCTGTCCGGTTATAAATGAAGCCTGATCAGATAATAAAAATGCTGCCGTAGTCGCTATCTGAGCAGGATCTCCAATTTTCTTCAATGGATGTCGAGCGATTGCAACATCTAATTTAGCCTGAGTGTTAGTGAGTTTATCGGCCAAAGGTGTATTTGTGAGTGATGGAGCTATACAGTTTACCCTCACTTTCGGCGCAAATTCTGCAGCAAGTGAACGTGTCAACCCTTCAATAGCCCCTTTTGAAACTGCTATAGATGAATGAAAAGGCATGCCTGTTTGCACTGCAACAGTGCTGAACAAGAGTATGGAGGCATTATCTGATGCCGCTAGATTGGCGTAATATTTCTGAATACAATTGATGGCACCAATAACATTCAGCTGTATCTCCTGCAAAAAATCCGCAGCTTTAATTGCCCTGAATGGCCTGAGATTGATACTACCCGGACAATATACGATACTGCTTAAAGGTGTCTGCAATTCAGGTAATGGTTCAGCCGATAATACATCGTAAGTATGGTGTTCAATACCTTCGATATCAGGTCTGTTTCGGGATATACATATCACCTGTTCTCCTGCAGCAATGAGCTGTTGTGCTAGTGCTGATCCAATACCTGAACTTGCACCTATTATGAGGGTCGTCTTCATATTTCTATCTGTTGAGAATATGAAGTTAGCAATTTTGTTTAAATAAATTGATAATTATTTAAACAAAATAGTCAATTTATGAAAACAGAAAAAGGGTACGTTGCATAACGTACCCTTTCCGGAATATATTTATAAATATTACTTAGCTGCTTTCTTATCTTTCTTACCAGCACCAACAAGCTGCTTCTTTTCCTTGATACGTGCAGACTTACCTGAACGCTCACGAAGGTAAAACAACTTAGCACGACGAACACGACCAGACTTATTCAGAATGATAGAATCGATATTTGGAGAGAAGATCGGGAATAAACGCTCAACGCCTACACCATCAGATATTTTACGAACAGTGAAAGTAGCTGTTGCTCCGGTTCCCTGACGCTTCAGAACATCGCCTTTGAAAGACTGGATACGTTCCTTATTACCTTCTATGATTTTATAATTAACCGTGATATTATCACCTGCTTTGAATTTCGGGAATTCTTTCTTACCGGTTAGTTGCTCGTGTACAAAAGCTACTGCTTCCATTTGTTAATTTATTTTGGGACTGCAAAGGTAATAATAAAATCATTTCACCAATCATTTTTCACAAAAAATAATTCAGTAAATGTATATTATTTACCCACAATCGGGTTATTAATAAGAATTGGACTGCAAAAGTACAAATTCTTACCATCTGAATCAAACTTTTTGTGATATACGTATCAATTTTTCAGGAAGGAGCATCAAAATATGACGACAATATATCATTTCAACTTATCATTATCCAGATGCCGGGTAGCATCACGTATGTTTTTTTTCTCGAAGTTCTTTTCGAGTGCATCTGTAAGATCCACTCCTGTCTGGTTGGCAAGACACATCAGCACCCATAAAACATCGGCCATTTCATCAGCCAAGTCTTTTTGCTTATCACTTTCCTTAAAAGACTGTTCTCCGTATTTACGCACCATGATGCGTGACAGCTCCCCTACTTCCTCCATCAATATGCCCAGATTGGTAAGTTCGTTGAAATAGCGAACACCTATTGTCTTTATCCAAGCATCAACCTGTTGCTGGGCCTGCCTTATAGTTACATCCACGTTAAAGTATTTGTTTGTTACCGCAAAATAATAGAACTTTCCCTTTCTTTATAAAAAGACTTTAGAAACAATGCAGTCATACACAAATGATATAGAGGCGGCAAACGCGCTCAAGGAAAGTGTTGCAGGATTACGCAAAGCAATAGGAACAGTAATAGTTGGGCAAGACGATGTTGTAGAAAAGCTGATCATCTCAATTCTATGTAATGGTCATAGCCTTCTGGTGGGTGTACCGGGGTTGGCAAAAACTTTATTGGTGAAGACGATCGCAGATGCACTTCACCTGTCTTTCAAACGCATTCAGTTTACGCCCGATCTGATGCCAAGTGATATTACAGGGGCAGAAATACTCAACGAACAACGTCAGTTTCACTTTATAAAGGGACCATTATTTGCCAACATAGTATTGGCAGATGAAATCAATCGAACGCCACCTAAAACACAGGCTGCACTTCTCGAAGCCATGCAGGAGCGCAATATTACTGCAGGAGGTGTGTTGTATAAACTACCCGCACCATTCTTTGTACTGGCTACACAGAACCCTATTGAACAAGAAGGAACATATCCTTTGCCTGAAGCACAACTGGATCGTTTCATGTTTCAGATAACACTAGACTATCCGAGTTTTGCTGAAGAAGTGCGTATAGTAAAAAGCACTACAGGTGCTGCTACTATGGAAATAGAAAAGGTGCTGAGTGCAGAAGACATTCTTGCATTTCAGGATCTTGTAAGACGTGTACCCGTGCCTGATAATGTACTGGAATATGCGGTAGGTTTGGTACAGAAGACACGCCCCAACACAGCAGGAGCTTCGCCAATAGCCAATCAATTCATAGCTTACGGAGCAGGTCCGCGCGCATCTCAATACCTTATACTTGGTGCAAAATGTCATGCCTTATTGAGAGGAAAATACTCACCTGACATTGAAGATGTTAAAGCCATGGCCCTGCCAGTACTCCGTCACAGAGTGCTGAGGAATTATAAGGCAGAGGCAGAAGGTATGCTGCAGGAAAACCTGATCAAACAATTACTCTAAACTTACTAATATCCCTTTCTCATGGAAAGTACAATTGATAAAGCACACTTTCTGCAACACGAATATGCCCAAAAACTGGCGCAGATCCCTGCAGATACAACTCCTAAATGGGGCAAGATGAATGTGCAGCAGATGATAGAGCACATGAGTGATTATGTGCGTATTGCCAATGGCAGAACGCACATGGAAATTGTTACCGATGCTGAGATGATACCCCGAATGCAGGCATTCCTAGCAAGCGACAAGCCATTCAAAGAGAATACACCCAATGTGCTGATGTCTGATACCCCACCACCGGTTCGCAATGAAAGCCACGAAGCAGCAATAGCAGAACTGCAAGGAGAAGTGGATCACTTCATAAATACATACTCACAAGCACCGGATAAAACAATGGCTAACCCGTTTTTCGGGCATTTGAATTTTGAGCAGCAACTGCAATTATTATACAAACACAGCACCCATCATTTAAGACAGTTTGGAGTAGAATAAGAGCCTCACCCCGGCCCTCTCCAAAGGAGAGGGAGGTGCAATGACAAACCCAAACTGAATTTCTATGTACATCTATACCGACGGGCTTGAAACCGAACGTTTACACACGCGCTTTCTAAAGCCAGAGGATGCGGCTATATGGATGAAATTTGTAACAGACCCCATTGCTACCACTTTTATGCCCAATGATGCAGGCCTTAGCTACGAAGACTGGACAAAACATTGGATTGCATTCAGCATAAAGCGATATAGAGAACAACGCTATGGACTGCAAGCACTGATACACAAAGGAACAGGCGAATTCATAGGCCTTTGCGGACTGCTGCTACAGGAAGTAAACGATGTTAGTGAAGTAGAAATTGGCTATCACTTGTTCCGTAAAAACTGGGGTCTCGGCTATACCAGCGAGGCGGCACAAATGTTCAGAGACTATGCCTTTGAAAACGAACAAGCCGACTCAGTTATCTCCATCATTCACCCACTGAATTTCCAATCAAAGAATGTAGCCAAACGTAACGGTATGACACTAAGCGAAAAGGGCGTTATGTTCCGAGATAAGGAGGTGGATGTGTTCAGGATAACAAGAGAAGAGTGGCAAAGACTAAAAGGGGTAAATTAAGATGAATATATTCTTATTTAAAGAACAGGCAAATAATAGGGGTTACTATTGTGAAATTTCAACCAATTGTAATTACGATGAGTTGGCCCCCTCTCAGTTAATTGTTCATTATACAGGTGATCATCGGTGGCAGGTAGCTGTGGAGGAGGCTTCCTCCATTTTTTTCGACTATTTCACCAAAGCAAATAAAGGAAAACTGGAAATCGATATTGAAGTTATGAAGTGGCGACCAGTGGATACAAACGATACTGTTGTTAAATATGCCACCATAAAAGCCCTGTCACAGCAATTGAAGATAAACTTACCCGACGTCTCGTTTGATAAAACAAGCGGAGCATTTACATTCTCTAAAAAAGCAAATAACACAGTTTGAAGCTTTAACGCAGACACAAATAGAACTGTTGCGAACCTACGGCATGCGGTGTGATCGAGGGATGGCATACTACTACAAACCATTTGCAACCTAACTGGGCAATGAAGTGAATCGACAGCGGCTCTAAATTAAAAAGGGAATCACTTGCGCAATTCCCTTGAAAATAAATATCTAATCTCCTTTATTATTACGCCAGCAAAACCTGCCATGCAGTATCTACATTACCGCTATCCAATAATTCTTTAGCATACTGATGAAGAGCGGTCTTACGCGCCTCTGCATCGTGAGTATGGGTTTTAAGTATCTCTGCAAAACGTGTATCGTGGAGCAATTCTGCTACTACCGGTACCGCAGTGCTGTTGCCCAGCATACCCAGATTATTACCAGTAAGAACACGACTGTTTCGGATATGCCCCGGCAATGCATCTACACCTATTCCTAAAGCAGTATTGGGTTTACTGACCTCAAACACAGCACTACCCGATGCTCTGCAATAATAATCACCACCCATACGTGCGACAAGATCTATTTTATTAGGATCTATCTGACCATTCTCATTCAACACTTCATCATTGATATGCATGCATACCACCTCACAAATGATCAGGTTGGCAGCACCACCCTCTTTACCTGTCTCAATCACCCGCATCACCTTACATTCCAACTGCACCGGCGATTCCTTGACGCGGAAAGGCTTTACTATATCAGACTTAACAGGAGTAAAACCCGCCTTAGTGAATTCATCAACACCCTTAGGATATTCACAGCTACTCAAATTCATCTGCTGAACAATATTGTAATTGACAATATTGATCACCACCTCCTGAGTTTCGTAAACATTCTCCAAGGTATGTTTGATGGTATTGTCCCTTACTCTGCGAGCAGGAGAAAATATCAAGATCGGAGGTTTTGACCCGAACACATTGAAGAAACTAAATGGAGACAAATTAGAATTACCTTCATTATCTATCGTACTTGCGAAACAAATAGGACGTGGCGCTACAGACCCCAGCAAGTAGGCATGTAATTGTGATGTCTTAATATCTCCGGGAAAAATGGTCATGTTGCTAAATAAAAAAGTAAAAGTAAAAAGTGTGTATTGCCATGTTATGCAATACACACCAGAGCTTAAATATTGTATTGAACCTAAACAGCCAGAGCTATCTCTATGTTCACATTCATCAAAGTAACGAAATCACCCAATCTGTTCTCGAGATCAGCCGGGGTCAACTCCTTCATACGAATAGGACCAAACTTCTCTACGCAGAATGATGCCATTGCAGAGCCGATAACTACCGCAGCCTTCATATTCTCGAAACTAATATCATCAGTACGAGACAGGTAACCTATAAAACCACCTGCAAAAGTATCGCCAGCACCGGTAGGGTCAAATACTTCCTCCAAAGGCAATGCCGGAGAAGAGAATATCTTATCGCCGTAGAACAGCAATGCACCATGCTCACCTTTCTTTATGATCAGGAACTTAGGACCCATTGCCTGTATCTTTTTAGCAGCTTTTACCAATGAGTATTCGCCGCTCAACTGACGTGCTTCGCTGTCATTCACCATCAACAGATCAACTCTCTTCAATACAAGCTTCAGCTCATCCATGGCTATGTCCATCCAGAAGTTCATGGTATCCATGATCACCAGTTTTGGCTTGTTCTTCAACTGATCGAGAACCTTCATTTGCACTGCTGGAACCAGGTTACCCAGCATTACATAATCACAATCCTGATAGCTTTCAGGGATCTTAGGATCGAACTGAGCCAACACATTCAAATCAGTGATCAAAGAATCACGGGTATTCATATCCATATGGTAGCGACCGCTCCAAAAGAAGCTCTTTCCATCTTCAATAACGTCAACACCATCGAAATGAACGCCACGAGCTTCCAGCGCTGTGATCTCTTCCTTAGGGAAATCACCACCGATGATGGACACCTGTTTGATAGGTTGAGTGAAATAAGAAGCCGCCCATGCAGCATAGGTTGCAGAGCCACCAATTATACGATCTACCTTGCCAAAGGGTGTTTCTAACGCATCGAAGGCCATTGTACCAACTATCAGTAAAGACATAGTCTGTTTATAAATTTTGCGCAAAGGTAGGTAAAGTTGTTTAGCGATAAACCTAAATAAGATACATATTAATGAAATGTGAGTAAATGGTTAAATGGATCAATGGCTTGAGAAAATGAAAAAGAAAAAAGCCGCAGTTCCCTGCGGAACTGCGGCTTACAATTGCTTATAAAAAAAATAAATCAGATCAATTCTAAGCTGCGGGTAACGAACTCGGTTAACTCGGCACCTGTGAGCATACCCTGAGAAAGAAGGGCAAGATCGTATGCCTGCTTAGCTAACTGAGCCTGCTGGCCTTCATCAGCCTTAAGTATCTTATCTACCAGCTTGTGGTTTCCGTTGATGGCCACCTTATACCTGTCTGGCAATGAACCATAGAAGCCCATGCCTGCACCACCACCCATACGAGCCATATCCTTCATACGACGCATGAACTCATCCATAGTGATCGTTACCGGAAGATCAGAAGGATTCATAGCATCTACTTCTACCTGGAAGTTAGCGCTGGAAATAGCCTTTTCAAATATTTCCTTCACCTTGCCTTTCTGCTCATCATTCAATACCAACGATATTGTTTCGCCCTTATCTATCAACTTATCCGTTACATCAGCGTCAACACGCTTCAATGATGTTTTATCAAGTTTTTGTTCCAGCTTACTGATAAAGTGCGGATCAATTGGTGAATCCATCAACATCACATCGTAATCCTTCTTGTTTGCACTCTGGATAAAGCTATCTTGTTTTGCAGGATCTGAAGCGTAGATATAAACTACTGTACCATCCTTGTCGGTCTGGTTAGTCTGAACTTTTTCCTTGTATTCGTTAAGTGTGAAATGTTCTTTCTTAGTGTTGGTGATCAATGCGAAATCAACTGCTTTATCGTAGAACTTCTCCTCACTGATCATACCATACTTTACAAACATGCCAATATCACTCCATTTGTCCTCATAAGAAGTTCTATCGTTCTTGAACAATTCATGCAATTTATCAGCAACCTTACGAGTGACATAGCTATTGATCTTCTTTACATTGCTATCGGCCTGCAGGAAGCTACGGGATACGTTCAACGGAATATCCGGAGAATCGAGCACACCGTGTAGTAGCATAAGGAATTCAGGAACTACATCCTTTACCTCATCAGTAATGAATACCTGACGGCTGAACAATTTGATCTTGTTACGCTGCAGGTCCATATCATTCTTCACCTTAGGGAAGTACAATACACCGGTAAGGTTGAACGGATAATCTACATTCAGATGGATCCAGAACAAAGGATCTTCGCTCATTGGGTACAATTCCCTGTAGAAATTAAGGTAATCTTCATCCTTCAATTCTGTTGGGGACTTTGTCCAGATAGGAGCGGTATTATTTACCTTATTCTCTACCTGTATTTCCTTACGCTCCGGCTTGCCGTCTGCATCAACTCCGTCTTCAACCCAATCAGGCTTAGTTCCGAAGAATACCGGTACAGGTAAGAATTTACAGTATTTATCTAAGATACCCTGCAACTTCCACTGATCAAGGAATTCTGTGCTTTCTGCATTTACGTGCAAGATGATATCCGTACCACGAGTAGTACGATCACCCGCAGATATTTCGAATTCAGTACTACCGTCGCATATCCAGCGGGCAGATTCTGAACCTTCTTTATATGACAATGTATTGATCTCTACCTTTTCAGCAACCATGAAGGCTGAGTAGAAGCCCAGACCGAACTTACCGATCAGTTCATTAGCATCTTTAGCGTCTTTGAATTTCTCCAAAAACTCAGTTGCACCTGAAAATGCGATCTGGTTAATGTATTTTTTAATTTCTTCGGCAGTCATACCAAGACCGTTATCTCTGATAGTGATTGTCTTTTTGTCAGCATCGAAGGCAACATCTACCCTACCTTCGCCAACCTCACCACTATACTGACCCAACGCGCCCAATCTATTGATCTTCTGCACCGCATCGACTGCATTACTTACGAGTTCACGTAAGAAAATCTCATTGTCTGAGTATAAAAACTTCTTGATGATCGGAAATATATTTTCCGTGTGAATGGATATCGTTCCTTTTTCCTGCATAATATTATGATGTTTATTTTTCTACTTATGCAACATCAATACCTGTTCCAAATTACATAATGGGACAAAATGACAGACTGCAACAAAAAAGCCTTGCATATTGTGCAAGGCTTTGGTAAAAATGTTGTTGTTATTATTCTATTTCGTCTTTGAACTCTATACCATAGTTTTCGAGTTCCTGTAATACCGGGCGGTAAACCGATTGCATGTTAGGGATAAGAACTCCAGTTGGCGGAACGATCTTCTTATTCAATACCATACGAGCAAGGATGCCCATTGGCATACCAACAGTTTTGGCCATTGCAGATAATTCTCTGTTCTCTCCCTTTATGACCATAGTGCTGGTGAGCTTGGTCTTTCTGCCTTTGTGCAGGTATTCTATCTCATGCTGCATCACCACCATATCTTTCTCAGCAGAAGCCATGTTCCACTTTTCGAGCAGCAGTTCCAACAGAATTTCTCCGGATGTAGCAGTACCCGGCTTCAATGGCAATTCTTCAAATAATCCTAACCATCCAAGTAATTCGATCTCAGTACTATCTAGTTCTACTCCTAGTTTGTTGGCAACAAATTCTTTAAGATTATCCTTATCGGTACATCCTGCCTTTGCAGATAACCATGAAGACAATGTCTGCCCCTTCTTATCAAAGCTGTCATCCTGAGCTGTCATTCCGAGAGTGATCAAGGCGTCCCAACCGATACAAAATGAAGGATAGCGCAAAGTAGCACGAAGGAAAGTTTTGATATCAGGTATATCGTATGTCTCCAGATATTTCAGAGAATCGCGGTTCGGATAGTAAGCCAGTGAGCCTAAACCATCTACCTTGATCTTCTTGTTATTTTCAAATATCTTCTCGTAAGGCACTTCCACTTCCTTGCCATTAGCAAGGTACTTAGCACCACCTACTCCGGCAGTAATAATGTTCTTGGGGTTCCAGCTAAATTTGTAGTGCCATGGATTGTTGTCACTTTCGGGAGCGATCAAACCACCGCAATATGACTTGAAGCTGTAAATGCTACCCGCAACCCTGTGAATGCTATGAATGATCTTGCTGGCTGTCATATGGTCGATACCCGGATCAAGTCCCATCTCGCACATGAACATCAGACCAGCTTCTTTAACAGCAGCATCCATTGCTTTAAGTTCTTCAGAAACGTAAGAAGAAGTAATAAGATTCTTCTTGTGCACCAGACAATCTTTGGCCAGGTGAATGTGTAAATGTGGCGGCATGAGAGAAACCACAATATCAGCTCTCTTTACCAGCGGCTCGCGCTGAGAAATGTCAGTAATATCTATGACAGCATGTTCAGCAAAAGAGCTGTTATTCGTTTTTTCAGCAATTGCGTTAGCATCTCCATCTGCAACGATCACCTTCCACTTGTTTTGGGCGGCATGTGTCAACAGGTACTGAATCAGATAGGTGGATGATTTGCCGGCTCCGGCAACCAGTATTGTATGCATAGTATGTGCAAAAAGATTATTAAAAAGTTCGCCAAAAGTAATAGTATTGCTCAGTTTCTCAACGTTAATATTTTACCAATTATTTAATATATTATAAAATTAAATTTTCAACAATTATGAAATGGGATAAATCTAATATAAATGTAGCAATGCTTAATGAACTATCAGCCAACACACTATCACAAGTGCTTGATATTCAATTTATTGAAGTAGGCGATGACTATATGAAAGCGACCATGCCAGTTGACCATAAAACCCACCAACCTTATGGACTATTACATGGCGGAGCATCTGCAGCATTAGCTGAAACGGTAGGCAGCGTAGCCTCTTGGGCTACAATAGACCGCGAAAAACAAATTTGTGTGGGAATTGAGATCAACTGCAACCATGTAAGAGGTAAAAAAGATGGAATAGTAACCGCAACAGTAAGAGCACTTCATATAGGCGCCACCACTCATGTTTGGGATATAAAAATTACCGACGAAAAGGATAAGCTGGTATGTGTGAGCAGGCTGACAGTAGCGGTATTGAAGAAACCTGCCAGCTAGATCCAAAATCAAATCAAACCCTCACAAACTTGAGCGCCGGTATTTTTATGTTATTTTGCAGACTGATACATGAGTAAAGCTAAAAGAATAATCTGCACAGTAACAAATGACCTGAACTACGACCAGCGAATGATACGCATCTGTACATCGCTGACGGAGGCAGGTTATGATGTAACACTTATTGGATTTGAACGCAAAACAAGCCAGCCGATAATTCCCCGTCCTTTTAAACAAGTACGATTATCCATTATTGCAGAACAGGGAAAGATCATGTATCTGCATTATTGGATAAAACTCTTCTTTTTTCTCTTGTTCACAAAAGTAGATATACTCTGCGCTATAGACTTGGACACTATCCTGCCCGTTTACTACGTTTCACTATTGAGAGGTAAGAAGCGCGTATATGATGCACATGAGATATTTACTGAACTGAAGGAAGTGATTGACAGGCCGGCAGTGCATAAAATGTGGCTATGGATAGGTAAGCATACAGTACCCAACTTTCCTGTGGGTTATACTATCGGTGAATGTTATGCAGAAGACTTTAAAGCGAAGTATGGCGTTGATTATAAGATAGTACGTAATGCAACTATTCTGAGACCGGTAACGATCCCAGAAAAAACAGAGCGATTTATCTTGTACCAAGGGGCAGTAAATGTAGGCCGTTGCTTTGAGCAACTGATCCCTGCAATGAAAAATGTAAATGCCAGGCTGATCATTTGTGGTAAGGGCAATTTTTCGGAAGAAGCGGTGGCACTAACCCAACAACTAGGATTGGAAGAAAAAGTGATCTTTAAGGGATATATACCCCCTGCCGAACTTCGCGACTATACAATAAAAGCCTGGGTTGGCATTACTTTATTTGAGGATACCAGTCTGAGCAACAGACTATCACTGGCCAATCGTTTTTTTGATTATATGCATAATGGAGTGCCTCAATTATGTATCAGATATCCGGAATATGAACGAGTAAACAGCCAATTCGAAATAGCGACTCTTATTGGTAATGCCAGTCCTGATAATATTTCATCTGCACTCAACAGATTGTTGGACGACAGTGATTATTACAACAAATTGCAGCAAAACTGCATGAAAGCCAGAGAAAAATACTGTTGGCAAGAAGAAGCCAAAACATTGGTGAACGTGTATAAACAATTTGACCAATGAGCCTAGCAGAGCAAAAAAAAACAAACAATGAAGGGCTAAAATTCAGTGTTGTTATACCTGTATATAATGGTGAACTCACCATTCAAAGAGCAATAGATTCTGTGCTGGCGCAGTCCTACATTAATTACGAAATAATTGTTGTTGATGATGCAAGCACCGACAAGTCCAATGAAATTCTACAGAACAATTATGCCAACGAGATCCTACTTATTCAAAAAGTGATCAATTCGGGAGGCTCTGTGGCGAGAAATACTGGTATGGATGCAGCCACAGGCGACTATATAGCTTTTCTTGATGCAGATGACACCTGGCATCCCGATAAACTAAGCTTGATGAATGCCATTCTGGAAGCTACCCCGGCCATTCACCTCATCTATCACCCATATACACTTGAACCGATCGCACATAAACGGATACCTGAGAATATAAAAGTTTTCAAGCTGCCATTTATAAAATTACTACCTGCAAATCTTATTGCCACCCCATGTACCATAGTCAGGAATGATCCGAAAATAAGGTTTGATGCAAATATGCGCTATTCTGAAGATTACGATCTATGGCTGCGCACAGGCTATAAACATAAGCTGTATTTCATCAATATCCCACTTACACAACTATTCAGACCTATTACATCTGAAGGAGGTGTAAGTAGTAATAAATGGGCAATGCGAAAGGGGGAAATGCGAGCCTATCGCAAACTCGTAAAACTAAATCCACTTTTCCTTTTATTATTACCTATCCTGATAATAAGCAGTTTGGGAAAACATCTGGCAAAGAAAGTTATCAGATAAACTGATCTACGGCGCACTTATAAAGCGAATAATTGTATAACTACAGCATATCATTTACTACACAGCAGTAAATTTCTATCATAAAAAAAACGGGCAATTTTCTTTTAAAGAATTGCCCGCTGTAATTATTCAAGTTTGTACTTTAATGATAGTCAGCTATCATCTTTGAATGCTACCCTATTTTTTCTTCTAACTCCATGATGAGTTCAAATGCTTTGTCATAGTCTTTGTTGAGCTGAGCGAGGCGGTTAGATGAAAGTTTGTACAGATCATCTACCTTCTTAAATTCATCTTTATTACTATAGACAGCAGGGTCTGCCAGCTTTAATTCAAGTGCCTGAGCATCCTGTTTCAGCTTATTGATCTCTTCTTCCAATTTCTGAAATGCTTTCTGCTGCTTTTTATATTCATTCTTCAGGTTATTCAACTGTTCATTGCTCAGATCATTCTTTGGCTTTGGCACAGGCTTTTCTTCCTTCTTAGCAACCGGTGCAGCTTTAGCCGCTGCGATCGCAGCCTGCTCACGCTTTGCTTTATCCTGCTGCCATACTGTAAACTCTGCATAATCACCAGGGAAATCGTTGATCTTACCATCCTCGATGTTCCAGATTCGGTTTGCAGTTTTGCTTATAAAGTAACGATCGTGCGATACGAGTATCAAAGTACCCTTATATTTATTCAGAGCATCTATCAGCATATCTACAGACTGCATGTCCAAGTGATTGGTAGGTTCATCCAGCATCAGGAAGTTACCCTTTGCTGCTATTACCTTCGCCAATGCTACTCTTGCTTTTTCTCCACCAGAGAGAATCTTGATCTTCTTGAACACATCATCTCCACTGAACAAGAAGCAACCCAGCAATTGCCTGAGCTCCAATTCGTTCTTGCCACTACCACACATCTTCATTTCTTCCAGTATCTCATTCTCCACATTCAATGCTTCCAACTGATGCTGTGCATAGAAACTCTCTTCTACATTATGTCCCCATTTACGATCTCCTTCAAAACCTTCCTGTCCTGCAACGATACGCAATAATGTAGATTTACCCTTACCGTTAGCTCCGATAAGCGCTATCTTGTCCCCACGATTGATTTCAGCTTCTGCATTATCAAGTATAGTTAGCGGTCCATATTTCTTGGTAATGTTCTTTAGTTCAACAATTATCTTACCGGGCTGAGTACCAACATCAAAATTGATGTTCATGGTAGGCATAGAACCATCAGGCGCTTCGATCAGGTCTAGTTTATCCAAGCGTTTAATGGCACTCTGAGCCTGTGCCGCCTTAGTGGCCTGAGCTCGGAAACGCTCAATGAAACGCTCCTGTTGGCGGATATAATCCTGCTGATTCTCAAAAGCACGTTGTTGCAATATCATTCGTTCTTCTTTTTCTTTTACGAAGAATGAATAATTACCACTATACTGCACCAGATCACGTTGCCATACCTCTACGATCTTTGTAACCATTCTGTCAAGGAAATATCTATCGTGCGAAACGATAACGACACTACCCGGATAACTGATAAGATATCTTTCCAACCATTCAATAGAGGGAAGGTCCAAGTGGTTGGTAGGCTCATCTAAAAGCAGTAATTCAGGTGCTTGCAACATCATCTTAGCCAGCAATACCCTCATTCTCCAACCACCACTGAACTGATCGTATGGACGCTGAAGATCGGACGTAGTAAAACCAAGTCCTTCCAACACTTCTGCAGTCTTGTGCTCCATTTCATACCCACCCGCCACTTCAAAATCATGTAATGCATGGCTGTAATCGTCCAGCAGATCCTCATCATCAGGTTTGGATTCGAGCTCTTTTAAGATCTTTTCCATCTTTTTTTCTACTTCATGTGCCTTTTCGTAGGCCTGCATGCCTACTTTGAGAATAGAATCATTAGTAGAAAAGCTAAGCAGATCCTGATTAAAGAAGCCAAGCGAAACATCTTTGGGTTTATTTATTGAGCCCTCATTGGGTGTATAAGCACCGGTCATAAGACGTAACAATGTTGACTTACCTGCACCATTGCTACCTACCAGACCGATACGTTCACCGGTATTGATCTGCCAGTTGGAGTTTTCTAATATTGGTCTTGCACCGAAAAAGAAAGAAATATTCTGTAATGACATTAACATAAGGCTACAAAGTTAACGGGCTCACGGGTATTTTACTAATTGTTGTGCAGTATTATAAAAGCACACGCAATAATCTAGTATTAGTAGTTACAAGCAATTATTACATTACACATAAAATGTTATGGTAGTAACTATTGCATTTAATAAGATTACTGCTTAGCTTTGCACAAAACCATTCAAAAATGACAAAAATCGTAACTACCGTTGCTGCCCTGTTGCTTATGGGCTCTGTAGCTTTCGCACAGGATGCTAAGAAAGCTGAAACTAAGAAGGCTCCAGCTAAGACTGAAACTAAGGCTGAACCAAAGAAAGCTGAAACTAAGAAGGCTGAACCAAAGAAAGCTGAAACTAAAGCTGAAACTAAGAAGAAGTAATTCTTCCGTTACACTTAAAAAAGAGACGCTCCGAAACGAGCGTCTCTTTTTTTGCTTTGTACACACAAAAAAAAGAGATACATCACTGTATCTCTTTCAACATTATTTCTAATTACAGACTATTGATCCTGATTGAACTTTGATGACATGGTTGTCATTCTGCGATCGATCTTGATGTTAGCTTTATCCGCACGCATCTTAATGATACGATCTAATCCAAAGGTATCATCACCATATACATAAACATATGTACCAGTAAGCCTCTTGAACACATCGTTTATCATCTTTATCCTATCTCTCTCAAATGGAGCATCGATCAGATCTACTGTGCCGGAAAGTTTTCCATTGATCACATTAAAATACCCAATGTAGTTGTTATTACCGTTTTTGAAGAAGGTAATGAACGACTTATCATCGAGTACTGCGTCATTGACTGTAGAAAACTTACCTAGAAAACCATTGTAAAAGTTGATCATTGCAGTATAATCACTGTTATCTTTCATAGTACCGCCACGCATAGCGATAGTGTTGTTCAACACAACGTCAATATCCTTGTAACTGAATATAGAGTCATAGAACTCAACCAAAGTAAATTTCTTTGGTCTTAGATCCGCGATGATCTCTGAGTACTTTACATTTTCAATGCTGAGTAAACCCGGATCACCGGCTTTGTAATAAAGCATTGGTCCCTTAGGATTGTTGTATTCACGTGCCCACCATGATGCTTTTGCACCATCAGCAGACTTGTAAAGCAAAAGGCTAACATCAAATGACTCGTAATAATTAAGCTCCCCTTTCTTACTTTGACCGGGGATCTTTACATTTTTCATCATTACATAGCCCCAATTGTTAGAGGATGCATCATTTACCAATGCACCCTTGCTCATTAAAGCGGTCTTATTTGTGTTAATAAACCCTCTCAGATCATTGCCATTGTTATCGTAAGTAGCACTTTCAGGAGACGGAAATTTATTATTATGTTTCATTACCTGCGCATAAGATGAGCCGGTAGCTGCAAATAAAAATAAAACCGCAATAAATTTCTTCATATAAAATAATTTATAAACGAATGCTTTGTTTACTTCTGATGTGATATCAAAAGAGCAAATTACTACTAATCTCCCAAATTTATAAAAACTATTGGTAAACGAAAACCATAAAAGGAAATAGTTTACCTAAGCGATCAAAAACTACCAACTCAACAATTGACCAATTCTAGCTGCAACCTTATCTGCATTGGGTAACATTGCCGTCTCCAACCCCATATTCATAGGCACAGCCGGCAAGTCTAAAGCACCAATTGTTTGAACCGGAGCATCCAATTGCTGGAAGCAATTCTGAGCAATTCTGCCTGCTAAGGCTTCACAGAATGAGTTACGCAATTGCTCTTCTGTAAGAACAATACATTTTCCATGTTTCTTTACAGTGCTGAAGATAAGTTCTTCATCAAGTGGATATATTGTTCGTATATCGATCACTTCTACCTGTCCGGGGAACTGCTTTGCAGCATTTTTTGCCCAATGCACACCCATACCATAAGTAATGATACAGATCGAAGACCCATTATCAATATTGTCCTGACCAGCCGCCAGCGCTACTGCGCCCTTACCTAAAGGAAGTATGTAATCTCTGTCAGGCTCAACGGTTTTAGCCTCGTCTGTACCTGGCACTTTACTCCAATATAAACCTTTGTGCTCCAGCATTACCACCGGATTACCATCGTAAAATGCCCCCTTGATCAAACCTTTGATATCAGCAGCATTACTTGGGTAAGCTATCTTGATACCCTTTATTGTGGCCAAAGTACTTTCTACACTACCACTATGATAAGGACCACCGCCGCCATAAGCGCCTATAGGCACTCTCAATATCATTGATACAGGGAACTTACCACAACTTAGGTAGCAAGACTTACTGATCTCTGTGACCAATTGGTTAAAGCCCGGATAGATATAATCTGCAAACTGCACTTCTACTATAGGTTTAAGACCTACAGCATTCATTCCTATTGTCGATCCAACAATATATGCCTCTTGTATGGCCATATTGAAGACCCTGTTGTCTCCGAATTTATCAGCAAGAGTTGCTGCTTCACGAAATACCCCACCCAGGCGTTTACCTACATCCTGACCATAGAACAGAGCTTCAGGATGATCCTGAAGTAACTCTTCTACAGCATGCAATGCAGCATCTACCATTACCACTTTATCTTTGCCCTCCGGCACTCTGCAGCCTACTTCTTCTGTGATCTTTGATGGCACAAAAACATGATCTGCAACTGTTGCAGGATCAGGTTCAGGAGCACCAACAGCAAGATCGAATTCAGCCTGTACATATGCTATCTCCTCTTGTTCAATTTTATCAAGATCAGCTGCTTTTATTCCTTTTACAGACAGCAATACCTTTCTCAATTTAGGAGCAGGATCATCAAGACCATGCTTGGCAAGATCTTCGGCTGTTCTGTACCACTCTTTGCGCACACCAGAAGTATGATGCCCGAGTAACGGAACTTTAGCATGAACCAATATTGGCCTTCTGTGCTCACGTACCCAGTCAATGGTAGTTTGCATAGTATTGTAAGACTCAATGAAATCACTGCCATTCACACGAACTCGCTCCATACCTTTAAAGCCACCGGCATATTCATATGCATCCATTGTACGGGCCTCATCGCTACTTACAGAGATACCCCAATCATTATCCTGAACTAGGTATATGATCGGCAATCCCTTTAAGACCGCAAATTGGAAAGCCTCACTCACCTCGCCTTCAGTAACACTACCATCACCTAATGAGCAAATAGTAACAGGAGGAAGTTCGTAACTGGAAAGTTGTTGTTTTTCTCTGTACTGAATTCCCTGAGCAATTCCGGTAGTAGGAATGACCTGCATACCTGTGGCACTACTCTGATGAATTATTCCCGGGAAACCTTCTCTTTTAATATTCGGGTGATTATAATATGCCCTACCACCGGTGAAAGGGTCTCCACCTTTTGCCAGCAATTGCAGCATCAGCTCATAAGGACGATATCCCATTCCAAGCATAATACTTTCATCGCGATAATAAGGACTTACAAAATCGCATGGTTTCAGTAAAAAACCGGTGGCCAGTTGTATAGCCTCGTGGCCTCGTGATGTACTGTGTACATACTTACATATAGGCCTGTTGGCATCGTATATCTCAGCCATAGCCTTCGCGGTCATCATCAACCGGTAGGCTTTGAGCAATAATTCTTTTGGAAGCATCGGGGGCAAAAGTAAGTTAAAAGTTAAAATCAAATGTCAAAAATGAGAACTCCTGACATGTTCCTACTTAAAATAACAGTATATACACTGTTCCTCAGAACATAGCTTACATATCAATACATCAAATGTTGCTTGCTCTTATTTTGCCAACCTGCATCACTTTTGTACTCTGTAAAGAAAACTACAATATCTGCATCACTTTTGTAATCAACGAAATAGACCTTTTTCTTCGCATCACTGGCATAATTGCAGAAATACCATACCCCGTTATTCTCTCCTGCATCGCTTTTATAACTCGCTTTATACACTACCAGATCAGCATCGCTTTTATACTTCGACACATATATTTTAACCTGTGCATCACTCTTATATTGGGTCGAGAATACCAATTGGGCTTCCGCTTTTTTTGTGATACCTACGATGGTAAGTGTCAAGAATACGGACAACAACATTTTATTTATGGACATGATGTATCGTTATATTTGATTGTTGCCTCAAAATACAACCTGAACTGAATATTTAAATCATAAACAAATAAATAATGTACTTGATAAAAAACAAACACTCCTGCATAAGAGCAAATCCTCATTAGCTACTTATCAAATTAGCTTTTGTATCATATACACACATTTAGTTGATACAAATAAAAACTATGGTTCAAGCAAATACGGTAAGATTTCATAACAAGGATTTCTACAATTACATTTGTGTAAGATCATGATATCTATAGACTTTTCGCAATTGGCACTAAAACTCAAACAAACAGATGGCAAAACATCTGTGTTTGACCCGGTGCGTAAGAAATGGATAATATTGACCCCTGAAGAGCATGTAAGGCAATACATAGTTCAATATATGCTGCAAATCCTTCACTATCCTGTGGCGCTCATTTCTATCGAAAAAGCAATATTAGTGGGTAAAATGAATAAGCGATTTGATATTGTAGTTTACGATCGGGAACATAAACCATGGTTACTCGCAGAATGTAAAGCGCCTGAGGTACCTGTTACAGAACAAACCTTGCATCAACTATTGAATTACCAACAGACCATACAATGCAGGTATTGGTTGCTTACAAACGGACATCAAACGTTTTGTGCCGACTCATCCAATAACATGATCAATTGGTTACTCAGCCTTCCCGCTTATAATGACTGAGTATTCATCATCTTCTAAAATACTCAATGCAGCATTTATAACATTATCATCTTCAGCCATAACTGCGTAATAACCATTATCCTTAAATAGGAATCTGGCAATCTGAGCTCTTATATGAGTTTTGAAATACTTCCTGTTTGCAGGCTTGTTCAATTCTCTGGTCACTTTCTTCCTGTTGATAGGATTAACATTAGCAATATATTGGTCAATGATCTCATCCTCATCATCAAATGAGTTAAGAAAGCTGTGTATGCTTTTATACTTAAGCTTAGCTCTGTGAGTTAAGAAATAATCCCAAATAGCTGTCTTCAAACCCGAGCTTGCTAATTTATTACGCATATCAGAAGATATATGCATGGTATCATAGGGCACGTAAACATCGGGTTTTATACCACCTCCACTATATACTACTCTATGGTTCGCTGTATAATATTTTGTGGTATCGGCAGACATAAAGATATCTTTACCTGTCAACTCACCCGATTCAAAACGTCTTTCATAATCTGCCTGATAAGCTGCTCTACCTTTTGCAAATGAGCGCTGAATAGACCTACCTGATGGTGTATAATACTTTGCAACAGTCAATCTTAATTCGGAACCATCGCCCATCTCATAAGGTTCTTGAACCAACCCTTTACCAAATGACCTCCGACCTACTATCAGCCCTCTATCCCAGTCCTGAACAGCACCTGCTAAAATCTCACTTGCAGAAGCAGAACTTTCGTCCATAAGTATTATCAGCTTCCCTTTTTCAAAAAGCCCTTTTAAATTAGCGCTGTATTCTGTCTTCGCTGCATGAGTACCTTGTGTATAAACAAGTAGTTTATTACCATCTATTAATTCGTCAGCGATCTGTGTAGCCTGATCAAGGTATCCACCGGGATTATCCCTTAGGTCTATGATCAACTGCTTGACGCCTTCATTTTTTAATCTCTTCAGCGCATCAGCAAATTCTTTATGAGTCGTTGCGCTGAACCTGTTGATCTTGATCAGTCCTGTTGTTTTGTCAAGCATTATTCCAGCATCAACACTGTATAGAGGAATCAGATCGCGAGTGATCGTTACCTCCTTTAATGCCGGAGAGAAAAAATGTTTTATGGTAAGCGACACATTACTTTTCTGCTTCCCTTTCAGCATATTAATGATACGTGCAGATGTGATATTGACGCCGGCCACAACGCTATCTCCTACTTTTATCAACTGATCTCCTAATTCTATTCCTACCAGACTTGCAGGCCCCTTGTCAATTACAGAAGTGACCTCAATGGTATCGCGGACAATAGAGAACTCTACGCCTATACCTGAGAAACCTCCTTCCATATCATCGTTGATCTCCTGCATGTCTTCTGCGGGAATATAGACAGTGTGCGGATCCAACGACTTGAGAATACCAGAAATTGCATCCTTATAGAGATGGTCTCCATTAATGGAATCGACATACTTCTCATTGATCAGGTCAATTACCTGTTCCAACCTGTCGTTTCGTTCCACAACGGTATTGATATCACGTTTTCCACGCAACGAATCGCGCAGATTAAAACCCAATACCATTCCTAAAATTAAAATCAGAGAAAAAAGAAGCGGCATCCATGCTTTACCCTTCCCCCTATCAGTTCCTTCCATCTAAGTGAATACTCACACAAAAGTAAAACATAGTGAAATAGAAAAATTAATGATTAATCCACAAGTTCAATATTGATTGTTAATAAAGTGACCCTGCTTAAGCGCCTTAACGTAGAGCATAAGTAAATATGACCCGACATAAAAACCCCAATACGATCTCAATGGCTATTATTATTCTACAGGATAGCCATTAAGACATTTGACCTAAATTTGTTGGAGACATTATGATAACCGTACAGGAAGCAGAAGATATAATACTATCACAAGTCAGGGATTATGGCACCGAGGAATTGCCATTCGAAGCCGCATTGGGCAGAGTACTGGCAGAAAATATCATCTGCGATCGTGATCTGCCTGCTTACGACCGCATTACTATGGATGGGATAGCGGTGAATTACAAAGCCGTGGAAGAAGGTATTACATCGTTCAAGGTAAAAGCCACACAAGCGGCAGGTGATGATCCTATCCAAATTGAAGATCTTACCGAATGTATAGAAATAATGACCGGGGCAGCACTGCCTGTAAGTACGGACACTGTAATACCTTACGAACAGATAACCATAGAAAATGGTGTTGCGATCCTGGCTTCTACAACTATTAAGAAAAGGCAAAATATACACTACAAGGGAAGAGACAGGAAGGAAAATGATATAGCCACCAATGCTAATACTCTCATAGACGCATCTGTGATCAACATTGCGGCTACCGTAGGCAAAGCAACACTATTAGTCAAAACACAGCCTCGTATTCTGATCGTTTCAACCGGCAATGAATTGGTAGAAGTTGATGAAACACCGGGTCCATACCAATTAAGGCGATCCAATAGCTTTTCTATACAGGCTGTTTTACAGCAATATGCATTATATGCAGACATGCTTCATTTGCCCGATGAGCCATTTACTATTGAGAACGAAATATCCCAGGCGCTTGAAGAATATGATGTATTGATCTTTAGCGGCGGTGTTTCGGCCGGAAAATTTGATCATGTGCCCAAAGTGCTTGAGGAAGTCGGCGTTCATCAATTATTTCATAAGATCAGGCAGAGACCGGGCAAGCCATTTTGGTTTGGCGCACATGATAATGGTCAACTTGTATTTGCATTTCCCGGCAACCCTGTATCAGCTTTTATGTGCCTGCATAGGTATTTTCTACCATGGTATAGGAAAACAACGGGCATGACAGAAACCCGCAAGATTTTTGCTGTATTGAATGAGGATTTAACCTTTACACCACAATTGCAGTTCTATATGCAAGTGCGATTGGAGTTCAATGATTTGGGACAGGTAGTAGCAACACCATTGCAAGGCAACGGGTCAGGAGATCTGGCCAATTTATTAGAATCTGATGCTTTTATGGAGCTACCATCAGATAGAAATGAGTTTAAGAAAGGGGACGTATATAGGGTATGGCCATTTAAGAACATTCCGTGATGAGGAAGATAAGCAGCCGCTTAATGATAATAATATTATCAATACTGGGCCTTTTAGTGATTGTTATAGCCGTCTTTATTTCCGGACTTCATGCTATAGCGCCTAATGGACATGGTAGCATTAGGGGGTATGTTTACGCTACTTCAGACACATCATTACAAAAAGCTGTATGGTGTGTGATAAATAACAACTCATCAATAGAGAAACACCAGACTCTGAAAGATGATAGTTCTGTAGATTACTACAATGATTCAGTGAATTACATAACTATAAATATCAAAGCTGTCAATGGAATAAAACACCAATACACATTCAGGTATTACGGGGATAGTGAATTGAGGGCGACCACTACTATTTCTGAACTATTTATTTGTTATGCAGACGGAGAAAGCGAAGGAAATGGCAACTTGCGAGATAAAAATGAATATAAAAATGAACTGCTTACATTATTTGAAGAGCAATTCATTAAAAAACTTGACAGTACACTAAACCTGCAGCACACAGTTAATAACAAATAGGTTCTTACTTTTGAATCAATATATGAGTGATCTTACCCACATAGATAATAAAGGCCGCGCTAACATGGTAGATGTTAGTGAAAAGACCATAACCAAGCGAACGGCTACTGCGCGGAGTATTGTGTACCTTCCTGATGTTATCATGAAGCAATTAACAGCAGGAGATATACAGACCAAGAAAGGAGCAGTTTTCCAGACCGCGATCATTGCTGGTATAATGGCAGCAAAGAAAACAGGAGAATTAATTCCTTTGTGTCATTCTCTGGGCTTAGACAATTGCAACATAGATATAAAAGTAAATGATGAAGATCAGGTTGTGATCGATTGCACTACGTCTATTACTGCAAAAACAGGTATTGAAATGGAGGCACTGGTTGGAGCTAGCGTAGCAGCACTTACTATTTATGACATGTGCAAGGCAATGAGTCATGATATAGTGATAAAAGAAACAAGATTAATAGAAAAAACAGGAGGAAAGAGTGACTTTAGACGGGAATATCAGGATTAACGGTCTTGTGCTGGCGGGTGGCAAAAGTGTTCGTATGGGGCAAGATAAAGGCATGATGGCATGGCATGGAAAGCCGCAGAGATATTTCATGGCGGACCTCCTCTCGACAGTTTGTGATAAAGTATTTATATCCTGCAGGCAAGACCAGATCAATGATATGGAGCAAGGCTATGAAACACTCACTGATAGCGCGAAATATGAGGGATCGGGGCCAACGGCTGCTATACTGTCTGCATTTGAAAAACAGCCTGAAACAGCTTGGCTTGTCGTAGCATGCGACCTTCCATTACTGGACAGTTCTTCGCTTGAATACCTGATAGCCAACAGAAATTCAGACTCCATAGCAACTACATTTGAAAGTCCTCATGACGGATTACCGGAACCTTTGATAACAATTTGGGAACCCGGAAGTTATACGATACTGAAATCGAAATTAGCAGAGGGGTATAAGTGCCCGAGAAAGGTATTGATCAATAACCCATCTACCATTCTGCAGCCACCCTACCCTGCAGCCCTTACCAACACCAATACTCCGGAAGATGTTGAAAAAGTATATGCTATTATAGGCCGTCAATAAAATATCATCTATGCAACCTGATTTTTCGCGCTATAGCTGCCAGATCACACTACCAGGATTTGGAGAAAAAACTCAACTATTATTACAAAAAGCAAAGGTGCTTATAGTAGGTGCTGGAGGTCTTGGCTGCCCCGCAGCACAATATATTGTAGCTGCTGGTGTAGGTATTGTGGGAGTTGCAGATTATGATACAATATCTGAAGGTAATCTGCATAGACAGATATTGTATAAAAGCAGCGAGGTGGGCTTGAAAAAGGCAGAAACATCATGCAACTATCTACAACAGCAAAATCCTAATGTCAGATTGATCTCGCTTGATATGCGCATCACAGACGAAAATGTAATGGATATTATCAGACAATATGATCTGGTATTGGATTGCACTGACAACTTTGAGACACGTTACTTACTCAATGATGCTTGTGTGCTATGGGGAATACCCATGATACAAGGCTCTATCTACCAATACGAAGGCCATGTAGCAATATGGAATGCTCCTAATGCCGACCAAAGCCGCAGCCCAAATTACAGAGATGTATTTCCTGACATTAATGCGGCACAGATACCAAATTGTACAGAAGGGGGTGTATTCCCTACTCTTGCTGGCATCATAGGCTCTATAATGGCCAATGAAACATTGAAATATATAACTAAAGCAGGAGATACACTTATCGGCAAAATGTTAGTATTTGATGCGCTGACATTGCAGAGCAGAATAGTAAAAACAGGCATCGTTAGCAAAGTTGTCATTAACGAGTTGCCGGCAACAATGACTGTGGCTATCATATCTCATCAACAACTCAGATCTGACCTTAATACCTACCAGCTGATAGATGTACGTAGCAAAGAAGAACATCAAACATTCAATATTGGCGGCATCCATATACCCTTAGAGCAGATCTCGAACATAAAACAGTACCTGTTAGGCAATAAGCCTATAGTTCTTTATTGCGCATCTGGCAGAAGAAGTACAGAAGGTGTAAAAAGAATCAAAGCACTCTATAACGCAGATGTATTTTCATTAGAGGGGGGAATAACAAAATGGATAAAATAAAAAGGATGAATCATACGACTCATCCTTTTTAAATATACCATAATGATCATTGTTATATTTCTGACATTATTTGATACAGCATGTAAACATCCTCGAATGTATTGTATAAAGGCACAGGAGCTACACGAATCACATTAGGTTCTCTCCAATCTGCTATTACACCATTTGCTGATAGAGCATCAAATACTTCTCTCCCCTTTTCAGCAAACAAAAGCGACAATTGACAGCCTCTTTGCTCGGGATCTGAAGGTGTTATGATCTCAAAAGACAAATTTGTGAGCTTTTTCAACAAGAATTCCAGATAACCGGTTAGTCTTCGGCTTTTTGCCTGCAGCTCTTTCATTCCGGCTTTATCAAAAATATCAAGAGATGCATTGTGTGCTACCATATTGAAAACAGGAGCATTACTCATTTGCCAACTAGCAGCACCTTTTTGAGGAATAAAGCCTTTCTGCATCTTAAATCGGGTCTTCTCCTCATTGCCCCACCAACCTGCAAGACGGAAGAAATAAGGATCATTCCCATATTTTTCGTGAACATAGATACCACCTACACCACCGGGACCGGAATTGAGATACTTATATGAGCACCAACAAGCGAAATCAACATGCCAATCGTGCAAATGCAATGGTATATTGCCAACAGCATGAGCAAGATCAAAACCGGCATACGCACCTACCGCATGAGCTGCCTCAGTAATTTTTTTAAGATCAAAATACTGACCGGTGTAGTAGTTAACTCCACCCATGATCACTACAGCAAGCGAATCTCCTGCTCTAGCAATAGCATATAGTATATCAGCTTCTTCAATGGTATGAGCGCCTTCTCTGGGAGCTATTTCTATTATAGCATCATAAGGATCGAAGCCATGCATCCTTACCTGAGTTTCCATGGCATATTGATCAGATGGGAAAGCTCCTGCTTCCATAAGGATCTTATACCTTCCACCCTGCGGTCTGTAAAATGAATGCAGCAGTATGTGCAGATTAACCGTTAGTGTGTTCATCGCAACAACTTCGTCCTTATCTGCACCAACAATTTTTGCCAGACGCTCAGAGAAAAATTTATGATAAGACAACCATGGCATTGCAGCATTGAAATGCCCTTCTACACCATGCTTAGCCCAATCCTCTAATTCTTTCTGCATAAGGTAACTTACCATCTTTGGTTGCAGACCCAATGAATTTCCACAGAAGTAATAGACATCCCTGCCTTCATGTTGCGGAAAAAGAAAACGTTCTCTGAAGGGGAACAATATATCTGTCTGATCCAGTCCTTGTGCGTACTCTAAAGAAGCTTCAAAAGAAGACATGAGCGAAAATATTTTTGCAAAAGTAACATCTTGAGGGATATTATAGTAGTAGTATAAAAACATGGGAGAAAATTGCTTATCCTGCAAATACCAGCAAGTGTCTATTTTTCTCATTCATATCTGTTAAACTCTATCAGACAGAACAGTTAGTGCAATAAATTAAAAAAGGGCAGAGAAATCTTCTCTGCCCCTAACTCTGAAATAAACCGCCTCTTACAGCCATTTAGCAGTAAAAACGTTGAAAGAATTTCTCAATTCAAGTACTTCCTTTTCTTCAGCCATTACACCCTTTTCCAAATTAGCATGTTTTACAAGAAGTTCTCCGTCAATAAAACCTGCAGATGAATGTTCAGCCTGTTTGGCAATTTCGCTAACATTCGCTCTGATATCATGTGACAGAATATCAATATTCTCCTTCTGAATTTTGAATTGATTCTCGTATCGCTCAACTAATGCTAGTATTTCTTTATCTGTATTTTTACCAGCAATTTCGGTGAGACGTCCTTTCATAAAACCCAGTTCAGTTGCATAAAAATCCAACGCTCTTAACCAATCGTTGTGCAAATTATTTACGTGCTTGATGTTTACTTTTTCCATATCTTTTTATTGTATAACAAATGTACCATCAGGCTATTGCTAATATTATGACCATGGTCAGTAACTGATATGATCCTTGTTCTCAACAATTATGGAGTGAACATCCCTTACCGAATACAACACGTTTTCTTTAATTACTGTAAGTTTTATATTTTCGCTTTAAGATATTCATACCTATATACTTATGCGCTCCACTAAGACATTGCTACTACCATTCATCATTTTGTTAAGTGCTTTTTATTGCAATGCTCAGGAACATGAATGGATAGCACCGGAAGGCAAGATCATTAATTACAGAACACTTACCTGGCAGGATTTCCCGGGAAAACCTGATAAAGATGAGCCAGCCGAAGCAGGTGCAGCCGTAAGACCATCGATCTACTTCAATGCAGATAGTGGAGAGTACCTTCCCAATGATCGACTTACCTATAAATTTCACGTTAAATGCGCGTTTCAAAGTGTTGCATGGGTAAAAGAGATAGTCTTGAAAGACCGTACCTATTTTTACCTCAATCATGAGCAGGAACATTATGATATAGCTCTTACATATGCTAACAAACTAAAAGCTGACCTCTCCGGAAGAGACTATAGTGCTAAGAATTATGAAAAAGAGATCGACGACATCTATCAGGACCTGATGAAAAAATATGAACAGACTCAGGACGATTATGATGGCCAATCTAATCATAGCCTGATAAAAGAAATGCAGACCCTTTGGGATATGCGTATTAAGAAATGTCTAGAGAACAATACAATTGAATATTATTCAAGCCCGGAAAGTGTTGTTAAAACTGTGCATTATCTCGGGCAACCGGTCAAGAGAATTGTAGGTGAACCGGCAGTGCAATTTGCAACCCGATGCCGCCCCATTTACTCTGAGTTCTCAGATGAACTTGCAGGCAAAATCATTGAAACAAAAGAATGGTCGGCCGATAAAGCTGTCATTGCATTTTATAGTCAGCAATATACAAAGACCATCGAAGATGAAGCGCCTAAAGCATGTACTCGCTTGCTGGGAGAAGTCTTTTTAACGAAAGATAAAATAAACTATAAGCGTGTATTGATAGATACGTTCACAAACGAAGAAAGACCGACCAAAATAGTCGCTACGTTTCTTGCCAACGTTGACAGCGATAGTTACAAAGAGCTTATTGTAATCACAGCTACAGATCGAAAAGACAAAGAAGCCTCAGGCACCCAATACACGGTAAAAGTCTATGATAACATTTTCCCCAATATCTTCCCTGCAAGACTCAAACGTCTTGATGACATTAGTGCCAAACTGGAAGGTGGATTTGAAGGGATGATTAATGGTAAACCATCAAAAGCAAAACATAGATCGCAGAAAGACATTGAAGATGAGCTAAAGAAGATGGGGATCAATAATTCTACTAACCACTAACTATGGCTGCATGGCAAATGGATCAATAAACCGCTTGTCATGTAAGAACGTCTTATCAGTTAAAGTGAGCAAAAATGCTACGATATCTGTTTTGTCTTTGTCAGTGAATTCCGGTATTTTTTTTACCTCTTTATCTACCCCTTCAGATTTTTTTGCTGTTATCGCATAATGATTCATTACATCGCGCAAACGCTTGTAACGGCCATCATGCATGTAAGGATAGGTCTTCTCTACATTTCTGAGACTTGGCACCTTGAACATGAATTCATCTGCTACTATGCCTGAAACCGCACCCCTACCTTTGTCATGTAGTGTAGTATCTTCAGGAAGTCCATTATTACGATAACTATTGTCGGTGAACAATGGTTCCTTATGGCAAGTGGCACAATTCGCCCTGAACAATGCCAGGCCATGTTTCTCCTGCATACTAAATGTGTCCTTACCGTTGATATATCTATCATAACGCGAGTCTGCAGAGATCATTAATCCTACAAACTGAGTTAGTGACTTCAAGATCATATCCTTGGTTATTCCCGTTGTGCCGTATGCATCCGAAAATCGTTGCAAGTATTCTTTATTTCTTTTTAGCTTGACAATGATATGGTCAATGGACTCATCCATCTCTACTGGGTTAGAGATGGGTCCTAAAGACTGCTCTTCCAGATGTGCTATACTACCATCCCACATAAAGGCATCCTTCCATATAAGATTCTGTAAGGCAGGTACATTTCGTTTGCCGATCATCCCATAAATGCCATGACTGAGCGTATGATCAATATGACCGAATGCAGCTATTCTTTGGTGGCAACTGGCACAACTGGTACTACTGTCTTTAGATAGTATTGGATCATTGAATAACATCCTACCCAGGACGAAACGTTCAGGTGATAGCTTGTTATTCTTAAACTCATAAACCGGTTTAGGAAAGCCCTTAGGGATGTGTAATTTTATATCTGCATGAGAAATGCTTAAATAATTGTTTTCTGCAAAACCAAGCAGTAATACACTTATCAATATACACAGTATAAATGTTGTTCTTCTCTTCATTTATCGTTTGAAATTAGAGAAAACATGTCTTTATAATTATCTGCTATCAAACCTGCATTATGAGCATCTGTCACAGATGAGAGTAAGGAGAAGTCGATATTTTGCGGAGTCCTTAAGATCTCTGCCGCATTGGCTCTCATTGCTATTGAATGATATCCATCTTTAGTTATTGTCAAAGGCTTATTCATAACCAGTTGAATAGTCCTTATGCTATTGGCAGGTTGTCTAAAACCACCGATATGATATTCAAATATTCTTCCAGAAGATCTGGATACCTGAGCCTTTCCTTCTAACTTTAAAAAAATATATCCGGTGTTCCATGTCCAGAACATAGCATTAATAGGATCAAGAGCCCCTTCTTGTAATCCGGTGCAATTATGGATACTATCCACTCCGATTATAAAACTCATCTTGGTATATACACCTGCAGGAATTCCGGACAGAACGATTTGCTTGGTCTGCGGTTCTTCTTCATTGATTAGATAATATTCATCTTGATGATAGATTGAACCATCTGATCTGGTCAAAGAAAGATTTCCGATATAATATTTGAATTTAGTAATTGAAAAAGATTGTCCCAAATTATTGACATAATTTACTGTGTCAAGAGACATTACCTGATCATCAACATAATGATTGATGTTGATGACGAGTTTGCCATGTTCCTCAGGCCGAGAAAAAGACATAGCTATACCAACCAGAACCGCAACAACAGAAATTATGTATATCCTTTTCACTTTTAAACTTTGATATCAATACTATTCAAGAAGACTAAAGTATCATAATTTGACGCTATTATCTTATCAAACCTTCGCTTAAGAAACAGCAGCCACAGCTTTCCTTAGTAAACCACGAACAATACGATCTGCTTCCAGATTGTGATTCACCTTATCGGTCTTCTTTAAATGGGCTGCAACTTTTATAAAATTTACCTGAAGTTCATCTTCAATAGACCAAAGCTCCCTTACCAGATCAACGTTTTGAATTTCATTACCTGCTTTTGTTGTAAACGCCGCAGATTGAATTTTATTTCTTCTATCCCTTAGTCCCACAACATACTGACTATCTGTGAAGATCACGACAACAGCATTCGGATATTCCGCTTTTATAAATTTCAAAGATTCAATAACAGCCACTAATTCCATTCTGTTATGTGTTGTATCTGTGACCACACCGGAAAGATCAATTCTATTTTCACCAATAAATACTATGCATACCCATGCTCCGATTAATAATTGAGTATGACAACTGCCATCTGTATAAACTGTTATCTCCAAGCATCTAAAATACAATAAATCAACAGCGCATTGATACATTAACAAACAGATAAATGAAAATAGACTACTAATAGTTAGTAGTAGTAAGCAGATACAATACCTTTGCGCTATGAATTTAATGAAAGAGATAGTCAACTTTGTTGCTGAGCAATATTTTGCACACAAGGAGTTGCTCATTACATTAGGTATTGGTGGTGCATGTGGAGTCATAGCACAAATGATAATGCCTGGTAAAGGGCTGGGTATAGTACCCACCATAATTCTCGGAGTGATCGGTTGCTATGCAGGCACTTATTTCCTCCTGGAGTACATAACATTTGTTGACAACCACATCCTCAAAAATTTCATAGCAGGCATTGCTGGGTCAATGGTATTGCTGGGAATACTCAACGTGCTCAGACTTGCAGAACCCAAACACAAGGATAAAACTAAATGGCGGAACAATGCATGATCTTAACGAGGTTAAGATATCCTGAATAGCACAAAATCAACAGATACTCAAACAAAGAAAAAGTGGTTATCCGCAATAGCAGATAACCACTTTTTTATTATTCGCTACAGATCAAAATGAAATGGCCACCTTTCGGGTGGCCATTTCATTTTGTAACTAATAATATTAAGCTGTTTCTTCAGTAGATTCAGCAGCAGTATCAGTTGTTGGTTCAGTTGCAGTAGTTTCTGCAGCTTCAGTCTTAGCAGCACCTGAGCTACGACGACTACGACGAGTCTTCTTAGCAGCACCTGCTTCTACATTCTTACCATAGATCTCGTTGAAATCTACCAGCTCGATCATAGCCATATCAGCAGCATCACCCGCACGACGAGGAAGCTTAATGATACGAGTATAACCACCCGGACGATCACCGATCTTATCGCTGATAACACCAAACAATTCCTTTATAGCTTCCTTGTCCTGCAGATAGCTGAACACAACACGACGGTTGTTCATGTTATCTACTTTGCAACGAGTGATCAAAGGCTCAGCAAAACCACGCAGAGCTTTTGCCTTT
>CANFKE010000019.1 GCA_947447465.1 Chitinophagaceae bacterium | reverse complement strand
GATTATAAATAATATTTATGCCCCTATAGTGTGAAAGTGTTGAATAAAACTGTCTTAATTTATGTCACAAAACTAATCCAATATGCCAAATATGCTACCTTTGCGCCACAAATTGAAATCAACTTTAACAAAACATGGAAAAGGATACTTACCAGGCACCCGATTATTTTCTCGTAGATGAACTTTTGACAGACGAACACAAGCTCATTCGTGACACTGTTCGCGCATTTGTGAAGAAAGAAATTTCTCCTATTATCGAAGATTATGCACAGCGTGCAGAATTTCCTAAGCACCTCATCAAAGGTCTGGGCGAAGTAGGTTGTTTCGGTCCGTTCGTACCAACTGAATACGGCGGTGCAGGACTAGACTATATTTCTTATGGTCTGATGATGCAGGAACTGGAGCGTTGCGATTCAGGCATCCGTTCTACAGCATCTGTACAGGGCTCATTGGTAATGTTCCCTATCTATAAATACGCAAGCGAAGAACAGAAGCACAAGTGGTTGCCTAAACTGGCTACAGGTGAATTGATGGGTTGCTTCGGTCTTACAGAGCCTGATCATGGTTCTAACCCTGCAGGTATGACCACCAATTTCAAAGACGCGGGCGACCACGTTATCCTGAATGGTGCTAAAATGTGGATCTCTAATGCTCCTTTCGCAGATATCGCTGTGGTTTGGGCAAAAGATGAAGCAGGCGAAATTCGCGGTATGGTGGTAGAGCGTGGCATGGAAGGTTTCTCTACGCCTGAGACTCATGGCAAATGGTCGCTACGTGCATCTGCAACAGGTGAACTGGTTTTTGATAATGTAAAAGTACCTAAGGGCAATATCTTCCCTAACATCAAGGGACTGAAAGGACCTTTGAGCTGCCTGTCAAGCGCACGCTTTGGTATAGCATGGGGTGCATTGGGTGTGGCTATGGACTGCTACGATACAGCATTGCGTTATAGCAAGCAGCGCATACAGTTCGGTCGTCCTATCGCTGGCTTCCAGTTGACACAGAAGAAATTGGCAGAAATGATCACTGAGATCACCAAGAGCCAGTTGCTGAACTGGAGATTGGGCGTATTGCGCAACGAAGACCGCGCAACTCCTGCACAGATATCTATGGGCAAGCGCAATAGCTGCGATATAGCACTGAAGGTAAGCCGTGAAGCCCGCCAGATCCTCGGCGGTATGGGTATCACCGGCGAATTCAGCATTATGCGCCATATGATGAACATGGAATCAGTTGTTACCTACGAAGGTACTCACGACATCCACCTGTTGATCACAGGTATGGACGTGACCGGTATCAATGCGTTTCAGTAATAGTATTTAGTACCTGGTAGATAGTCCAGGTGGGGTTATTTCACATATAGAAAAGCGGCAGTTCGGATAACTGCCGCTTTTTTTATGCTCTGCTGATCGAAGCGTCTCGCTTCCGAGTGCATTCACAAGTTGGGAGGTTGCATGTGTCGGGACCATGCGGACGCTTCGACCTTTTTTATGTTTGTGTTGATTTGCAAAATATTAGCAAGGCACTAAGTGCAAAGCCAGCACACACAGATACGCACAAAAGAGATAGAAATTCAATTGACCAAACTGACGGTAGTTCGTATCTGCCATCTGCCAAAACTTTAAGTTTTACGATCTCGATAAAGGCTAGAAAGGCTGTGCCCAATCCAGCTATAAGAGAACCTGCAATCAGAAGATTGTCTTTCAGTTTGGCGATTATACCCGATAGACACTGAACCACCCAAAAACTATTAGATAAGCGGTTAAAGGGTTTCCTTCTAAGGGAATAATTAAAGTAAAACAAAAATGGATTCCCTTAGAAGGAAACCCTTTAACAAGCGATTACCAACAAAAATGTGACAAAAACCAGACAGATTATTTCAAAAACTTTCTAGTAAATATATAAAATAGTATCTTTCACGATGAGTAGAATCTATTCCTATACTCATCACTATATGGCTAAAGATGTAGATAAAAACATTAAAGAAAAATTTTCACTTTATACTTCACTCTTAAATGAAAGGAAATCACTCTCATATCAAACGATTGACGTTCTTGAACTAAAGAAAAATAACAACCATTTCTTAACTAAAGATACTATAACAAGCCACATCACCCTACCTGATGAAATAGTATTTACCATAGACATAAAAACTAGCAACTACAAATATTTTCAGTTTAAGCTAAAGTGCGAACATTATCAGCGAATCACTTCTTTAGATTTGACAGCGATGGCGGAACCCACAGAAATTATGATGATACACTGCCATTAGATATGCAGCAGGTAACTACACCGCATTTTCACAACTATAATTCGAATGGAATTTCCATCGCATATAAGACCGATCAGCTAAAAAACGAAAGAGAAAGAGTTGCGCTTGAGGATATAAATTTATGCGTCTGTCACTTTTGTATGGAAGCAAATTTGAGAGTAAATCCAGATGAAATGCCATCAATATCGATCTTGCCAAACAATCTGCCTCTCACTGTGATTAATGATGACCCCAATCAAAATATCGATTTTATATGATCTTCGACAATATATACGGCGAGGTAGTAAACTCTTTTGGTCTTCTTTGGAAGTATAAAGAGCGTGGCAATTCATTGGAGATAATTACGCCTTTTGCAACTACTTCTCACAAATTTATTTCCGTTTTTCTTACTAAAAGAAATGATGCATTTATAGTATCGGACGGAGGGTGGATTAATGATGGGATATATGAAAATTCATTTGACAGGACTATAGGTTGCTATGGTAAGATTATTGAGCATTATAAGAACAGTTTTGATGTAAAAGAAGTTGCCAATAACAACGAAAAGGCCGTTTTTTATAAAAAGACTTCAAATGAAATATCTGTTCCCTCATTGATACTTGATATGTCAAATTTTGTTTCATCACTAGTCAGCCTATCGAATGTGCCTTACCTAGAACAAGAAAAGGAAAACAAGGAGAGATTTAGGAGAAACGCAACGGAATTTCTCCAGTCGATAATACCTGCAGGAAACTTGATGCTCAATAGATATGTTGATGAACATAGGCAGATACGAGTTAACGCAATAGTCATGAAACAGAACAGAATGACTTTGGTAAACTATATTACCGGTAGCAATTACGATTACTTTAATAGCAGTATTTCTAAAACTAACTTGATATATGAGTTAGCGAATAAGACGAAGGAAAGCGTATATATAGACAAGAAAATTGTATTACTTGACGATGCCGCTCAAGGCTTCGTGCCTAATAAAATTGGTAATTGGCTGGATCATCTACTAGTAAATACACATACAGAAAAAGTGTCTTGGAGTACAAAAAACGAATTACAGAGCCTCCTTAATTAATATCATAAGAAACCAAAAATTAACGGCTATGATACATATAAAATGGAGAATGGATCTATCAAAATATCTGGAGAAGAGGGATTTAAAGCAGATCCTCATAGAGATATAAAAATCAGACTGATTGAAATAACAGAGAAGCTAGTAGCATCAAACTCATCTCCTTGGGACGAAAGGCGAAGAAAAAACAAAGAGGAAGATATAAAGTTGCTGAAACTGCTGAAAGATGGAGTCAAAGATCATCTTTAGCAGTATCAATTAATGTCAGTATTCTGTCAATATGTGAATTAATATCTACCCTCAAGTTAAAGTATTTCTCAGACACCTCATTATATCCTACAATATCACGACTTAAATTTTCAAGAATTGGAAACAAACTTTTATCAAATTCCTTTTCCGGGAAGTTGTGTGGGGCTATTTGATCATGTAGTTTATCGGATATTTGTGTCAGTTCCCGATCATCAGTAGTATTTAACAACTGCAACCCAAGGCTCGTAATAATGGCTTTCCTATCAGCTTTTGTCATTTCTAACTATTGTCTTCCAAAAATAACGATTATAAAGCATAAGGCACTATAATTTCCTAAATCCACTGTTAAGATGGTGTTTCATCATAGATTGTTTATTGTACGATTAAGAAAGGCTGCTTATCTTTATACCCTCACCAACACTACACCATCTATACGACATAACAGAAAGGCAAATCAAATATAAGAGATAGCGAAATTTACTGTCCCCACCTCGACAAAACCACCAAAATTTTACAGCACCGGGAATAGTAGGATTCCGCGCCCCAAAGGGCGTGGGCTTCCTGCATTCTGGGTACAAGGGGCTTGGTGGTTCCTTCGAGGTCAGGTACAGAGAGGTTCCACGCTCCTCTATTTTATCCAACACACACGTACTAAACATTAGCCATCTGGAACCTCTGGCAACACCTTCACACCATGAGGTATCATTCATATTCGGGTTCGGTTTCATCAACTGAGATAATTAACCCGGCCAACAATTCTCCTCCCACCACCGGCACTCACTACCGATAAGTGAAATTATATCCAGTATCAGCATCTCGTAAAACCACCAAACAATAAGAGAATGAAGCAAATTTCAATTTTTATAGCTACTGCTATTACACTGTCCGCCTGCTCCGGAAACAAAGATTCAAAAGGACAAGATAATGCTCCCGCACTGCCAGAATCAATACAGGAACCAACACCGGTTTCAGCTCCTCAAACGACAGCAAGCGCAACTAGCAGCGACATTGTCATATCAAGAAAGGATACTGGCAAGACGGCCAAGATCATATTTCTAGTTAAGAATATTTTTGAGCCGCCACTTGATCGCAGCAAATCATTTGGGCATGAAGATGTAAACAATCCAGAAGACAATGAGAAATACATTGCCGTTCAGGTATGGGTTAAGAATGTGTCTGATAAACAAGAAACAATAAGCCAAGATGAATTCAAATTGGCAGACCAATCTGATGCAGAATTTGCAGAAAGCACCGGATTTACGGAACATCGGAAAAAGCCGATTCTTTTTAATGAAGCAGCTAATGGTGTAACACTTAAGCCCAATCAATCTGCTTCCGGATGGATCACATTCACAACCGATAAAAAATCTAAGGCTAAGAAAATTGTTTATTCAAACGTAACTGTAAACCTCTAATAACAAATCCATGAAGAAGATCTCATTAATAGTGGCTATTATGGCCACCAGCTATAATATTGCCTATTGCCAGCAACATGTCATAACCTATTATGATGCTTTTAAGAAAGCAAAACATGAGGATGCCTATCTTGATGCAACGGGAAGTAAACATGGTAAGTACATTGAGTACAACGAGAACGGCACCATAAAGGAAGTAGCGAACTATGTTCACGGTGAACTCAATGGAAAGGACACCAAGTATTATGACGAAATCGGGATGGTCGGTAGCAGCATAATGCACACTTACGGTTTGGCATCTACGTTGAATTACAAGAACGGTGTATTATCCGGCCTACAGCAGAAATATTATGATGACGACGATGCGCAGATCGCGTATACAAAGTATGTCAAGGTTGAAGAATTCTATTCCAATGACACCATTAAATGGAAGAAGACCTATGATCAAGACGAGAAGACCGGCAGACGTTTTCTATCCATGTGGGCATATTACGACAATGACGTTGATAAAGGACCTGCTACAGTTGAGTGTTATACCGCCGGAGGAAAGCACTACGCTCACGCAGCCAGGAATGGTCGAAACTGGCGCATACCTAATCCACCAGAACTACCAACTAAAATAGAAGTCAACTGTATGGATGGGGAAATGGATGGGTTGTATCAAGAATGGTTCGCTAACGGGCAGCTAAAAAATTCTTGTAAGTATATAAAGGGTAAAAAAGACGGTATTGAGAAGACCTTCGACGAAAAAGGCAATCTAATTTCCAGTGACACCTACTTATACGGCGTATTGATAGAACCAAAATAAAAACAAATGATGGCGTTCTGGATTAGCAGAACGCCATTATTGTGAATATTACGAGGAAACCCGCACTTTCATTAACCGACGTTTAACAAAATGTAACCGTTAGCACCTAAGAGGGATATAAGGCTGATGGGAACATATTCTTCAATAGCCATCAATGCAATAAAAGCTAGATACAATTCTGATGACATCATTCTGGAAGCCTTATTTACAATGAGGTACGGCACAGTAATGCAATGCCCAAAATGCAATGAGGAGGTTAAGTATCGCCGAATAGCTGAACGGAAAAGCTACGGTTGTAGCAATTACGAATGTAGAAACCAGATTTATCCAATGAAGGGAACAATTTTCGAGGGAACAAAGACTTCGCTTGTCACATGGATTGATATTATGATAGACTTAAGCAAGACATACACCAGTACTCTTGAGATTGCTGGTAGGTACCTCCTTACGTATAAGACGGCATGGAACATCTGCCGAAAGATCCGATTAGCTAAAGGATCACTCCTTGATGAAATATTATCAGGCGTGGTAGAAATTGATGAAACATTCCTAGGTGGAAAGAAAAAGCTTGAAGTCGATAAAGGAAAGGGCGAACATAGAGGTAAAGGTATCGGAGACAAAGATATTGTATTTGGTATGTTGCAAAGGAAGAAGAGACTTCGGCTATTCAGTATAGAACATAAGAATAGTGAAACTATGGAGCCACTTATCGATAAGCACATAAGAACGGGGACAACAATCCACCGCGATGGCAACGCTTCGTATGGCGATCTAGAGTCCAAAGGTTATAAACCAAAGCTAGTGAAGGGGAAGTCATCTAAGACCTTTCTCAGGGGAACTCACAATAACAATATCGAAGCAGCTTGGTCAAGACTTAAAAAGAAAATTGAAGGAACATATGTCTGGGTAAGTAGTAAGCATCTACAGGGATATCTTGACGAGTATTGTTTCTATTATAAAACAAAGAAGAGCATGGAAAGCTTACGCGACATTATTGACAAACTAATGATTGCAAATATAAAAATACCGTCATGATGCCAATGAATTAACGGGCAGATCCCGACAATAGATTATCACGCTTTCCTGTCTTGGGATTGTAGGCGACAATATGCCTTAAAAATATATCGAAACTAGCTACTGCCCTGCGCTCAATTTCGCTGTTGTTATTGCCATTACCGCCCACGGGTAGTGTTGCGGCAGCTTTTGCCTTGTTCTTGCGATGCTTCATAAAAAATGCTTTAATAATGCTAACACGATTACTATATCACATAACGCTTACATGGTTGCATATTGACGCATGATTTAATTACCACAATATTTTAATCACACACTAACTAAAGCAGATGGCAAAGAAAAACAAGAAGAACAGCCCAGCATCCGAAAACGGCGATCTGCCCACCAACGAAGAAAAGAAAAAGGAAGAGCCTAAGAAGCCATATAAGCGTACGTACAAGCGTAGGGCTAAACCACAATACAAGCCACCGTCTCAATTGTCATTCCCTCAATTTCTCAAATTATATCCTAATGACGACACGTGCTTGGAGGTAGTGTTTGATATGAGGTATCCACCAGATGAAAATGGCCTCCGGTTATGTACCAAATGTCAAAAGCGAACAATCCATATTAGATTGATAGCAAGGAAATGCTACCGCTGCAGAAACTGCCGACACCATGTGTACCCGCTTGCCGGAACAGTAATGGAAGGATCAAACACTATGCTGGTCGTCTGGTTTTATGCTATGTATCAATTCTCCATTTGTAAGAATGGAATTAGCGCAAAGGAATTACAGAGGGCACTTGGTGTTACCTATAAGACTGCATGGAGCATAGGTATCAAAATAAGGGAAGCGTTGTCGGCTGTCGATAAAGACGGCATGCTATTTTCAGGTACGGTAGAACTTGATGAGGCTTTGATTGGAGGTAAAGTCCGGGGAGGTAAGAGGGGATGGGGAGCGGAGAACAAAACTTGCCTGTTCGGCATCAAAGAAAGAGGTGGCCGTGTGAAAGTAATTGCGGTAAACAACCGGGAAAGAGAAACACTGTTCCCGCTTATTAAGCTTCACGTTGAAGAAGGAAGCAAGATAAACACGGATGAATTCAAAGTTTACCATACACTCAACAATGAAGGCTATACGCATGATACTGTTGTTCACTCGGATTATCAGTGGTCTAAAGGCGAGACTCACACGAATTCCATTGAAGGCTATTGGTCAAATCTAAAAAAATCAATCCTCGGCACCCATACCTATGTTAGTCCAAAGCATATGCAGAAGTATCTGTGTGAATTCGATTTTCGCCACAACAACAGGAACGACCTCATCTTTAACCAGATACTAAAGAAGGTCTATGGAACACCATATAACATTTCAGTAATTAATACATCAGCTAATTTCTCACCTAAACATAAATGAACACAAAATGCAAGAAAAAGAACTTAACCTCGACCAGATCCTCGATAAGATGAACGACCTGTATCTGGAAATATTAACCGGCAAAGACGACGCAAAGGAAGCTCATGAAGAATTTGATGCGCTGATCGAACAGCTATACCATGAGGGCTATACATTCTCACCCATCAATCATCAGTACATAACGGAATTATACCATAGCTATATTAAAGCCATAAGTGGTAAAAGGGATGCAATCAAAGACAAGTGGTATGAGCAAGCGAATGCCTTTCGCAATGAAGAGTTGCGATTAAAAGCAACTTTGAGTGAGATCGTCTATTTCACCATGCCGGGTGATGATAAGCTGATTGTGTTTTTCAACGCCGTTGAAATGGGATGAAGTTTTCAACTCGATCCATGAAATGAGCAAGCAACTAACCTATCTAGCCAAGTGCCATAGTTAATGGCTAAAGTTACAGACTAACTGACAAAAAGGACAATGCAAAGCCAAATAATTTGACAAAAGGGCTGGCAGATATTTAATCGGGAAATTGTATGTATGTAAGATTAACACTGTGTTATCAAAATAACTGCCAATTTAACACATATTAGCATGTGGCATAATTATTGCAACCAGATGGTCGAACAACACTACTAAAGAATTAAACACAAGAAGACCCATTGCTTAGGTAAAGCTAACTTCGGAGGCTATTCACCTCTTAAATACTGAAATCCCTTGTAAAAATTTGGAAGTGCAAAGGTAGAAGAAAATTTTGAATTACCAAATGTGATTTCAAAATTGTTTTTCAGTGTATCCCGGGGAGGACCGTCCTGCATCGAAAGGAAACCCTAATGGACGGATCAAAATAAATCAATTTTAACAACCGCTTATGGCGACAATAATTACTTACGACTTAGCAAATAAACATACAGAAGTAAAAGAAGCAATGTATGCTCTGGGTTATGCAAATAGATTTTATTATGAAACAAAATACATTTATTTGCCAAACACCACATTATATCACGAAATAAAAACTGCGGCCACATCGCGAGATGAATTGATGGCTGTATGCGCTAGGCTTAATGCCAACTTGGAGCGTTGTGTAGCAACACGCTTTGTGGATTGGGCAACTTTAGGATAGTTACAATTTTATGGTGAGGATTGGTGGTTCTAACTCTGCTGTTCCAAGCTAATTTCAGGAACTCGTTGCCTCCCATTTCCGCGACGAGTTCCTGAATACCTTGGGTAAATGCAGTGTGAAGTGAATTAAACTTGTTGATCATAGCATCAGCTAACTGTTGACGTTCATTTGTTGGTCTCGTTGAGTTCTCAGACAGATATTTTACAACTGCTCCCATACCCAAATTATGATACCGGCAAGAAGACAGTTTCAACATGTTATTACTTAAGAATTTTAAACAAGTTTCCTCTATGGCTCGATTTGCACCTCAATTTAATTTATATAAAATAATAGATAAGCTTTCCGCACTTTGTGATTTGATATTTTGGAGCGTTTTTGCTCTATCAGTCGTCCCTGCGTTATTTAAAGTCTTTACGATAAAATTTGACATATCAACTTATGCAGACATTCTCAACATTATTTGCATTGTCTTATTTTTCATTCTTGATACAATAATTGACCATGTCCTTATTCCACTTGCGGAAGCAAAAAGGAATGATGATTTTGTAGATAATTCCTTTAACTCACAATTCTCTTTACAAAACTCAGACGGCTATTTTGATAATGATGAAGTGAAGCATGGACTATATAAAGCGGCAGTTAACATGTTTGAAAACAGCTTTTTCACCTACAGCCTTTTAAAGCGTAACACGGTTAATAAAACAGTGGTCCCAGCACTAACATTTACAATTATTCTCGTTAGCGCATACTTTGGATTTCAGCACGTCCCATTTGCGTTATCATTATTGCAAATACTGTTTTCAACTAATTTATTGGGCGCACTGATAAAACATTTAATACTTGTGAATAAGCTGTCAGTAATATTTGACGATTGGATGAAATTATTTCAATTAACTGATTTTGACAGTTCTGCAACTAAGTACGACTCATATATTTTTCGTAATTGGCTTCGGTATGAGACCCTTATAGCAAAAATTCCTGCAAAAATTCCTGCAAAAATATTTGATAAATACAATCCTATATTGACCCAAGATTGGGTATCTTTAAAACAAAAACTTAATATAAAATAATAACACAATGGCAGTATCAATAGATAGCTATCTCAAAAGCTTATCAAATCAATATTATCTCAAGAATGATTCGGACGAAGTAATACGCATCAACAAATCGATTGATAATATGATTACGAATTTAGACAAAGAACTCGGTAATAAAATTAAAAGACGTTTTGTTTTTGGTTCGTACGATAGAGACACTATTCTTCCTAGGTCAATTGATTCTAAATCGGATATTGATCTGATGGTAGTATTTAATCATACTGATTACGAACGTACACCTGGTACGTATCGCACTTGGTTGAAGGACTTTGCAGACAAATATTACAAAGACAGATATGGTTCCGAAGTAGTAAAGTCAACTCCAACGGTTACAGTGAGATTAAATAACATCAATTATGATTTAGTGCCTGCTAAGGAAATTATTTATCAGTATTCACCAAATGAGCTTTACATTCCGGAAGGGGAATCTGATTGGAAAAAAACGGATCCTAATGATGTAAAGGATAAATTGGTCAAAGCCAATACATCTTATAATGGTATTGTTAGGCCAATTATTAGGCTTATGAAAGCTTGGAACTGTACCAATGGGTATCCCTATGACAGTTACCTACTTGAAACGGAAATAACTGCAATGAATTTTTATGGAGATAATGTCCAAACTGGCTTCTTTTGGGCAGTTGATCGCCTCGATACAATATGGGCAAGCACCTATAAGAAAGATAAGATTACTAGTTTGCGATATAATATTGAAAATATGAAAACATGCCTTAACAATGATGATTTGCCAAAGGCCAAGCAATGGCTGCATAGAGTTCTTCCAACAGTTTAATAAATATTATGCTATCGATTAACACGTACATAAAGACACTTTCATATAAATATTACTTAAAGAATAGCGAACTAAATACAAGAAACATCAACAGGTCGGTAGAGGCTATTATCAAAAAGTTATTTGCTTATCATGATGACGAATTAAATGAGGTGTTTGTCTTTGGGTCTTACTCTAGGGGGACGATTTTGCCCAGAGCATATGACATTCATTCAGACGTTGATATCATGGTCGTATTCAATCACGACGAATATGGAAGGACCCCGGACACCTATAGAAACTGGTTAAAGGAATTTGCTGAGAATAATTACAATAAAGCCGAAATTTATAAAGATCACCCCACAGTTGTCATAAGACTAAATCATATTAATTTTGATTTGGTACCGGCCAAATATGAGGAGGGTTGGTTTACAAATTCATACTATATACCTAGTAATAAAAACAGTTGGCTTAAAACTAAACCACATGATTTTAATGATACCTTAGTAAAGGCTAACAAAAGTTACGACAACATTGTTAAGCCAATTATCAGGCTATTCAAAGCATGGAATGCAAATGTTGGGTATCCATTTCAATCTTATGATATCGAAAAGTTTATTGTCAGTTTGGATTATGAAGATATGAATATTCAAGAAGGTTTTCTTTATGCTATCAAGAAAACCACTACCTCCAACAGTCAAACTATATTTCAGAATAAAAGCATTGAAAATTTAAAATCCAATGCTAGCGAAGTCAGGAAATGTCTGAAAGAGGGAGACTCACAGAAAGCGAAATTTTATCTCCATTACATCATCCCCATTTAATTAGACATACATATATGCACTCTTGTGAATGAAATGCTTGTCATTCACAAGAGGTGCGTTTGATTTTATGGATTTCACTATTATAGCACAACTTGGATAGATTTATGAAGTATGCTGATATCGACTGTTTGGAAGCATAGAAGCCTTTCCAATTTCTTATAGTTGTCTTTAATACTGCTTTCCTTATCTGTTTATTCACTTCTCCTCCAAAGTCAAGCTTAAATTCTTTTTTGCTTATGTCGATGCTTAGTTTCTCCAACATTATCTTCGCTTGCTCATCCAGCTTCCCTTCATGATATGACCTATCTATTGCCCTTTCCAACCTTTCAATATCATATTCGTCCATTACTATAATCCTTGGTACAGCTTATATAATAACAAACTCGCTTTGCTAGCTCTATTGGCCTATCAATGAAAATTTAATAGCGATTTTTAAGGCTTCTACCATGTCCAAGTATTCAGAAGGGACATTATCCAATTCTATAGAATTGTCATAGATAGTAGCAACTATTGGAGTAGAAGCCATATGGAATGCCCGTTTTTGCACTTCTCTTGAGGGAGGATGAACATGATAAACAAAAGGCTTCATTAATGGAGAAGACACCATGTGCAATGAGAAATGCTCATTATTTAAATCAAATGTACTTGTCAACTTCATTAATGAAATTTTTTATCGGATTACGTTCTTTCAAGTATGCTGGAAGTGGGGTAATTTCTTGTAACTTCTTTTACGCTATCAAAAAATGTCCCTTTTTATTTTCCAGCAATAAAAATTTGTAGCTGATCTTCAATTAGTTTTTCGATGTGTTCAGAAGTAATTTGATCTACATTGAGTTTTTCAGTTTTAGACCCCCTGTTATCGATATTATTACGTTGATTTTGCAAGCCAAATGAAAATATCACTTCATAGTTTAGAGATATGGGCTGAGAAAGTATGTCAATCTGCATTGTCTTACCTTTGTAGCTAACAGAAAGTGATTTACAAATACAATCCATGCGAGTGGCTGGATATACAGTTTGACTTAATACCGCAGGCCATTTGTTATCACTGAAAGTCTTTTGAAGATCGACTAGTTTAGGCTGGATAACGTCTTTAAACAGAACTTCAGAGTTAGCAATGAATGCCATTTTCTCCTCATTTTTCTTGTCAGTTTGAGCTTTCTTTTGGGCGGCAAGCCGCTTTTCCTCATCATTTGTCTTCTTAAGCAAATCATCTATTGACATAATAATTATTTTTAATGGTGCAAATTTATATGTTATTATCAATAGTTTAAAGCATTTTTACGTGTGTGCGTATAAGCATAATATATTTTGGCTCGATTTGGAACTTTATACAGGTTTTAGGTTATACTTTTAGGCTAGGCTGTGGCATAATGTGTAGGCTACACTATTGATGATCTTTCTGCAGATTATTTTTTACCCAGCTCGGAATGCCCATTTTCGCTTGTTAAAGGGTTTCCTTCTAAGGGAATCCATTTTTGTTTTACTTTAATTATTCCCTTAGAAGGAAACCCTTTAACCGCTTATCTAATAGTTTTTGGGTGGTTCAGTGTCTATCGGGTATAATCGCCTTCAGTTTTTGTCTTTGGATATTCTTTTTGGACATTTCGACACTTTTTTTATAGCCTCCAATACTCTCTACAAACAACACACCTTCGAAAGAAATGGTAAAAACATCTTCAAATACTCCTATATTATTATCCAATTCCCTTTTTTCACAATAGACATAGTTATCTTTTACTAGCTTTTCAATACACATGTTAATACTTGCTTGTATTTCAATTGTGTCGTATTCCCTATATTTTAATCGTGATGCCTCAGTACATAAAGAAGATAGGCGATAAAAGTGAGTATTGTGTTCGTATAAATAGGATAATAAAAAGTCAATTTCATCGTATCTATTAAATTTCCACCTTTTAAAATTTGTTTCCATAATTATATCGTTTAGCGCTTCTGAACATACAACAAAAATACCCAGGCTTGGGAAGCTGACACATAAACCGGTTGGTAATACAACTTAGCCCCTCAAATAATTCTCATGACGAAACACATTAATGGTCTCTACGCCTAACTCCACATGATGCACTTAGCGCACAATACGATTTACCCCATTGTCGCATTCTCCCAGATTCCCCCACATTCCATCACATTCCATCACATTCCATCACATTCTCCCTCATTCCATCACATTGCCGCATTATTTCACCGTATCCCTATTCTGCACCTGCACACTCTGCTGGTTTTCAGATAATAATATCTTCACCTGCTTGTCCACAAAATCGTTCACAGATATACCTGCCGATGGACTGTTATAGTAGGAAAGCACAACCGTATCTCCTGCCTTGGCAAATGGCGCACTCTGAAACTGGGAGCAGTTGACGTAGAAGGCGTGAGGTATTGTATCAATGTAGATATCCAACTGCAGGCCATTTTGGGTCTGCTCATAATTCAGCCTGCTGATAATGGCCGTTATGGTCTTCATATCGTTGGCATTATCTGTAGCTATCTGCCCTCCACTCTGGCTCAGCAGCGATTGGTAGGCATGTAGCGCATTCAATGGTACAGCATCATAGGCCATTATAGACTTATTGGTCACATCTACAAATGCCACACCACGGTAAGAGCCATCACTGCCCAATACAGAAATGATAGCGGTCATACGTCCATATACATTCTCATAGATCACCCTTACGCCTTCCAGATGCTGATAGGCCAGCTTAGTGGTCACGGCGGCCAACAGATTATCTTCGGTAGTACCGGCCACTATATACCTGTTAGATACGCCTGTTCGGGTATCTGTGTAGATAAGATCGGTCATGGAGGCATCTTCTGCATTTGAAGAGGTCATTGGCGTTACATAGTAACACCTGCCGTCAGCGCCATAGTTCAGCGTTATATCTTCAGTAGCTTTCTGGTTCAGGTGCGCCCATACACTATTCCACCAGCCCAGAGCATAATCGCCCCAGTCAGAAAGGTAGGTTTTGATCATATCTGCAGGAAATACCCTGTCCACCCATTCCGGCACTTCACTCGTCTTTTTAAAATTGATGTTTCCGGTCAGCGGATCTACGATCACTACACCTGTTACTTTATTTCCGCTATAACCAATGGTAGGCTCACAAACGGTCACCACCCAGTAGGGTTTCAGATTATCATCCAGTTCAAATGAGTAATCAGTCAATACTTTATTGTAATATCCATTAGTATATAGATGCCTTTCCAGATTATGGCTGAAGAAGGACTCCGGGCTGTATTTCATCAGTTGCTTTTCTACAAATACAGGTTTAGCCTGCGGATTCTCTGCATCTACTATTATAAAACCCGGTATCCCGGCTGTGTTATAATATGCGCCCAGCCCCCTGTAGTCAAGAGGAATGATATACAAAAGCCTGTCCTTTACTTTTTGCAGAGTGATGTGCGCCACATCGATATCGAACTGACTGCCCACGCTTGCCTGACTGCCATTGGTGGCATTCTGGTTGAGCGAGGTCTTGGCCAGTGCTATAGCAGTCTCCTCTGGTACCAATCTTATATGCTTTGGGTCTATTGGTGCTATATCTTTCGACCAATGCTTGATTGATTTGTCATCAGACATTTTACCGATCATAGCTGCATAGGCCTGTCCGTGAAAGATAGGTGAGGTAGTGAAAAATGCGAATAATGTAAAGATCACTACTACGGCTACCGGAACACCAATAGCCAATGCAGACCTGTTAATGAGCGCACTGCACACCGTAAATAATATGACCAATATGATCATTCCACCCAACAAAGGGTAGGCCATAGATGGCAAAGATGACCAGGTCATCAGGTAAGATATCAGAAAATAAGGAATGATCAGTAAGGTAATGGTCTTACCTTTTTTGCCCGACGCCAATCTGCCGGGCATCAAAACAGGAAGAATACCAATTACAGCAACCAATAAAGCGATCAGGAAGAATACCATTGCAACAATTTAATTTTCAATAAAATTACAGATAATCCTTTATTGGTCAATGTCTGCTTTGCGAGTAGTAAGGAAAGATAACATGTAATGATGCTGAAGGCATCACATGTCTATAGCAAAATCGGAAAGATATTGTACACGATGCCGAAGGTATCGCATGTTTATATAAGAAAAACCACCTTGTAAGTGTTACTTGCGCAAAGGCCCGGTACTGGTCGAAGCGTCTCGCTTCGTCCATGTTTGTTGGAAGCGTCCCGCTTCCGTATGTATTTCGCAAGCGTGACGCTTGCATGTGTAAGGACGAAGCGGACTCTTCGACCAGTTACGAACATTACAGATAATCCTTTATTGGTCAATGTCTGCTTTGCGAGTAGTAAGGAAAGATAACATGTAATGATGCTGAAGGCATTACATGTCTATAGCAAAATCGGAAAGATATTTACACGATGCCGAAGGTATCGCATGTATATATAAGAAAAACCACCTTGTAAGTGTTAATTGCGCAAAGGCCCGGTACTGGTCGAAAATTACCGGGAGGCCCTGAATAGCCCAATAACATTAGCACAGGGTTTTATCCCTGTGGAATTGAGAATGCTTTAAGCTACCGCCACCGCACCGTGTCGGTGCTCTTTCCATATATTTTCCAGCACCCATTTTTCCTGGTGCTCAAAGGCATGTGAGCGTACAGGGCAATTATCCACTCCGCAAATATGGCACTGCTTGGGCTTACAACCTTCTGTTTGAATGAAAACCTCTACTTCCTGCCCGAATTTTGATTTGATGAGCGTATCGATATTCTTGATCTCCTTGCCGGCTTCCAGTACTGTGTAATAGTTAGGAACTGTAAGGTGTGCATCTACGTGCATACGACCACTGTGGTTCAGTACCCTCAGGTGATGAATATCTACCCATGGCGCCTGCCTGTTTTCCTGCAATACATCGATCACATTTTGCAACTGCACCATATCCGTTTCGTCCATAATACCCGAAATGGATCTGCGCACCACTTTGTAGCCGGTGATAACAATGATCACTGCAAAGCAGAGTGCCACTGCACTATCCAACCACATGTATTTATTCTTGGTCAGTAACAGTAGGGTAATGCCAATAATGATAGCTATGCCCGAATAAGCATCGGTCATCAGGTGTTTGCCCGCAGATACCAATACCATAGAATTTTCCTTCTCACCTTGTTTGGCTGCATAAAAGCCCAGTAGGTAATTGATCAGTCCTGATGCGGCAACTATGAGTAAGCCTATATCCAGTTTCTCTAATTCATGTGGAGTGATCAGGTGATCGACCGCTTCATATATGATAAATATTCCTGCCAATGTGATCAATGTACCCTCAACAGCTGCCGATATGAACTCGGCCTTACCATGTCCGAACGGGTGATTGGGGTCGCGGGGTTTTGCTGCCAAAGTAATACTATACAATCCCAGAAAACCAGCCACTACATTCACTATCCCTTCCAATGCATCTGTAAGTACCGTTACAGAATGTGTAAGATACCAGGCCAGTATTTTGCCTAGGAACAGTAGAATGCCTATTGCGGCGATCAACCTTTGTATGCGTATAGATCGTTTCATTGTCGGGGCAGCAAAGATAAGGTGTTTCATGAATGGCTCAATGGCAAAATAGTAAAGGAGCCAATATTGGCTATGAAGAGTCCTATTATTATATTATATAGAGTAAATCAAGTATCAGTTTTGGGGTTTCCTCATTCCATCGGTAGTTTTTTGATGATAATACAGACCCTCTACCGACTATTCCGTCTCATTTACCGAAATCAATGAACAACCGCCTCTCATATTCGTACCTTCGTGTTGTATTACTAAATATTAGTTTTATTTATTAAATGGCAAGAAGAAGAGAAATACCTACGGAAGAATCACCAAAGGTCAAATTCAGTAAGGAAGCCCTGAAAGAATCATTGATCATATTTAAATATTTAAAGCCATATAGGGTCACCTTTATTGTTGGGTTGGTATTCATCGCTTTATCCAGCGGCACAACAATGGCTTTCCCATACTTGCTCAAAAAACTGATCGATAGTGCGCATGGCACAGGTACAGGACCATTGGCATTTTCCCCGGGGGGTATTGCCTTGGTCATGATCTCTGTTTTAAGTCTGCAGATGATCTTTTCCTTTATGCGCATCTACTTATTTACTTATGTTGGCGAAAATGCAGTGGCCGATATGCGCAAAGAAATATACCAAAGGCTCATCATTATGCCTATCGATTTCTTCGGGCAGCGCAGGGTAGGCGAATTATCAAGCAGGATAACGGCAGACGTCTCTCAGATAGAAGATGCAGTTACCTCAGTGTTGGCTGAGATATTGAGGGGGATCCTTACTCTGGTCATTGGTATAGGATGTATATTATATATAAGCCCGCAAATGACATTATTAATGCTTTCTGTAATACCATTCATCATAGTAATCGCATTGGTATTCAGCAAGCGCATACGCAAATTGTCTAAAGAGGCGCAAGATCAATTGGCCGATTCAGGTACAGTAGTGCAGGAAACCCTTCAGGGAATTAGTAATGTAAAAGCTTTTTCTAATGAGTGGTATGAGATCAAAAGGTATGATAACAGTATTTCCAATATGGTAAAGTTGGCTATACGAAGTGGCAAAATGAGGGGTTTCTTTGTTTCCTTTCTTATGTTCAGTGTATTTGGCGCCATAGTATTGGTAGTATGGTATGGAGCCGGATTGATGCAAAGAGGTGTGCTTACTTTTGGCGATCTTACTCAATTTGTAATATGTACAGCCTTTGTTGGTGGCACAATGGCCGGTTTTGCCGAGCTGTATAGTCAACTGCAAAAGACCTTGGGTGCTACACAGAGAGTTCGTGAATTATTGAAAGAAAACGTTGAAAATGTGTCAGTTGAAAAGCATTATATAGAAGATAGGTTTAAGCTGAAAGGTAATGTTACTATAGATCATATTGCATTCAGCTACCCAAGTCGCAGCAATATGGAAGTGCTGAAGGACATTAGCATTGAAGCGCGCGCAGGTGAACAAATAGCTATTGTAGGGCCAAGCGGCGCAGGTAAAAGTACCATCGTTTCGCTCTTACTTCGTTTTTACGATGCGGATAAAGGTCATATTTCATTCGATGGAATAGATGCAACAGATTTTCCATTGTCTCAATTGCGTAGCCAGATGGCACTGGTGCCACAAGATATATTACTATTCGGCGGAACGATATATGAGAATATTGCATACGGAAAACCTGATGCTACCCGCGATGAAGTAATGGCTGCCGCCAAACAAGCTAATGCCTTCGACTTTATCTCTAGCTTCCCCGAAGGATTTGAGACCATAGTGGGGGAGAGAGGCATCAAACTCTCCGGGGGACAAAGGCAAAGGGTTGCCATAGCTCGAGCCATATTGAAAGATCCTGTTATATTACTGCTCGATGAGGCCACCTCTGCTCTCGACTCTGAATCAGAAGCACAGGTGCAGGAGGCATTGACCAACCTCATGCGCAACCGCACTTCTTTTGTTATTGCACATAGATTATCTACCATACGTAATGCAGATAAGATCATTGTCATGGAAGACGGTCGTGTAAAGGAGGCCGGTACCCATGCCGAACTTGTAGAAATTGAGGACGGACTTTATAGAAGTCTGAATAGATTGCAGATGTTCAAAGAAGCATAATTTATTATATTTTAAGTAGCTTAACAATGATCAAAACAGGCTGTTCGCAGCCTGTTTTTTGTTTAAATAATTCTATTTTAATCAGTTGATTTTTATTGATTTAGATGCATTTATAGAAAATTATTGTTAAGACTATTATTTTAATCATTATGCTATCATTTGTTCTATAGTATTTATCGATCTCCTTTCTTCAAACCTGTCAAAATAGCAGCCAATTTATTTGTCAATTTTATTGGAAATGATGCCGGGTTAGCCTCAGTTGCGTGTGCATACCAACAGCCATCGGGTGGGGCACTAATTTATAGTCACGTCCATGTAAGTTGCTCGCTCGGCCCGATACAAACATTATATTTCCAAATATCATCGTTTTGTTTTCAAATCTGCAAATTACCTCCTATATTTATACCCAAATAAGGTCGCAGGTATGAATTTCAAAAAGCTACTTCTTGGATTGCTTGTCATCACTACTTTGGGTAGTTGCTCCAGGTTTACACAAGTGGTGTATGTATCCCCTTCAAGCGAGGATATACACAGCGTGAACCACTTCTACACTTATGAGAATGAAGATATAAAGGTTGTTTACTGGTTCTGGGCCGAGCATGGGGTAATGTCCTTCCTCTGCTGGAACAAGACCACCCAGCCTATGTATATCGACTGGAAGAAGAGTGCCATGATCAATAATGGTAAGCGTATGAGCTACTATACCAATAAATACGCCAGCAATTATATCACTTACGGTAACAATTACGGTCTTGACTGGCTGGATGTATTCAACGAGTACTATTCTACTACCAATCATGTAAAGATCAGTCGTGAATCATTGGTAAAGGGCGAAAGAGTAACTTTCATTCCTCCGAAATCATACATCACCCAGGCATTCTATAATCTGACCGCAAATATCTATTTTGATGTTACAGATCGCAATACTGAGCCGGAAGTGATCAATTTCTGCAATGTATATGTTAGTCGTAGCAAGTCTGATATCAGCTTCCGTAATTACCTCACTTATTCATTCTCAGAAAATAATGAGGCTGCAGAGCGTCATGTTGATAATGAGTTTCACCTGAATAAGGTAGTGACCATGGATAACAGATATTTTGAATTTAAGGATCTGGATGGTTACCGCGCCAACGATTGGGAAAGGCCATCGCGCTTTTTCATAAAGGAATTAAGATGGCAGGATGTGTACAAATAGTAGCGGTTCGTTACCCTTGCTTAAAGTATATATTATCGGAGAGTGGATCGGTTTCGGTCCACTCTTCTGCTTTTTAGTGGTATTATCCACACCAATAATTATGTAAACAACTAAGATACTATTGCAATATCATTATGCAATAATTAACTGGTTTACAATGAAATATCTATAGTTATCTCAAGTCTTTGCTAATTATCTTCTGTAGTGGGTAATTCTTCTCTCTTACCATTACGAGATAATATGTCGTAGATCAACTCCTGCATTTCTACCTGATGGCGCATCTCCTTATTCACCAATAACCCGAAGTCAGGGCAACAGCAATCCACATATATCTGACCATTACGGAACGCCAGGTTATTAGGGTGGGTATTATGTATAGGGCAGATGAGCTCAGTAACTATATCTACTATCACTTCTTCGTTATATTGCATATATGGAAGTTTTATGGTCTGAATGGCTAAGGTAAACTATAATACTTGTAAATTCCGTGCCGTGAGGAGATGATCGCATAATATTAATATGATAAAATATTTTCAGTTTTGATAATATTTTAGTACTTTCGTTTATATGAGCGATGAATATTTAAGCCGTCTTTACCGGGCTACTTTAGAGAAGCATAGGGTACCAACAGACCAGACAAAGGCCACGTCTGAATTTATGATCTTGTGCCGCAGACTGGTCAGGGATAATCCCAATGCCGACTTTGAAACACATTTGGTAACTGCGGGTAATCTATTAAAGAAGATCATTAATCAAAGTAACTACCGCCGGTAATGTATCGGGATATTAATAATCAAAGAGCTGAACAATTATGTTTGGCTCTTTTAGTTTATCCATGCTCCTGATTATTATTTAATTGATTGATATTCATTTTGTTGCATTGATTGCATAAAGTAATGATACCCAGTATTATTACTTTATCTGAAATGAGTATTTTATATGCGATGAAATTTTATATTCATCAGCAAGCAATAACACATTTGCATTCGGCGTTTACAAACAAGAGTTTACACATCTTATATTGTTCATATGGAAAGGAGAGATTTCTTAAAGAATACACTAGCCGTTTGTGGTTTGGGCTTATTGCCGGTAGGTATCATACAGAGCTGCACCAAAAGCAGCAATAGCGGACCAACTAATGTTAATTTCACTTTAGATCTGACCAATTCGGCCAATTCGGCACTGAATACTGTGGGTGGTGCATTGACAGCCAATGGTGTTATAGTTATCAGGAAAAGTGCGACTGTATTCGTAGCCTTATCTGCTACCTGCACCCACGAGGGCTGTGCGGTCAGTTATAATGCAAGCAGTACGAATGTAGTTTGTCCTTGCCATGGCGGGGTATTCAATAGTTCTACCGGTGCTGTCATCAGCGGTCCGCCACCAAGTGCCTTATCTACTTATACTGCTACACTTAGTGGTAATATTCTGACGGTGAAGTCATAAATATCTAATTATACTGTATTTCCGTAAATACATCAGGGTGTTCTCTCCGGAGCACCCATTTGACATTTACACTTGTGGAGATAAGTTTCACCTTGTCTTTTTTGAATTTAGCGATCATTGCTATGGGCATGTTGCCGGTTGTATCTGGTTTTACCCCCTTTTCCATCATCAATAGTTGTTCATCTTGCTCTACCCAAGTATATTCCGTAACAGTTTTGCCCAAACATCCGGTTACCGTCCAGATGCAGGTCCCGTTTGGATATACATCTAATCCCAGCCCCACACGACCATGACGGATATATTTGCCCACGAACGACGGCTCGCCTGCAAAGCAAAGTACAGGCATAGCTATTAAGATAAAGAATAACAGCTTACGCATATAGGTGTTTTATGGTGTTATTATATCAAAATCTCCCGTTGTAGTAAAGGTGTCATTGACACCATATTGAAATGTTTTAAGAACAAATGCTCCTTTTATTTCATGTAAGGAGTAGTCCGTAACAGTAACATATGAAGATGTAGAATCTGTAATGTTGTAGTAGTTATTTTCCCTATTGTTAAAACCCTGTATGGTACCTGTTCCATAATTTAAAGGATATTGGTGAGCAGATAACCCATTTCCAATTTTATAGATTCCCGTGGCAAATCCCGGATCTAACTTTTTAGCATCTATGGTCACAGCATATCTGCTATTGTATAAATTGATATGCAGCTCTCGCATTGTAATTTCCGTATCTCCATCATATACAGATGAAATATTATTAGAGGCCCACATCCCATTTTGAGTATCTTCCGAACTATTATTGTAGATAGTTCCGTTGAAAGAGAAATTGAACGTACTGTACTTTTGTGTATGTATAGTTGTAGAGGTATGTGATTGCTTTACACAGGACGGTAATAATAGTACAGTTACCAACAGTATTGATAGTAGCAGGTTACGCATAGGAGAGTGAATATGTAATAAAGATATACAATTCATATTAATTAAAGCGTGTCTGTAGGTTTATTGGCAGTATCGATAATTAATTGATGCAAGGTGTCTTTTCTTTGGGCGGATTTGTTCAGTATATCATCCATCTCTTTTTGGCGGGATCTGATATTACATTGCACCAATTCATTGTACGCAATGAGTAGAACAAACACACCTATGAAAATTTTTACCCCTTTACGGCTAACGTTCATAAACACGGATGCTGAATAGTTAATGTAAAACGTTTATAGCTGATAAATATTATCTAAGTTATAGGCCAAAATACATAACATTAATGGTGATTTTTCTTTACATGTTCACGCTCACTATCTATCTTTTGCTCCAATTTGGTTCTCTTTCGTTCTATATCATCATGTACCTTGGTCAGGGAGTCCAGCATATGTCGGTTGGTAGTATCCATATGTCTGTTGCTGCTATCTAGAGAATTATTGAGGGTTTCAAACGCAGTATGTACCTTTTGGCGCATATATATGATAGTCCCTGCTACCAGAGCAGTTATGAGCAGAAGGATCCAAATGGCGCGCTTGTTCATGGTAAGTTAGTTTTATATGTGTATGTAGGCAAGCATTGTCTCCAGATCGGTTACAAGCGCATCTTTAAATTTATCAAATGTGGCTCTGCTTTTAGATTTACGTCGCTTTATGTCTTCTTTATGTACTTCAAATGCAGCTGCGCGGGTCCATTCCATCGGGTCTTCTTGCTGCCTGATGAGTGTAATGAAGTTAACTACAAAATTGCTGAGCTTATAAAACGACTCATCGCCTTTGTAATTAATGTCTTTAAGTGCGGTAAGTTGTTCTTCAAGTACTGTTCTATTCATTAGAATGTAAATTTAGCGAATGCTGATGGGAATGAGGCATAAGTATAATATAAAGTTGCCTCACCCAAAGGGCAAGGCAACTTTATTAATTTCTGAATGGTCATTCAATAAAAGGGAAAGAAAATATCAATTGATCATATTCCCCGCAATTACATTTTTATCTCACTATCATCATCTGGCTGGCTATAGCATCACCGGTAGATGTAATGATGGAGTATATATAATTTCCTGAATTCAGATCAGTGGTTGACAGATCGATGATATGCTCTCCGCTTACCAATGCAGGTAATTGTTTCGTCTTTATTGTACGTCCTTGCATATCCATTACGGTTAACGTTATATCAGCATTCTTACTTAAAGAGAACTTAATATTTGTATGTTCAGAAGCCGGATTAGGGTAGTTGCCGAAGAAAGTAAGACTGTTTCGGGTAATACTATTGATACCCGTTGGCTGTCCGATGATCACAATAGGGTAGATCGCCAGATTGTTCTTTATTGAATCATTTTGAGTAAAGTTCTCATGCCAATTGTTGTCAGACCACATGGTAGCATTCTGAACAACGATAATAGTATCATAAGTAGTATCGTTGGTAAAGTCGTCTATATTTGTCTTTATCTGATACCATGGTGTTGTGCGTGCTCCATTCTTAGTACTGTAAAGTCCGAAAGTATCAGTTATCGAATTGAAGCTATAGCTCATATCATAACCAACAAAGAATGCACCCTGAATAGTATCTGTAGAATGAGGAAAGAAAAATGATTTGACTGTGTCTGTCGTTGTGCCAATTCCCAGATGAGTAACAGGTACCGTAAGGGTATCTAATCCTGCAAGTGGAAAACTGTTATATGCCAATGAAGATGTAATGGCCACCTGACTACTTAAGCCCCATATCTTAAAATTGATCGTTTGTGTTGAAGCGGCATTTACATGACCACCAAACTGAGACATCACCCCAATTACCTTTACAGAACTATCATTACCATTAATATCATATCGTTCTGCAAAACCTCTGTCGCCATAAACATTTGGTCCTGTTACATAACCGCTGTCAGAACCATACGAATAAATTGTAAGCGTGTCTGTTGCATTGATATTAGAAAGCGTCAATGTATCTCCTGCAGCTGTAGTTTTAGCAGCAACAGGAATAATAGTATGCTGTGATGGTAACGCATGGCGCTGACCAAATCCTAATAAGTTGAGTGTTGCAGATAAAAGGAGTACGATAGTTTGTTCCATTACTTATTTTAATGAGGTTATGCTTATTGTCGGCAAGTTACAGCGTAAGTTGGTGAAGATGCTATTATTGCAGCAAATAAGGTCATTTTTAGATTATATTTAACTGTTACTGATATATAATGTATTATCTGTTTATTTCCCCTCGAACGGTCAAAGTTGTAAGGTCATATCTGCAAGCACAATAGCTGTTACAGCCTCTACAACTACCGGAACCCTCAACGCGATACATAGATCATGTCGGCCTTTTACGGTGAAAGGTTCTACCGTTCCCGTTTGCTTGTTCCAGGTTTGTTGTTCTCGCGGCGTACTGCTGGTAGGTTTTACCGCAACTCTGAATGTCAATTCATTCCCATTAGAAATCCCGCCGTTTATTCCCCCTGCATTATTAGAAAATGTAGTGCCGTCAGCAGCAATAATAGCATCATTGTGCACACTCCCTTTCATAGATGCCGCAGCAAATCCACTACCAAATTCAATTCCTTTAATTGCAGGAATAGAAAATACAGCATGGCTGATTACTGATTCCATTGAATTGAAAAATGGCTCTCCAAGACCTATGGGTAATCCGCTAGCCTTACAGGCAACTATTCCACCTATACTATCTTGCTCTTCAACAGCTTTACTTATTGCTGCTTCAATATCAGTATTACCACCTGCTTCTATCAATTCTGCGCTGATATTTATCGTGGGTATCACTTTTTTGGCAACAACACCTGCCGCCACTAACGCCACAGTGAGTCTGCCGGAAGAATGTCCGCCACCCCTATAATCATTATATCCTTCAAATTTTTTATCCAATACAAAATCTGCATGTCCGGGCCGTGGCGTTGCCCTTAATGTTTCATAGTCAGCAGATCTGGTGTTATTATTCTCAAATATTATTGTTAACGGTGCTCCGGTCGTACGACCATTAAATACACCGCTCACAAATACAGGTATATCATCTTCTTTTCTGGGCGTAGTACCTGTTGCTCCTGCTTTTCTTCTCTCAAGATCAGGCAACAGATCGCTTTCCTGAAGTGCAATACCTGCAGGGCAACCATCAATGGTAACGCCGACCCACTTACCATGAGATTCACCAAATATGCTTAGTCTGAATATATTACCAAAGGTGTTCATTATTCTTGATCATTTATTACAACTCTTACCCCACACAAAGATAAATGGTTAAAGAACTGAGGGTATGATTTATTTACAGCATCTGCTCTTGAAATATCCACTTGTCCATTTGCAACTAATCCACCTAATGTTCCTGCCATCACTATTCTATGATCATTGTAGGAGTCAATAATTGTTCCTTGCAATTTTCGTCTTCCTTCTATGCACAGAACATCTTCTTCAAAAGAGTATGGTACATTGAAATTTTCCAACATCTCTGCAATACTCTCCGCTCTGTTACTTTCTTTATGAAAGAGCCTATGCACTCCCGCGATCTTGGAATCGCCATTACAACATGCCGCAAGAATAGATAATACAGGAAATAGATCAGGTGAATGGGTAGCATCAAAATCGAATCCGGCTAATTGTCCGCAACTTACGCTGACCATATCTTTATCCACATTGATCATTGCACCTGCATTGGCCAAAATATCCATTATTGCCCTATCGGCCTGAGTTGATAGGGTATTCAGATTCGAAACGGTGATCTCACCTGCTATTGCACCAGCAACCAATAAATTGGCAGCACTACTCCAATCGCCCTCTACATATATTGTTACCGGACCAACATCGATGAACGAGTTAGGGTCTATAATAAACGTTGTATAATTATCATGCGTGATCGTCTTGCCAAATTGCTTCAGAACTTCAAGGGTCATATCAATGTATGGCTTACTGCTAAGTCGCTCCACAGTTATTATTACTGGTGATATGGCATTAAAGCTCAATGCAAAAAGTAAACCGCTTAAAAACTGAGACCCGGCACCGGCATCTACACTAATGGAAACTGATTTCATTGGGCCGCCTACCGTTATTGGTAAACACCCTGAGAAATTGCTGACAGAAACGCCCAATTGTGTAAATACATCTTTAAATGCAGGCATTGGTCTTGACAACAAACTTCCGGTTCCTGTGATAGTAATTTGCCTGTCAGATGTTGATGCAATAGGCGTAAACAATCGGGCAGCCAAACCACTTTCGCCACAATAAATAGTATCACTTATTGGATTGATGCCATTACTTTTAATAACGATCTTATCATTTGTCTGCTCTATTACTTTTGCTCCAAGTTCCTGAATAATGCTTAATGATGCTAACTCATCAGCGCTGTTGCCGGCATTATATACAGTAGTAATACCCTTGTGAAGTAAAGCCGCTGCAAAAGCTCTTTGTGTCATGCTTTTGGAAGGGGGAGCCGCCAAACTCCCTGAAATATGTCCCGGGAAAATTACTGCATGCATATTGTAATAACATTTTCTATCTCATCAAAAGCCAGTGGTTGTATAACAGCCTTACCTATATCTTCCAATAAAATATAATCAATATGATCTCCTTTTCTCTTTTTGTCCATCTTAAGAACATTCATCACTTCATGAGTATTGATGTCCAATTTGGTTGGTAGTTCATATCCACGGAGTATATTTTTCAGTTGCAATGTTGTTGTTGCAGTTAATTGCAAAACCTGTTCAGATAGGGTAGCGGCTATTACCATTCCTATTGCTACAGCCTCGCCATGGTGTATCTTGTATAGATTTTCTATTGCATGGGCCGCAGTATGACCGAAGTTCAATAATTTTCTATTTCCATGCTCATGCTCATCTTCTGCAACGATCTTATTTTTCCATTCCGCACAACGCATGATAAGGTTTTTCAATGCCGACTCATTATGTCTGTAATATGTAAGATCATGTTGACTCAACTCATCAAACATTTCAGCATCAAATAAACAAGCATATTTGATCACTTCTGCAAACCCATTACTCCATTCTTTGATCGGCAAGGTGGTGAGTAATTGGTTATCATATATAATGAACGAAGGCTGATTTATGGTTCCGGCAATGTTTTTAAAAACATCATCAATGTTCACACCGTTCTTTCCGCCAATTGCCGCATCAGCCATTGCAAGGATAGTTGTTGGTACAAAACCGAAATCGACACCACGCATATAAATGGAAGCCACAAATCCTGTTATATCCGTTATCACACCGCCGCCAACACCTATCAATACTACCGAGCGGGTAGCTTCCATTGCCAACAACCGCGAAATAATTGACGCAACTACAGCAAGACTTTTAGATGCTTCTCCTGCTTCAAGTATAACAGTTTTCTTATTCTCAAATATGGCCGGGTGAAGATCAAAGATATTCCTGTCTGTTATGAATATTACTTCTTTATCAGAGCAAATATCCCATACCTTATTGAACGTACTCCCGTAATAATAGCTTACCGGTCCGGAAGGAAATAAAACAACCTGCTCCATAAATATTTTCGTTATTCAAAAGTAGTCTTTATGACCATCTAAGCGCCAAATGTTACAAATATAAAAGACAAAAAAAATCTGCAATGTTGTTCATTGCAGATTAGATGATTGATAGTCTATGAATTATTTTTTATTGCCATAAAGTTTGCTCTTGACCAATCCCCATTTATGAAGTCTGTGTGTCAAAGAAACTCTTAATACACCACGACCATACTTCATACTACGCTTGAAATTGATACTTGATGCTTCAGGGAAGTACTTTGTAGGACAAGTAACCTCAGCGATCTCATATCCGTTCATAAATATCTGAGATAGCATTTCATTGTCAAAAACAAAGTCATCGCTATTATGTGTAAAATCAATAGAGCGGATCACGTCTGCAGTAAATGCACGATAACCGGTATGATATTCGCTCAGTTTAGCACCGATCATTATATTTTCAAATAATGTCAGGCATCTGTTGAATACATACTTGTACATAGGCATACCGCCTTTCAGTGCGCCCATTCCCAATATACGTGATGCTAATACTACCGGATACAACTCATTAGCAATGATCGATGACATAGCCATGATCAACTTAGGTGTATATTGATAATCCGGATGAAGCATGATCACAATATCAGCACCTATTTCAAGTGCCTTCTTGTAACAGCTTTTCTGGTTCCCACCATATCCTTTATTCACTTCATGCTTGATAATATGCTTAATACCAAGCTTTTTCCCCATTTCAACAGTGCCATCCGGACTATTGTCATCCACCAATACCACATCATCTACAATTTCAAATGGTATCTCTTTGTAGGTTCTTTCCAGAGTAAGTTCCGCCTTATATGCGGGTAGTACAATAACTATTTTTTTTCCGTTGAGCATAATTATGGGTCAAATATAAAACTTACCTGTTAAATCTTCATGCTTTTAGCAGCTATTATTCAATAATAGTCTGCATTTTAGGATAATTTAATGATTTACACATAAACAATTACCGAAATGCAATTAATGTGGTAATATAATTTTCAAGCAAATAAATGATAGAACAGCAGAGGAATATTACTCAGAAAGTAGTTTTACACCGGTCTGTGTAAATTCTATTAAGCGCTTTTTGTATAATGCCCCCAATGTCATTTTAAATGTTTTTTTACTCACACCAAAGAATGAGTAGATAGCCTCAGGATCCGATTTGTCGTTATAAGGTAGGTATCCATCATTTTCTTTGAGCAGATCTATAATGCGGCTTTCTTCTGCGTTTACTTTTTCATATCCCTTTGTCCCCAATGATACATCTATCTTACTATCCGGGCGAATATGTTTGATATATCCTTTTGCCTTTGTTCCTATCTCCAGATCTTGGAAGACTTCATTGAAATGTAAAACACCCAGATGTTTACTATTGATGATAACTTTATATCCTATATCTGTTTTTTGAAATACAACCAGATCCACAGACTCATTTTCGGCTACAGTCAAATCGTTATTACTTAAATATTTGTCTATCTTTTCTGTAGCGGTAACCCTGCCGGTCTTCTCGTCAATAAAAAGATATACGAAATATTTATTGCCGATCTGCATTCTCGACACCATCTGCGACACAGGAAGGAATACGTCCTTCATGATGCCCCATTTCATAAAAGCCCCACTACCATTTATATCAACCGTTTCCATCATCAGAATATCACCTACCTCACCAAATGGTCGGGTAGTTGTTGCCGTCAATCGGCCTTCATTATCGTGATATACAAAAACTGTGATGTCATCTTCAGGTTTCAAACCTTCGGGAACATATCTTTTCGGCAACAGTATCTCTTCACCATCACCTCCATCCAGATACATTCCAAAACTAACCTCTTTTACAACCTTCAGGTTATTAAACTTGCCAACATTGACCATAACTACTACTTATTGATGCAAAATACGATTATTTATGAGATACAGACAGACATCAGTTGGTCAATAATTACTCGTTTCAACAATTATTATACCGATCATAGCTCAGTGTTCAAATAAGAAAAGATGATAGGGTAATGATATGCATAAAAAAAGGTAGAGATTTTACGCTCTACCTTATGTTGATGATCAAATATCAGATCAATTATTTACAGAATCCAAGATCCTTTACCAATGCTTCAGGCAACTTTGGCAGCATGTTACGTGGTAAGAGGAATGAGGTCAGTTCTGCCAGTTCTTTAAATATATAGTGGCTATCTGCTGCGCCTTTCAGATATTCGGCTCCTGTGCTGCCACCGGTACCTACTCGCTTACCTATGGTACGCTGCACCATATGAATATGCCTGTGTCTCCACATGCTTAAGTTCTGGTCTATTTCCAATAGCAGGCTCAGCAAGTTATAGGGCAATTGCAACAAAGGATGATCGCGGTAGAGCATTATGAAGAGTGCGCTACGGCTTGCATCAGCACTGAACGAACGGCCTTCAGGATATTCAGCATCATTGGTAAACAAAGGGTCGAACAATTTCATGTTCGATTGCTCCATCTCACTAAGGCTGTTTTTATATGCTTCGCGATAGCTCGTCCAGAAGTTGCCTGAATTACTACCCCAATATTCCGCATTTTTAGTAAATGGCATTCTTTCCAGCCATTGATTGAGCAACGTAAGTAAAGACACTTCACTTTCTGCATTCTTTACTCGTTCCACATCTGCCGGAGTAAGTTGCGACAAATAATAAGCCTTTCCGTGACGGTTATCATACTTCAATCCAAGCGTAGCTTCGATCATTTTGAACTGTATGCTCTGAAAACCTGACGCAGGACGAAGTAGGTCACGGAAATCGAGGAAGTCAAGCGGAGTCATTGTTTCAATGATACCCATTTGTGTCACAGTCAATTCAAGTATGCTGCAAATTCGCTTCAGGCGATGTACACTATTATAGATGTCAGGAGTATTGTTATGGATGTTGGGTTGTTTGAATACATCACGAACTATACGTAGCTCATGGAGTATCTGTTTGAACCAGAGTTCGTATGATTGATGAATGACAATGAACAGCATTTCATCATCAGCTCTGATACCTTCTTTGGCGCTTTCAGGATCCTGGGCATTCAGTATCTTATCCAGTTGCAGGTATTCACTATAATATACCGGCTTACGGTCTTTCATTTCCATGGGCGAAAATTACGAAGAATTTTGAGAGGTAGGGAGTGATTTTTGTCAGGGGTGGGGGCTTTTGAATCTTTAAGAATATGTTGCTGATATTTAGTAATAACATTAATAAACTAATACAGAGTTGATCATACAAATAGAAGGGACATTGAATTTTAGTTTGATTTTTATTATTCAACTTTCGGCAACTACTAGTTTTAGTTATTTTACTTATAATATAATATATGCGCTTATCCTATTTTTGTCAATGTTGCGAAAGTGACTCTGTATAGATGAAAAAAATAAGAATATTGATAGCCGATGATCACCAATTATTTATTGATGGTATGACATCGCTCATTCACCTAAGTGATAATATGGAAGTGTGTGCGCAAGCATCTTCAGGAAAACAAGTATTGGAACTGCTTGAACAACATGATATTGATGTTGCATTGTTAGATATTTCCATGCCCGATATGGATGGAATAGAAGTTGCGGAGCATATATACTCTTTTTTCCCCAATGTAAAAGTAATTGGGTTGAGCATGCATAATCAGGTGCCCTATGTAGTTAATATGTTGAAAGCCGGAGCTAAGGGGTATTTACTCAAGCACATAGGTCGTGCAGATTTGTTTACAGCCATCGAAACGATAAATAATGGTGGCGTCTATTATTCTCCCGAAGTTGCTATACACTTAGTAACTAAATTATTTAAAAGTGGTGTTAACGAAGTTATGCAGATCAATGACCTTTCTTCACGGGAGAAAGAAGTTGTGAAGTTAATTGTAAAGGGAGAACCCAATAAGATTATCGCTAACCAATTAAGCATCAGTGAAGCAACAGTAAAAACTCATAGACAGAGGATATTGACTAAGTTGAAGTTGAAGAATACTCCGGAATTGATCAAATATGCATACGAACATAATATTTCTTAGAAGCAGTATCGCATGTAGTAAACATACAATTTTTACATAATGAAAAGTATATGGATTATCATTATGCTTTTAGGGTTATCAATTGGATATAATAATAGCCTTTTGGCAAGAACTAATTTAGATAGCCTTAAAAGTGAATTGGGTAAAGTTAAGGGAGATGAAAAGAAATTTGAATTATTCTGTTCACTAGGAAGTTCTTATGCATACACAAACGTCGGGTCTTATGAAAAATTTGCCAATAACTTTTTTGATTCTGCATTTTCAATTGCTGTAAGAACTAATTCGCTAAAAAAACAGCTACATGTGGAATTATTGCGAACGTACTTAATGCCTAGAAATTCTATTTTAGATTTAAATGTAAAAAAAGACAAGTTAATTGATTTAGTAAATTCATCCCTTAAACTTAATTCATTAGATGATCAGGCGTATGCTTTGCTGCAACTAGGATACGTGCTTATGATTCTTGACACGCCATCTGCTCAAACTGATATATACAGAGCTTCAGAGATTTATAAACAAATTAACGATACAATTGGCATAGCAGTTTGCGAATCTGTACTTGCGGAATTTTTTATGCGCAATGGATTAACAAAGGACGCCTATAAGCATGCAAAAAATGCTGAGCAATTTTTTGAAAAATCTAATTCAAATCCATATTTTACGCATTATAAATTATATAATTTGATGCAGATGGCAGACTTTGCCGATAGAAATAAAGATAAAAATAATTATACGTCATATTTGATGAATGTAATTAAAGCTGCAGTAAAAATTGATTCAGTTACATACATAGATATAGCATATAATAGACTGTATAACATTTATAAAATTGAAAAAAAATATGACAGTGCATTTTATGCAATGAAGAATTATTATTCTTACATAGAATTTACTAATTCAAATGAACATTTATATCAATATTATAGAAATATAGCGGAAATCTATCAACTTAACGGCAATAATAATTTGACAGATAGTTTCATGAATGTAGCTCTTGCAAATATTCAGTATGTCAGGAGAAACTATGAAATATGTCATGCATATTTGAATGCATCTTATTTTTATTTCAATATTAAAAAATATGTGAAATCTATAGAATTAGGGACAGCAGCTTTAAATATTGCGGAGAAGGATCATAGATATGACCTTTTATCTGACTGTTACTACATTTTGTATAATAATAATAAAGAATGTAAAAATTTAAAAAAGGCGCTTGAATATTTAGAAAAATATAATGAAACGTTAAACAAGCGTATTGAAAAAATAAAGAATAATGAGATAGTCAAATTACAAATGCAAAAAGAATATGAATTAAACGAGCGGAAAAAAGTATCAGAAAAATATCTTTCGCAACAGGCTCAGACTGCTGAAAATCAAAAGATTCGTTTTATTTTATATTGTTTATCAATATGTATTTTTGGCTTGATCATCATAGTTATGACTTTGAATATTCAAAAATTAAGGACTAAAAATATTTTAAAGAAAGAAATTGCCGAGCAAAATCAGTATCTAGCTATTTCAATACTCAATGCACAAGAAGAAGAACGATCTAAAATTGCTGCGGATATTCATGATGGGTTAGGAGCATATTTATCATCACTTAGAATAAACCTTAATATCATTAAGAAAGACATTCCGGAATCCCGTTTGTATTTGGCAAACAATATGACAGAGGCTGTTAATAAAATTAGCAAGGAAATTAGGAGTATTGCTGATTTTTTAGTTTCAGATACGCTGCATAAATATGGGATGATAATAGCGATAGAAGAGTTGGTAGAATTGATTAATGCTTCAAAAAGAGTCAATATCGTTTTTGAACATGAGGGCAATTTTGAAAGTGTTTGTAGTAGTATTCAAATTTGTATATTCAGAGTGGTACAGGAATTATTTAATAACTTACTAAAACATTCCGGTGCTTCTAATTGTAAGTTGAGTATTAAAAATAAAAATGGAGTGAACATTAATTATTTTGATGATGGTGTGGGCCTGCATAATGATCTGAACTCTAGTATTGAGGGCAAAGGATTGATGAATATGCAGACTAGAATTAAAATTCATGGTGGTACATTTTCAATATTATCGTCATCAAAAGACACTTTGGCGATAATTATCAATATTCCGAATGCGTAATAATTCGACCAGCCAATTATTGTTATTCATCCTTTTGATTGATTCATTCATCCTTTTTTAGTATTGCCATAACTTGTAGATGTAAGTAGGTTTGCAATAAAACATAATTATTGTGAGCATTAGAATCCTTATTATCGAAGACGACTTAATACTTAGAAATACGATAAAAGACCTGTTGGTATTCAAAGACTATGAAGTCATTGAAGCTGGCTCGGTAAGCGAGGCAATAACAAAAGTCTATGATAGGCAAATTGATATCATTTTATGTGATGTAACCTTGCCCGATCTGAATGGTTACAATCTACTTGACGTAGTAAGAAAAAATGAAGCATCATTCGATATCCCGTTTATATTCCTATCGGCGAAGGTGAGTGAGGATGATGTTAGATATGCCATGAATTTGGGAGCAGATGATTATCTTAAAAAACCATTTACCTCCAAGACTCTTGTTGATGCAATAGAATCAAGATTAAAACTAAAAAATAAAAGCCTGCAGTTAGGAAACAAAAAACTTCTTTCTATAGTTGATGATCATTTCAATAAGGATTTTCTAAAGTCTTTGAGTAATATTTACAATGGTGCCTTTACTATTTCTACTGCTACTGAAATAATGACCAATCTGGATTTTGAGGAAGCTATATGTGAGATATATTCCAGTAGTTTCAGGTTGTATAGAAATACTAAAAATCTGGTTATGTTCGCTCATTTTTCTAAAAATGATCAGTTGCCCGATGTTAGTGGAGATAATGCACCGATTTTTATCAGCGACATAGTAACTCAGCTGGTTGAGTATTATAACAAAGCAAATAATTTACCCGAAATTGTTGCGCATTTAGATTTTGTACCTTTCCCGATCAACTTGAGAGGTAAATTGAATAGTGAATACCTACAATTCATTTTTTCTGAATTAATAGACAATGCTATTTCCCACGAATACAATGAATCGCCACCTGTCATAAAATTATCAGGCAATGATGATGGTTTTACATTCAAAATAATGAATACGGTCAGTAAAGGACTTGAATTCTCGTTAGAGGATATTGAACCTTTTAAAAAATTTGGACATGAATCAAAACGTACTAGTCTGGGACTGGGTCTTTATAATTGTAAACGACTCTGTCGGGCATTAGGGTTTAATTTGTCTTTCAATTTTGAAGGTGGCTACATACAAGTTGATTTTAGTGTTACTTATTAAAAATTCTGTTGAAGTGCACATTATAAACCCTCACTATTTTTTTAATTCAATATTATGAATGTCAAGATTGACCCGTCAAAAATCGCATTAACCTTACTATCTACTGAAAATATTGTTTATTTCTTAGTTATAAGATACTGGTATAACAAGGTTAAAATGGAAAAGCACTATGCTAAGAGATTTAATTTTTTTCACCTTTACCAATCCTATGATAGGTTATTCATCACATCTATTCCATCTAAAAGAAGAAAAGAATATTGTTTATATCACAACCGGTTGACTTTGATATTCACAATCATTATCCTCTCTACATTTTTGTTATTCGCATATTCTATGTGGTAAATTTCTATACTCAACATTTAATAAGTTGAGCATTACAAAGCTCAAATTACCCTATTTCTTGTGGTTGCTGCGGTGTGCGCACTAACTACCAGAGGCGGTATTTATTTCTGATTAAAAATCATTCTAAAAAATATTGAGCTTAAATTCATTATCAGGTAAATCCCTGTAACCTATTGATCATACGAGCATTACAATAAGATGTTCACATTATTGTGGATATGATTATTTGCTGAAACAAGATCACCAAACTAATTTGCAATCTAATTAAGCACTTCGCCAACCGTTCTTTGACATCTAAACCCACATCACAAACATAAAAACAGGATGATCTTAAAATCGTTCCGGATTTTGCCGCATTTTCTTCTTCAGATTAACCCCATCGGGCACAAAATCGGGCACGATCGGGCATTACATAAAACCACAACCCAATGAAAACCAACAAACTACACCCATCCAATGCCCGATGAAAATTTTATCCCCAAGTCGGGCATTAGAGAAAAATGCACTCAAAACGTAACTGAGTGGAAGCGTTGGCTGAGCTTGCGAAGAGCGGTCGAGCCAACCACAACAACACGCAGTCCGGCTCCTTTTGCCCGCGGAGCGTTGCGAAAAAGTGCCGCTTTCTTTGTTTCTTTTCGGAGTTTATCCCGCCCATTGCGGGACGGCAGCAGGAACATCCCGATGCATCGGGGACAAAGAAAAGTAAGTAAGAGGTTGGACGAAGCAACTGAGCACAACCAAACAGTCATCGGGCACAATCGGGCATCAATAGAAACCATAATCAAATGAAAACCAACAAACTACACCCATCCAATGCCCGATGAAAATTTTATCCCCAAGTCGGGCATTAGAGAAAAATGCACTCAAAAAAGTAACTGAGTGGAAGCGTTGGCTGATCTTGCGAAGAGCGGTCGAGCCAGCCACAACAACACGCAGCCTGGCTCCTTTTTCGCGCGGAGCGTTGCGAAAAAGTGCCGTTTTCTTTGTTTCTTTTCGGAGTTTATCCCGCTCATTGCGGGACGGCATGCTGGAACATCCCGATGCATCGGGGACAAAGAAAGAAAATAAGCGGTTGGGCACAACAAACCTCCATCAGGCTCGGGATGCCACTTTCTTTGTTTCCCATCGGGCACAAAATCGGGCACAATCGGGCATAACACAAAACCATAACCCAATGATTACCAACAAACTACACCTATCCAATGCCCGATGAAAATTTCAACCCCGATCGGGCATGGATAAAAAAGCACACTGGTCGAAGCGTCCCGCTTCGACCTACCCACTGGAAGCGTCTCGCTTCCGTAACCACAAATTCCCCTCTTTTTGAAAGAGGGGACGATATTCGACCGGCCCCTGGGCCAGCTGTCGAATGTCGGGGGTGATAAAAGGTAAGCAACTAGTCACCCACCACCTATAAGATAACTAACCCCATCGGGCACAAAATCGGGCACGATCGGGCATAACACAAAACCACAACCCAATGTAAACCAACAAACTACACACATCCAATGCCCGATGAAAATTTCAACCATCGATCGGGCATCCCTAAAATCCCCCATTTTATCCACCTACATAAATTATGTGTTTCCACATGCTTATTGTACATTTGGACAGTTAAAAAACAATTTCATTTTATTATGTATATCAAGAACACTCTTCTTGCAGGTGCCGCAGTAGTAGCTATGGCGTCTTGTCAGCAACCGGGAGGAAATGCCGGAGCTAAAGACAATAAGTTCATTGATCTCGCTAACATGGATACCACTATCCATCCGGGAGACAATTTCTTTATGTATGCTAATGGTGCCTGGTTGAAGGCAAATCCTGTACCGGGAGATCAAAGCCGTTGGGGTAGTTTCAACATTTTGGCTGAGAACAACCTGAAAGCATTACATGGCATCCTCGATTCGGTTTCGGCTATCAAGAATGCACCAAAGGGTAGTGCTGCTCAGATGGTAGGTGATTTTTACCGTACTGGTATGGATAGCGTTGCTATTGAAAAAGCAGGTATTGCTCCGCTTAAGGAAGTAATGGCTCGTATCGATGCGATCAAAGACGTTAACGGACTGATGGCTGAGATCACTCTGGAACAGACACAAGGACTGGGACCTGTTTTCAGTTTTGGTATCTCTCCTGATGATAAAAACGTTACTAAGGAAATTTGCCAGTTTGGTCCTGGTGGATTGGGTATGCCGGGTAAGGAATATTATTTCGATAAGGACGAGCGTACTGCTGGTATTCGTGAAGCATACAAAATGTATATTCCACAGATTCTGACCTTAATGGGTACAGACAGCAATGCAGCTAAAAAAGATGGTGCTGAGATCTACAATCTGGAGCAGTCTCTTGCAAAGGCATGGTTGACTCGTGTTGAAATGCGCGATCCCATCCGTTTGTACAATAAGTTTAATATTGAAGGAATCAGTAAGCTGACTCCGGGTCTTGACTGGAAAGCACTATTGGCTGGTCTTAAGGTTACTGGTCAGGATTCAATGATCATTTCAATACCAATGTTCTACACTGAAATGGCTAAGCAAATGAAGGCTACGCCAATAGAAGTATGGAAAAAATACCTGAAGTTCCATTTGGGTAACAGCATGGCACCATATCTCGGTCATGATTTCGTCAATGCTCGTTTTGCACTTTATGGCACTAAGATGCGTGGTCAGAAAGACCAGAGCGCTCGTTGGAAACGTGTATTAAATGAAGTTGATGGTTCAATAGGTGATATGTTAGGTCAGTTGTATGTTGACAAATACTTCAAGCCTGAAGCTAAGAAGCGCATGATGGAATTGCTGGACAATCTGCAGGCTGCATATAGCGCTCGTATCCAGAATCTGGAATGGATGAGTCCTGAAACAAAGAAATTGGCTCTGGCTAAATTGAACGCTATTGTTAAGAAGATCGGTTATCCTGACAAATGGAAGGATTATAGTTCTGTTACTATAGTGAACAATGACTATGTAAAGAATGTAATGGTTACTTCTGCATGGGAATACAACTATGAGTTAAGTAAGCTGGGCAAGCCGGTTGACAGAGCAGAGTGGGGTATGACGCCTCCAACTGTAAATGCATATTACAATCCTGCATTCAATGAGATCGTTTTCCCTGCGGGCATCCTTCAGTTCCCATTCTTTGATGCTGATGCAGATGATGCGGTGAACTATGGTGGTATCGGTGCTGTAATAGGTCATGAGATCACTCACGGCTTTGATGATCAGGGCCGTTTGTATGATGCAAAAGGTAATCTGAACAATTGGTGGACTCCTGCTGACTCAGCAAACTTTGTGAACAAGGCAAATGTTGTTGTAATGCAGTTCAACCAGGTAATTGTTATTGATACATTCCATGCTAATGGTAGCCTTACCGAAGGTGAGAATCTTGCTGACCTGGGTGGTATCAATATCGCCTATGAGGCATTCAAGAAGACCAAGCAAGGTCAAGATTCAACAAAGATCAACGGATTTACTCCTGATCAGCGTTTCTTCCTTAGCTGGGCTCAGGTATGGAGAGCTAACACTAAGCCTGAAGAATTGGCAAATCGCCTGAAGACAGATCCGCACTCTGCAAGTGAGCAGCGTTGCAATCTGCCTGTAAGCAATGTAGCTGCATGGTACAAAGCATTTAACATCAAGCCAACAGACAAAATGTATCGCCCTGAGAATGAGCGTGCAAGAGTTTGGTAATTGATCAATAGTTAATGAATGACAAGCCGCAGATATTTTCTGCGGCTTGTTTCTTTTATATCATGTTAAAAGCATGTGATATCCTGTCATTTAATTGCAGTAGTTATTCCTGGCGGCATGTTTTTTTAGTACATTTAGGAATACTAACAGTTAAACAATGACAGGTAAACTCCTATCTGCATCCATCTGCTCAATGCTACTTTGCTCAACAGTCACTCAGGCACAGCCTCGTGCTTTCTATGGACGTATAGTGAATAAGAACAATAATGGTATCCCAAATTCATTTGTAAAAGTGGAGAAGGCTAACCAAACTTACCTGTGTGACGCTAAGGGTAATTTCTATTTTAAGGCAGATGTTTCAGCAGAGGATTCATTTAGTTTTTATGGACAAGGTTATGAAAAAACAACTATTGAAGTTGATGTCATGCCGGAAGATTCTATAATAGTAGAATTGCAAAAGAAATCTAACAGATTACAGGAGGCCGTTATAGGAGCCAAAGGCGGTAGGGAGCGACAGGGCATTGCCGGCGCTGGTCGTACCGGTCATGATGCTGGTTGTTACCTCACTTTTAAAGACGAGATAGCATTATTTCTCCCTGCCGATTCTTTACGTAATGGGATACTTAATGAAGTCAACGTATTCATTACCAAGAATGGAGAGGCAGTGACCAACAAATTTCTGGTACATATTTATGAACCAGACTCAACAGGTGCTCCCGGAGAAGAGGTGACGGATAGTGTATTGGTATTGAGCGCACGAAAGGGCAATGAGTGGATTAGTGCCGATCTCAGTAATAAGAAGATACAGGTAAAGGGAGGACTATTTGTGTCTGTAGAGTGGACCGTAGGATACAAAAATGATGGTTATCCATGGCTGATAAATGGTGCCACCAACTACTATGCGGGTAATGATTCTTTGCGAACATTCTTCAATGGTCAGGTATTGGGGCTGAGTTGGGTGCATGACATAAAGCCAATTGTGTACAGAAGATATGCCAGAACAACTTTTGAAAATACCGCTCCTGATAAATGGTTCTTAACACCTCCATTAGTAGGTGGAAGAAGGAAAAATGAGTGTATAGTGCCAATGATCTACTTTACTTATACTTACATAGAACATTAATACTACTGTAAACAGAAGTGCTTATTCATTGAAAAGGCGACCAATTGGTCGCCTTTTCAATGAACTGTTTTTTATAAATACTATTTTATAGATTGTCTTAAGATAATTTCCAACTGTTCTCCACGTAAGTCGCGGGCTATGATCTTTCCATTCGGATCGATCAGATAGTTGAACGGAATAGACTGTACACCATACATACGTGCAGCATCAGAGCTCCAACCTTTCAGGTCACTAACCTGAGTCCAGGTAAGTCCATCATCTTTAACAGCCTGTTCCCATTTGTCTTTCTGGTTATCCAGTGATACACTGAAAATGGTAAAGTTCTTGTCCTTGTATTTGTTGTAAGCTGCAACTACATTAGGGTTTTCGGCTCTGCACGGGCGACACCATGATGCCCAGAAATCCAGCAGAACATATTTGCCTTTGAGCGATGAAAGAGATGCTTCTTTACCGTCAATTGTCTGCAACTTGATATCCGGCGCCATAGCACCAACATCTATACGGCCTGGTTCTGCTTTCTGTTGATGTGACCTGAGATCCAGTTTAGCATAATATTCAGCATAATCTTTGGTCATTTTAGTCCCCGGATACTTACGACCAAGACTCTGTGCAAATGTCTCCAGATAATTTATCTCAGTATTGGCATTGAGCATTCTAGCTGCAAAGATCGCATTAGGTTCAGCCTTAGTTGTATCTGCATAAATTTCTACATATTCAGTAAAATTGAACTGAACATCCTGAAATTCTTTCTTCGCTACCTGCAGCAAACTGTCATTTCCCTTAGCTTGTAAAGTATCTATGACCATTGTCATAGTGTTGATATCGCGCAAGTGTTCACGAATGGAAACAATAAAGCGCCTTAAACTCTCGGAACTTGATGAACCGGAAACATTATAGTTCTCGATAGTATTCCAGTCTCCGGTAACTTTTATATTGCCTTTGTCAATTGAAAGAAGAATGAATTTATTCTTAGCAAAATGCAATCTATACAGGCCGGGCTCAGGAGAAACACCGGCGATCTCGAAATTACCTTTGTTGTCTGAACGTTGAGAATCAACAATAGTAATTACGTCGTTGGCATTGAGCTGCTCGAGTATCACTGTTTGCTCCGGCATACCTGTTATACTACCCACAATATTGAACTTGCGGCTACCTGGGCTACACGATGCAAAAAATCCCGAAACAATAAGAAAGAAAAGTAAATGTTTATATTTCATCCAGTGACTTTTAGCATTAAAATCTGTCGCGCATATCTTTTCCACATACCAAAAATAATGAGTGAAACGTCAACAAATGTTTAAAGTTTGTTTTAACGACATTTTTGTTGTCATTATTTTAGTTAATAGCGGAAATGATTTAAAATAATATCGAATGTTATTATATGCCATTTTTCATTTTAGCTTATAGTTCAAGTTGATGCATTGGGTATCATTAGTATAAAAATGCTCAATGCAAATTGCTAAATTGTTAAATATATAGCTGTAGCAGCAGTGCATTAAGTCAATGAGTCATTTATTCATTATCTTTAGTGAAGTAAATTTAATTAATGAATAAAAGATCAAATCAAAAAAAGTACAACAAAGACAACAATTCAAGCAAGAGCTCTTATACAGGTAAACTGGAAATTTCACGAGGAGGTATGGGTTTTGTGGTCGTAGAAGGACAGGCAAAGGACATCATAGTAAAGCGAGAGCATATGGGTAACGCCCTGAATGGGGATACAGTTACATTAGAGGTAAACGGCTACGCAGACAATAACAAAAGACAAGAAGGGACAATAACTAAGGTCATTCACCGCAAGCAATCTGAGTTTAGCGGCAGAGTGCAGGTTCATGAGCATTTTGCTTTTCTGATACCGGACAGCGAAAGAATGCCGGTAGATATATTCATACCACTTTCGGGCCTCAATGGCGCTAAGGAAGCGGATAAGGCTATTGCTAAAGTAACAGATTGGAATGGCAAAGCTAAAAATCCGGTTGGAGAGATCACCAGTATCCTTACCAATGAATCTTTGAATGAAATAGCGATGCAATCCATTCTAACTGAAAATGGATTTCCCCTCACCTTCCCGGATGAAGTATTGGAAGATGCAGCAAGGTATTCTGAAACTATAGACAAAGACGAAATAGCCAAGCGAAGAGACATGCGTGGTATTCTTACCATGACCATTGATCCGATAGATGCCAAAGACTTTGATGATGCTATATCATTTAAACCACTTAAAGAGGGATGGTTTGAAGTGGGTGTGCACATTGCAGATGTGAGTCACTTTATAGAAGCCGGATCGGCATTAGATAAAGAAGCTTATAAGAGAGCAACAAGTGTGTACCTGCCGGACAGGGTATTGCCGATGTTGCCGGAGCGACTGAGTAATGAGCTTTGTTCTCTGCGCCCAAATGAAGATAAATATACCTTCTCAGCAATATTCCAGATCAATGGCAAGGGAGCAGTAAGAGATACGTGGTTGGGTAAAACGCTCATACATTCTGATCGCAGATTCAGTTATGAAGATGTTCAGGAAATAATCGAAGGTGCAGAAGGTGATCATAAGGAAGTGATACATATTTTGAATGGCATAGCACAAAGTCTGCGAGCAGACCGTTTCAAAGCCGGTGCTATCAATTTCTCTTCTCAGGAGATCCGATTCAAGCTGGATGAACATGGCAAACCAATTGGAATTGTTATCAAAGAAAGTAAAGAGGCACATAAGCTCATTGAAGAATTGATGTTGCTGGCCAACAGGTCTGTTGCAGAATATGTTTCAGGCATTACTTTTAAAGATAAGCCGGTGCCATTCCCTTATCGAATTCATGATGAGCCGGACCAGGATAAGCTGAAGATGTTTGCATTATATGCAGGTCGTTTTGGTATCAAATTCGATTTCAGCAGCACTGAGGCTGTGGCAAGCTCATTCAATAGTATGTTGGAAGCAGTGAATGGTAAACCCGAGCAACATGTACTGGAACAATTGGGTATTCGTACTATGTCTAAAGCTATCTATACAACAGACAATATAGGTCATTATGGATTGGGTTTTGAAGATTATTGTCATTTTACATCTCCTATCCGTAGATATCCTGATGTGCTGGTGCACCGAATTTTGCAGCAATGTCTTGAAAACAAGATAGAGCCAATAAAAGATCTGGAAACTCAATGTTCGCACTGCAGTGATCAGGAACGCAGGGCAATGGACTGTGAACGCAGTGCCAATAAATACAAACAGGTAGAATACATGCAGGATTATGTTGGGGAAGACTTTGAAGCAGTTATCAGCGGCGTAAGCCAGTATGGTTTCTGGGCAGAGACGGTAGCTCATAAGTGCGAAGGCATGGTATCTTCTAATGATCTGGCTGAATTTGATGATTTCCTTTTTGTAGAAAATGAATATGCATTGGTAGGTCGCAATACACATCTGCGATTTGCTATGGGCGATAAAGTGATGATAAAGGTAGTATCTGCCAATCTGGATAAACGACAGATAGATTTTACTATTATGGAGATGCCGGGTATCACCCGTTCTAAATATGCGGCAGCAAGTCGGCCGTCAAGAGGTGATATGGGAAGAGGAGCATCAGGAAGAGGGCAGAGCGGCAGATCTCAGCCAAGTAGACCAGGTGGTGGTGGCGGTAAAAAAGGAGCCGCAGGCCGAATTGACAGGAAGAAAAAGAAGAAATAATGAGTATTCAATATTGAGAGACGGAGCCAGCAAGGATATAAAATATCGTTGTTGGCTTTTTCTTAAATGTAATTTTTACTTTTGAACATTAATAACCGTAAAAGGAACACATGCAATCATTTACCGACCTTGTAGCTCAGTTCGAACAACGCTTTACCACTACTTTACCATTCCCAGAATCTCCGGCAACTATATACGAACCCTGCCGGTATTTGCTGGCATTGGGTGGGAAGCGGATAAGGCCTGTGGTATGCCTGATGGCCAATGAGCTGTTTATGGATATTAATGAGGATGCATGGCATGCTGCGATAGGTGTAGAGCTGTTTCACAACTTTACACTGATACATGATGATATTATGGACAAGGCACCGCTTCGCCGCGGGCAGCCAACCATACATGCCAAGTACGGACTTACATCCGGGATATTGTGTGGCGACATTATGGGTATCTATGCCTACCATAGCTTAGCCAATATAAATACAGCATTGCAACCGGTGATGCAGTTATTCAACAAAACTGCTATTGAGGTATGTGAGGGGCAGCAGCTGGATATGGATTTTGAGACGAGGGTGGATGTGACCCTTGATGAATATATACACATGATCACCCTTAAAACGTCGGTACTGCTGGCATGCAGCCTGAAGATGGGTGCGTTGGTGAGTGGTGCACTGGGCGATAGTGCCAATAAACTCTATGAGTTTGGTAAGAACATGGGTATCGCCTTTCAACTACAAGACGATTACCTGGATGCTTATGGTGTGGCGGAAGTAATAGGCAAGCAGAATGGTGGCGATATATTGGCCAATAAGAAAACAGTGCTGCTGGTAAAAGCATTGCAAAATGCAGATGCAGGACAGCGCGCTGAAATTGAAGCACTAATTAACGGTAATGCTGATGGTAAGGTAAAGTCTATGCTGGCACTATTTACTGCAACCGGTGCCGATGTTCAGTGCAGAGATCTTGTAGCTCATTATTCGCAACTTGCTTTCCAATCGCTGGATGAAGTAGCCGTACCGTCTAAGCGTAAGCAACCTTTGCTTGAACTTGCGCAGTTCTTATTGCAGCGGGAGAAGTAAAAAAAGTTATTAGTCTGAATGTATTGACTATTTATTTATGCACAATTTGTAAAAATTGCCATTTTCATTTGTGTGATACATGTCAGTAAGATAAGATTGTGCTTAACTACAGTTAGTATCTAGAATAAGCCACATAAAAAAGGTAGTTTCAAATTTTTGAAACTACCTTTTGCAATTTTGGAACTTTAAGAAGCTAAACTTTAGGAGGCATCAGTTTATACACCACGGGTGTCACTATTCTGGATAATAGGGTAGAGCTGATCAGACCACCTATGAGCACTATTGCCAAAGGTGCTATAAGCGGATTGGTGGAGATGGCTATGGGTAAAAGTCCGCCGATTGCTGTAAGAGATGTTAATACTATAGGCAAAAATCTTACTTCTCCTGCTTCGCGAATAGCTTCATCGAGGCTTTTACCTTGTTCTCTCAATTGATTGGTAAAATCGACCAAAAGGATAGTGTTTTTTACTTCTATTCCAGCGAGTGCGATAAGACCAATGATAGCTACAAAGGACAGGGTATTACCCGTTAGCCACAGCGCTGTTGCCGCACCAACTATACCCAATGGTATCACAGACAAGACGATAAGCGTACTTTTAAATGTACGGAACAACAGTATGAGCATGGCGATGAACATGAATACGGTAACGATGATGATGTTCATAAATCCGCCGAATGAATCTTTACGTGTTTCTATCTCACCGCCCATCTCGTAGCTATATCCCTTTGGAAGACCCATCTTGTCCATCTTATCGGTAACGCTATTGATCACATCATCTATCAGGAACCCTTTCTGGATGTTAGCTTTTACAGAAACCACTCTCTTTTTCTCCATGTGGTTGATATTGATAGGAGACTTTTCTAATCTCAGGTCTGCAAGTTGACTGATAGGAATAGCCATCCCCTGATTATTGTTGACCAATAAATTACTGATCACATCAAGTGTTGGTCGTTCTTCTTTACTACGAGTGAGTAATATGTTGTAGTCATTTTCATTGACATCGGTGTATTTACCCATGTTAAAACCTGCAACAGCTAATCTGACAGTCCTGTCGATATTAACAGTAGGCACACCAAGCAGCTGAGCTTTTTCTTTATTGATTGCCACTTTTATATCGGTTTTCAACAGACTTACCGGATTATTGACATAGATGGTACCCGGCGTCTTTTGTAACATTACTTCTACACGTTCTGCTATTGCCCGCAGAGTATCCAGATTTTCGCCAAACAGTCTTACTTCTACAGGAGCAACAACAGGTGGTCCCTGTTCAAAGTTCTTCACTTCTATTTTTGCACCCGGGTATGGAGTCCATTTTACCCTTAAACTTTCTATTAATTCCAGCTTCTTGTCTGGTGAGGTATGTTCATCAAGCTGAACAAATATCTGGCTGTAGTCACTTCGTTCGTTTTCCTGTATCTCGTTATAGTAGATACGCGGATTGCCCTTCCCAACATTAGTAGCAAAGTATTTGATCATTGGTTCCTTCTTCAGTTCTGCCTCTATGCGTTGAGCTATGGAATTGGTATAGCTTATATTTGACTGAGGGGGAGTAGTAATATTGATAAAAAATTGAGGCTTTTCTGAAGACGGGAACAAACTAAAGCCTACCGCCTTGAACAATACCATTGAGCCTCCGAAGATGATCACTGCAGCAATTATTGTGAGGATAGGGCGGGAGAGTGCTTTGTCAAGTAACTTACTATAGCTGCCATGTATCATCTTCTTCAGAGCTCTCATAAATATATTGCCATCCGGATGTCCGGTATGATTCTTCAGTAGCTTGCTCGATAAGAATGGTATTATAGTCAATGATACAAGCATAGATGCAAAAACCGACAGAATCACTGCAAGAGGAAGTCCTCGTATAAAATCGCCAGCGCCCTCGGGCAAGAATACCAATGGCATAAAAGCTATAATGAGCATGATGGTGCAACCTACAACCGCCTTACCTATTTGTTTTGTTGCCTTCAGTGTTGCCTCCATACGGGTATGCCCTTCCAGCATCCAGCGTTCAATATTCTCTACTACTACAATACTATCATCTACCAGAAGGCCTAATGCTACGACAAGACCTACAATACTCAATTGATTCAGGTTATATCCAAACAGATTCAGCAAGACAATACCTATAGATAATGACAGCGGTATGGAGATCATTACAATGATAGCCGGGCGGAAACCAAGCGGTAACAAGGTGACAGCAACCAATAATATCGCAATGATAAAATCTTCACCGAGCCCGCTTAAACGCCGGTTCACATTGTCTGCCTGATCAAAATTTTGTACAAGGTCTATATTAGATGGAAGTGTCTTTTTGAATTGTTCAATTACAGGCTGATAAGCCTGTTTGGTCTTTGTGATGTTCTCACCTTCTTTTTGAGCTGCAACAACAAAAAGACATCTGTGGCCATTGAGTCTGGTCCTGTATTTTTCATCCTCAAATCCATAATATACTTTAGCAATGTCTTTCAGAAATACGATATTACCGTTACCTGACGATACGATAGTATTCTTTATCTCATCAATAGATTGATAGTTGCCGCTGGTCTTAATATTGAAAGTTCTGTTTCCAGCATCAATACTGCCACCCGGTATATTGGCGATTTCGCTTTGCAGGCTTCCCATTACTGCTGCCAGGGGTATATGAGCCTTAGCCATTTGCTCAAAGTCCAGTTCTATACGTACTTGTTGCTCAGGTAGTCCATGAATCTCTACTTTCTTTAAAGCAGTTAGTTTTTCAAGTTCATCCTGCAACTTTTCCGCATAATATTTCATTCTTTCTCTAGGTGCATTTTCTGAGATCAGCCCTATCTGTATGATATTGACATCTGATGGTTGAAACTTCTGCACTTCCAGACTCAAAATATCAGAGGGAAGTTCATTCCTTTTATTATTGACAACTCTTGTCAGCTCCTGAAATTTATTTTCAACGTTGCTGTTATATTTATATTCAACTCGCAGCACTGCAACACCATCTCCAATAGAACTACGTACACGTTTTATGTTGTCGAGTCCTGTTATTTCTTTTTCCAGTGGTTTTACCACCAGTTCTTCCATGTCTTTCGGACTTGTTCCCGGATAAACTATGACTACCGGATATATCGGTGCATGCATCTCCGGATCCTCAGACCGTGGCATACTGAGAATAGTGGATAATCCAAGTACTATGATCATGATAAAAATGACCAGTGTGAACTGATAATTTTTGACTGCGTAATCAGAGATCTTCATTGTGTATTATTTTAAAGATGATTTGTGTATTGTTTGTAATTGTAGGGTTAGAAAATGCCCATCTGAAAAGAGATCTTGTTTCCAGAGCTTCATTATTTTGCCATGACATCGTCTGTAACCCTTATTTTACTTTTTTCAGTCAGGTATGCACTTCCGCTTATAATGAGTGATCTGGCATTTTGTAGTCCATCGTTAATGATCACATGATCCTTTTCTATTCTTTCGACGGTCACTTTTAACTTTTGTACTGTTTTGTTGTCATTCGTTATGAATACATAGCCATTACTACCATCTCCATCTAAAAGTGCTTCATAAGGTATTGCCCATGAAGAAGCAGCAGTTTCACTTTTATCAGCATGTATTATCATTGCTTTTCCAAACATTCCTGCAGCCAGACTTGCAGGTTTTTCATTGGTGAATTTCACATCAATGGTATATGATCCGGTTAGTTGGTCAGCACCTTCTGCTTTACGTACCACTTGTCCGGTATATGTTTTGCCATTCAATGCAGGAATGATTATTTCAGCCTTGTCATTGATCGATACATTAGACCATTCTTTGTCGCTTATTCCTGCTCTCAGCATCCAATTGCCTGATGAGGCACCATTTATCTGAAATACAGGCATGCCAGTTCCTGCCAATTGTCCTTCATTCATCATTTTATGTAACACGTATCCACTTCTTGGTGCTCTTATCTCTGAGTATGTTCGATTGAACTCTGCAGAGGTTACCTGCTGTTTGGCAAGGTCCATTCCGGTCTTTGTATTCTGTACTTGTTCTAATGTAGCTACACTGTCTTTGTACAGGTTCATTACTCTCTGGTAGTCGCGAATTGCTTTATCATAAGCAATGTGCGCCTGTTCTACCTGCGCGTTGATCTCAGCCATATTAAGAGTTGCCAGAAGCTGCCCCTGCTTTACAGCATCGCCTTCGCGCACAAGTATCTTATTAATGATGCCACCAGTTTTAAATGACAGATATGCTTCATCATCTGTGGTAAATTGCCCTGATATATTTATGGTTGCGGCACCTGTAGTTGGTGACAAGTTCATTATTTTAACAGGGATAATGTCTGTGTCAGCAGTTTTTACTGCTTCCTTTTTTGTAGCGCATGATACCATAATGAATGGAACTGCTACGATTGTTATTATTGATTTTATGGTTTGCATATCTGTGCGTTTAAAATTGTTGAATGTGGCGTTAAGTATGAAAATTAATTTATCGGATATGTGGCATTATTACGTTCTATGTCTGCAGCAGCATTAAGTACATTGGCTTGTGCCAGCGACAATTGTAATGCAGCATTGGTCAGTTGATTGAGTGCATCCAACAATTCTATGTATAGTAATTGTCCTTCTTTGTACACTTTTAATTGATCATTGTAGTATTTGCCGGCCAGGTTAAGTTGTGATTTTGCACTGTTGTAGTTAGATAGAGCTGTATTGTAGTTGTTAATTGACTGTTCTGTTTGAAATTGTAAAGCTTGTTCTGTTTGACTATACTGAGCTTGTAATAATGAGACATCAGCTTTTGCTTGCAGGCTTTTGTATCTGTTCTTGCCTGCAGCAAAAAGATCCCATTGCAGGTTTAGCCCCCATATGTAGTACTGCGTTTTTGAATTGTAGTTGAAGTTAAATCCCTGTGAACCCAGATCAAGAAAAGTATTGAGCTTGGGCACGAGGTATGACCTTTGCATTTTCTCTACCAGTTTATAGGTTTCAATACCTTTGTTCAACTGAACTAACTCTTCTCTAGTGTTGGTTGACGTATTAAGTATGTTTGCTACTTTACTGAAATCAGTTGTGTCGATAATAATGTCGGTAGTAAGCGCGCGGTTGAGAAGAAAATTGAAATATGCTTTCGCATTCATTTGGTTGTTGCTGGCTTCAGTAATTGCAGCCTCTATCTTTTGTTGTTCGGTCTGTGAGCGGGTAAGTGCGGTGCTGTTCCTTAGGCCATTTTTCAACAGGCTTTCATTTACTCTAACGTTCTCCTTTACCAAAAGCAGGGCATTGTTGTATATAGCAACTGCTTTTCCTGACTGATAATATTGGTAATAAGCAGACTTAATATTTTTTACTAACTCACGTTTATAAACATTGACCGCTGCCTGCTGTTGTGTTATCTGCTCTTTCTTGATTTTTTGATTATACCAGATCTCAGCATTAATGAGCGGCAATGATGTTCTGAACTTTGCATCATAGAAATTGTCAGGGTTCAACAATATCGATTGATTATCGATATGTGGAAAATTGTTGGTATTGGTCAATTGGTTGAGTGTGGCATATACAGGGTTCATCAGATCGCCGATAGGAAGATCAATTGTACGGCCGCCATTCGCTTTAGTATAAGTTCCCAGTAAACTAATGTTGGGTAGGAAAAGTGATTTCGCTTCTTTTAGGGCTAGCAGTGATCGCTCTAATTGGATGTTTTGCTGATGTAGCCCCTGATTGTTTTTAATTCCTTCCTGAATGTAGAAGTCCAACTGACTTTGTGCGTTGCTTTCCTGAGAATAGGTTGTGAATAGTAGTAGTAATATTATTGCTATCCTTTTGTTTATCATTGTTGACATAATGAACACTGTTTAGTTATGTGGCAAAAAAAATATGAATTTTCTTTTTCTTTTTAGTTTCTGTAAATAATATTAGTTGTTAGGCTTTTATGAGCTTCAGGTATTGGCCGATTGCTTCTTCGATAGCTATGTTGATGCTCGTTTCATCCATTTGCATTGCTTTGAACCTGCAGCTCACGTCCAGCGAAACAAGTCCGTGTCCCATTGACCAAACAGATAATGCTGCTGTCATTACATTATCAAAACGCAAGAGATTATTTTCCATGCAGTCTGACAGGCACTTTACAAGGAAGTCGAAAGAATCGGTGTTATTGTTCCAGGTCTCATCTTCTTCAACACAATTCATCGGAGCTTTCATCATAAACATAAGGTCATACATCTCCTTATTGTTCTTACCAAACCTTACATAGGTATAACATAACTGCTCCAGACGTTCCATGGGATCAGCACTGGTAACTTTTTCATGAAATTCCAACTCCAGTTTTTCAAAAGCTTGCCTCTGAACTTCGTATAGTAATTCGTCCTTGTCTTTGTAATAGAGGTAAATGGTAGCTGGGCTGTATTCAATCTTCTCAGCAATATTTCTGATGGAAGTCTTTTCATACCCTTCAGTCAAAAACATAGAAATAGCAGCATCAATAATTTTGGTGCGCATTTCTTGTTTATCCCGTTCCTTTCTTTCACTAATTCCCATGTCAGATAATTACACTGCAAATTTAATAAACAGTGTTTATATTTTAAAACATTTCTAAATAAATATTTTTAATAGCGGTATTTATCATCTTTTTTGATGGAACTAACCTTCATAAAATTAACTTTGCCAGTCTATTAAAACGATCATCATGTCATCATACAGTGGTAAAGTATATGTAATAACCGGGGGATCTTCAGGAATTGGTAAGGCATTGGCTATTGATGCCTTGGGTAAAGGGGCATTTGTGGCTGTTTGCGGCCGTGATGCAGATAAATTGCAGTCAGGATTTGGAGGTGCCAATGCTAATTTACTTTGTATCAAGGCCGATGTAAGTATTGAATCTGATTGCAAAGCATTGATGGAAGCAGTATTGACAAAATGGGGCAGGATAGATGTTTTGATCAATAATGCAGGTATAAGTATGCGTGCATTGTTCGAAGAGTTGGACCTTAAGGTATTAAAGGAATTGATGGATATCAATTTCTGGGGAACGGTTTATTGTAGTAAATATGCATTGCCGGCGATCAAAAAATCAAAGGGGACTATTGCTGCAGTATCTAGCATAGCAGGCTTCAGAGGTTTACCATGTCGCACCGGCTATTCGGCTTCCAAGTTTGCTATGCAAGGATTTATGGAGTCGCTGCGAACTGAATTGTTACATACAGGGGTGAATGTTATGTGGGTGTGCCCCGGCTTTATTGCGTCCAATATTCGCAATGTGGCACGTGGTGCGGATGGCAACGCACAGAAAGAGACCCCACTTGATGAAAGTAAGCTGATGAGCGCAGAGGAATGTGCATCCATAATACTGAAAGGAATAGACAGAAGAAAAAGGACCATTGTTATGACCGGTCAGGGAAAGCTAACAGTCTTGATCAATAAACTATTCCCATCACTGGCTGACAAGATGGTATTCAAGCATTTCCTTAATGAACCTGATTCTCCGCTGAAGGGATATAATTAAGTACCTCTGTTTTTATTAGCTTTGCCGGATAATGAAAATATTAATGGTTTGCCTTGGCAACATATGCCGTTCGCCGATAGCAGAGGGTGTGCTAAAGCATAAAGTAAAAATTCATGGACTGGATTGGGTCGTGGAATCTGCCGGTACCAATTCATATCATACCGGTGAAGCGCCACATAAATATTCTCAGAAGGTATGTCTGGAAAATGGAATAGACATATCACATCAGAGAGCCAGAACATTTACTAAAGAAGATCTGTTGCAATATGATAAGATATATGCCTTTGCTGCAGATGTAGTATCTGATATAAAAAAGATTTCAGGGCAATCAGAAATAAGTAATGTTGACTATTTCCTTAATGAACTACATCCGGGCAAGAATGAATCAGTTCCGGATCCGTGGTATGGTGATGAAAGTGGCTATCTTCCGGTTTATCAGATCATAGAACGTACCTGTAATGCTATAATAGAAAAGTATAAATAATAACTAATGTCAAAACCATCTATACCGCAGGGCACCAGAGATTTTTCTCCTGTTGTTGTTCGTAAGCGCCAATATATACTCAATACACTTCGTAACATTTTTGAATTGTATGGTTTCCAGCCATTGGAAACTCCTGCAATGGAAAATCTTGTTACTCTTACCGGAAAGTATGGTGAAGAAGGCGACAGGTTGATATTTAAAATATTAAATAATGGCTTGCACGAAAAGAAGGAACAGGACAAAGTAAAACTGAACGATGAGTGGAATAAAGTGCTAAGTAAACCGTATTCTTCTCCTGTAGTTACTGAACGAGCATTGAGATATGACCTTACTATTCCTTTTGCCCGTTATGTGGTCATGAATCAAAATGAGCTGGCATTTCCATTTCGCAGATACCAAATGCAGCCAGTATGGCGTGCCGATCGTCCCCAGAATGGTCGCTACCGTGAATTCTGGCAGTGCGATGCAGATGTGGTAGGCAGTACTTCTTTGATCAATGAGGCTGAACTCTTATGTATCTATCAGGCTGCTTTTCATCAATTACATATACCCGTAAAGATCAAGGTCAATAGTCGCAAACTATTGGCTGCACTTGCTGAATTATGCGGAACGCCTGAGAAGATGATAGATATTACCGTTGCGCTCGATAAACTGGATAAAATAGGGTGGGACGGCGTTACAAAAGAATTGAGAGAGAGAGGCATTGAAGATGCAGGCATCGACCAGATAAGTAAGGTCATTAGCATAACCGGTGATAATCAGGCTAAGCTGGAGCAGTTATCTACTCTTATGGTCAATACGCCAATTGGCCTTGAAGGAATTAAAGAGCTAAGTACTTCATTAAGTTATTACACCGGTTTGTCTGATGCAGGGTGGGGTGGATCTATAGAAGTATATATCAGCCTGGCAAGAGGGCTCAACTATTACACAGGCGTAATTGTAGAAGTAGTATGTGATAGTGAAAATGTGAAGATGGGTAGTATTGGTGGTGGCGGCCGTTATGATGATCTTACCGGACTTTTCGGGCTAAAAGGATTGTCTGGTGTAGGGGTATCTTTCGGTATCGATCGTATTTATGATGTACTGGAGCAGTTGAATGCATTCCCGGAACAACTTGCCTCAGGTGCACAGGTGATGCTGGTAAATTTTGGCGGCGATAATGAGCTGTATGCAATCAGTGTATTAAAGCAATTAAGGGATGCCGGTATTTCTGCTGAACTATACCCTGATGCCGTAAAATTTGATAAACAAATGAAGTATGCAAATAAAAGAGCAATGGCTTATGTGATATTACCCGGTGATGAGGAAAGAGAAAAGCAGTTGGTCAGTTTGAAAAACTTTGCGACCGGAGAGCAGAAGATGATCACACTATCTGAGTGTATTAGTCAATTGAAATAGATCAAATAGTTCTTTAATTTATAAGCAGGAGTATTACTCCTGCTTTTTTGATTATGAAGATTTGATATTATGTAGGTTTAATAATACAATGTGTTTATTATTATAATTTATGAAATGATTATACAATACAATAAAATATTGATGTTAAATTGCTTTTGATTATTTAATGACCAATATTTGCATTAAATCTCCCTCTATGTGCAAATTCTTAAGGATCATTCTATTAATTACTATTTTATCACAAAGTGCTTATGGAGAAAGAAAGCGGAGCGATATATTGATCGACTCATTTAGAGTTGAAATTAAGAAGCAAAATGTTGATAGCAACAAAGTAAAATTGCTGAAAAAGATCTCGGAGATATACAATGGTACATGCTCTGATTCTGCGTTGGCCTATGGATTTAGATCCTTATCGCTTGCGAAGAAGATACAATGGGAAAGAGGAATTGCAATGGCACATATGGGACTTGGAGTAAGCTATGAACTCCGGTCAGATTTTCCTAACTCACTTGATCACTACTTACAAGCCCTGAGAATAAATGAGCGTATTGGTAATAAAAGAGGGGTGGCGGCCGGCAATTGGGGTATTAGTAATATTTACCGATCTCAAAAGCAGTTCGATAGGGCAATATCTTACACTCAAAAAGCATTGACCTACTATGAGGAAACCAATGATAAAACTTCGATCTCGTCTTTGCTCCTCAATTTAGGGAATACATATAATTTACTTGACAAATTCGATAGTGCGATCAATATATATTCCAGAGCATTGTCAATAAAAAAGGAGTTGGGTGATATACAGGGCACATCCAGGATATTAATGAATATTGGAAGTATTTACCTAAAACAAAAGGACTACAACCATTGTATTGCATACTACAATAAGTCTTTGAAGATGCTGGAAGAAAATGGTCAGCCTTATGACTACAGCAGTATTCTCGGTAATCTTGGGCAATGTTATCTTGTTATTGCAAAGGACAGCAATGCAATAAAAGCTGATAGCCTTATCAGCGCTGACCGAAAGACGAATCTGATCACCGCTGCAAAATTTTTAGATAGCGCATTAAAGATCAGCAAAAGCATAGGAGAGGTAAATGATGCTCGTATCACTTCTTTGGATCTTTCTGAAACACTTGAACTACTTGGGAATTACCAGGGAGCCTTATCTATGTATAAAGAACATGTTGCTTACAATGATTCGATATACTCGGGAGCAAATATGGATAAAATAACCGCACTTGAATTGCAACGAGTAAGAGAGCTAAAGGACAAGGATATCCAAATAGCTAAATTAAGAACGGAAGTTTATGCGATATGCATTGCCCTGCTGATCATAGTTATGGGGTATATTGGATATCGACTATATCGACAAATAAGGTCAAACAGACAACTGGCAATAGATAGGGCAGGGCACTTGAAAAGGATAGCTGATCAAGGTAAGATATTGGAGCATATTACACACATACAGTCTCATGATCTGAGGGGAAATGTGGCAACTATACTTGGACTGGCCAAATTGTTCAATTTCGAAGATGCATCAGATCCTTTCAATAAAGACATCATCCACAACATAGATATGGTAGCTACAAAAATGGACGGAGTTATTATTGACGTGATCAATGAAGAAAATAAATTGATGAAGGAAAATTTTGAATAAATATGCTCACTTTGTTACTCAGAAAAGGTAATGGATACTGTTGTGCCTTGATTGACTTTACTTTCAATATCAAATCTTCCATTGATCATTTTGAGCAGGTCTTTGATGATAAGGAATCCAAGACCATGACCGCTTCTTTTGTTAACATTAGTAGCAGATACAACTACAAGATCTGACTTGATATTATTGACCTGAGTGCGGCTCATTCCCATGCCGGTATCAGTTACTCTAACCTGCAACTCATCTGATAATTTTTCACAACTTACGGTTATGCTACCGTGTTTGGTAAAGTTGATCGCATTGACAACAAGATTATAGATAATGACTCTTAATGGGTCAACAAATTGATTGAGAGACAGGTCTTTAGGTATATCATTGATCAGCTCTGTATGATTCTTATGAGCTAATGATTTTAATACTACAAAAACCTGTTCCACCAGATCATGGAGGTTGATTTGCTCTTTTACTATTCGTCGCTCTTCATTTTGATATTTGATCCAGTTAAGTATGTTAGTTGACAATAGCTCAAGCTCTCTGGATGTATTAACTACCTCTTCCAGAGTTTCAGTTTGCAAGTTCTCTGTAAGCGAGGCTTTTCGTTCGAAAAGATACTTACTTGTCAGGTGAAGAAATTTTAATGGTGTGATAATGTCATGACTAATTATAGAGATCAGACGGGTCTTTATTCTGTCATTTTTCTCCAATTGTTCATTCTGTTTAAGTATCTCAGTGGTCTTTTTATCAAGTAGATTCCTCAATCGTATTTGTCGTCTTAGTGAACTCCTGTTGGCAAGAATTGACGCAATAGCAACTATTAAAAGGAAAAGAAAAATTATCGAGGCTTGTCCCCACCAACGCATATACCAAGGTGGCTGGATCTCAAAACAGATCTTCTTGATAACAAAATTATTTTCACCGAACCCTGTTAGCTTTCTGATATATAAAGTGTACTGGCCGTAGGGTAAATTGCTGAGGCGAATGACGGGATGCTCAACACTGATCTTCTGCCACTTATTAATAGTTGTATCGAGTGTATATTGAAGATATAGATTTTCTTTATCGCACCACGCTGAAAATCCTAGATTGAAAGATATGTCATTAGTGTGAGCATCGAAATACATACAATCAACAACAGGTGTATCCAATCTGCGACCATTAACAATTATCTGATCAATGAAAATATTACTATCCGGCAATCGGATTGGCATTGTGGGGCTTACCCACAGCGCTCCATCCATAGTAGGGAATGAAATATTTCTGTTGGCCAACCAAATAGCACACGGAGTACAACCACCATTCATCTCTGTAATGTCCATACCTTCATTTCGGCCATAGAATTGATAATAAACATATGTTGTTCCTTTTCCTCTAGCAGAGATCATGTCATTTAAGCTAGCTTTAAACAACCCCCTGTTGGTGCTCATCCAGCAATAACCAGTGCTGTCCAGCATGAAACAATGCGTATAATCAAGGTAATTATTATTGTCAAGCGGCAATTTTTTTATCTTTTCATCCTTCATTATGTAAATACCTTGTCCGTATGTACCAATGAATAAGTACTCTTTATATTTCCACAACTCACGAACCGGATACTGAGTCAGCATAAGTGTATCTAACTTATTGCTTTTCAGATCAAATTTGAACAAGCCAGTAGCCATTGCTATAGCTACAGTACCTGGTTTATAATCTGACAAATTGTACGGATAACCCAGGTTTTTATATTGAACTAAGGGACATAGACTATCATTTATAATTGCATATAATGCTTTGTGATTAGCTACGTATAATTGCTCCTTTGTCTCAAGAAATGCGACATAACCAGCACCGGAGATATAGCTGACCTTTTTTGAGGAATTGTGTCTGTATTCATATTTGTAGAGCGTATCATTTGCGGTGTACCACAAAACACTATCTCTTGAAATGATGGTATTGTTGTTATATGCTCTTTTTATGGGAATAACAGATGGTGCTCCTTTATATGGTCCCAGAACATCACCCGTATTTGTTAGTATGTTGCCATTAGATAGTAATATTTGAGAGTATATTGCGTTAGGCTCATCAAATTCAGTTCTGTTCTTTTTTATGTTTTGCAGATAATTTTCTCTTATTATAATAATACCCTTAGAGGTTGTACCAAGTACTAAAATATGTTCAGCTTTCCAGTACTGAACGAACTTGATAGAAAAATTTTGCGGAATATCAGTACATATCAGTTCAGCAAGAATTTTACCATCTTTATAGCTGAGAGTCCATGCGTTGGTGCCGGCCAACGCTATCGGCTCATTCATTCCTGACTGCCAGTATAAATGCTTCTTGCCGGCAGGAAAAGAGAACTCTGATCCAGGCTTATTTATTAATGTAACACTTTTTAATTTTCGATCAGCAGAGTCATAGATATAGAAATTGTCATTTTGATCATAAAAGAAAACCTTATTGTCGATCTCAAAGGAATAACCATTTTTAAACAACGGAATCAAGTATTTTTTTTGGTTCTCTCCGGCTCTGAATTCCCAGAGTGTATCATCTTTTTCAACAAGGCAAAGAGTTGAATCGATAGGCAGAAATCTATCATAGTTATTTACTCCTGTATTGGCATGTAGTACCGGACCATTGTGCAAATAAACATTGATCAGATCATTACTATGTTTTGAATAGAACTCTTCGTTTTTGTATGTTGATAGTTTATTGCCGGAAACGAGTAGAATTCTTTTCCCTGTTAAGGCAAATATATTGTTGTCAGGCCTTTTACAAAGTGGAAATACCTTGTCACTAATGAGTGTGGCGTGATTTTCGTTATTGAAAATAGAAAAGTGTTGCCCGTTATACCTCACAAGGCCGGCTTCTGTGGCTATCCATAGAAATCCTAATCTTTCATCAATGACCAAGCCTTTTATGCCATCAGATGGAAGGCCATTTTCAGTCGTTATGTATTCAAAATTATAACTGTGTTGCCCTACAGATAGTTTACTAAATACGATCAGTATGTAAGTAAGAATGAATAGTAGTTTTTTTAGCATAGCCTTGTTTCTTGCTTACATAAGTAATTCATAATTAGTAGCTAACATTATACAACACAGCCAACTCAGTAAGAGTTTTGGTGTTTTCAGTATTGGTCTTATCAAATATCCTTTTTTTGATCGTAGAGATCGTGTTCATACGCAAATTCAGAACATTGGATATATACTTTGTTCCCTGGCCCTTAAGCAGATAATGCAGTACTTCCAACTCTCTTGCTGACAGGTCAGAAAATGGATTGTGGTATTTATTGTCTCCTGCCTTTTCTATAACTGCTTCATCAGAAAGAAATGCTTTAAGTTGAGCTATTGTTTTTTCTTCAGGTGATGTTTTAGACAAGTAATATCTGATCCCATATTTCTTCAGTGCTTCACTATATACACTTGCAGGCTGCATAGAGAACATCATGATATTCAGATCAGGATATAGGTTGTTAATGTTAGGTAATATTTCCAGAGTGGTGCCATCAGGTAATATTATATCAAGTAACAGATGAGTGTACTTATTTTTTTTCAGTTCGCTCATTAGTTCTGCACAGCTGGCTACCTCTTCAACATCATTGTACCCAAGGTTCAATTGAAGTAACAGTTTTACTCCTTTGCGGATCATGCTGTGGTCATCAACGATTAATATTTTAGGAGTCATACTAAAATGAATAAAGTTGTTATAGATGGTGAATCATAAAGGTAGAATAATTAAGATCGTTAATGTTCACGCTGTAGAATTAGTTCTATCGAAACCTTTATCCAGCAAGGTTTTAAGGCTAAATATCCCATTTAGTTAATATCCTCAATTTAGGCTAGAACTTATTCTATCTATGAGGGTCTGCAACAAAGTTATGTTTGTAAAGAGAATATTAAGATAATAATAAATCTCAGAAAATACGACCATCATGAAAAAGCACACCCACATTCTTCGCAAGTATTTTATTTCAGAAAATTCATTCGTTATGTCGTTCAGATCTTTAGTTGTTCTGCTACTCTTTATCTTTTCAGGCAATATAGCTGGTGCACAAACAGTTCAAAGTTCTTACCTCCAAACAAAATCAACCGGAGGTGTATTCATATCTCCAGGTGTCACAACCAGCTTATTTGGAGCTAGTTGGAGTGGGGGAACTGCAGCTACGGCTACTATAACTATCCCATTTTCTTTTAACTTTTTAGGTGCCAACTACACTACCTGCTATGTTAATCCAAATGGATATATAACTTTCGGAGCGGCTAGCACATCAACAAACTATACTCCATTATCATCACCAACATCGGGTGTTACCGGCACAGTTGCAGCTTTAGCATGCAATTCACTTTCTAGTGTAAGTCCTGTTACCTATGGTGTTACCGGAACGGCACCTAACAGAATATTTTCCATCATCTGGACAAATGCGGTACCGGGTTCATTATCTAATAGTACCATGACATTCGAGATCAATCTCTTCGAAACTACCAATAAAGCGGAGGTTATGTATAGCTCATTTGTTCAGGGTGCTACAGCAGCTACCGTTACTGCTCAGGTAGGTATTGAAGGGGCAACTTCTTCTGATTTTGTGAACTGGACCGAGAATGCTACATCAACTACTACAACTGCTGCTTCTGCATCAGGATTTAACTGGGCATTGCTAAAGCCAGGTACTGTTAATACTGCTACCTGTACCTTATTACGTACATCAACACAATATTTTCCTGCTTCCGGATTAACTCTTGACTGGACACCTAATCTTAGATTACTTTCTCCTAGTGCAATCTCTAATACTGGTTTTACAATAAATTGGAGTCCGATTACAGGAACGGCTGCATCATATACTATTGAAGTTTCCACTAGTCCTACATTAGCTACTTACATTGCAGGGTACCCTGTGTCAGTGTCTGCTCCGGCTACATCAGCAACTGTTACAGGATTGACGACAGGAACTAAATATTATTACAGAGTAACTCCAGTATATACAACAACCGGACTTATGTCTGCAAGCGTAATATACCCGATCACAATGCCGGTAGTAGTTCCTGTAACCTTGAATGCTTCAAGTTTTAACTATGATATTATTGCAGATGGTGGGAATACGATATCAGGTTCTGGTGGAGGAACAGGATCTTTTATCCCGGGTAGTGTATCAGATATTACAGCAACGCTCAATGCATTTGATCATGCCGGAAATAATCTGGTAGCGTCTGATTTTTACAATAATGGCGCAATGAACAGTTTACCTATCGGCGGTAACATGTTGGAGTCTGTAGCAGGCGTAGTTTATCAATTCAGACCTTACTTCCAGAATAACTGCTATCTATTCTCAACAGGTTCTACAAGCCCTGCCGGTACACTTACATTTACAACTCCTATTGCAGCTACAACATTATACATCTTAAGTAATACAGCAAACGGAGCAAACACCGTAACCTACACTGTTAATTTTAGTGATGGCAGCACCCAAGCATTTACAGGTAATGTACTTCAAGACTGGTGTTCAACCAGTTCAACCGTAGGCTCAATTATTACCCGTGTAAATGCTACTGATGCCGTAAGTACGTGTCCATATTTGTATAGGGTAATTTTGAATCTAAATTCCGGCAATTATAACAAGCTGATCAATAGTATTACTGCCACTTCTACATCCGGCACAACTACTTATCCTGCAATATTTGCAGTTAGTGCTAAAAAAACGGAGATCTTAACAACTTCAGTTTCTTCATTGCCGGCCTTTACAGTCAATAGTTGCGCAATACCATCTACTGCACAGTCTTTTACACTCACAGGAACTGACCTGCTAAATACAACTGCAAATACAACGGGTACAGGAAATATTACGGTAACAGCGCCTCTTGGATTTAAGGTGTCATCAGATAATATTACCTATGCCAAGATCATTACCATGCCATTTGCGAATTGTGCCATTAACTCATCTGTATATGTTAAGATGGATACCGTTTTGCCGGGATCTTATAGTGGAAATATAACTTTTAGCGGAGGGTCGGTACCAACATTGCCTACAGTTGCAGTAATTGGTACAGTAAATGGTGTAAGTTTGAAAGCAGCAAGTGCTACTTCATATCCATCACCTTTCCCAACTGTCAATTTTGGGAATGTTTCCGTTTCAACTACCTCTTCAAATATTGCGGATAGTATTATAGGAAGAGGTTTGACAGGAAATGTGACGCTTACATCTTCTAATACCGACTTTCAGTTATCTCTGGATGGAACTACTTTTAGCTCTTCCGTAACCATCTCTGTTCCGGGCAGTACAATAGTTCCGGCTATTCCTGTGTATTCCCGGGTTACCCCTACCATAACAGGACCGGATGTAGCAACTATTACAATGACAGGTGGGGGCTTAGCCGCTTGTGCAACTTTTAAAGATAGTGCCTATGGCGTTTTACCTTGTGCCAATCCATCATTACCGACCTCTATGGTATTTTCAGGCTCTAGTGCAACCGGTGTAACTGTTGGTTTTACCCCTACTGGCTCTGCAGATGGATATTTACTGCTCAGAGGTACCTCTCCTTTTTCGGGTAGCCCGGTAAACGGAACTGATTATGCTGTGTCAGGTACAATAGGCACTGGTACGGTAATTGGAAAATATACAACTCCACCACCATATACCGTTACAGGATTGACAGGCAATACTGCTTATTACTATACCGTTATTCCTTTCAATGGAGGAAATCTTGGAGCAACATGCTCAGGTGGCCCTTTATATCCATCTGGAACACAACTGTCAAGTTCGTTTGTTAGCTGTGTTGCTGCGCCGGGTACTCCTACCGCAGCAAGTATTTCCAGTACATCACTTGTAGCATCATGGTCTGCTTCAGTGGGTGGTAGTGCCTCGGCAGTAACTTATAGTGTAGAAGTGTCAACAAGTAATACATTCGCTACGGGTATTTTCGGTTCTCCATTTGTTACTTCAGGCACATCTCTTACTTTGACCGGTCTGATGTCTAATACTACATATTATATAAGAGTTACAGCTATTGGTGCTTGTAATAGTACTGTATCTGGTACACTGACTACTGCAACTATAGATAATTATAATACAATTACAATATCAGGCGGATTCAATGGAGATGGTGTTGCTAATGGTACAGGTAATCCATCCACAGTTTCTCAGAGCTTTGGCTCTGTGGCATTTGATGGTGCTAATTATTCATTGGTAGCTTCAGACTATTCATATGGAGGCTTTACTGCCACTACCGGATCATTACCTGTAAGTGGTTTGATCAGCAGTGCAATAACATCTGGACTTAAATGGCAGTTAGCAAGCTATTCAGGTAATAATATGTTGCGCCTTCCCGGCGGTTCAGTAGGTACAGGTACATTGACATTTACAACTCCTCAATATGCCAGCTCATTGTATGTGACTGCCACTGCAAGTAATAGTGGTGTTACTATCAGTAGTACGACAGTGACATATGAAGATAATTCTACGGAGACATTCGGTTCATGGGCCTTACCAGACTGGTTCAGTACTACAAACAGAGCTGTTTTAGGTATAGGCCGTATCATAGTAACAACAGGTGCACCTAGTGGCACGGCCGGTTCTACACCATCTTTGTTTCAGAACATTATTGCTAATACCACTTACAATAAAAAAGTGAAAAGCATTGGATTCACAACTTCAGGTACAACTGCATCCAATTCTTATGTTGGGATCATGGCAGTATCTGCAAAATCAGGTGTATTGAATGCATCAGTTACAACGCTATCTTCATTTGCAAATACGAATACCGGTTGTGCATCAACAAGTCAGAGTTTTCAGATCAATGGCGGGTCATTATTCCCTGCTGCTGCAGTAATAATAGCAAAAGCACCTGCAGGTTTTCAGGTATCTAATGATAATGTAACATGGGATACTGTTGCCAATTTTACTGCTACAGGTAATATTATCGCAGGATCAACAGTCTATGTTAGGTTCAAACCTACAACACTTGGTCTAGCTTCAGGTAATATTACATTTTCGGGTGGTACTATCAATACATCTCCCGCAATTGCAGTATCAGGAACCGGAGTAGGTGTTGCATTCACACCTACCACAACAGCTGCTTTCGGACCAGTTTCAGTTTCCACAATATCACCAGCAATAACATATACATTAACAGGAACAAGTCTTACTGCAGGTACTATTACAGTAACATCATCTAATCCAGATTTTCTGGTTTCTGCTGATAGTTCAACATGGGCATCCAGCTATAGCTTTGCTAATGGCACCTCACTATCGGCTCCTTTATACATAAGGTTTATACCATCCTCAGCAATAGCAGAATCAGCTACTATTTCCATTACAGGTACTAGTATTCCTTGCTCATTACCAACTATAGCTGCAACCGGACTCGGTACTACTCCTTGTATTTCTCCTTCTAATGCCACAACACTGACATTTACAGGAGTTACATCTACATCTGCAACAATTGGATTTACACCTGTCGGATCTGCTGATGGATATATTTTGGTGAGAAGTTACAGCTCATTTTCCGGTGGATCCGATCCTATAAGTGGTCATGCTTATGTAGTGAATGACACTTTCGGAAATGGCCGTGTTGTAGGATTTTATAACACAGCACCACCTTATGCTGTTTCATCTTTAGTGGGTAATACCTCTTACTATTTTACAGTTATTCCATTTAATGGTGGAGTTGTAGGTGGTACATGTAGTGGTGGTCCATTATACCCGGCAGGTAGTCCTCTTATGGGGAATTTAATTACTTGTCCGTCTGCACCTTCAATAAGTAGCACATCGGCTACGTCCTCTACTATTACAGTCAATTGGGCTTCCATACTGGGTGGCTCAGCATATTCTACAATAAACTATTCTGTTGATATTGCATTGGATAATGCATTTACTATGCCGGTTGCAGGTTCTCCTTTTGTTGTTAGTTCTCCGGCAACATCTCTCACAGCAACCAGCATTCCCGGGGGTGGCACGTATTATTGTCGCATTAAGGGTATCACTTCAGGTTGTATAACTGCATATGGAGCAACTATTTCTGTAACTACTTCAGCATATTGTATCCCTACCTGGACAGCCGGTTGTTCTCAATGGAGGGTTTACAGCATGAACACTACAGGTATTTCATTTACAGGAACATGCGGATCAAGTCCTGATCAGAGTACAACTATTGATACAATGATTACCGGTGTTGGTAAACTTCATACTATAGTGGCCGGTCAATACCTGACTGTTGGTCTTTGGGTTGATCTGAACAATAATGGTAGTTTCCTTGATGCCGGTGAAATGATATATTCTGAATTTATCAATGCCGGTCCTTCATCTACTTATAGTCCCGTTCTGGTAATACCTACAGGAACCAGCGCAGGTTATCACAGAATGAGAGTACTTGCCAGCTGGCCTAGTATTACTACACCTTGTGCTGCTTATTCAGGTGCCGGCGGTGGTAACTATTATGATTTTACGGTTTATGTAAAGGTGCCGGTATTGAATACGTCTGTTACATCTTTGCCCGCATTTAGTAGTACTGCAACTTGTTCTAATTCATCAGTTCAGACACTCACGATAAATAGTTCATTATTGGCTCCTGCTTCTGGTTCAATCATTGCACATGCGCCACTAGGATACCAGGTATCAGCAGATGGTTCAACATGGGATACTACAGCATCATTCTCCTATTCCGGTTCTGCACTTTCTTCTACTACTGTTTATACAAGATTTAGCCCCATGTCTGTTGGTACTATTTCTGGTAACATTACATTCACCGGTGGCGGTATCATTCCTACTCTTGTCTCTGTTACAGGTGTTGGCAATGGTTTGACACTAAGCAGTACGACTACTGCAGCTTTTGGCCCGGTAGATATATCTACCGTTTCGGCAGCACAGACCTATTCAATTACTGGTTCAGGTCTTACATCAGGTAGTGTTACAATTTCTACGTCTAATCCGGATTTTCAGGTGTCTCCTGATAATGTAACATTCTATATTACAAATTATAGCTTCAGTTCAGGCACAAGTTTGTCATCAACACCTATTTATATAAAATTCACACCCACATCAACTGGCGCACAAACCGCTACAATAACCATTACAGGTAGTACCGGCTGTACGCTTACGATTACCGCAACCGGCTATGGATCGAACCCATGCAGTGCTCCTTTGGTACCAACATCTATCTCATTTACCGGCACCAGTGAAAGTGCAACTACTTTAAGTTTTACTCCATCAGCCAGTGTAGATGGCTATCTGGTTATCAGAAGTTATTCAACGTTTGCCGGTGGTGCAGATCCTATCAGTGCACATACTTACGCATTAAATGATACATTCGGTAACGGCAGGGTGGTCGGCGTTTACGCTACTTTACCACCATATGCCTTTAGTGGTCTGGCAGCAAATACATCTTATTATTATACTGTAATTCCATTCAATGGAGGACTGACAGGTACATGCTCAGGTGGTCCTTTATATCCATCCGGAACACAATTGTCAGGATCTGTTATCACATGTCCTGCTGCACCCGGTGCTCCAACTGCATCTTCGCCAACTAGTGGTGGAATGGTTATCAACTGGACGGCACCTGCCGGTGGTTCGGCTTCAGCAATAAACTATATTGTTGAAGTAGCCTCAGATACCGGCTTTACATCTCCGGTTACAGGATCTCCTTTCACTGTTGCTGGGCCATCCACTTCACTGCTGGTAGGCGGATTAAGTGTTACCACTACCTATTATTTCAGAGTTAAAGCATCAGGTTCTTGTATAGGGGTGGCATCAACCCGCGGAAATGGTACTACTTCATTATATGATTATACTACAGTTACTTTAACTAGTGGTAGTTTCAATCAGGATGTGATCGCTGAAGGTACTGCAAACCCTACATCAAGTACCACAACTGATTTTGATGGTGCTAGTTATGCGTTCATCTCACAGACTTATAATTATGCCGGTAATGTTCCGTCGGGAACCAATTACTTACCTTCTTCAGGTGCATTTACCAGTGCATTCACCAGTGGCCTGCCTTACCAGTTGGCAAGTTATGCAGGTAATAATACGTTAAGACTGCTTGCAGGCGCTACAGGTACTCTTACATTTGCAACTCCGCAATATGCCAGCCAATTATATTTCCTTGGTTCATCGGGTAGTGGTGCAGCATCTAATGTAAGATTTACCGCGAATTATGAAGATGGCTCTACTGATATTTTGAATGCAACTATAGCTGACTGGTATGGTGGTACACCGATTGCAATAGGTAACGTTGGCAGAGTGAACAGGTCAACAGGTGTTGTCGATGCTGCCGGTTCTACAGGACCTAATTTTTATCAATATAATTTACCTGTTTCTTCTTCTAATTACACAAAACGAATAGTTAGTGTTGGTGTTAATTACACTGGTACAGGCGGGGTGGTAAACATTACTGCTGTAAGTAAACTCGGTGGTATTTTATATGCATCTACAAACATATTGTCAGCATTCCCATCTACCGACATAGGTTGTAATTCATCTGCACAATCATTTACTATAAATGGTAGCTCTTTATATCCTACTGGTGGCAGTATCATTGCTACCGCGCCTGCAGGCTTCCAGATATCTGCAGATGGAACAACGTGGGGTACTACAGCTACATTCACATATTCAGTAAATAATTTATCAACAAGAACCGTTTATGTCAGGTTCACGCCGGTATCAGTTGGTTCAATTGCAGGCAATATTACCTTTAGTGGTGGTACAGCCAATAATACTCCGGTAATTGCAGTATCAGGTACTGCTACAAGTATCACAGTTGCAGCCTCAGGTAGTGCCTCTACTTATTGTACTTCAGGAAGTGCTATTACGCTCACCGGTACTGGTGGAACAACATATACATGGAGTCCTTCAGCAGGTTTATCAGCTTCAACCGGATCTTCTGTAACCGCTAGCCCTGCTGCTACTACTACTTATACTGTTACCGGGTATAATTCAACCGGTTGCACATTCTCAACAAACACTGTTACTGTTGTATATAATACGCCAACAATACCAGTAACAGGTCCATCGTCTGTATTGTGTCTTCCAGGTGTAATGGCACTAACTGAAACCGGAATTGGTGGAACTTGGTCTAGTTCAGATAATACAGTAGCAACTGTTTCTAGTGCAGGTATTGTTTATGGAATAACTGCAGCTCCGGTAACTATTACCTATAGTAATCCTGCATGTGGAGGTAATTCAACATATGCAATAACAGTAGCTCCGGGTGGTTTTACTGTATCTGTGTCTGCTTCGTCTCCTACATATTGCTCTACAGGATCTTCAGTATCCTTAACTGCAACAGGTGCTACTACATATACCTGGTATCCTACCGATGGCTTAGATGTCGCTACAGGATCATCTGTAAATGCAACGCCTACAGTGACTACTGTTTATACTGTAGTAGGAACTACAGGTGCTTGTAGTAATGCAAATACTATTACTATATGGAATACTACACCGGGCATCATTTCAGGTGGAGTTACTTCTTTGTGTCCGACTATAACCAATACTACTACATGGGCTGATACAACTGCAGGTGGTTTATGGAGCGTCAGTCCTGTTTCAGGTGTTGCAACAATTACATCCGGAGGTGTGATTACTGCGATAGGAGCGGGTACAGCAACCATTACTTACGACAAGTCTGGATGCTATGTGACTCGCGCCCTCACAGTAAATGCATTGCCTTCACTTTCAGCAACGCCTTCTACAGCTATGGTTTGTGGAGGTGTTGGCGTTACACTAACTGCAACGGGTGCATCATCCTATAGTTGGGCACCCGCTGGTTCTTTATCGTCGCCTATTGGAGCTTCCGTTGTTGCAACACCATCATCTGCTACAACTTATACTATTACGGGAACAAGTAGTGCCGGTTGTGTTAGTACTATGACCAAAACTGTAACTGTTGGCCCTGGTGTTTACGCTGCAGCAAGTGTCGGTACAGCATCTGTTTGTCCAGGTGGTTCAACTACTTTAGGTAGCTCTGCAACAACATCATCCGGTACCAATTACGCAGTTACATCTACGCCTTATTCTTTGGTAAGTTTCACTTCAGCAGGCAGTGTAACAGGTGATGATGTATATAGTGGTGGTATCACTATTCCATTCACTTTCAATTTCTATGGAGTCAATTATAATGCAGTAAATATTAATACTAATGGTATATTGTCATTCTCTAATTTAACAGCTTGTACCGGATGTTCTAATTTTACAAATTATGCTTGTCCGTCTTCTGGCTTGTTAGGTGAAACCGGAACAGGTATTGCGTTTGGCAACCACGACTGTAATGCCAGTGGAACTATGATAACATATGGCACAACAGGTACTGCACCAAACAGGCAATTTATCATTCGTTATAATTCTCTCATAGGTTATTCGGGAACTGGTACGCTTTCCGGTGAAGTAATACTCAATGAAAATTCATCAATAGATATGATGATTACCTCACTTACACCTGGTACTTCTACTTATTCAAGCACATTCGGACTCCAAAGTGGAACTGCAACTGTTGGTATAGCTCCGGCAGGAAGAAGTGCAATGGCAACTTCAACTGCTATTTCTACAGCTGAAGGATGGCATTTTGCTCCTACGCTCACATCCGGATCTTACTCATGGTCTCCGGCTACAGGTTTGAATAGTAGTGTTGTTTCTGGTCCAACAGCTACTTTGTCAACAGCTACTGTTTATACCGTTACCATTACTGATCCGTCATCTGGTTGCTACGGTACTGCTACAGCGGCTGTTGGGGTATACACTCCTCCAGCCGTAGTAATAACTGCACCATTGATCGGTTGCGCAGGTACCGCAATTACAGCTTCAGGTGCATCTTCTTATACATGGTCACCATCTTCGGGACTCAATGCAACTACAGGAGCAAGTGTTACCCCTAATGCTACTGTAACCGGCACTCCTGTTTATACAGTTACAGGCAGAGATGCTAATAATTGTATAGGAACTGCTTCTATAGCTGTAAATCCTGTTCCGGTTCTCACCGTTACTGCTGCATCAACGATCTGTAATGGAGGATCTGCAACGCTTCTTGCTTCAGGTGCTAATACGTATTCTTGGACCAATTCTGCAACACTAAATTCATCTACTAATGCTGCAGTTACAGCTACTCCTTCTTCTACTACCACTTACAGTGTTTCGGGTGTTAGTCTGGTCGGTTGTGCATCTTTAGTATCTCCGGGTAGAACTATTACTGTAAATGCGATACCTGTTGCAGGCATTTTATCTGCGCCTTCCAATTATTGTATTGGATCTGGTAGTCCGATTACTATTACAACAGGTTCAGCAACAGGTACTGGAACTCTTAGTTCTTACAATTGGAGTGGACCTGCTGCTTTTACTACTACTACTTCATCTCCTTCAGTATCGTTTACTCCGGCATCTTCTGCTGCAACCGGTGTATATAGTCTTACCGTAACTTATCCGGGTTCCGGCTGTGTGAGTAATCCTGTCACTACCGGCACAATTACTGTGGCCAACTATCCTGCGGTATTCAATGTTACGGGTGGTAGTGGATGTTCTTCTACCGGAATTACTATCGGTCTGGACGGCTCGGAAGATTTGAACTATACATACGCTTTAAAGAGAGGTGCTACAACTGTTGCTACATTAGCTGGTACAACAAATACTTTGTCTTTTGCACCTGTTACTGCTTCAGGAACATATTCTATAGTTGCTACTGGTCCAGCCGGTTGTCAGACTAATATGAATGGTTCCTCAGTAATAAATACCACTCCTTCAGCATCAGTAAGTTCAGCCATGCCTAATATTTGCCAACCAACTACCTCTGCATCTGTTGGTTTAAGTAGTATTGTTGGTGCCCCTAATTCTTATAATATAGTTTGGGATGCAACAGCCACAGGAGATGGCGGATTTAGTAATATTTCTGCTGCCACGTTATCTGGTTCTTCTGTTACATTGTTCTTTAATCCTGCTGGTGGTGCTGGTTCTTTTGATGGTTCTCTTACTCTTTCTAACGGAGCTTGTACAAGTCCGGCATATCCTGTTCATGTCATCGTTCATGCCAATCCTTCTGTTGCTGTTTCAGCTATAAATATTCCATGTGTTGGATATGCAGGCAGTATTGACTTTACTGGTACAGATAGCGCTACAGTATCATATAATATAGATGGTGGAACAACAAATAGCTTTGTATTCAGTGGTACAAGTTATAGTCTCTCTTCCGGTGTCATTAATTCTGCTCATAACTATCTTATCATAGACGCGCACAATGCTGTTTGTACTACTGCAGTTGGTACGACAATCACTATAGATCCTACTCCTATGGCGTGGGTGGGTGGTACTTCCGGACATGAAACAGATTGGGGTACCTCTACCAACTGGAGTTGTGGATTTGTTCCTACGGTGGCTGATGATGTATTGATCACTCCGGTAGTCAGTGGCTTTGATCCGTCAATCCCTACATTTTTTAGTGCCACTACCAGAAATCTCATTATTAGCAGTGGGGGAGTATTGAATATTGATGCAGATGGTAAGGTCGATATAATGGGTGATTTTAGTAATAATAACGTTGTTCGCGGAGAGGGTAGTATTGTTTTGTCAGGTTCATCTGCACAAAACATCACTGGTGTTGGTACAACTTCAAATCTTCAATTGAACAACAGTAATGGTGCGACTATCAACACAGGCTCACGCCTTATCATTGGAAATACAATTACCATCACTTCAGGTACATTGACCACTAACGATAGCCTGGAGTTAGCCTCTACCGATACATTCTCCACAGCTCGTATAGCCGCCTTGACATCATCGGGTGCAGATATTTCAGGAAAGGTAAAGGTAGATCAGTATGTTATGGGAGG
>CANFKE010000018.1 GCA_947447465.1 Chitinophagaceae bacterium | reverse complement strand
GCTTATATAAAAAATATATAGAAAGGGCGCATTTTTTTGGAAAAATGCGCCTTTTTTCGTTTATTCGCATTTCATTTTTAGATTAACAACACTTCCTGTGAAGAAATTTATAGATAAGCTCAAAAATATTTGGAGTATTGACGAACTACGTAAACGCATAGTTTATACCATTCTTTTGATTTTGGTATACCGCGTTGGTTGTTTGATCACTCTGCCAGGTATTAACCCCAAGATGATAGATGACTCAAGCAATGGTGGCGGTGGTCTTTTGGGTATATTGAATATGTTTGCCGGTGGTGCCTTTAACAGGGCGTCCATTTTTGCATTGGGTGTTATGCCTTATATCTCCGCATCAATTTTCATGCAGCTTGCAGGTATTGTAATACCACAGGTTGCTAAGATGCAGCGTGAAGATAGTGGTCGTCGCAAGATCAATCAGTACACACGTTACCTTACCGTAGGTGTTACTGCTCTGCAAGCTAGTGCTTATGTTACTTACCTACTTAACACACAGCCTTATGCCGGTGCAGTAGCTCAGAATTATTCTGCGTTCATGTTCTGGTTATCTACTGTTGTTATCCTTACTGCCGGTACATTGTTCGTAATGTGGATGGGTGAGAAGATCACTGATCGTGGTATCGGTAATGGTACTTCACTTATCATCATGGTAGGTATCCTTGCTCGTTTTCCAGGTGCAGTTTGGCAGGAATTTGTTGATAAAACAGCAAGTGGTGCAGGTGCAGGTGGTTTGCTTATTTTGTTGATAGAAATTGCAATGTTCATTGCTGTCGTTATAGGCCTTATCCTATTAACTCAGGGTGTACGTAAGATCCCACTGAATTATGCTCGTCGTATTATCGGTAGCACCAATCAGGCTAAAGAAGTAAGCGGTAACCGTGATTTTATTCCATTGAAAGTAAACTCTGCCGGTGTTATGCCTATCATCTTTGCTCAGGCAATGATGTTCATACCTACCATCTTCAGAGGTTATGCTACCAGCGATGGTGCTGCAGGTTTCATTAATGCACTTTCTGATAACCATTCATTGTGGTACAATCTGATTTATGCTGTGATGGTCATTGCATTCACTTATTTCTACACGGCGTTGATCTTCAACCCAACAGAAATGGCCGATAACCTGAAGCGTAACAACAGTTTCATACCTGGTGTTAAACCTGGTGACGATACTGCAAATTACATAGCTACTATCATGGATCGTATCACTCTACCTGGTGCTGTGTTTCTTGCTCTTGCAGGTATCCTTCCGGGTATAGCTTCATTGGTTGGTGTTACTAGCGGTTTCTCTTATTTCTTTGGTGGTACTTCAATGTTGATCGGTGTTGGTGTTATTCTTGATACTTTACAACAAGTGGAGAGTTATCTGTTGATGAACCATTATGATGGTTTAATGAAAACAGGACGAATCACTGGCCGTAATACTGTAGGTAATACTCCTGCTCCATCTTCAGCAAAAGGTATTTCTGCCTAATAATACTTTATCTGCTATGACACTCATTGTGTCATAGCAGATTTTTTTTGATATTTTATATTTTAATTTAATGATATATATACGGACGCACGAAGAGATCGAGACAATACGCAAAAGTGCTTTGATGGTTTCCGCCACCTTGACTGAGGTGGCTAAGTTTTTGAAGCCGGGTATTACCACATTGTCAATAGACAAAATGGCTGAGACGTTCATTCGTGATAATGGAGGTGTTCCATCGTTCAAAGGATATCATGGCTTTCCTTTCTCATTATGCATTTCTGTTAATGAAGTTGTAGTTCACGGTTTTCCTGGTGCGCACATACTAAAGGACGGAGATATAATATCTGTTGACTGTGGTGTATTTATGAACAATTATCATGGTGATTCAGCTTATACATTTGCCGTTGGTAATGTTGATCCGGAGACTTTGAAATTGCTTCGTGTTACTAAGGAGTCTGTTTACAGAGGCGTAAAGCAGGCTTGTGACGGAAATAGGGTAGGCGACATTTCTTATGCTGTTGAAAGTTTTACCAATGGTCAGCATGGTTACGGAGTAGTAAGAGAACTTGTTGGTCATGGTGTTGGCAGGAAGTTGCATGAAGATCCGCAAGTGCCAAATTTTGGTCGCAAGGGTGACGGCAAGAAACTCAGAGACGGTATGGTGTTGGCCATTGAGCCAATGATCAATCTCGGAACTCGTAATGTTCATACATTGAAAGATGGTTGGACAGTAGTTACAGATGATGGTAAAATGTCTGCCCATTTTGAGCATACAACTGCAGTACGTAAGGGTGAAGGCGAACATCTATCTACATTCGCAACAATTGAAGCGGCAGAATCAGCTAATCCTGAATTGAATTCGGCACATTATGCTGAAGCAGCTTTAGCAATATAATTATCATAAATAAAAAGGTGGCCTTTGGTAAATACCAAAGGCCACCTTTTTATATGGGTAATATTTTCCCCAATACTATCGATTTATACTTATTGCAAGTTCGTATCCATCTCTTCGTTCCTATGCTCTTTTTTAACTGCATAACTAAGTAAACTAATGCCCGACATGCCCGTCATCAATGACATTGCGATATATGGGATGTCTTTAGCGTGTCCTACTTTTGTTGCAAGAATACTGAGTGCCAGAGATATAATAAGTAGTATCACTCCGGCAAATGCTGCTGAAAAGATGCTGTTGTTGATTTGCTTTTTGTTTTCCATGATCTCTCTGATTTGTATTTTAGAATACAAAAATATCATGCCGAAAGTTATTACAGTAGTGTAAATCGGTGAACAGATCGAATGGATAGGTAAATGTCCTTTAGTGCAGGCAAAATTTACTTCGCACCAGATACTACGTACATATACAGGTATGTCATTCTGGATATACGCATCAGCCAGGGCTGAAGTAGCAGAACTACAGCAATGCTGGATCCGAGATACCAGAACACACTATTGTTTTCATACCAGCTCTCGTTCGGATTTTCTTTGAGTGCTAGATATAACGGACAGAACCATGCAAGATTGAGCATAAAAACAACAACAGTGAGCGCATAATTCATTCCTGCGCCATTGTTTTTCTCAGATATAAGTTTTTGACCACAAACATCACATTGTTCTTTCAATGCAACAGTTTTGCCTAGTGGGAAAACACTCTTATTTTGAAATACGAACCCCTTCCTGCAAGTGGGGCATTTCATTCCGAAAAATGCAGGTAATAACGGCCTCTTTGCTGTCTTATCCATCTTGATGCAAATTTAACCATTGTCTCTAACATATACCTCTTCCAATTTTCTTTGTTGGCATAGTTTTTCAATAATTCAAATCGGAGGATATAGTTCTTCGGTTCTAAATTTTAGATTATGTCAGTCAATATTGGAAATAGCGATGCTGAACAGTTCAGTAACTACCGTAAGACGATAGACGGTACAGACGAAAAGGGGAAAACAGAGAATGATCTATCTGATGAAGATGAAAAAAAATCTTCTGAGCACAGTGATGAAGAGGATGAAACAGAAACAGTAGGCGAAATTGAAGAGAAGGAATTTAAGGAGGAGATCAATCACAATTTTCCTTTATCCGGTGGAGGTACTCCATTAGATATTTAGTATAAAAATACAGCCGGATTTCAGACCGGCTGTATTTTACAAAACATTGAAGAGCAGGTGCTCAATTCTTAATAAGATGCCATTAGGTGCGCTTCGTAGCATATTACTGTATAGCTCTTTTTTAAAGGCGATATCAACACGCGTTTGGCTATTAAAAATAAATTGAAGCGAAGGAGCAATATCAAGGTATTGTTTGCCATTCTGCGGCAGAGTTTGCCCTATCAGTTCTACCATCAGATTCATATTTACCTGATCATAACCATTATACTTTTTAGGTAGTATCAACCGCCCTGCAGATATACTATAATTAATGGCTTTGTCAGCCATGCCTGATGGTAGTTGATTATCATTATAGTTATCGTAGTCTTGTTCCATATAGAGAGTCCCCGATAAGGCAAGTTTATGCAAGAGTTGTGTCCCGATCAAGCCTAACTGAAAACCTGTGTTGTGTCCATTGGTCATGATCTCTTCCTGATGAATCTCGCCATTATTGGTGCTGATCCTGCCAAATGCCGCCATCCTGAAATGACGATAAACATTGTCTTTACTATAGAATCTGTATTTAGCATAAAGTCCTCCACCTTCTGCATTTAATCCACCTTTTCTGTTACTGATAAACGCTTCAGCATGCAACATGATACGATTGTTGATGCCGATCATAACCTCAGGTATAAAATGATAGTTGATGTGTGATGTAGAAGGTTCATCCATCATCCAGTTACTTAGTCGTATGCCCATAGATCTGGCCGGCATATTACTTGCAGGCTCTGAAAATACAAACAGCTCCTGCGCATGAACACTACCACAAATACTTATGATAGCAATTAATGATAATATCTTACATCGTAACATGGTATACACGGTTTGCGGCTGATTTTCCACCCGGGCAGCAACTGCCCATCATCCCGGTTTCGAAACACTCCATTTTTGTGAATTTCCTGAACTTTTTACGTTCACCAGAAGAGAGGTAATTTTTATCAAGGATGGTAAAGGTTTTATCCCCATTAAGCACCTGCTTGGGTACATTTAGGAAGTGGAGTGTACTGCCTCCTAATTTTATATGGGCATCGTTGTAAACTTCCATATTATCAAATGCAGCTGTTACCTGCATAGAAGCAACAGAAAATCCTGCTCCTTGTACCGCTTTTTTTACATCATCAAGTATTACCTGTTCTCCTTCTTTAAAAGTGAGAGCATAACTAGATCGTTCAACATCTGCATTTACAGATTTTATAAAGGGTACATTCAGAAGTGCTTTGTATATCGCTTTGCTGCACATACTACAGGTGAGCCCACTAGCAGTAAGTGTTGCCGATTTTATCTGGGCAATAACGGGGGAGCACCATACCAGAAGTATGATAATAATTATCTTTTTCATCATTTGATTTTTGAATTTTGAAAAGTAGGTGGCGGGGTTTATACCGCCACCCTGAGTCAATTATTTTGCTTTTCTCTTGTTGTCGTACTGGCAGCAAGAATGCAAAGACTTATATGCTTTTTCGTCACCGGCGTACTTTTCAGTATCATAACCGGTAGCAGCTACTTTTTTCTGAATAGCGTCATTTGATGTTTTCTTATCATCGTATGTAACGGTCAACACTTTAGTGTCTTCGTCCCACTTAGCTTTTTCTGCACCTGCGCTCTTAGCGGCAGTTTCAATTGTTTTTTCACATTTTTCACAGTTGCCGGAAACCTTTATTGTTTCAGTCTTAGATGCTGCAAAAGATGCAGTGATACCTGCGAACATAAGCAAAGCAGTTGCTATTGATTTGATATTTTTCATTTTTTAGTTTTTTTGTTGATAATTGAATGATCGCGTACAAGATGAAATTTCTACTTGTTGCGTAACTGTTTAAAATTAACAGAAATACCTGTTTCGGCATAACATCAGCCATGTGATGCTATGTAATGCAGCAAAAAAAGAAAGTATCAAATCCTAAGGTTCCTGATCTGGAGGTATAATGGGCAAGAGGAATATTGGTCGGGAGGTGCGTGCGGTCTTACAAATTTGTAAACCCTATTATAAAAAGTGGCAGCGGGATAAGAGTTATAAATGAGTGCAGGCACAATAGCTGTTGCAGCATGTGCAATGTCAAATGATATCTTTACTTGTTGATGATCAGACGTTTTAAATGTCTTGTGTTCGTCTTTGCAACAACCATTACTTTTGCTCTTGTGCATGCCACATTTGCGACACTTATCATCTGTTCTGTGAACGAAATTGGCACCCATATTTTTACCCATGCAATAGTGTATCTCTACAGTTGCACCCATGGCACTGGCCATGTAAAGGATAGTTAATATGGTTACAAAAAAACGTTTCATTCTATAGTACAAAGATAAAAGATGTATTTGCAAAAAAATGTTAAGTGGTTATGATCGCTGTCATATAAGTCTTGAATTTATAAATTTCTCCATTTCAATCTGAGGCTATTACTAACCACAGATACCGAGCTTAGTGCCATTGCTGCACCAGCTATCATAGGGTTGAGCAGGAATCCATTGACAGGATATAATGCGCCTGCTGCCAACGGTATGGCAATTACATTATAAAAGAATGCCCAGAATAAATTTTGTTTGATGGTACTGACTGCCAATTTTGAAAGGGTCATTGCTTTAGGAATGAGTTTCAGGTCAGACGACATAAGTGTGATCTTGGCAACATCCATTGCTATATCGGTACCTCTTCCCATAGCAATACTTACATCTGCTTGAGCTAATGCCTGGCTGTCATTGATACCATCGCCTACCATTGCTACTATTTTACCTTGTGCCTGAATTGCTTTGATAAATTCAGATTTATCGTTTGGAGATGCTTCTGCTTTATATTGGGTAATTCCTGCTTCTGCTGCAATAGTATATGCGGTCCTTTCATTATCTCCGGTCAGCATATACACCTCTAATCCCCGTTGTTGTAATTCTTGTACTGCACCGTGCGAGGATAGTTTTATTTTATCCGCCACAGCAATGGCAGCCAGTGCTCTGAATTGATCTGATAACCATATTACAGTGTTCGATTGCCCTGCCCATTCGATTGCCCGGTTGTGCAATGAGTCAGGTATTTTAATGCTCATAGATTCCAGCATCTTCAGACTTCCGGCAAAATAGATATTGCGTTCATAAAGGGCAGTTACTCCACTACCTGTAATACTGCTGAATGATTTTACATCGACTGGTTTGATAGATAGCTCCTTAAAGAATGAGGTCACTGCACCTGCAAGTGGATGTTCTGACTGTAATTCCATACTGAGCAGCACCGACGATAATAGTTCCTTGTCAGTGTGTTCATCCCAGGCAATATCAACTACCTCCGGCATACCCTCGGTGATCGTTCCTGTTTTGTCAAAAACAATTGCGTTTATTTTGTGTAGTGTTTCCAGGCTTTCAGCATCCTTGACCAATATGCCGTTCTCAGCTCCTTTTCCCACACCGGTAATGATGGCAGTAGGAGTGGCAAGTCCAAGAGCGCATGGACATGCTATAATGAGTATGGTAATAACTGATAGTATGCCGTGAGTTGTGCCCTGTTCGCCCCCGAGAGTGATCCATAGAACGTAGGTTATAATGGCCAATAGCAAGACCACCGGCACAAAAATGCCTGCTATCTTATCGGCCATTTTTTGCACCGGCGCTTTGCTTCCTTGTGCTTCCTGTACTTTTTTTATGATCTGTGAGAGTAGTGTATCAGATCCAACCTTTTCTGCCACAAACCTGAAGCTGCCTTTTTGATTGATAGTGCCCGCAAATACCTTTGATCCTTCACGTTTAGCTACTGCTATTGGCTCTCCCGATATCATGCTCTCATCTACGTAGGAACTGCCTTTGATCACTGTACCATCTACTGCTATCTTATCTCCGGGTTTGGCAACAAGAATATCATTCACTTTCACATCAGCCATCAACACTATTTCTTCTTCACCGTCGGGCATTACTCTGAATACAGACTTTGCCTGAAGTCCCATAAGTTTTTTTATTGCCGAAGAAGTATTTGTCTTTGCTCTGTCTTCCAGCATTTTGCCCAATAGAATAAACGAGATAACTACTGCGGAAGCTTCGAAGTAAACGGGAGCTTCCAATCCTTTGCTCGTCCAGTATTGAGGATATAATGTATTGCACACACTGAAAATATAGGCTATCCCGGTACTCAATGCCACAAGTGTATCCATATTGGCAGAGAAGTGCTTGAGTTGTTTCCACGCACCTGTAAAAAAACGGCCGCCGAATATTGTTATGACAGGAGTTGATAGCCCCCACATAATAAAGTTGACGTAGGGAATATGCATACCTGCCATTGCCAGTATAACAAGAGGTACGGATAGAATAATAGCCAGTGTAGTATTGGTGACAAGTCTGCGGTATGCTTTAAGATTCAGTATTTCTATATCTTCAGGAGATACGGCATCATCAGTTATGATGCCATAGCCAATACTGCTCACTGTTTTCTGTATGTGTTGCAGATTGGTTTCCTTAGGGTCGAATTCCATCAATGCTGAAGCATTGGCATAATTGACCGCTGCAGATTTTACACCTCTTTGCCCTTTCAATGTATTTTCTACAGAACGGGCGCATGATGCGCAGGTCATACCTGTAACCGGAAATGTTTTCTTTATCGTTTTCATTGCTTGCTGATGCAAAGGTCTGCATGATCGGGCAATAATCCGTTATACAATTTTGGAAATGATTTACAGGATATTGTGAAAATGTGATGTATGAGATCAATTGAAGCTCATTAATACATTTTTAATATCCTCAAATCTCGACCATGGTATGTCATGGTGTACCCCTTCATAAACCCGAAGTTTGACAGATGAGGCTGAAGAAAGGTTTTGTTGAGCGAAATAGCCGTTTTCGGGAGGAACCATATTGTCTGCTAGTCCCTGAAAGATGAAGACAGGACATTTTATAGCCTTCAGGTCTGCCGGAATGGTTGTAACATCCTTTTTAAACCACCAAATTTCTTTATTACAGGTTTGCAGTGCAGTCGGCATTGTAAAGCTTACAGGCATCAGTAACCTTCTCCATAATTCTTCATGCTCACCTCCGGGCGATACTGCGCCGGCCAGAATTACCAATCCATTTATCTCTTTGGGATGATCGGCTGTTAGTTTAACAGCCACCGGTCCTCCAAGGCTATGTCCGATTACATAAAAGGATTGTCCATTTTGTAATGAGCAGACCAATGCACCTATAAGTTGCGCTTGAACGGTTACGGTTGTGGCTACTCCAAAATCACTAAACCCAAACCCCGGCCTATCTATGCTGATCATCCTGTACTTTTTTGTAAGGTCAGTATCCAGCATATAATTTTCATAACAATGCCAGCTGGCTGGCGAGCCATGAATAAAGAAAAGGGTGGGTTTGCTAATGTGGCCTGTATTTACTTCAGCATAATGTATGGTGCGGCCTGATACTTCAAAGTTATTAAAAGCTATGGGTATGCGTGCATGATCGAAAGCAATGCGTGCTTTGCTATCATGCATTCGGTAGGTGCAGGAAAAGAAACAAAATGCAAATAAGAGTAATGATAAACGCATTCTGTATTAACGTAAACAGTTGGTGTTTATTACACTATCTACCTACTTCGTCTAATCCTTTACGTTGATTTGGGCCCCTATTTTTAAAGTGGCTGGGTGGTAATCCCGTTATCTTTTTGAACTGTGCAGACAAATGAGCTACACTACTGTATCCTAATTGTTCGGCAATAGCGCTCAGGGTCAGTTCATCGTAAACGATCAGTTCTTTTATCCGTTCAACTTTCTGTTGTATGATATATTGTTCAATGGTTACACCTTCGATCTCTGAGAACAAGTTGGAGAGATATGGGTAGTCGTAGTGCAGTTCCCCGGCTATGATCTCGCTATGTTTTTGCCTGATCTTATCATGGTTATAGTGAACGATTGATACGATAACAGTCTTAATCTTTTCTATGATTCGACTTTTGCGGTCATCAATAAGTTCAAAACCAATTGATCTTAAGGTCTTGTCTAGCTTTGAAATTGTATTGCCGGGTAGCGCATCTTCAGCTATTTCCACTTCACCCAGTGTAATATTGATCGTGTTCAATCCAAGATTGTCCAGCTCGTTTTTTACTGCCGTTTTACATCGGTTACACACCATATTTTTGATAAACAATGTCATAAGGTTCGGGAGTTATTTCAAGGAGATAATTGCATCAAATATACCAATGAGGAGCTTAACACAATTTTTTATAAACCAACCCAAGTTTTGATATTGATACTGCGTCTTTTATAGTATGCGGAGTTGTATCGAAAAGTAGTTGGCCTGTCGTAGATAATTTGTTGTTATAACATAGTCCAAAATCCTTTTTTAGAGCGGTTTTTGTAAGTAATCCACACTGTTATTAACAAGTGGCCGAAAAGGTGCTCCTATGGGCATATTTAAGGCATAAATACCTATGGAAAACGTTATATTTGCGCATCCTTTTTTAAGAGTGATTTATGGATCAAAATAACGATAATTTATTGCCGCAAGAAACGCCTGAAGAGAACGATAAGATCGTCCGGGTAAATATTGAGGAGCAGATGAAAACGGCCTATATAGACTATTCTATGTCTGTTATAGTTGGTCGCGCGCTCCCCGATGTAAGAGACGGGTTGAAACCGGTTCACCGCAGGGTATTGTTTGCGATGCATGAGTTAGGAAATACGTTCAACAAGCCACATAAGAAATCAGCCCGTATAGTAGGGGAAGTATTGGGTAAGTATCACCCGCACGGTGATACGTCGGTTTACGATGCTATAGTGCGTATGGCGCAGCCATGGAGCATGAGATATATGGTCGTAGATGGTCAGGGTAACTTCGGTTCTGCTGATGGTGACGGTCCGGCTGCTATGCGTTATACAGAGGTACGTATGCATAAGCTGGGCGAGGCCATGATGGAAGATATTGACAAAGAGACAGTCGATTTCAGTCTGAACTTTGATGATAGTCTTGAAGAGCCTACCGTTTTGCCTACACGCATACCGCAGTTGCTGGTCAATGGTTCATCTGGTATAGCCGTAGGTATGGCTACCAATATGATGCCGCACAATCTTACCGAAGTCATAGATGGTTGTATAGCCTACATCGACGACAGAGACATATCTATTGAAGATCTGATGAAGCATGTAAAGGCACCAGATTTTCCAACAGGTGGTATCATCTTTGGTGTGGAAGGTATCAAACAAGGTTTCCTTACTGGTCGTGGAAGGGTAGTGTTGAGAGGTAAGGTAAATGTAGAGACACAGAAGAACGGTAGAGAAACTATCGTAATAACCGAAGTACCTTATCAGGTAAACCGTGATGCTCTTACCGAGAAGATAGGTTTTCTGGTAAACAGTAAAATGATCGATGGTATTACTCACGTTGCCAATGAATCAAATAAAGAAGGTACACGTATTGTTGTAGAGATCCGCCGCGATGCAGTTGCACAGGTGATCATCAATCAACTCTATAAATATAGTGAGCTGCAGAAGTCTTACGGTATCAATAACGTAGCATTGGTCAATGGCCGTCCACGTACGTTGAACCTGAAAGATCTGATCTCTGAATTCATCGCATTCCGACATGAAGTTGTAGTGCGCAGAACAGAGTATGAGTTGAGAGAAGCCAAGAAGCGTGCGCATATCCTTGAGGGATATCTGATAGCTTTGGATCATCTTGATGCGGTCATTGCTTTGATCCGTAATTCAACGACTCCTGATATTGCCAAGGATGGATTGATCACTCAATTCGGAATGACCGAGATACAGGCAAAAGCTGTGCTGGAATTGCGTTTACAGCGTTTGACAGGTATGGAGATCAACAAGATCGTTGAAGAGCATGCCGAGTTGATGAAGTTAATAGCGCATTTGCAAGGTATATTGGATAATGTAGATCAGCGTTACCAGATCATCAAAGATGAACTGTTGGAAATACAGAAGAAGTTTGGTGATGAACGTAAGAGTGAGATCCACTATATGGCGGATGAAATGAGCATTGAGGACCTGATAGAAAAAGAAGATGTGATCATCACTATTTCTCATCTGGGTTACATCAAGCGCACATCTGCTGATGAATATCGTTCTCAGCGCCGCGGTGGTCGCGGAGCTATGGGTGGCAAGACACGTGAAGAAGATTACATCGAACATTTGTTCGTGGCATCAACCCACCACACTTTGATGTTCTTTACCGAAAAGGGACGTTGTTATTGGCTGAAGGTATATGAGATACCGGAAGGTGATAAGAATGGCAGAGGACGTGCGATACAGAACATGATGCAGATACCTGCTGACGATAAGATACGTACGGTAATTGATGTGCCTAAGCTGGAAGATAAAGAATTCATTGATAGTCACTTCCTGGTATTATGTACTAAGAAGGGTATCATCAAAAAGACCAAACTTGAAGATTTCAGTCGCCCGCGTTCTACAGGTGTCAATGCAATTACCATAGAAGAAGGTGATGAATTGCTAGATGTTTCATTGACTCAGGATAGTGATTATGTGATGATGGCTATCCGCTCAGGTCGTGCTGTTTGCTTCCCTCAGGAGAAGGTTCGTCCTACCGGTCGTGGTGCCATCGGAGTATTTGGCATAGAGCTTGATGAGAATAATGATGAGGTGATAGGAATGATCTGTATCTCTAAGAAAGAATTGACCAAACAAATATTGGTCGTTTCAGAAAAGGGGATGGGTAAGCGTACTCCATTCTTTAAGAAGGTGGAGGAGATAGAAGTGGCTGAAGGTGAGGAGCAGGCTGAAGATGCGGGTAATGTGATATTGATAGATGATGAAAATGGTGTTCCGCAGAAATATGCATTGTCTTACAGGGTCACTAACCGCGGTGGTAAGGGTGTTAAGACCATGAATATTACGGACAAGACAGGACCTTTGGTAGGATTATTGATAGTTGATGAAACAGAAGATCTGATCATTACTTGTGAGTCAGGAGTGACGATAAGAATGAAGGTAGATCAGATACGTGAAACAGGCAGAACTGCTCAAGGCGTTAAGTTGATCAACATCGATAATAAAGACAAAATAGCTGCCGTTGCATCTATAAAGGAACAGGCAGTTGTTGGTTCGGATGATGATGATAATACTGAGGGCGAAGACACTGAGGCATCGGGTACTGATGAAGAGACAACAGCAACAGGCACTGAGCCTGCAACGGAAGTAGAAGAGTAATTTGAAGTATAAAAGTAATCAGTAACAATTAACATAAAACTTAGATGAAAAAAGCAATTTTAGTTATCGCAGCAGTAGGGCTTACGTATGCCGGCACCGCACAGGATAAGTATGTTACCTCTGCGCTTACTAACCTCAATACCAAAAACTTTGAAGAAGCAAAGTCTGATATTGACAGAGCTTCAACTAATCCTGAAACTCAGGGTAAGCCAAAGACCTTGTTTGCAAAGGGAGAGATATACATGTCTATGCAGCAGGTAGATAAATACAAGGCATCTAATCCTTACAGAGAAGGTGCGCAGGCTTTAATAAAGCTGGCAGAAGTAAAGCCTGACTATAAAGTAGATGAGGTGAACCCGGTTTTGTTCTATGGTGCTATCATGTATTACAACGATGGTATCAATGCATATAACGATAAGAAGTATGCAGAATCAATGGAATTGCTTAAAAATACCGTTAAGATCCACAGCCTTGGTGGTGGTAAACGTTTCGAAAAGTTCATGGACGGAGTAGGTGGCAAGAAGTTCGATACACTTTCTGCCAGTGCTGAAACTCAAATGGCTCGTTGCGCATATGCTATGGGTAATAGTGAGGAAGTGATCAGATTGATCAACAGCATCAAGTCCAATCCAATTGGTAAGACCAAGGATAATTACATCATCTTACTTGAGTCTTATGACAAGTACAATAGGGATAATGCCAATAAAATGGCAGCTGAAGAACTTGCAGCTACTACTGAAGCTCGTACTGCATTCCCTGAAGATCCGAACATCAAGAATATGGAAATGAATACCTTGATGAAGAATGGTAAGACAGCGGATCTGTTGAAGAAAATGGAAGAAGATGTTGCTAAGGAGCCTAATAATGCTGACCTTAATTATAATCTGGGTATTCTGTATCAGACATTGGCTAATCCTAAGGACAAGAAGCCGGCAAATGCTGCTGAGCTGATGACCAAGTCTGAAGCATCTCTGAATCGTGCAGTTAAACTTTCTCCAGAAAGTGCTAACTATAATAATGCATTGGGTACTGTGTATTACAATCAGGGATATGATCTTAACGAACAGATGAATCTGATAACAGGTACTTCTGCTGCTGATAACAAGAAATACGAAGACCTTAAGGCAAAGCGTGATGCTATGTTCAACAAGGCTCTTGCTCCATATGAAAAAGCTGCCAGCGTTTATGCCGGTAAGGAGAAGGTAGAAGGTAATGACTACGAAGTATATCACTCTACATTAGTAGGTATGAAGCAGATATACATTGTATTGGATAAGGCTGATAAGCTGAAGGATGCTACTGATAAGCTGAATAAGCTGGAAAACAAATGATCCTGTCAATGAAACAGGAACACTAAAACGAGCCGCGCAATATGTTGCGCGGCTCGTTTTTTATGATAGAGCGTTGTGAAATTGAATAATTTGTATGGAATGAGAGTATTGAAATAGCCCTAAAACTAAAATGCCCCTTCGCTACTGTCCGACAGTGCCTTGGGGAATTTAGTAAGCAGATCGCTCCGCTACTTAAAACGTATCAATTTCTATGCCAGATCTGTTTTGTCAGGTTCGTTCTCGTCAGTAATGACACTTTCAGGCAATATAGTTTCCTCGGTTATTTCTACAGGTATGTCAGTTTCGTCAGCCACCATATCTTCTGTATTCCATTCCAGAATAAAGTTATTGCGTCCTTCACCAACAAGAATACCCAGAAAACGTTGCTGTATCAGTTCCAGCATAGCCAGGAAGGTAAATATAGCGTGTATGCGGTTTTCGCAGGTGTCAAAAAGAGTCTCAAATGGTATGCGCTTTTTCTCTTTAAGGTGATCAAGCAGAAATACACGTTGACCCTCCAAACTGTAGTTGTATTTAACAACTACGTGCTGTGGCTTGTTCATTCGCTCATTAAAGCGTTTGATCACTTTTTCATAAGCCTGTAACAATTTATACATTGTTACGGTCTGTATCTCGGTGCCTTCAGAATAGGTCTCACCTATTTCATGCATTTCGGTATTGATATTACCTCTTTTTTGCTGCATGAGCCTGTCGGTCTCCATCACCGTCATCACTTCCGATGCTTCCTTAAATCGCTTATACTCCAGTATCTTATCAACCAGCTCCTGACGAGGATCTATTTCATTGCCCAATGCATCTTTTTCTCTGCGCGGCAATAACATTCTTGCCTTAATGCGCATGAGAGTAGAAACAAAAAGAATGAATTCACTGGCTAGTTCTATATTCAATGTTTCCAGCGTCTTGATATACGCAAGGAACTCATTGGTGATATTGGTGATGGGAATGTTATATATATCCAACTCATCCCGCTCTATAAAGAACAGAAGCAGGTCGAAAGGCCCCTCGAATTGAGGCAATTTTATCTGGTAGGATACTGACATTAAAAGAATTATAAGGGATTGCTATCTCAAAAGTAATCTATTTCACTCATAGTTACTTTTGAGATAGTATATGTTATATTTATTTTCTATTTAATTTCCATTTGCTGATGTGGCCATTAGCTGATGCTGCCAATTCAGGTTTCTTTTCCTGCTCCCAAATATATGCACCCAGCAAAGCTGCCACTTGTTCTGCGCCTTCGTCTTCAACCTGCAAATATTCAGGCTTGTAATACTTTTCAATGAATTTAGTATCGAACTTACCTGTACGGAACGGTTCAGTGCGAACTGCCCACTTCCCGAATGCCAGTGTAGTTTTGATGCCTTTAATGTGGTATTCATCTATGCCTCTGCACAATCTTTCAATAGCTTCATCGCGATCTGCCCCATAAGCTACCAGTTTGGCGATCATCGGGTCATAATAGATAGGCACTGCCATTCCTTCTTCAAAACCATCGTCAACACGAATGCCCGGGCCTTTAGGAGGTTGGTACATTTCAAGTGTGCCGGTGTCAGGTAAGAAGTTATTAAGCGGGTCTTCTGTGCAAACGCGTAATTCTATTGCATGACCGGTTATTTTCAGGTCGCCCTGAGTAAATGATAATTTATTACCGCGAGCTACATTTATCTGTTCCTTCACCAGATCTATACCTGTGATCATCTCTGTAACGCAATGTTCCACCTGCAGGCGTGTATTCATTTCCAGGAAGTAGAAATTAAGGTCTTCATCTACAAGAAATTCTACTGTACCTGCACCGTAGTAATTACATGCTCTGGCAACTGCTACAGCACATTCGCCCATTTTATGACGAATATCTTCTGTAAGGCAGCTTGATGGCGCTTCTTCTATAAGCTTTTGGTGGCGGCGTTGAATGGAACATTCACGCTCGAACAGGTAAACATAATTACCATGCTGATCGCCCATTAACTGTATCTCAATGTGGCGTGGTGCACCTACATACTTTTCTATGAATACCGCATCATTACCAAACGCACTCAAAGCTTCGCTCTTTGCGGTAAGCATCTGCTGTTCCAGTTCGGCATCATTTTCTACTACACGCATACCCTTACCACCACCACCGGCAGATGCCTTGATGAGAATAGGGAAACCAATACGATTGGCAATTTCTCTTGCTTCAGCAACATCGCGCAGCGGATCTTCAGTTCCCGGCACCATTGGTACGTTGAACTTTTTGGCGGCTTGTTTAGCGGAGATCTTATCACCCATCATTTCTATGGAATGAGAAGAAGGACCTATGAATATAAGACCGGCATCCGATACCGACTTAGAGAATGCTGCATTTTCACTTAAAAAACCATAACCGGGATGAATGGCATCAGCCCCTGTTTGTTTGGCTACAGCAATTATCTTTTCACCACGAAGGTAAGACTGCGCTGATAGGGCAGGACCTATACATACAGCTTCATCGGCATACCGCACGAATGGCATATTTCTGTCGGCCTCAGAGAATACGGCTACTGTTTGAATACCCATTTCTTTGGCAGTGCGCATGATACGCATGGCTATTTCACCACGATTGGCAACAAGTATTTTTTGCATGGGGCTAAGGTAGTATTTAATGTGCTAATGTGGAAATGTGAGGCCAGTGAAAGTGCTTCTTATCCAGCTCTGTTTTGCTGATTTAGTATAGTTTATTTTTATGTGTTGCAGATTTTCATTGAATAAAGATTTTACATTGATTTTAGGTTCATCTGTGTTATCTTTTCTCCATGAAAACAATATTCTCTTCAATGATGTTGGTTGCGGCACTATCTATGAGCGCCTACGCACAACCCCTCACCACCAAACAAATAGATACCCTCACCGAACGCACGCTCAAAGCATTTGATGTGCCGGGAATAGCTGTATGTGTTATCAAAGATGGCAAGGTGATCCATTCCAAAGGGTATGGTGTGCGGTCGCTGAACTCAAAGAAACCCGTTGATGAAAATACACTGTTCGGTATAGCCAGCAACAGTAAAGCCTTTACTGCCGCAGCGTTGGGTATATTGGTAGATGAGGGTAAGCTCAAATGGGATGATAAGGTACGTGAATATATACCTGAGTTCAAGCTGTATGACCCCTATGTTACCGAGTCATTCACTATTCGCGATCTGTTGACTCACAGGAGCGGCCTTGGTCTCGGTTCGGGTGATCTGATGTTATTTCCTAGCCCCAATGCATTTACCCTAAAAGAGGTTATCTATAATTTAAGGTATCTGAAACCGGTTTCTCAGTTCAGAACTAAGTACGATTACGATAACAACATGTACGTATTGGCCGGAGAAGTAGTTGTCAGAGTGAGTGGAATGAGCTGGGATGCATTTGTAGAAAAGCGCATTATGAAGAAGCTGGGCATGAGTAATAGCGCAGGTTCTTATGCACGTGTCAAAGATCATAGTAACGAAATAGATGGCCACGCACCGGTTGATGGTAAAGTACAGGTGGTAGATAGAGATACAATGGCACTCGGTCACTCAGCCGGCGGTATCTACAGTAGCATTGCCGACCTAAGTAAATGGGTGAGATATCTGCTGAGCGATGATACTATGAAGATGGTAATAAGTGAAGAGGTGAAAGAAGAAATGTTCTCTCCGCAGACAATCATTCCTGCACATGGTAAGTCGCCCTACAACACGCACTTTGCGTCTTATGGGCTAGGCTTTTTCCTGTCTGATGTTAAAGGATACAAGCAGGTAACGCACACCGGGGGACTGGAAGGCATGGTAACACAGGTAACAATGATACCTGAATTAGGATTGGGGATCATTATATTGACCAATCAGCAAGAGGGTGGTGCATTCTCCGCTATCACTAACCAGATAAAAGACGCTTATTTAGGAATAGCCGGAACTGACAGGGTAAAAGAATATGCCTCTCGCAGAGAGGGTGCAGTTGATGAAGCAAAGAAGATAACAAATGCTGTATGGAAGACCGTAGCAGACAATGAAAAGCGTGGCTCAACAGACATCACGGAAGTAAAAGGAACTTATAAAGATCCGTGGTTTGGAGAGGTCACTATATCTGTAAAAAATGGCAAGGCATGGTTCGAATCTAAGAAGGCATATAAGCTGAAGGGGCAATTGTTCTTTTATAAAGCCAATACCTATGTAGTGAAATGGATAGATCGCAGCATGGATGCTGATGCGTTTGTAACATTCACATTAGATGAAGAAGGCAAGAGTAAGGGTATGAAAATGAATGCCATATCACCCAACACTGATTTTAGCTTTGATTTTCAGGACCTGGATTTTGTGAAGGAGCAACAATAGGGATGTCGAGACAATGAATATTTATCTAAAATAGCCTCTTCAGTCGAAGAGGCTATTTTAGATAAATATTGACTCAGTAAGATTGTTTATTGCCTTATTGTTATCTTATCTCTATATACATTACCCTCACTGTTTATTGTTATTAAGTAAGTGCCGCTTGCCAGGTAACTCAATGATACCGGAATATCTGTTTTGCCGGTCGATTCAATAATAGCAATTGTTCTGCCCGTTAAATCAAAAATGGTTATTGTGGTATTGGTTCCGGGTGCAGTAACTGAAAATTGCCCTGAAGAGGGGTTGGGGTAGATCTTTATTATATTGCCTGTAGAATTACCTCCAATACCCATTGCGCAAACCAGTGATGGTAATACTGTAACAGGATAGGTAACTGTAGTAGCACCACAACCATTGGTAACAGTGTATGATATGTTTGTGGTGCCTGCACTAATGCCTGAAACCACGCCGCCGCTAACAATGGCCGAAGCTGAAGAGCTGCCCCATACACCACCCGGGGTGATATTGGTAAGCGTTATTGTATGGCCCTCGCATACAGATGGTGCACCACTTATTGCAGCGACTGCAGGCGCTGAGTTATCGATTGTAATGTGCACCTGTAGTATGGTGTCCGTCAGGCTTATATTTTCCCACATCTGCATGTAATAAGTTCCGGTGTCAGCCAATGTAAGGTTGGGTATTACAAGTGTGGTATCGAGAGATAGGCCAAAGAAAGAACCATCATGACTCCATGAATACAAGCGATTTGGATCAAAAGGGCCAAGGGCTGGGTATGTGCCGTCTTGCATGGGTACGAGATCATAATTAGCTACCCCTGTTGTATCTGCCCGGTGATATGCATTGCGAAATTGCGCTATGGTATCATCTATAACGAGTCGTAAAGTATCTCCTACACAATATGTGCGGCTGCCGCCAATACGCGGTGCGCCTTTTCCTGCTCGGCCGGCTATCCATAAACTGGTTTTTGGCATGGTGGTAACCGGGCAGGTAAGTGTATCGTATGAATAGGTGTATTGTGTTCTAATGATGTACTGACCTGCATATTGGTAATGCGAGGAGTGGGCAAGGTCTGCAATGCCACCTATTGGTGCTAATGTATCCAATGCCTGTGTCAGAGATGTTGTAGTTCCGTTGCCCCAATCTACATGTAAATTAACCTTTAAATTCAAATCGTTGACCGAGTTATGGGGGAGCCACATGTAAACAGAATTTGGATCAGCGATTACAGACTGCCTGAAGACATAGTTTCCTGGAGTGCCGTAGTCTATTACTGGCAGAATACTGCAGTTAAAGACCACATTGGTGCTTAGTATATCTGTACTACTGCAGCTCGTTCCTGGTGCGCTGGCTGTAATAGTATAGCTGTGGGTAGTTGACGCATCAATCACAGGCAGAGATACAATGGAACCGGTATGTGAGGTGCCAATATCAGATACCCAAGTATAGGTAAACCCACTGCCCATGCCTGCTGTATCAGCAACCATCACCTGGTAGGTGGTGTCATGTACGTGTACCTCTGATAATCTGTGAGAGCTTATTGAACATTGTCCGTATGAAGAGGACGGCAAGCATAATAATGCCAATAATGAGTAGGTGATGATCTGTTTCATTTTGATAAGTTTTTGTACAGCAAAAGTAGAAAAGAAGATTGTATAATGTATTTTTTGTTTATAAACGGTCGTTTTTGTTTACAAACGGTAGGATTTTATAAAAAATTAATCCATTGTTGTATAAACATTAAATCGTAGATACATAGAGGGCAAAAAAATCCCGCTTCTACAGAAGCGGGATCAGTAGATTTATATCTTAGGTTATGCTATTGCACCACTAACTTTCTAACAGTAACTGATGTACCTGAAGTAACATTGATCAGATACATTCCTCTTGGCCAGTCGGCTACATTTAGTGATATCAGATCTTGTACTGTGATGGTATCGAAAAATACTCTGCCGGTAAGGTCTGTTACAGTAATATGCGCCTCGTCGCCATTGACGTTTGTCTTTATGGTAACTGTTTGCCGGGCAGGATTCGGGAAGAGATCAATTCCTTTTCCTCCGTCAAAAGTTGGTACACTTATAGGATTGCCGGGAGTAACAATGAACTGTCCCATCATACCATCGTCTTCATGCATCAGTATATGACAGTGATACATATAAGGAGTAGTAGTGTCTGCAAAATCGGTGAACTGTGCAATGAATCTCACAGTTTCATTTGGTTCAATCAGCAATACATCCTTCCTTCCTCTTTCATACGCCGGCGGTGGATTGCCGTTACGGTCAAGAATATAAAAATGTACATCGTGCAGATGGAATGGATGTGCTACCATTGTGCTATCCAGTAGTGTCCATACCTCAACATTGTTTACGGGAATACGGTAATCTATCCGCATCATATCAAACAGGTTGTGGTTAAAGTAGAATGGTCCGTCCATCACCATCATACTGTCTGCCGTCATATTTATCGACCTGCTTGTGTGCAATAGTGATTCCGTTAATGGTGTATCTACGGCAAGTGATGTTGGTATTGTTGTGACTGGTGATGACGTAGGGGTAGTTACATTTATCTGCAGTATATTAAAGTCAATACCATTCAATGGACTATTCATTGGCGGACTTCCTGCAGGCATGGGCATTGTAGGTCCTCCTTGCACTCCCATAGGTAATTCCGATGCATAGCTCATCAAATAAAGCATTTGGCCATTGAGTCCGGTAAGGTCCAGTAATATCTCGTATCGTTCGCCGGGCGCCATACGTATTCTGGTAGTATATACTGGTGCCTGCAACAGGCCGTTATCACTTGCAATGATCCTGAACGGGCGATTTGCGGTAAATCCGAAATTGAAAGTTCGTTCACCACTGGCATTAAGCAAACGCATTCTTACCACCTGTGCAGGCATATTTACATATGGGCTGTCAGTTCCATTCACCAGTATTATACTGTCTACCATTCCTTTGGGCATGAATTGGTTATTGGTATCCAATTCAAAACTCTGTACTATAACTGGGATGTCGTCAATGCCATAGGTGCGGGGTAATGTCAATGCCGATTCAATATTGTCTCTTACAATAATAAAACCTGCATCTCCCTTTATTGCTTGAGCAGCTGTTTTGCCCATCATATGCGGATGATACCAATAACTTGCAGCATTGTTCCTTACTACAAATGAAGGTGACCACGACATGCCGGGCATGATCATACTGAATGGTCCGCCATCATTCTTAGGTGCCACATGTAGCCCATGCCAGTGCATGGTCGTAGTATCGCCAATTTGGTTATTAACTGTCAGATTGATGCTGTCACCTTTCTTCAGCAGTAAGGTAGGCCCTAGGTATGCATTGTTGTTTATGCCATAGGTCTGGGTGAACTTTCCTGGTTTAAGTTGTACGCTGTCTTTGTGTGCTGTTAGGTTAAAGGTATTCCCGGATAACGTGTCCGGAATATACAGCTGATGCTGGGCTATGCAGTTGTGCGCATAGCCCAGCATAGCCAGGATCAATAATTTTTTCATAATCAGGAAATTGTAAAGAAGTGTTGTTTGCCTTCCTTGCGTTACTTTATTCAATCACAATCTTCTCAGTATGTTTACCGGCATCGCTTACCAGCGTTACCATATAAATACCTTTCCTGAAAGAGGCAGTATTGAAAGACACGCTATTCTTTCCTTGTGTAGAATTATGAGTTGTTGAAGAAATTATTTTACCTGTGATATCACTTATATTGATTGTCATGCTACCGGCTTCAGTTTCAGAATAGCCTACAGAGATCTCTGTAGTTGCAGGATTAGGAAAAACGATGACATCGTTCAATATGCTGTTTAAAGAGGTTACACCACTTGGAACACTTCCGGCAAATGCCAGATCATCTACATATAAGTAGCTATTGTTTACAGGTGTTGTACCACTGGCAGAAAGGATGATCATAGCACTATCAGGAAAGCTGGATGATCTGTAGGTAAGCGGTATAGTGAATGATGCCCAACTCATTACCATGCCTGAAAGCGTTTGCGTCGCATAAGCTATAGTATCTCTCATCATCATTGTGCTATTCCATTTGGATAGCAATATGGTCACACTTCCGGCATCAGAGCCGTAGGCCATATACTGCCATGAACCGGTAAGGCTTACTGGTCTTGTCGTATTGGGGAAGCCTGATTTAGGTGCATAGTTGGCTATATCTATTAGTCCGCTTACCGCCACTCCGGGCGCTACACCCAATCCGGTTACTGTTTTAGATGTCAATTGTAAGTAACTGGATCCTACAAACCCTGGAGTACCCTTCGTACATGTATATACAGACAATGCATTGGTTGTAGCATTCAGATTGTCCCAGCCAGTTGGTGTATTATAGCCTGCGGTATTGGTCCAGGTTTCAAATCCGGCATTAGGTATTTGTGCAATCGCGGTCATTGTTGCAGTCACTGCTGCAAATAGGAATACTAGTTTTTTCATTTTTTTTGGTTGAAATATTAGATAATGATCATGAAAATAATGTCCCGTAGTCTAGTAACACGGAGATGATGAAACATGATTTAAACTCATATTCTAAGATTTCTAACCAATAAATAGATAGGTATTTTATGAAGTAACGGCGGGGAAGGGCCGTGAGCAATGTAGTAGGTACCCTTTTCGGGTATTGCGGTTTGAATAATTAAAGCATAAGGTTTTACTTCAATAGATTCATAAACACTTTTGAGCGAGAAGGAAAGGTCAGCCGGGGAATGAGCGTCTTTGATCTTTGCACTTACAACCTGATTGTGACAGCAGCCGGAACGCTCACCTTCTCCGCAACAATTTTTTTCAGTGTCAGCAGTGAAGCATACTTGTTTAAATGTACCGCCACAATAGTGCATAGAGAATGACATACCTATGGCATTCACCATATAGCACAGCATTATCAATGTGGTCAGTAGTCTTTTCATTTCCGTTACAAATATAATGTATCTTATTGTTCGAGATGTTGGTCCCTGATGCAGATCATCTTCTGATAAATAAGTAGGTAAAATAGAAATCCCGCCTCATATGAAGCGGGATTATATTGATTACACTTATTGGGTAGTTATGCCATTGCACCACCGTACATTTCAATACGCTGCGCTTTTACGCGATCGTTATCCATGTATTCGTCAAATGTCATTTCACGGTCTATCAGTCCGTTTGGTGTAATTTCCAGAATACGGTCTGCAACAGTGTTAGCCAATTCATGGTCACGTGTAGTAAACAAGATCGTACCCTTAAAGTCTTTCATGCCGTTATTGAGGGCTGTGATACTTTCCAGATCAAGGTGGTTGGTAGGTTCGTCCAGCATCAACACATTACCTTTCAACATCATCATTCTGCTCAGCATACAACGCATCTTTTCTCCTCCTGAAAGCACTGATGATTTCTTCAGTGTTTCTTCACCGGAGAATAGCATGCGACCCAGGAAACCACGGATGAACGTTTCGTCTTTTTCTTCTGAATATTGTCTCAGCCAGTCGATAAGGTTATCGTCATTGCCATTGAAGTACGCCGAATTGTCATTAGGCAGATAAGTAGGCGTAACAGTTACTCCCCACTTAAATTCTCCTTCAAAGTTTTTGTCCTCGCCTGATAATATTTGATAGAAGGCACTTGTTGCCAATGAGTTTTGTGATAATACTGCTATTTTCTGGCCACGCTTAAGATCGAAAGTGATGTCTTTAAATAATACTTCGCCATTTGCAGTTTTGCCTAATCCCTTAACTTCTATGATCTGGTCTCCTGCTTCGCGTACCTGATTATTGAAGAGTATGGCAGGATACTTACGGTTAGATACTGCCATGTCATCCAGCTTGATCTTATCCAATGCTTTCTTACGGCTGGTTGCCTGCTTTGATTTTGATGCATTGGCCGAGAATCGGGCAATGAACTCTTTCAATTCAGCTATCTTATCTTCAGCTTTCTTATTTTGGTCGCTACGTTGTTTTAACAATAATTGGCTTGATTCATACCAGAAAGAGTAGTTACCAGTGAAGGTGTTGATCTTTCCGAAGTCTATGTCCGCAACGTGGGTACATACAGTGTCCAGGAAGTGACGGTCATGCGATACTACCAATACGATCTTCTCATAGTCTGCCAGGAAGTTTTCCAACCAGCCAATGGTTTCAAGGTCAAGGTCATTGGTAGGTTCATCTAACAGGAGAATGTCCGGATTGCCAAACAGCGCCTGAGCCAACAGCACACGAACTTTTTGGTTACCATCTAATTCTTTAAGTAACTTACTATGAAACACTTCTTTGATACCCAGATTGCTCAAAAGGGTAGCGGCGTCGCTTTCGGCATTCCAGCCATCCATTTCTGCAAACAGACCTTCCAGTTCACCTGCTTTGATACCATCTTCCTCTGTAAAGTCTTCTTTAGCATAGATAGCATCTTTGGCCTGCATTACTTCAAACAGGGTAGTGTTACCGCGCATTACCGTTTCAAGTACAGTTATTTCATCATACTCATAGTGGTTTTGCTTCAATACGCTCATTCTCTGCCCCTTGGTGATATCTACCTTACCTGTGGTCGGCTCTATCTCGCCTGAGATGATCTTTAAAAAAGTTGATTTACCGGCACCATTAGCACCAATAATACCATAACAATTACCCTCTGTAAACCGGGTATTCACGTCTTCAAACAACACGCGCTTGCCATAGCGAAGCGATAAATTATTAATAGTAATCATAATATTGTTAACCGTCGGTAGCACTAACTCCTAAAGCCACCTCTTTTTGCGGCTGCAAAGGTACGAAATATACGCAGGAAAACTATGGGAGGAAACACAATATAACTGATATAGCCCGTTTGATAAGTATTTTCAATATACTTTACATATCATAAATGCTAGTACTATTGGATTCGCCTGTATAGTTTTTCATTCCATGTTTTGCTCCTATCACGAGTTAAAAGGGTTTATCTATCAAACGATCATTGCTTTAATTATATTGATACGGTTAATACCAATATTCCCATTTCTGTAAACCGGCGTTAAACTCCTTATAAACAATAACCGTACCTTTGCTGCCATTTAGAGAGAGTTTATATGCTGGATACTATAGAAGCTGCGTTAGAAGACCTTAAACAAGGTAAATTACTGATCGTTGTAGATGATGAAGATCGTGAGAATGAGGGCGATTTTGTAACGGCTGCGCGCAACGTAACCCCCGAGGTTATCAATTTTATGTCGAAATACGGTCGCGGTCTTATTTGCGCTCCTATTACTGAGGCTCGTTGTAATGAGTTGAATCTGAATCTTATGGTGGAAAATAACACTGTTTTGCATCAGACTCCGTTCACCGTTTCAGTCGATCTGATAGGCCAGGGTTGCACAACAGGTATTTCAGCACAGGATAGGTCAAAAACAGTACAGGCATTGATCGATCCTAATACTCGACCTGAAGATCTGGGCCGTCCGGGTCACATATTCCCGCTCAGGGCAAGAGATGGTGGCGTATTGCGTCGTACAGGTCATACTGAAGCAACGGTAGATCTGGCTCGTCTGGCAGGCATGGAGCCGGCAGGTGTGTTGGTAGAGATCATGAACGATGATGGCACTATGGCCCGCATGCCTGAGCTACTGGAGATTGCTAAAAAGTTCGATCTTAAGATCATTTCTATTAAAGACCTTATCGCTTACCGTTTGAAGGTTGAAAGCTTAGTAGAAGAGATCGTACATGTTCATATGCCGACCAAACACGGAGATTTTGAACTACATGCTTTCAGACAAATTTCTACCGGTGAAAACCATTTGGCACTGGTAAAAGGAACATGGGAGAAAGATGAACCTGTTCTTGTTCGCGTACACAGTTCCTGCTTTACCGGTGATATTTTGCATTCTCTTCGTTGCGATTGCGGCGATCAACTGGAAGCCGCTATGGAAATGGTGGAACGTGAAGGCAAGGGAATAGTTTTGTACATGAATCAGGAAGGTAGGGGTATTGGCTTGTTCAATAAGTTAAAAGCCTACAAACTTCAGGAAGAAGGAAAAGACACAGTAGAAGCTAACCTTGCACTCGGTTTTAAGAATGATGAGCGCGACTATGGTGTTGGTGCGCAGATCCTTCGTCATTTGGGCGCTACTCGTTTACGTTTGATGAGCAATAATCCGCGTAAACGTGCCGGCTTGCTTGGTTATGGTATTGAAATAGTAGATAATGTACCTATCGAGATAAAGGCGAATAAGCATAATGAATTTTATCTGCAGACCAAGCGAGATAAGCTGGGTCATGAGATCATGAGATAAACACAATTAATAATCCGTTTTGAAGATACTGTTCCTCGCCAATCGGGTGCCATATCCGCCATACCGTGGTGACAAGCTAAAGATCTATAACCTTGCCAAAAGGCTGAAGGACAGGCATGAATTGTATCTACTGACATTCGCCCAGAATCAGGAAGATCTTAGCTATAAAGAGGAACTGGAAAAAATATTTACCGAAGTACATTTTATTTATCTCCCTAAGTGGAAAAGTGCTGTTCAATGTCTTTCAGGAGCCTGGAGCCCTAAGCCACTTCAGGTGCTCTATTTTCAGAGTTCCGAAATGCAGGTGACTTTAGATAAGCTACTTGCAAGAGTTAATTTCGATGCTATACATGTTCAGCATTTGCGTATGTCTCCCTATCTGGCCCAAAGAAAAGACCTGGCACGTATTCTAGATTTACCGGACGCATTTTCCCTGTATTGGGAACGCAGAAAGACGGTAAAACGAGGTCTGCTCACTACAATATTTGAGAATATAGAACAGCAGCGTGTGTTGTCCTATGAGCCTATACTTAAGGAATATGATATGAGTCTGGTGTGTTCTCAGGAAGATTTGGATTACATGGTGCGAACGCATTGCACAGATAACATGAGACTATTGCCTAATGGGGTAGATATGAGTACGTTCAAGGCAGCAGATCATGATTATTCACATAACAATATCCTGCTCTTTACGGGTAATATGGACTATGCTCCCAATGTAGATGCTGTAGTTTATTTTACTCAATCTATTTTACCTCAGATCCGTGAAAAGATGCCGCAGGTGCGGTTTGTCATAGCAGGTCAGCGACCGATACCAAAGGTGCAGGAGTTGGCAAATGATCATGTAGAAGTAACAGGTTTCATTAAAGATCTGGCTGCAGTTTATAATACCGCGAGTGTAGTGGTAGCTCCACTTAGATTTGGCGCAGGTACACAAAATAAAGTACTGGAAGCCATGGCAATGGGCATACCTGTCGTTTGTTCCAACATAGGCTTTGGCGGTTTGGGGATAGAAAGTGGAGAAGGTGCCATCATGCAAACTGATCCTGTTAAATTTGCTCAGAGTGTGGTGGCTCTGCTCTCATCCGAGCAGTTACGCAAACAAACAGGCGAAGCAGGCATGCGGGTAATCAAGACTAAATTTGATTGGGATGTAGTTGCACTGACATTAGAAAAATACCTCCAAGAAGTAGCTGAAAAGAAATAAAAGAATTTAGTTGTTCTTTTCTATGATCACTTGCGACTTATCTGCGCTGTCATTTTCATATTGCTTTTTCAGTATCTCTTCTCTTTTCTTAGCGGCAACGGCACTGCTTTGGAATATCTCACTGAACTTATCAAATGATTTTCTCCAACTGATACCTGCACCCCCTCTAGTAATGTCCTTGTCCTGTATCACGTCATAATCACTTGTTCTGAAAGCATTAAGTCTTAGCCCTGTAGAGCTTGGTAATATGTACTGAATTCTGAAGTCGCCCGTAATATTGAAGTTGGTAGATGTAGTGCTTGCACTGGCCGGTCTTCCCCAATCGGATGTCGTACCAACCTCTACCAACAGGTTTTCATTGAGGAACGGATGACTGACCCCAAGTTTTACTGTATTACGGTTGATACCAGTGCTGCCCGGCGTCTGATCTGTAAAGCTATAGTTGTTATATTTTACATCCACATTCAATTTGTTATCTCCGATAAGTTTGGAAACCAGATTTGTTAAACCCAATGAGGCAGTGCTTGAAACTAACTGGCTTATATTACTTATAGAAGCAGTTACAGCAGATGTGCCACTTACAAGACCATCTGAAGGTATAAATGTACCTATCAGCAACAACGAGCCTACTTGCTCCAGTTTTTGTCTGTCGTCTTGGTTGATACGGAAAAACTTTGTTTGTGCATAGGTGCCTATAGAGTGTTTTTCGGGCAGATCTAAGTCAAAGGTCAATATAGGATTGTTCAGTGTTCCTTTCATATGCAGCAATACGTTGACCAACTGCGGTGCCTTAGCGTCTGCTTTCTCAGCATCAGACATGATCGTTGCTGCGCTGGCTATTTCTGAGGAACTTAACAGGTCATAAAGTCTTGCCTTTTTAGAATATGTAGCGTTTACGTCCATGACCGTTTCAAAGAAAGGACCTGTAAATCTGATAACGCCACCCTGGTCCAGAATGAATTGCCGGCGATATTCCAGATTTTTGAAAGTAAAGTCATAGGTACCCTGATTGATAGTGTAAGTACCATTTATGCGAATGTCATTGCTGGGAGGCATGTTCAACTGTATATTACCATTACCTTTTGCAGTGATCGCATCGCCTGCTGCGGGATCTAATACAATGGTCATTTCGGCCAGTTCATTCAGATTAGCTTCTATGCCAAGATCTAACTTGAAGCGGTTAGAACGTTTTGCCGGTGTCTGATTCTTTCCATAATTTTTAAAGGAAACAAAGCTATAGGTGCTGATGCTGCCCGCAGTGCTTACAGGAATAAATATGTGTGATTTGCCAGCCGGTACTGCGTTGTAGGCATGGAGACTGATAAAGTTGAACGGACCTCTTATGGTAAATGAATCCAAACCTGCTATCACATTGCCGTAGAACAGATTATTATCATTGGCCGTCAACCTCATCACTTCAAATTTCGGAGATGCAACGGTCAGATGCATCTTCATATCGTAAAACAGGTTATGCGAAAAATAGCCTGTGAGGTATCCGATGTTATTGTAAGCATCAAAAACCTCCACCTTTCCAAAACTGATCCGGTGGTTATCTACCTTCACTGTTGCTGAAGGTACTGTGTACGAACAGCCCATGTAATCTACCTTCAGTGCTCCACTTTCCAATTGCACTTTACCTTCTATTATAGGGTCGTAGGATGTGCCTTTGAAGCTCAGACTGCCATTGACAATGCCACCCATGTTGCTGAAAATATCCACAAGAAAAGGAGAGACCCATTTTACCTGTGCATTATTGAAAGCTACATAACCATCAAGTTTCTGATTGGTAGTACTGTCGAAAGATATGTTGCCTGATGCTACTATTGATGAGTTATTGCGATAAACTCCTGTTTGCGGATCCAGTGTTATCAGTTTTCTTAATCCGTCATAGCTACCTATAAGATTTATTGTGCCAACTGTATCAGCACCAAATTTTACATCTGTAGCCTTCATATTAGCGGCTATATAGAACTGTTTGAATATTTTGTTGATGGTAACTGTACCATTCAGACGGCCGTCAGGTTGATAAACAGAAAGTCCTGCCCAATAACCAAATTGACCCAGATCAAGATTTTCAGTATTGATAACTAACGATTGATCTTCAGGTAGCAGAACTGTATTGGCTGTGACCTTTTGCAGACCCGATGTCAGTACTATATTTTCCACCTGCAGGAACTTTGAACTGTAGGTTACTTTACTGCCCCCTGCAATGTCCCATTTTGCTCGGTTGAGGAAGAATTGCGAAGGTAATATGGAAAGGAAGAGGGAGTCTCTGCGGGCCAGTATCTGACCATTAAGTGTGATCGCTGTACTCGTGTCCGGTGCCGTGGTCGCTACTGTAAAGTTCAATGAGTCATTGGCCAGTGTTGTGGTCAGACTCAATGAACTGTTGATGAGGCTATCACCGATTGCCACGTTTTGTATGTTACTACTCAATGCGATATGGTCCAGATTGCCATCTCCGTTGATAGATATGTTACTCATGTGAAAACGCCCGATGCTGCCATATGGTATCGCCACATTCAAAGTCAGTTTTTGAGCTGTAGTATTGAACGATCCGGAAAGGGTGGCAGTGTCAAATCCTGTTACGCCATCAAGTGTCACTGCCAGCAGGCTGTCAATATTTTTTGTAGTGATCTTAAATTCAAGATTCTGATCGGGAGGAAATTTGACAGGGGCGTTAATGTAATTGGGGATGTATTTGGAGAGGTAATACTGGACAGATAGCGGCAGTTTAGTTAACTGATAGTCACCTGTAATATTTGCTGTAGCTACATTACTTTGCAAGTTCAATTCCTTTCTGCCATCTTTTGTTATTGCGGAGTTCAGATAAATAGAGTCAACTGCAACTTTATGGGCATTTCTTTTAAGGTCTATATTGTAAAGGCGGGCATATCCCAGAAAGTTATCAATATTGCTGCCAGTACAATTCAAGTCAAAGTCGGCAGATGTTGTAACTGAATCTCCTGTCAGGTTAAGCGCTTTTAGATTGCTGTAAAGTAGATGTGCAGATGCATTGATCTTTATATTCTTTATCTCGTTATAATCAAAGCCCCCATCAAATTCAAGTGCCAGATTAGGGTCATCTACCAATAATGAGCCTACAAATTGTTTCTTACTCAGTGTGCCACGGGTTGTTATATTTTTATATGCATACTTATTGGCATTGATTTCACTTATCGTACCATCCAGTGTTATTTGAGCATTTTCTGCATCGAACGATACACCCGATATATTCTCATTGCAGGTAATATTACCAAGAATATTGTCCTGACGCAATATCATTCCTATCTCTAGCTTATCAGTGGCAATAGTTCCGGAATAGGTAGCTTTTCTCGGGTTAAACTCAGGTATGTTTAGCTTCACATTGGTTTTCATAGAGCCCAGGTTCGATGTTAGCTCTCCGTTAACTGTGAAGTTATCTATGTATCCTTCGTATTTTCCTTTGAAATATGCATGTGTCAGCTGTTTGAATGAAATATTGGGGTTGTCAATAAGTTGAGGAGCATATTTTACTATCCCTGAATTATTGGTGAATATTTCTGCATTGGTGAATGTGATATAGGTGCTGTAAATGTTGGGTAACCCTTTCATGGTCATATCTCCCTTTACTACACTATTACCATCTGTGACCACCAAATGGTTCCCGCTAAGGTTGGCAACGGTGCCCCTGCCATCGCCGCTGGCTTGAACAACTGCTGGAATGTATTTCATTTCCGGAGCGAAGAAGGCGATATCTCGTGTGTTGATCGTCGAATTTCTAAGATGCCCCACCATTGTCACACTATCTATATAATCAAGAAAGTTGGGGAACCTGTGGTAATGCATGGCATAGTAGTTCCTGATCTTGCTGTGATTGGTCTCCAGATATAGTTCATCACATATACTGGCTATCGGAGACACGGTTATCTTACTGCGAAGATCTTTGATCGTTATACCACATCGTTCATGAGCATATAAACTTTGTGCAGTACCACGTATAGTGTCACCAACAATACTAATATCGGTAACTGTAGTGCGTATTTTGGTAATGTCAAGATGGTCTTCATCGAAGAGACCTTCCACGGGTATCTTTTTATTGGCGGTTAGCTTCACCCCGCATTCGTCTAGTGCTACTTTATTTACCTTTATAACCCAATTGTCAGAGTTGAAAGGTGTTGTGTCAATCGGCTCAATATAATCTGCAGGTCTTATCTTTTTGGGTCTCCCGGCAGGATATTCATTGATCGCAATAAGCAAATTATTGATGTCGATATTGTTGACTTCAAGTACATGTTTCTTAAAGTCAAGAGACCGTGCGTTCAGATCTAATTTACCAATGTCAAAGTCAAGATCTTCTCCACCCCAGGCATCATCCATATGGAATCGCACATGATCAAGGCCTATTTTCTGTAGGCTAAACTCAAATTGTGTGCCTGTATCGGAGCTTTTTTTCTCATTTGTTGAGAATGCTTTTTCTATAAAGTCATAATTCCATTCGCTGGATATAGCTGTACGGTACAAGTGTGCATAAGCATTTTCCAACTTCAGGTATCGTAATGTTGGTTTGTCTGCAAATAGGAACCAATCAGTTAATGATACAGTAGCCGCACCTGCATACAGCAGTGTGTCATGTGCTCTGTCCTCTATGTATAACCCATTTAACGACAAATGGTTACGTAAGTCTATCCTCACGTGTTGTACTGCTACTCTCGTTTTCAGTTTTTTCGATAGCCAGTCAGCTGCTTTATGAGCAATAAAATTCTGCACGGGAGTTGTATTGATCAATACTACCGCAAGAACAATAATAGCCATCAGAACTATGATGGTATTACGAAATATTTTCAGCAACCTTTTCAGTACTTATATGCACATTTGTTTTAGATACTACAAATATAGAGCCAGACTGGCAACTTATATAGTATTCCACTACAATTGATAGTTGAAAGTAGTTTTTTGGTGAATGTATGCGGTAAAGTAATATGTAATAGATGGTGAAAAATGCATTTATTTTGATCTTCGATCACATTTTGGGTCGGTCTTTAAAAAAATAGATAATGAAATCACGCACTCTCTGTACCTCATTATTATTAACAGTTATGGCAGCAAATGCGCAGCAAAAAGCAATAAAATACCCCGATACTAAAAAGGGAACTCAGACAGATGTTTACTTTGGAACAACTGTCAGTGACCCATACCGATGGTTGGAAGATGACCGTGCAGAAGACACAAAGGCCTGGGTCATTGAGCAAAACAAGGTTACTAACGCCTATTTAGCTCAGATACCATTCAGAGATGCCATTAAGAAACGTCTTACTGAATTGTGGAATTACGAAAAATATACCGCCCCTTTTAAAGAAGGAGGATACACTTATTTCTACAAAAATAACGGGCTGCAAAACCAGTATGTTCTATACAGGCAGAAGGGTACAGGTACACCTGAAGTGTTTTTGGACCCCAACAAATTTTCAGAGGATGGCACTGCATCTTTGCAAGGCATAGAATTTACCAAAGATGGGTCATTTGCAGCCTGTCAGATGTCTGAGGGTGGGTCAGACTGGAGAAAGGTCTTCGTTATGGATACGAAGACCATGAAGATCGTGGATGATACATTACGAGATGTAAAATTCAGCGGATTGTCCTGGTTAGGCAATGATGGCTTCTATTATAGTAGTTATGATAAGCCCAAAGGCAGCGAGTTGTCTGCAAAGACTGAGCAGCATAAGCTGTATTATCATAAGTTGGGAACGCCTCAAAGCAGTGATAAGCTGATCTTTGGTGGAGAAAAAATGGTCCGCAGATATATTGGTGGAGGTGTTACTGAAGATCAGAAATTTTTGATCATTTCAGCGTCAAATGCTACTTATGGTAATGAACTATATATTCAAAGCCTTAATACTCCCAATGCGCCTATAATGCCTGTTGTTACCGGATTCGATTTTGAGCAAAGCGTGGTGTACAATGAGGGGAATACGTTGTTCATAGAGACCAATCAGGGAGCACCCAATCATAGATTAGTAAAGGTAGATGCCGCGGATCCAAGGCCTGAAAAGTGGGTTGATGTGATCAAAGAAATTAAGTTCCCGCTTACTATAAGCTCTTGTGGAGGTAAATTTTTTGCACACTACCTCAAAGATGCGGTGTCTGAGGTAATACAATATGATACAAAAGGCAATAAAGAGCACGTGGTCAAATTGCCCGGTTTAGGTACTGCCAGTGGTTTTGGGGGTAAAAAGGATGAGCATGAGACCTATTACACATATACTTCCTACATCTATCCTCCCACTATTTTCAAATATGATGTTGCAAAAGGCACCTCAACGGTTTACAAACAATCAAATGTCAAATTCGATCCTACTCAGTATGAAAGTAAGCAGGTCTTCTATACGTCGAAAGATGGAGTAAAGGTGCCTATGATCATGACCTGGAAAAAAGGAATGAAGCAAAATGGTAAGAACCCTACAATGCTATATGGTTATGGTGGTTTCAATATCAGTCTTACTCCTTCATTCAGTGTAAGTAACCTTGCATTTTTAGAAAATGGTGGTATTTATTGTGTGGCCAATCTACGCGGTGGTGGCGAATATGGTGATGCATGGCATACTGCGGGTACTAAAATGAACAAGCAAAATGTATTTAACGATTTTATTGCAGCAGGTGAATATTTGATCAAAGAGAAGTACACATCACCTGATTATCTCGCTATTTCTGGTGGATCTAATGGCGGCTTATTGGTAGGTGCTTCGCTTACACAACGTCCCGACTTATTTAAGGTATGTTTTCCGGCGGTTGGAGTATTGGATATGTTGCGTTACAATAAGTTCACTGCTGGTGCTGGTTGGGCTTATGATTACGGTACTGCAGAAGATAACAAGGAAATGTTTGAGTATCTCTACAAATATTCTCCTGTTCATAATGCCAGACCAGGTACATGCTACCCGGCTACAATGGTACTTACCGGCGATCACGATGATAGGGTAGTACCAGCGCATTCATTTAAGTTTGGTTCCGCTCTTCAGGCTGCTCAATCTTGCAATAAGCCTGTACTAATTCGTATTGAAACAAAAGCAGGTCATGGCGCGGGTAAACCAACAGATATGGTAATAGCTGAACAAGCTGATAAGTGGGCTTTTATGTTATGGAATATGGGCTTGACCTATAAGGCTCCGACAGTAAAAAAATAACATTCAGCATCATCTCTGCAAAAGCCGCAATTTGCGGCTTTTGCTATTTGTTTGGTTGCTATATGCTCGGTGGTCCCGTCCTGTTGAAAAGACCATTTTATTTATTTTAGCGGTTCAGACAGTAACACAAGAGTTTTGTTTCATAAATAATATCAATGCCGGAAATAGAAATTACTGAGATACACGCCAATTTATTGCCTAAATACAAGGCATTTATGAGGGAAGGTTTCATTAAAGATGAGGAACATTTTGGAATAACACCTTACGACGATGAAAATGCCCCCTTCCCTACAGAATCAAAAGAAGATAGTTTTACATTGGCGGCCTATTCAGGTGATAATCTAGCTGGTGTCGTCAGTTTTCGAAGAGAAGGTAAGGATCGGGAAAAATTGAGACATAAGGGCGATCTGTTCAGGATGTATGTTAGTGCTAAATACAGGGGTAAGGGAATTTCAAGTCTGTTGATCGAGCATCTTTTGGAACGCGTGAAGCAATTACCCGAAATTGAACAAATAACGCTTTTTGTAGTTGCTGAAAATACTGTAGCGAAGAGTTTATATGAAAAGTATGGATTCAGATCTTATGGTGTAGAGCCTAATGCATTTAAATGGAAGGGTAAATATTTCAGCAAGGAATTAATGGTTAAAATGATGTAGGGCTGTCTCGATCACATCTGAAATAATTGTTGTTGGGAATAGTGAGTGCTATCTTTTAACTAAATCAATTAGAAAATAGGTAAAGGTTTTTTCTACCTTTGCGCTCATAAAACGCACTTGTTATGAAATTTTTTATAGATACGGCTAATCTTGATCAGATCAGAGAAGCAAATGAACTGGGAATATTAGACGGTGTTACAACCAATCCTACTTTAATGGCCAAAGAAGGCATTAAGGGTGAAGAGGCTATTGCAAAGCATTATCTTACCATCTGCGAAATGGTAGATGGTCCTGTTAGTGCAGAGGTACTGGGAACTACTTTCGAAGGTATGGTAGAGGAAGGCAAAAAATTGGCAGCTATACACAAGAATATAGTAGTTAAGATTCCAATGACAAAAGATGGTATCAAAGCTATCAAATGGTTCACCGACAACGATATTCAGACAAATTGCACATTGGTATTCTCAGCAGGTCAGGCAATTCTGGCTGCTAAGGCAGGAGCAACTTATGTTTCTCCGTTTATCGGTCGTATAGACGATAGTAGCTGGGATGGCGTTCAGTTGATAGAGCAGATTGTTAAAATATACATGGCTCAGGGCTTCATGACCGAAGTTTTGGCAGCCTCAATCCGCACACCTTTGCATATTGTACGTTGCGCAGAAGCAGGTGCTGATGTATGTACTTGTCCTCTGCCATCAATACTTGGGTTGTTAAAGCATCCGCTTACAGATCTGGGTCTAGCGCAGTTTTTGAACGATGCTAAGTCAATGCAATAAGATCAGTTGATAAAAAATATTCCCGACTCATTTAGTCGGGAATATTTTTATATTTATGGTAATCCTCTCTGTGGTAATAATTCATTTCCTAAGATACACTTCTTTATTTTTTGCTTTATGAGCGCCAAACGGACTATCACGTTTTTGTTGTTCTTAGCTATGCTATCGGCAGTTTCAGGTTTTCTAATGTCCAATATGTCCTGGATCGGTAGAGTCGGAATAAACCTGATGCATAAAGAGTATAAATTTCTCAAGGTCTGGTGGCAGGGTGCTTTAGCAGTATATGCAGCACTGCTTGTGTTGTTTGTTATTCAGTATATCTTACAGAAACGTACGCATTTTGTTGTAGGGAAGTTGTTACACATTATTTGCTTTGCAGCCGCAATTGGTGGATTGTACTACACCTTCAGCGATTTCTCCGATGATATTACACATAGAATGCTACGCGACGTGTTTCATGTAGGTGCATACTTGTTTTGGGTGGGTTGGATGATGATCTCGGTTTTCTTTCTGCTGGTAAAAAAGGGGCATGTTAAAGGTTCAGATAATACGGAGCCAATAGCTTAGCAAACTCATCTGTATAGCTGCCATCACTCTTCTTGATCACAAGTGTTTGCGCATGACGATTCTCAGTATCATTATAATTGATTATAGTCACTTTTCTCTTTATAGCAGCGTTGTCCCTATGTTTTACTGATAGTGTGTTGATGACATGCCAAGCTTTTTTAGCTACCAGGTCTTCCCAAATAATTGATTCAGCTAATGGAAGTAAAATTGATGCGGTGCCGTTTTCAGCAAGATTGTTTTTTATTGCATCGAACAAATTTTTATAACTAAGCGATATGGTATGCCTTGCCATATTTTTGGCTTTCTCATCACTAAGCAGGCTATTATTAAAGAATGGTGGGTTGCAGATGATCAGGTCGTATTTGTGGACTGTATGGTATTCATTTATGTCACATTCCAATACGTTTATTCTATCTGCCCATGGCGAAGCAGCGACATTTGCTCGAGCTTGTTGAGCGGCATTTTTATCTATTTCTATTGCATCAATTATTACATCTTTGTTTTTCTGCGCTATCATCAGGGCCAATAGACCTGTTCCGCTCCCAATATCCAGCACGCGTTTTATCTCAGGTGATAGTGGTGTCCACGCGCCTAATATACACGCGTCGGTGGTTACTTTCATGGCGCAATCAGCCTGAGATATACGGAACTGTTTGAAATCGAAATAAGTATTGCTTATCCCCATGTTGCTCTTGCGCTTGGACTTACAGAAAGGTCTGTTAGATCTCCGTTCAGATATTTGTAATAGCCTGTGATACCTATCATTGCGGCATTATCGGTGCAGTATTCAAATTTGGGTATGTAAACCTTCCATCCGTTCTTCTCTCCTGCTTCCTGTAGTGCTTTCCTAAGTCCGCTATTAGCAGACACTCCTCCGGCAATACCTACGTGCTTTATATTTTGTGCCTTAGCAGCTTTTGTTAGTTTATTGATGAGCATTTTGACAATTGTATACTGTGCCGATGCACAAATGTCATTAAGATTTTTTTCTGCAAAATCAGGATCCAGTTTCCTTTCTTTTTGAAGAAAGTATAAAATGGATGTTTTAACGCCACTGAAGCTGAAATTGTAATCCGGCATTTCACTAAGTGGAAATTTAAAACGAAGTGGATCTCCCAACTTCGCATATTTATCAACTAATGGTCCTCCCGGATAAGGTAGTCCAAGCATTTTTGCAATTTTATCAAATGCTTCTCCAGCAGCATCGTCTATCGTTTCACCCATTATTTCCATATCCAGATAGTCCTTGCATAATACTATTTGCGTGTGTCCACCAGAAACGGTCAGACATAAAAAGGGGAAGGGTGGTTGTTCGTCAATAAAGTGTGCCAGTACATGGGCCTGCATATGGTGAACTGCTATTAGAGGTAGTTTTCTCGCCTGTGCAAATGCTTTTGCAAAACAAGCACCAACAAGAAGAGATCCTATCAGGCCGGGGGCTTGTGTGAATGCTACAGCGGTAATTTCATCATTATTTATTCCGGCATCTTTTATTGCTGCATCAACAACCGGTATGATATTTTGCATGTGAGCTCTCGATGCAAGTTCTGGCACCACTCCTCCATATCGTTCATGAACATGTTGCGTTGCTATATGATTGCTAAGTACTTTTCCATCTTGAATGATCGCAGCACTAGTTTCGTCACATGAAGATTCTATTGCAAGTATGTTTGTTGTTTTTTGCATTTGTTAATTCAGATAAGATCTGAAGCAAAGGTAATCCATTGTTAATTGTTACCCCAAGTCATAAAAATTACAATTAAAAATAAATGAATTTAGTTTTATTGCGTTCCTGCTTGTTTATGAAATTAATTTATGTATCTTTGTTTTACTGCAAAAACGGGTTATCGCTTCATTGAAAAGTGGAGAGGAAAGTCCGGACAGTATAAAGTAGCGCGCTACCTAACGGGTAGGCAATTCTGCAAAGGGTTGACAGATAGTGCCACAGAAAATTACCGCCATACTGGCAACAGTAGGGTAAGGGTGAAAATGTAGTGTAAGAGACTACAATATATTTTAGTGATAAAGTATATGGGTAAACCTTGCGTACTGAAATGCCAAATAAGCAGACGATTGAGGGTCACTTGCCCGATGTTTGTGGGTTGGCAGCTAGAGGTGAAGCGTGAGTTTCATCCCAGATAAATGATAACCATTTTGTTGTAAAAGACAGAATACAGGATCCGGCTTATAGTTTTTGTAGTATTTTTGTAATAGAGACACAGCATATACCCAAACGATTGTGGACGTGGAATTGTGATTTAATTGTTAAACATATTGTTTTTTCGGAAACAATAGCTAAATTTGTAGTACCAATATGAGAAAAATGAAGCAAATCCTTATGAAATCGAAGCTGCTTTTATTACCCATTTTACTGTTTATTATCTTCACGATCGTGCCAAAAATAGTTTTGGCTCAGTCTGGTTTCGATAGCAATAATAATACAGATACAGGTGGCGTAGACGTGGTTGACGTACCCCTTGATGGAGGTACTGTGATATTGATAGCCGCAGGCGTATTATTTGGTGTTTACAAATTATACAAAATTGCCCAAGACAGATTAGTTACAACTAACTAATCACCTTTACTCAGGCTATTTTATTACACAATATTAATGCCAATCAGCAGTAGTTTTACAGCTGATTGGCATTTTCTATTGTTAAAACTGAAAGGTATTTATTGATAACTTAATGGACGATATTGTTAATAGTTTATTGATTGCTAAGTATTCTAATTTCAACACGCCTGTTTTTCTCTGCATCTTCCTCTGACCGTTCATTAGCAACAATAGGATGTTGTTTGCCAAAACCTACAAATTGCAGACGGTCCTCATCTATTCCTTTATTTACTAAATAGCGTAGTATTGCTTTAGCTCTGTTTACAGATAATAGCAGCTCATTGGTATCTACATCAAGCGCATCAGGTACATCGCCATGTATGCAACATACGTGACCTTCTATGCTTATTTTCAATCTTGGATTGTCTCGAAGAGTAGTGAACAATTTTTCAAGTGTATTATACGACTCAGGCTTTATTACATGGCTACCTGCAGGGAAATAGACGTTCTTTAATAGTAGGGTTTGCCCCTCTTTTAGGCTGCTCAGATCTTTAAGGTCGCTGCCTGTTTTGGCAGGTACATTCCCTCCGGATCCAGCGGTTTCTTTAGTTGGCTTTGCAGCTGTAGCATTGTAATGATGACGTTGTTCCGAATAATTGAATTTATTGTTGACAACAATATCTACTTTTCTATCTATCGGGTTTCCTTCTTTGTCGGTAGTGTCTTTACGCTTCACTTCTCCTTTCCCTACACATACTTTAATATCCGCAGCGTTGATGCCATATTTTATCAGATAGTCCTTTACATTTTTTGCTCTCTGCATAGAGAGGTTTTTGTTATACTGTTCTGAACCCAGAAAGTCAGTATAACCGACCACCATAACCGAGCTGCCATTGATGATCTTATCGTTATAGATAAGCAGGTCAATTTTTTTCTCTGTGTTTTTGTTAAGTGTTGCGATATTAAGGTCGAAATATAAATGAAATGTATCTATCATGCGTTGTGCAGATACATTAAGTGTAAGAAGAGTCAGGAGTAGGGATAGCAATAATCTGTACATAGCCAGCTAAATCAAGTATAAAGTAAGTATATTTTTTTGATATACGGAACCATATTCGCCTTTTATATCGTTCTAAATTATGGAAAATGTACTTTTTTATGACTTTATTATATGTTTACGCATCATTTTCTGTTCATTAGTATATAGCCCAGATAAGATGGTAATACATATACAGGCACATTGGCTAATACGAACCATAACGGGTGATTGAGAGCTGTTGCATTGATGATGCCCCCAAGTGTAAAAACAAGACTACATATAATTGCCGGCCTCCATGATGTTGATAATGCTTTCTCATTTCTAGATTCCATGTCATTGTTGGCTACCGATGCTCGCTTCAAAACTAATGTTGTAGTTAGTCCAACTGCAAAAGAAGCAAAACCGTATATCGCAAGTAATAGCAAGAATGCAGTAGCAGGCATTTTATTTGCTGCGGCAATTAATTCAGCTTTATTGCTGAAATTGATGCCCTTAGGTAGAGGGAATAGTTTTCCGGTAAGATATTCTCCCGAAGATATTAATAGAAAACCTGTAAGCAGACCGGTTATGATAGATAGGATCCTTGGTTTCATCTTGTACTTTATTTAAATAGTTATTGCAAATATGGTCATTTTTAAATTAATTGTTCACGCATGATTATTACTCAATGCGGTTTGTACCTTTATTTAAATTAGTTAGTTTTCTATTTATGGTTCACAAAATATTGGGAGATAAGCCCACTAAACTCTTTGTTGTTCTCGCTTCTTTCTTTGTTGCCAATGCTTTGATAGCAGAGTGTATTGGTGGAAAGCTGTTCTCGCTTGAAAGAGTTTTTGGATTGATCCCGCATCCATTCACTTTACTGGGTGAACAGGGGCTAACTTTTACGCTAACGGCAGGTGTGCTTTTATGGCCTTTAGAATTCATTATGACAGACATTGTAAATGAATATTTCGGGCCTAAGGCGGTAAGAAGGATATCCTACATAGCTGTCGGGCTTATTTGTTATGCGTTTCTGATGTTCTATCTGGCTATCAATGTACCGGCAGACCAAGGTTTCTGGGTAGGTAGCCAAAAGGATAGTGGCGTACCTGATATGCAGGTCGCGTTTACCAGCGTTTTTGGACAAGGTATGTGGATCATTGTTGGCAGTCTTATGGCGTTTCTTCTCAGTCAATTAGTTGATGTTTACATTTTCCATAAAATAAAGAAGGTGACAGGTGAAAAGAAGGTATGGTTGAGGGCTACAGGTTCTACTGTAGTGTCTCAATTGGTCGATAGTTTTGTTGTTCTATTCATTGCATTTAAGATAGGGAAAGACTGGTCGTACCAAAGGGTTTTGTCTATATGTCTTGTCAATTATGCTTATAAATTTACTATGGCAATTGTCCTAACCCCAGTGATCTATCTGATAGAACAAAGTATAGAAAAATATTTGGGTAAGGATACAACTCACAAGATGAAACAAAGTGCTATGGGTGTAGTCAATGAATAAGACATTAATAGTTCTTAAAAATAAAAGTTGCTGAACGGTAAATAAAAAATCGGGAACTTTGCAGCTCAGCAGCACCCGTAAATGAGCTTAGTTAAAGAGAGTTTAAGTTTTCAGAAAAAGCTAACAGCAATTACAGCGATATTATTCCTGATCAAGATAGTTGCTTGGGCGTTTACCCACTCTGTCGCTATTCTTACTGATACACTGGAATATACTATTAATGTAGTAGCAGGTTTTATCAGCTTGTATAGCTTATACCTGTCTGCTCAGCCCAAAGATGAGAATCATCCATACGGTCATGGAAAAGCGGAGTTTGTTTCTGCTGCATTTGAGGGGATAATGATGGTTGTATCATGCTTTGTAATTGTATATGAAGCGGTCAATAATCTATTCTTTCGACCACATTCCTTTCATAAGTTGGACTACGGTATCTATCTTGTCGCATTTACTGCTGTTATTAATTTTATTGCCGGGTACTATGCTATACGTAAGGGTAAGCAAAACAATACACTTACTCTGGTGGCAACCGGTAAGCACATGCAGAGTGATACTTATGGTACATTAGGTATCATTGCAGGTCTTGTCATTCTGTATTTTACCGGTTATGCATGGATAGATAGCTTTATCAGTATTGTTTTTGCTGTCTTGATCTTCATAGCCGGGTATAAGGTCCTTCGCAGTTCAATAGCAGGTATTATGGATGAAGCGGATAAAGAACTACTTGATGAGGTGGTAAAATATCTTAATGAACACCGCAGGGCCAATTGGATGGATATACATAATCTGCGTATCATTAAATACGGTAGTATACTGCATCTTGATTGCCATGCTACAATACCGTGGTATTTTAACATCAATGAAGGACATGAAGAGGTAAAAGCTTTGGAGGATATGATACGTGAAAACTTCGGAGAGCATGTAGAGTTGTTTGTACATACAGACGGATGCTTGCCTATTTCATGTGCTATATGTGTAAAGCAAGATTGCACAGTAAGACAAGAGCCATTTGTGCGGCAGGTGGCCTGGGATGTAAGGAATGTTTCTAATAACGGGAAACACATGGTCACTACAGAAAATTAATTTTGGTGGATAATTATTCAATCGTAATATTGCAATAGATATGGGGCTTACTAAAACTGAGATATTTACAGAAGAGCAAAACAGGTTGGCAACAATGCTCAAGGCATTGGCTCATCCTGCACGTATAGCTATTCTGCAGCAGATCATTAAAGCCAATGCCTGTATTTGCGGGCAATTGGTCGATGAACTTGGTCTTGCTCAGGCAACTATTTCCCAACATCTGAAGGAGTTGAAAAATGCAGGTATCATTCAAGGTACCATTGAGGGTGTCACAGTTTGTTATTGTATAGAACCCAATGCATGGAAGTTGCTGCAAAAGGATCTCTCTTTGTTTTTTAACTCGTTTGAAGCACAGACTTGTTGTTGATTTTTTTTACTTTATATCAATCGTAAAATTGCAATATTGTAATTGTTTTTTCATTGCCCAAAATATATAAATATGAAACTATCAGAAATAAAGAAACACCTGCAAAGTACTGATGGAGTGCAATTCAAATTGCCAGATGGCACTATGGTGCCTGAGCATTTCCATGTAACTGAAGTGGGTATCATCACTAAAGATTTTATAGATTGTGGCGGAACAGTGCGACATGAAAAAGTAGCTAATTTCCAATTGTGGAATGCTAATGATACAGAGCATAGATTGAAGGCAGGTAAACTATTGAAGATCATAGAACTGTCTGAAAATGTACTGGGAATAGGGGATCTTGAAATAGAGGTTGAATACCAGTCTGATACGATCGGAAAATATGATCTCGGATTTGATGGACAAGACTACCTTCTGCTAGCCAAACAGACTGCTTGTCTTGCATCGGATCAGTGTGGTGTACCACAGCAAAAGAAGAAGATAGAGATGAAAGTTTTGGGTACTTCAGCAGATAGTTGCTGCACTCCCGGTGGTGGATGCTGCTAGTGTTTTTCAAAAAATGGGTATTTAAACTTTATAAAAATGTCTGCAAACAATTGCGCTCCAGCGGCCAATAGAAAGCGGTTAGGTTTTCTTGATCGTTATCTGACGCTTTGGATATTTCTGGCTATGATAACAGGGGTAGGTGCGGGGTATTTTATTCCTTCGATACCTGCATCTATCAATTCATTTTCGAGCGGGACAACTAATATACCATTGGCCATAGGACTGATCTTAATGATGTATCCGCCACTGGCAAAGGTGCGTTTTGAAAAAATACCCAAGGTGTTCAAGAATGTGAAGCTACTAGTAGTATCACTCTTTATTACCTGGATCATAGGTCCTTTGCTGATGTTCTCATTAAGTGCATTATTCCTTAGTCATTATCCCGAGTATATGACAGGGCTTATTATTATAGGTATAGCGCCGTGTATAGCAATGGTAATAGTTTGGAATGAGCTGGCAGAGGGTAACAGAGAATATGTTGCCGGGCTGGTAGGTATCAATAGTTTACTACAGGTGCTTTTCTTTAGTGTGTATGCTTGGTTCTTATTGCAGGTGATGTTGCCATTATTGGGTATTCCCGGACTAAGCGTAAATATATCTATTACTGAGATAGCCAAAACTGTAGGCGTGTATCTGGGCATACCTTTTGTTGCAGGTGTGGTAAGTCGTGTGGCGCTGGTAAAGATGAAAGGAGAAGAATGGTTCAATAAAAAGTATCTGCCATTTATATCGCCCATAACTTTAGTCGCACTATTGTTTACTATCCTGGTCATGTTCAGCCTGAAAGGAGATCTGGTAGTGAAGTTGTCTTTAGATGTGTTGCGTATTGCTATTCCGCTGATGGTATATTTTGCTGTCATGTTCGTTGTTGCTTTTTTTGCCGGTAAATGGGCAGGTGCTGATTATGCAGAAAATGCTGCGGTATCTTTTACGGCTGCGGGTAATAATTTTGAACTGGCCATAGCCGTATCTATAGGTGTTTTTGGTATCAATTCGGGACAGGCATTTGCCGGTGTGATAGGGCCTCTAGTGGAAGTGCCTGCATTGATATCACTGGTCAATGTTGCCTTCTTTTTCAGAAAGAAATATTATTCCAACCAACTAAAATAATTGTTATGAGGATAGCACTCTTTAGTGATATACATGCTAATCTCCCTGCTCTTGAAGCGTTCTTTGCTGACGTTGACAGTCGTGATGTTGATGCTATCTATTGCCTTGGCGATCTTGTAGGATATAACATCTGGCCTAATGAGGTAGTGCGTGCAATCAGCAAGCGGAAAATACCTACCATTGCCGGTAATTATGACTTTGGAATAGGCCGTGGTATAGCTGATTGCGGATGCGCATATAAGACCGATGCAGAAAAGGCCAATGGCCATGTGTCTATCACTTATACCAACGAAATAGTTGGTGATGAAGAACGCCGATATCTGCGCACTTTGCCTGCTCATATAAAAGTAGAGTTTCAGTTAAATAATGATCAATTGAATTTGCTGATGGTGCATGGTTCTCCCCGCAAGAACAATGAGTATTTATTCGAAGACAGGGAGGAGAAAAGTATGCTGCGAATAATGAATGAGGCCGGGGCGGATATCATGTGTTTCGGGCATACCCATAAGCCATATCACCGAATAATAGCTGAGGAGAAAGCATCCGGTATCAACTATAAACATGCTATCAATATTGGTTCTGTTGGTAAGCCCAAAGACGGTGACCCGAGGGGGGGCTATGTAGTATTGAGCATCAATGAGCACAGCTCTGTGCTGACAAAAGATAGCATATCTGTGGAGTTTATAAGATTTGAATATGACGTAGCGAAGGCTGCAAAAGCAATAGAAGATAGTCTGCTGCCGGATGCATATGCAGAGAGCCTGCGAAGGGGTGTTTAGTGACTTGAAACAAACTTTAATCCTGCAATGGAACCTATCAACGTGAACAGAAAGAAGATGCGCCAGAAAGTGGCAGGCTCTTTAAAGATAAAAATGCCTACCAGCACGGTCCCTACTGCTCCGATGCCTGTCCAGACTGCATAAGCTGTGCCTATTGGAAGGGTGAGTGTGGCTTTATATAACAGGACCATACTGATGATGAGACATGCGAAGAAGCCGGCAGCCCACATGGTTGCCGTGCTCCCTGAGGTTTCTTTCATCTTGCCGAGGCATGACGCGAATCCTGTCTCAAACAATCCTGCAATGATGAGTAGTATCCAGTTCATAGTAGCAAAGGTATCTTATAGAGTTTAAACATTAATAGTAGTAATAGTTGGAATGGTTCAACTGTGTTCTTATCAATAGTTGATATTCATTTATGTAAAAGCTATCTTTGTAATAACAAGGCAATGGTGTCTGCCTACTTAACCGCCTTAAAAAAGCTGATGGCGCCTACAAATAATAGTGCTGCAATAAACCAGTGCTCCTTGAATAGGAAGTTGTTGAGTATTCCAACTTTTTATTATCGGGACTCTTTGCAATGTAAATGTATTTGTAGGTATGAAACAATTCAATCTTAATTTAAAACCCGGCATATTGCTGCGCTACCTGATAAGGTGGGGTATTATTTCCATACCGTTGGCATTGATCACTGGGTCGTTGGTGGCGCTCTTCTTATGGCTATTGGATGTTGTTACTCAGTACAGATGGCAGCATATGTGGCTCTTATATCTTTTGCCGGTTGCCGGTGTGGGTATCCATTTTTTATACAGGCTGTATGGTAAGGATGCGGAGCGGGGCAATAACCTGATCATCAATGAAATACATGAGCCCGGTGGTGGCGTTCCACTGCGTATGGCACCACTGGTGCTGGCTACTACGTTGCTGACCCATCTATTTGGCGGATCGGCAGGGAGAGAGGGCACCGCAGTGCAGATAGGGGGTAGCATGGCCGGAGGTATAGGGCAGCTCTTCAAGTTGGTGGAAGCAGATACTCGTATCCTATTGATGATGGGTATAGCCGCAGGGTTTGGTGCAGTGTTTGGTACGCCTGTAGCTGGAGCTGTATTCGCCATAGAAGTGCTTGTTGCAGGTAAAATAAAATTTGATGCGTTTGTTCCCTGTATCATTGCCGGATATATGGGGGATATAGTCTGTTCTGTATGGGGTATTCATCATACCCATTATCATATTTCTTTTCTTGTAGGGGAATCTTCGTTCTTACATTTTGATATTCTGATCGCTTTTAAAGTGTTAATAGCGGGTGCTTTATTTGGTCTGTGTGCCAGATCGTTCGCCCTATTGTCGCACGAGGTAAAGTCTATGGCCTTGAAATACATTTCGGTTCAGTGGCTGATACCAGTAGTGGGAGGTTGTGTGATCATAGTTCTGACTTATTTGTTAGGTACTGCTGATTATCTGGGACTGGGTGTTACTTCCAGAGATGTTGGTGGAATATCTATTTTGAGTGCATTCAAGGCCGGAGGGGTTACTTACTGGAGCTGGTTGTGGAAGCTTGTATTTACCATCATTACTCTTAGCCTGGGTTTTAAGGGTGGCGAGGTCACTCCGCTCTTCTTTATTGGTGCCGCACTTGGAAATACGTTAGCCATTGCTATGGGGGTACCAGTTGATATGTTTGCTGCCTTGGGTTTCATAGCTGTTTTTGCCGGTGCTACCAATACGCCTGTTGCCTGTACGCTGATGGGTATTGAGTTGTTTGGAGGTGAATATGGGTTGTATTATGCATTGGCGTGTTTTACGGCATTCTATTGTAGCGGTAGGGCAGGGATATATAGTGCGCAACGGAGATAGTTTCACATATTCGATTTTGTTAGCTAAAGTTGTTCATTTGAAAAGTGGCAATTTTTTTGTGTTTGCGGAAGTTTTGTTCGGGGTGTTTTGGCTGTAATGCTTTGTGGGTAAGGGTTACAGGGCATTTTAACAAATTTCCAAAAACTTCCACTTTCTTCCACTTTTTGCCACATTTCTTCCACTTTTTGCGACTGTCTGCCACTGCCTCGTCCCTAAATAGGTTTGGTTTTATATGTTAGAGGTAATAATGTCTGTTGTTACCGACCGCTGTGGAGACGCAATTATGCGTCTCTACGAACAACATTATTTGTACGTTTCTAAAAAGTGGCAGTTTTTAATAAAAGTGGCAGTTTGTTGATCAATATTTTGCTATTAGGCTCTACAGATAAGGGTTTTAAGCGTTTTAACTTATTGCCACTTTCTGCCACTTTCTGCTACTTTCTGCCAGTTATTGCCACTTTTTCTGCCACTTTTGTGGATCTTGCTAGTGTAAGTCAAAGAGCGTATTGGTCATTTCCAACCCATCAGCCAACTCAGGGTGGGAACATTTAAACGTGGGTGCAAATTAATGCGGGGATAGAGATGCAGCAAATAAAGATATTCACAAAAGTTACGTGAGAACAGGGCTGTAAAGTGCTGTGGGTAAGGGTTGGGGAGGGGTGATATTTGTGGATATCTTTTTTCTGTCACAGCCATCAATCGTATGAATACGTGAGGTGGTGTAACTAGTGGCCAAAGGGTTGGGTTTGAATATGTTAATTCACATTTTCTGAATTTTTTGGAGGAATTATGTTTTGGTTGAGATGAGTTATTCTTTTATTAACTAAAAATACAAACACTTACATTTTTGAAGTTCAAGCATTAAAAACTTGGGTTTCGGAGTGTTAAAAAAATGTTAACATTTTGTATTTTCTTTAACAATATCAGACTTTAATAAATTCACATGTTATTTATGTTTTATTTAATTTCTGCGTTTAAGTCTATAAAAATGGTATGGTAGAAAAATGAAATGCAAATGCATGTAAAAAATAAAATATGTAGTTGTCAGTACTTTGGATACCCCTGCATAAAAGGGTTTAAAACATATTTATTTGTTGCATTAATGGTAAGTTATATTATTAAGTCAAAAGAATACGTTCTGAGCAAAGGCTACTATTCTATCTTATTATTTATATTAATTGTATGAAAAAATTATAAAGTGAATGTTTGAGGTATTGTAATTAACTATAAAGTTAAGCGGTGGTATGATCTTTTATTCATTCGGATAGTTTTGCATAAAAACCGAGGGTTTATAAATAGTGAAGTAATAGTTAACTTTATCTATCAATTTGCGTGTTGATACATCTTTATGAGTTATACCAGAACAATTAAAAAATCAAGTGTCATGAAACAATTATCCATCCTATTTGTCTTACTGTGTCTGTCATTTGCCGGTTACAGCCAGATAACGGCGGCCAGTTATGGGTTCTCGGCATCGTCGGGTACATTTATAGATATCTCGACAACCGGAACGTACGTTTCCTCGGTAGTTGCAGATGATGATTCTTATACCGGAATACCGATAGGATTCAACTTCAACTATTGCGGAGTTGACTACACTCAGTTGTCTGCGTGTTCGAACGGATGGTTGTCATTTGGTAATTATTATGGTACAGGCTCAATCAGCCGTAATAATACAACCGGTAATATGGGCACCATAGCGAGTTGGGCAGGTATATTGATGGCCAATTGGGATGACCTTAATGGTGCAGGATTTAGTTCTCTTCCCGGATCTGCCTATTATACAACTATAGGGACAGCCCCTAACCGCCAATTTATATTTCAGTGGTCTTCATTTGAATATTACGGAGCATCCGGTAGTGGTGGCTATCAGGATTTTGAAGTGGTACTGAACGAAACCAGTAACAGGATAGATTTTATTTATAATAATGGAACGGTCACAGGAGGTTATGGAAGTGCAACCATAGGAATAGGTGGTACTACAGGTGGTGATTATCAGACCTTATCTGATCTTTCAACTGCTCCAACTTCATCTTCCTCTTCATTTGTGAGCTACCTTGATGGCTCACCTGCAAATGGTCAAGTATATAGCTGGACCCCGCCACCAGCGTGCACAGGTACACCTGTGGCAGGTACTGCAGTTGCTAATATTGCTATTGCATGTCTTACAGATAATATTACCTTGAGCACTACAGGAGGTACAGTTGCCACAGGGTTTACTTATCAGTGGCAATCTTCTCCAGACTTTTCTACATGGACGAATATCCCGGGTGGTACAACTAATCCGTTCGTAACTACCGAGTCGGGTGATATGTATTATCAGTTGGTATTAACTTGTCCAACGTCAGGGTCATTCGATATTTCTGCTTCAGTAGCAGTACCATATAGTCCTGTATGTTATTGTACTTCGGGATTGTATGGCACATCACCTTCACTAACAACCTGGTCGGGCGCACTAGGCCTTGTGAGTTTGACCGGGGAAGCAGGTTCTACTATCAATGATGCAGGTCCGTCAACTGTTCCTGCTGATGGATATGAGAACCTTACCGGTGTATCTGTGGATATGCAGCAGGGTAATACTTATAGTGGTTTACTTAACTACACTAACTCAGCATCTTCTTATGAAAGTCAGATATGGATAGATTATAATGATGACGGCATATTTGATGTATCTGAATTAGCAACAGGTATCATTAATTCGGGTTCATGGGTATCATCTGATGCTTTTTCTATCACTGTTCCTATTGCCGCACCTTTAGGATCGCACCGTATGCGTATCCGATATGCGGATCTGGATTATGGTCCGTTATCTACACAAATGGACCCATGCGCTAACAGTGATGCGAGCGGCGGATATTATACCTATGGTGTAACCCGTGATTATACAGTGAATATTCTTGCGGCACCAACATGTACGGGTACTCCAACAGCAGGAACAGCTACTTCGTCAGCTACTTTGGCTTGCCCATCAACATCTTTTACGTTGAGTTCGACCGGTCTGACCGTTGCGGCAGGTCTTACGTATCAGTGGCAGTCATCTGCTAGTGCTACAGGACCATGGACGGATATAGCCGGAGCTACTTCTAATACTTATTCTGACATCATAACTGCTCCAACTTATTATCAGTTGGTAGTGAACTGTCCGGCATCAACAACGACTTCAACATCTACATCGGTATTTGTTAACTACTATGGTTTCTGCTATTGCGTGCCATCTTACAGCAATTCACCGGCATCACCTTCATACGAGGGTATAGACATATTTAACCTTACAGGCTATTCAGGTAGTTCAATAAGTGATGGTGGTACTTTGCCACAGCCTACCAACGGCTATGATGACAGAACTGCTATAAGTGTAGATCTGCAACAAGGTGGTTCTTACAGCGGCGACATAAGTTATCATGATACCTGGAACGCCTATGAAAGTCAGGTATGGATAGACTTTAATAATGATGGTGTTTTTGATATTTCTGAGGAGGTAACATCACCAATCTATTCAGCTCCATATAGCTCCTTTGATGCTTATACTATGAATATACCTATTACGGCTGCTGTAGGCACACATCGTATGCGGGTGAGGTATAGTGTAATGTATTATGGTAGTGCAACATCAACAGATATGGATCCATGCGCTTCCAGTGATGCCAGTGGTAATACCTACACATATGGTATGACCCGCGACTATACTGCCAACATTATAGCTGCACCTGCATGTACAGGAACACCATCTGCAGGTACCGCTACATCAACAGCTATTTTGGCATGTCCTTCTACAGCATTTACTTTGAGTGCTACAGGAGCTTCAATAGCATCGGGACTTACTTACCAATGGCAGTCATCTGCTAGTGCTTCAGGTCCATTTGTTGATATAGCAGGTGCTACTTCATTGACCTATTCAAATACGGAGTCTGCGCCAACCTATTATCAGTTGGTGATCAACTGTCCAGCATCCGGTTTGTCAGGCACATCTTCAGTAGTATTTGTCAATTACCTTGGATATTGCTATTGCACACCTTCATACACCTATAGTCCCGCAACATCTTATGGATTGGATGTTGTTTCACTTACGGGCTATGCGGGTTCAATTTTAAATGATGCAGGACCTGCTACTATCCCATCCAATGGTTATGAAGATATGACAGCCGTACCCGCTGTGGATCTGCAGCAAGGTGGCGTCTATTCGGGCACATTGTCTTACAGCAGCGGCGGTTATGAGTATGAGAACCAAATATGGATAGATTTTAATGATGATGGTGTTTTCGCTGTTTCAGAGGAAGTTACACCAGTTATCGGCACAGGATTGTGTTCTACGTATGTTACGTCTGATGGTTACACATTGACCATACCTATGACAGCGGCGGCAGGTCTTCACAGAATGCGCGTAAGAAATGCATATACATATAGTTGCGGTTTGTCAGGAGACATGGATCCATGTAACTCATATGACGCTTCATACACCTACTATTATGGTATGACCCGTGACTACATGGCTAATATCATTGCATTGCCACCATGCAGCGGAACGCCGGTAGCTGGTACTACTGTTGCCACGCCAACCAGTGGAGGTGCATCTATACCGTTCACTGTAAGTTTGTCTGGCGCTGTGAGTGCATCAGGTCTTACTTACCAATGGCAGTCGGCGTCAAGTGCGTCGGGCCCGTGGACAGATATAGCTGGTGCTACCAATAATACCTATTCGTTCCTTAGTATCTCTGCTGATATGTGGTTCCAGTGTGTGATCACTTGTTCTTCAGGAGGTGTAGCTACCTCTACTCCTGCTGTAATTACTTATGTGGCGACTCCACCATGTTTCCCGAGCAGTTCATCATGGGGTTATGCTCCGGATCTGGTCTATGACGGACTTACATCATTTGCGGTAACCGGATTTGGTGGTACTTCTATCAATGATGTTGGTCTGACCACTGCAGTAAGTACGGCCACAGGTTACCTTGACCATACCGCACTACCAGCATTGATGATGGAGCAGGGTGGTGTATATGCATCGACCGGAACATGGATCAATGCCTATGATCATCAGATGATGCAAGTATGGATAGATTTTAATGATAATGGTATATATGAAGTAACAGAAGAGGTTAGCCCTGTATCTGGTTTTGATCCATTCAGTACGGTAAATCCGACCTTGTTCAATATTACGATACCAACAGGTGCAACACTTGGTTCACATACCATGCGTATGCGCGCTATCAATGCGAGCTATCCGGGCGGATCTACTGCACCTGCACATTTGGATCCATGCGCTTATAATTACTTCGGTACTGCTCCGAACTATTATACAGGAGATGTAATAGATTACAGTGTCTATATTATAGCTCATTGCTTATTTACATCTACAGCGTCTGCCAGTGCGGCTGTTTGCCCTAATAGTCCGTTTACCCTTAATGGTACAACAACAGCTCCAACCTATTCATGGAGCGGTCCGGGTGGATTTACTTCTACCTTGCTGAATCCGACAGCGCCGGGTGTTGCGGTTCCAAGTACGTATTCATTTACCGCAACAGATGGTACCTGTACGCTCACATTGACCGCTACACAGCCATTGTTGCCAACATCACCGATACCAGTTATTACACCTGCGCCAGCAAGTGTTTGTAACGGATCGAGCGTGACCCTTACCGCGGCTGTTCCGGGCATACCGGGAACGGTAATATTTACAGAAGATTTCAATGCAGGACTTGGCACATGGATAGTAGATAATACAGGCAGTTCATCGTCTTCTGCTACGAGTCCATGGCAGGGTGAGCCTGATGGTTATACTTATGGTTTCGGTACGACCTTCCACAGTCCGGATAATTCAGCATTTGTGATCACCAATGCAGATGCAGGCGGATCAGGATCTACCACCATATCATCGTTGATGTCGCCAACGTTCTCGTTAGGTGGTTTCGCATCGGTGTCATTGTCTTTCCAACATTATCTACATGGGTATTATGCTGACAATATGGTGTCTGTTGATATCTCAACCGATGGCGGTACTACATGGAACATGATACATGATTATGCTACAGTAACAACAGGTACAGCAACGGGTTTTGTGACAGACAATTATGACCTTTCTCCATATGCAGGCAGCACCAATTGTATGTTGCGCTTCTATTACAATTCAAGCTATGGCTTTTATTGGGCTGTTGACAATGTGAGCATTACCGGTACACCAACAGTAGGACCTGCGCCAGTATGGACGCCAGTTACCAATCTGTTCTCTGATGCCGCGCTGACCACACCATATATAGCAGGTACTGCAGCCTATCAGGTATATGTGCATCCTACGACAGTATTGACCACCACAACTACCGATTATATAGCTTCTACCACATTGGGTACCTGCTCATCTTATGATACCAGTGCGGTAACAATAACAGCTCCGCCAGCGATAACAGCGAGCGGATCTACTAATATATGCGCAGGTAGTGATCTTACCTTAACAGATGCTACTACCGGCGGAACATGGACAACCTCTAATAATACTGTAGCTACAGTGAACGCAAGTACCGGTGTGGTGCATGGCATTGCGGCAGGTGCTGATACTGTGTTCTATACAGTAGGTGGTTGCGTTACCTTCACTACAGTGAATGTATCTACGTTCGTAACATTGACCACAGGTAATACCGTTATCTGCAGTGGTGGTCTTACTACTACACTGAGCAACCCTACACCGGGTGGTACATGGACCAGCAGTAATGGTGCCATAGCTACGGTAAACAGTACGGGTGTAGTAACAACGGGTTCTGCGGGTACTGCTATCATTACTTATACCTTAGCTACGGGATGCAGTGATACATCGCTGATCACCTCTGTGGCCCCTCCTGCAACAATAGGTGGTGGTACGTATGTTTGCTATAATGGCGGAACAACAACACTTACAGAGTCAACAACAGGCGGAACATGGAGTACATCAACAGGTACTATAGCTACGATATCATCGACAACAGGATCGCCAATAACAGTAATCGGTCTGACATCGGGAACTGCGCTGATCACCTATACTACGATACCTGGCTGCCGTGCTACAGTTTCATTGGCATTGAATGCTAATCCTGCTAACATAACAGGCGCGATGTCTGTATGTGCATCGGGAGGAGTGACCACATTGTCTGACGCTACAGGCGTTGGTACATGGACCTCAAGTTCGCCGATAAGAGCAACTGTAACCTCATCGGGAGTAGTAACAGGTGTATCATCGGGTACTGCTATCATTACCTATACCGCAACCAATGGTTGCTATGATACAGCTTTGGTAACTGTAAACGCCTTGCCTGCTGTAATAACCGGTACGACAACGATCTGTAATCTGGCTTCGACCACATTGGCAGATGCAAGTACGCCGGGTACATGGAGTACATCGACGCCATTGATCACCACAGTAAACGCATCGGGTATGGTAACCGGTGTGAGTGCAGGAAGCGGAACGATCATCTTTACACAAACATCAACAGGCTGCTCGAGAAGCACTACAGTAACTGTGAATGCATTACCGGGAGCGATATCGGGTGCTACATCGATGTGTAATAATACAACGACAACATTGACAAGTTCACCATCGGGTGGCACATGGACGAGCAGTGCTCCTCTGGTAGCATCGATAGAATCAAGTACAGGTATTGTACATGCGCTGAGTGTGGGTACTGCAAATATTACCCTCACCAATGGCAGCGGTTGTCAGGCCTACAGCACTATGACGGTGAATCCATCATTTGTGCCAACAGTAAGTTTGTCTGCTAATCCGGGTACAACGATATGTGCGGGAGGTACGGTAACCTATACGCCAACCATAGTTAACGGCGGTAGTGCACCAACTTACTCATGGACAGTAAATGGTACTGCAGTATCAGCCGCCAGCTCATATAGCTATGTGCCTGTGAACGGGGATGTAGTAGCGTTGAATATAGTAAGTAACCTGGCTTGCGCAGTGCCTGCATCGGCCAGCACATTCCTTACTATGACCGTGAATCCGATAGTAACCCCTGCATTGACCTTGGCAACTGCTCATACAGATACGGGTTGTGCGGGTGCATTTACAACAGTGTACACTTATCCTGTAAATGCCGGTGCCGGTCCTACCTTCCAATGGTATGTAAACGGATCGCCTGTATCGGGAACGACCAACTATACTTACCTGGCAAACAGTGGTGATGTAGTTACCGCAGTGATGACAAGTACTGCAGGTTGCCTTTCGGGTAGTTCGGCAGTAGTTACCTCTGCGAGTCTTACGTTGGATATCGTACCATTCGTAGTTCCTGATGTAGTGCTTACATCGAGCACCGGACCTACCGCATGTGCGGGTAACATTGTATCCTACACTACAAGTGAAACTAACGGAGGTACTGCACCTGCATACTTATGGACAGTAAATGGTGTGGCAGTAGCTACAGGGCCAACCTACTTCTATACACCATCTAACGGTGATATGGTGGTAGTAAAAATGACCAGTAACTATCCTTGCGTAGCGCCAACAAGTGATACTGCTCAAATGATCATGACCATTGGTACAACAGTAACTCCGGTGGCAACTATTACGGCACATCCGGGAACTACGATAACATTGGGCATGAATGATACCTTTACTGTGAATGTTGTAAGTGGCGGCGGTGCTGCTCCTTCCTATCAGTGGTATATCAACGGTATGCCGGTATCGGGTGCTACAGGTGTAACGTTCATCACCAGCTTGCTGGTATCGGGAGATATGGTAACCTGCCATGTAACGAATACTGACCTTTGCGGTGGTACTACTATCTCTAATGTACTTGCTATGAGTGTGATAGGCAGCGGCGGAGTAGGAGTGAACAATGTGACAGGCGGAGAGGCAAGTATAGCTTTGGTGCCTAACCCGAATAATGGTTCATTCATAGTGAAGGGCAATGTAGGTATATCTGTAGATGAGGATATGGTGCTTGAAGTGACCAACATGGTAGGACAGGTAGTTTATACCGGCAATACGCAAACCAAGAACGGAGCCTTCAATGAGCAGATAAAGCTGAATGGTATCCTTGCGAATGGTATGTATATACTGAATGTTCGTTCACAGCATATGAATAAAGTATTCCACTTTGTATTGGAACAGAAATAATAGATAGGGCACACCTATATTTTATAGACGTTAGCAAAGACCTCCCGAAAATCGGGAGGTCTTTTTTTGTTGGATTATTCGCTTTGTGGAGTCAAGATATTTCATTGATATTTCCTGATCTGTAAATATGTTGCAGTACATATTAAACATAATATTTTGTGTTTTGGTTGCGATGTATGAATTAATTATAAATTTGATGTTAATAAAAAAGCTGACAAAAATTTGTTGCGGTAATATGAAATAATTAACTTTCCGTTAAAATTATACTCATCAATTTTTTAATTAGGTCATGATGAAAAATATATTCTCTCTGAGAAGTGTACTATTGTTGCTGTTGGTAGGGTGTTTTACTTTGTTTAGCAATATTGTAAAGGCATTACCAACATTATGTGCGGTTTCGACAACATATGGTTGTAGTACAGATTACTTTACTAATGTAACATTTGCTACGATCAACAATAGCACAACTTGTTCTGGATTGACTACGGGGTCTTCTGTGTTTGCAACTCCCAATCCTTTATTAATACCGGGAAATACCTATACACTCAGTGTATCTACTTTTGGTACTGTAGGAGGAGATAATGCGTATGGTTGGATAGACTACAATCAGGATGGAACTCTGGCTGCGGGTGAAAGTGTTTTGAGTGGCGTCTCGACAGGTGGTAACAACAATACCTATGTAGTATCAGTAACTATACCACTTACAGCTACTCCCGGACAAACATATTTACGTTTAAGGTGTAACTGGTATTCCGGGGCAACTTCAAATCCCTGTGGTCTTTACTCATGGGGCCAAACTCATGATTATGTGGTTACAATAGGTAATGCATGTCCTTTTACGGTTTCTGCATCTAACGGAGGTCCAGTTTGTCCGGGTGCACCAGTACCCTTGACAGGTGTTACTACGGCGCCTACCTATACCTGGACAGGACCAGGAGGATTTACATCGGGTGTATTGTCACCAAGTGCACCAAGTATATCAACGACTGGAACATATACACTGACTGCATCCAATGGTAGTTGTACTGCTATTGCAACAACTACTGTGAATCTACTATCTGCGCCTCCAGCTCCTGTTGTTACACCATCGGTAGCTACTATATGTAATGGTGGAACAGTAACATTGACAGCTACATTACCACCAGCTACAGTAAATTTATTTCCAGCACAAGGATGGGAAAGCGGTGTTCCAACAGTGCCGGGAACTCCGGTAAGCGGATGGAATACGAATGCTACTTCTACTGCTTATATTACACAAGCTTCAGCAGGTAGTTTCCCAACTGCAAGTCCACACTCAGGCAGCTTTTTTGCAGATTTTCATAGTTTCAGTTATAGTGGTATTTCTGCGGCGCTTATTTCTCCTGCGTTCAGTATGACCGGTATAACCGGAGGCCAGATCACTTTTTGGGTTTACAGAGATTTTGGTAGTTTTTATACCGGAACCGGATATGCTAATGAAGGATGGGGCGTATATATGAACACTACAGGTAGTATGACAGGTGCAACATCTTTAGGGTTCGTACCCAGAACTGCAGATCAGCCAATAACAGGATCTGTAACCGGTGCTTCAACTACTACTGCTTCGGGATGGCAACAATATACTGTAGCTATACCTGCTTCATTCTCAGGTGCTACGAATTATGTGTTATTCCAGGGAGTTAGCTTGTTTGGAAATGATTGTTATCTGGATGATATTACGGCTACCGGTCTACAACCATTATCGGCACCTGTCTGGACTCCAATTACAAATCTTTACAGTAATGCTGCGGGTACAACTGCCTATGTTGCAGGTACACCGGCGCTTAATGTTTATGTACACCCAACTACGATTTCTACCACTACTGTTGTTAATTATATAGGAACAGTAACTAATGGTGTTTGTACTTCTTCAGATACTGCAGTAGTTACTATTAATCCCGGTGCGGCAGCGATAACGGGTACAAGCAGTATTTGCCTAGGTGCTTCAGTGACATTGTCAAATACAACAGCCGGTGGAACATGGACGACTTCCAATACTACAGTAGCGTCAATTAATGCTACTACCGGAGTTATTACAGGTCTTTCTTCCGGTACTGATACTGTGTACTATACCGCATCAGGCTGTACGGCTTTCATGGTGATAACCGTAACACCGGGTATACCGGCGATAACCGGAGCTAATTCTGTGTGTGTAGCAGGAACAACTACTCTGAGCAACACTACTACCGGCGGTACATGGACAACCGCAACCCCTGCAATAGCTACTGTAAACAGTACTACAGGTATGGTGTCAGGTGTAGGAATAGGTTCTGCGATCATTACATATACAGCACCGGTAACCGGTTGTACAGATACCGCTTTGGTCAATGTAATCGGTTCACCCAATCCTATTACGGGTACTACAACATTATGTGCAGGTGGTGGTGTTATAACTTTGAGTACGACAACAACCGGAGGATCATGGGTGAGTGGTACTACAGGTATTGCTACTGTGAACTCATCAACAGGTGCGGTATATGGTGTTTCTACAGGTACTGCTACTATCAGTTATGTATTGCCATCGGGTTGTTATGTTAGTACATCAGTTCCAGTTAGCCCTGCAATGCCTTCGATCACAGGCTCAAGTGCTGTATGTGCGGGAAGTACTATCAGTCTTGGCAATACCGCAACAGGAGGTACCTGGACAAGCGGTACTACATCAGCAGCAACTATAGCCGGTGCAGGAACTACAGCAACTGTAGGCGGTGTAGCTTCGGGATCATCAATTATTACATATTCGACAGGATTAGGTTGTAATGCATATACAACCATTACAGTCAATCCATTGCCTGCCGCTATCAGCGGACCATCAGCAGTATGTGCTGGCGGATCTACGATATCATTAACAGATGCAACAGGTACAGGTTCATGGAGTAGTTCAGGACCTTCGTCATCAGCAACTATCAATACCGTTGGCGTAGTTACGGGTGTAGCAGCGGGAAGCGTTACTATTACTTACACATTGCCTGTAACCGGTTGTTATGTTACTACTCCGATAACTGTCAATCCATTGCCTGCTGCTATTACAGGTGCAAGTGCAGTATGTGAAGGCGGAGCAACAGTAACAGTTGCTGATGCTACAGGTACAGGATCATGGAGTGCAAGTCCTGCAGGTACCTTATCTATAGATGCTGCAGGTACTATTACCGGAGGTACTGCGGGTGCAGGTACAGTCAGCTATACCTTGCCTTTGACCGGATGTTATGTGACAAGAGCCATTACAGTCAATCCATTGCCAGCAGCAATAGGAGGTAATCCTGTTGTTTGTCTGAATGATCAAACAACCTTGACCGATGCGACAGGTGCCGGTACATGGAGTTCTACCAATACTTCAATCGCCTCGATCGATGCTGCCTCTGGTGTAATGACCGGAGCAGGTGCAGGCTCTGCAACCATAGTTTATACATTGCCTGCAACAGGCTGTTATGTTGTATTGGCTGCAACAGTTAATCCGCTTCCGGTTGCTATTAGTGGTATTACTGATACTGTATGCAGCAATGGAGCTGTCATTACGCTTACCGATGCCACAACCGGCGGCGCATGGAGCAGTGGTGATCTTTCAATAGCAACAATAGATGCAACTACTGGAGTAGTTACAGGCGTTGCTGCAGGTACTGCACCGATTACCTATACACTTACTGCAACAGGTTGTTTGGTGTCGAGGAATGTTACAGTATTGCCTGTTCCTGCTGCTATTTCAGGAACAGCAGCTGCCTGTGAAGCAGGTGGAACTACTGTACTTACTGACGCTACTACACCTGGATCATGGAGTATCAGCGGTGGTGGCTTTGCTACAATATCAGCAGGTGGTGTAGTAACCGGAATATCAGCCGGTACACCAACAGTTACTTATACAAGGAGTAATGGTTGCTTTATTACCACTCCTATCACTATCAATCCTTTACCGGCACCAATAACAGGTACCTTGTCTGTATGTCAGTTGGCAGTTACAACACTATCATCTACCAGTGCCGGTGGTTCATGGACCGTTGGTAGTCCATTCATAGCCTCTGTAAGTACAGGTGGTGGTGTAGGTGGTATTTTGCCAGGAACGAGCACTGTTACCTACACATTGCCTACAGGGTGCCGTACTTCAACAACTGTAACCGTTAATGCTATTCCGAATGCAATAGGTGGTCAGAACTATGTATGTTTTGGTGGTGTGGCTACATTATCGAATACAGTGCCCGGCGGTACTTGGACCAGTAGTGCTCCGAGTATAGCTTCTATTGAAGCGACTACAGGTATCATGCATGGCCTTGTAGTAGGTGCAGCGACAATGACCTATACAACAGGTACCAGTGGCTGTTTCGCAACATTGCCTATTACTGTTAATGGACTTATTGCCCCTACTGTTGCATTGGCAGCCAGTCCGTCTAGTACGGTGTGTGCGGGAGATACCGTTAGTTATTCAGCAACGATCACCAATGGTGGCTCAAGTCCGCTCTATGTATGGAGCATCAATAATGTAATTCTTTCCAACGCAACTACTTACAGGTATGTGCCACAAGATGGTGATCTTGTAAGATTATGGGTGATGAGCAGCTATTCATGCGCAGTGCCTGATACTGCCAGCAGTTGGATAACTATGACGGTACATCCGATAGTTACACCTGCATTGAGCCTTTCCATAGCCGGTGGAGACACAGTATGTACAGGAGCGCTGACAACAGTTAACGCTAACCCTGTTGCAGGTGGAACTTCTCCAACTTATCAGTGGTATGTGAATCTTGCATTTGCAGGTTCAGGTACTTCAGTGTCATACACCCCAGCCAATGGAGATGTGGTTACTGCTGTTATGACAAGTAATGCATTTTGCAGTACCGCCACTACTGCTTCTGCAACTAAGATCATTACTGTCAGTCCGTTCATCACTCCATTCGTGTCTATCAATTCTTCTTTAGGACTGACGACATGTGAAGGCTACCCTGAGATATTCACCACCAATATGACCGGTGGTGGTACTGCACCAACCTATCAGTGGGCAGTAAATGGTATCAATACAGTTGCCGGTCCGTTGTTTAGCTATGCACCGGTAAATGGTGATAATGTACAAGTGACCATGACGAGTAATTTCCCTTGTCTGACCACACCATTTGCTACTGCGAATGAGACGATCACTGTGTTGCCTATCACTCAGCCAATAGGTACCATTTCGGCACAGCCGGGATACATCATACCTGCCGGTATGAATGATACGTTCACAGTTACCCTGACGAGTGGTGGTGGTCTTGCGCCAACTTACCAGTGGTTCATTGATAACGTACCAGTAGCGGGAGCTACCAATACCGTATTTATCACGAATACGCTAATCAACGGAGACTCAGTAAGCTGTCAGGTAACCAATACTGATCAGTGCAGTGGTGTCAGCGTATTCACTTCTCTGGTGATCGCAATTGGTAATAATGTGGGTGTACATGAGTTAACACTGCAGGGTAGCGATCTTTTACTGATACCTAACCCTAATAGCGGAACATTCACAGTAAAGGGAAATGCAGGTGTTGCTAACAATGAAGATGTGAATCTTGAAATTGCCAATATGCTGGGTCAGGTAATTTACAAGAATGTGGTGCATACAAAGGATGGTGTAATTGATGAGCAGATTAACCTGAGTGAAGATCTTGCAGCAGGTATGTATCTTCTGAATTTACATTCAACCAACCTGAGTAAGACATTCCATTTCTCACTACAGAAGTAATTCAGTAAATAGTTTTTAAGCTTATATAAATAAAGCAGCCCGTCCATACCGGACGGGCTGCTTTATTATTTGTGAAAAATATTAACTAAAAGTTAGTATTATGGATCTAAAAAATAATTTTTTAAATATATAAAAATAAAATTTTCTCTGATAGTCAAAAAATGTTAAGTTTATAGTGCATAATCTATATTGAATAGTACTATAAAATCACTGTTATGTCTATCTATACATTGCTGAAAGGTAAGTTTTTAACTCTATCTATTTTTGTTTTAGCTCTATTGACTGTTTCTTTAGCACAGGCACAGATCACTGTGACAGCAACAGCAGGTACGGTAGGACCTACCGTATATACTACGTTGAATGCTGCTGTTACTGCAATTAATGCAGGTACTCATCAAGGAGTAGTAAACTTGTCAGTTACAGGAAATACTACAGAGACGGCATTATCTACAATCAATCCTACGGGTACCGGGGGAGCCAACTACAGTTCTATTACCATAAAGCCAGCATCTGCAACTAATCCGGTAATATCGGGTAACATTACCACAGGTATTCTTTATATTTTGGGCAGTAACATAACTATCGATGGCTCGAATACGGCAGGAGGCACCACAAGAAATTTATCAATAAATAATACCAACACAGCTAGTAATTATACGATCAGGATAGGATCGCCATCTTCTTCTCTCGGATCTACAGGTAATACTATTAAGAACTGTACCCTTACTAATGGTAGTTCAACAGGAACAGGTAATGTTATTATATCCGGTGGAAGTCTGGCATTATATGATCCGTCGGATGCACCTAATTCGAATAATACCATTCAGAACAATGCAATTTCAGGAGCACAAGAGGGCATTCTTATATACGGTTCAACTTTGCCCGAAATCAATTGGCTGATAACCGGAAATAATATCACGGGTTGTGGTTTTGATGGGATATTTTTCTGGCAAGCTACCAACTTTACTATCAGTAATAATACAATCAGTAACATAAGCATTAATGGTTCGTCATCGGTAACCGGTATGAATTTTTCTTATCTTTTGTCTAACGGGAATATTTTTGGCAATAATATTAATACCATTTCTAATTCTAATACTGTTACATCATATGGTTGCTATGGAATGTATTTAGATCTGGATCCGGCTACAGTGAATTTTAATGTTTATAATAATTTCATTTCGAATGTGATCTGCAGAGCAAGTGCAACGCTAAGTCTGAATGGTTTTGGCGTATATATGGATTATGGAGGAGGCCTTAATTTTTACCATAATTCTGTGGACCTGACCACTAATCAACTAGGTACCGCCGCAAATGGTAAAACCGCAGCTTTATGTTTTAATCAAATTTTGACTGGTGGGATACCTGCAGCTTCAATAAAGGTCAAGGACAATATATTATTAAGCAATCAGACTGCCGGTAACAGATACGGGATATACAGCACCGCAGCCAACACTATTTTTTCATCAATAGACTACAATGACTATTATGGACCTACCGCATTAGGATTTTTAACATCGGCAAGAACTACCATCGCAGCAATGCAAACAGGCTTTGGAGGTAACGTTAATTCTATCACGTACAATCCTACATTCATATCTGGAACGGACCTGCACCTTACAACATTAGCTGCCAACAACGTCTTAGCCTCAGGTACACCGATAACTACACCATCAATTACTACAGATATAGATGGTAATACAAGAAGTACTACCACGCCAACGATGGGTGCTGACGAGATAGTATCGAATACAATTACCTACACTTTGCTGCCAACGACTACTTGCAGTACCGGAGATGTGGCGCTGAATGGTGTGACCATAACCTCGGGAGTGGGTGTGCCGATCAGTGGTGCTACAGTTCCGCAGATATACTTCAGAAAAAATGCAGGAACATGGTTCCATGCTTCGGGTACACTGGCCAGCGGCACAGGTGCCAGCGGTACATGGAATTTTACAATAACTGCCGCTACAATGGGCGGTGTAACCGGTACTGATGTCATTTCTTATTATGTTATAGCGCAGACAACAGGTGGTACTGTTTTTGCGAATCCATCAACAGGACTTGTAGCTACTGATGTGAACACGGTAACAACTGCGCCTACAACACCTAATACTTATACAGTAATTGCAGTAAGCCTTACTGGTCTGAGCACATCTGCTACGATCTGCTATAATCCTGCAACTGCTACCAATGCTACCTATGCATATACAGGATCTGTGAGTACGCCTAATCAGTACACGCTAACCTGGTTGCCAGCCGGCGGACCAACCGATATTACCGCATTCACAACATTGCCTGCAAGCCCGATAACCGTGAGTGTGCCAGCAGGTACTGCAGCGAATACATATACGGGGACGTTGACGATTAAAAACTCAACAACGGGTTGTACAAATACTTATACATTGACGCTTATAGTCAATCCTCCACCATCTCCTATAACAGGTCTCTTCAACTTATGTACCGGAGGTTTTACTACCACGCTTACCGATCTTACATCAGGAGGAACATGGAGTGGCGGTAGTGCATCAGTAGCTACGATAACTCCTACGGGATTGGTGACCAGTGTTGGGGTAGGGACAGCCATAGTTACCTATACCGCACCGATCACAGGATGTTCTGATACGGCAATTGTTACTGTCATTGCGGCTCCTAACAATATTACAGGTCCAACTACTGTATGTGTTGGCGGTATCATTACATTATCTGAAACTACTATAGGCGGTTCGTGGAGCAGCGGCACTATTTCCCGAGCTACAGTTGATGCGAGCTCAGGAGCAGTTTATGGTGTATCCACCGGTACTGCTACTATCAGCTATGTAATGCCATCGGGTTGCTATGTTACCTATTCAATAACAGTAAATGCAGCGATGCCGCCTATAACCGGCCCTTCAGCTTTGTGTGCGGGAAGTACGATATCTCTTGCCAACACTGCCACAGGTGGTGCATGGTCGAGCGGAACTACTGCTGCCGCTACTGTAGCAGGTGCCGGTACAACAGCCACGGTGGGAGGTGTAGCATCGGGAACGTCGGCAATAACTTATGCTGTTTCTATTGGTTGCAGCACATCTACTACTATAACAGTCAATCCGTTACCTTCACCTATAACAGGCCCTACAGGGGTGTGTGCGGGTGGTGCTACAATATCGCTTTCAGATGCCAGTGGTACAGGATCATGGGGTAGCTCAGGGCCATCAGCTACTGCTACCATAACTAGTGGAGGGGTTGTTACAGGTGTTGCTGCTGGCAGTGTCACAATTACGTATACTTTACCTGTTACGGGTTGTTATGTTACGTTGCCAGTTACTGTAAATCCGCTGCCGGCTGCTATTACAGGTGCCAGTGCAGTATGTGATAACGGGGCGACAGTAACTGTAACTGATGCTACAGGTACAGGTTCATGGAGCGGAGGACCGAGTGGAACATTATCAATAGATGCTGCGGGCACAATAACAGGTATTGCAGCCGGAGCGGGTACTATAACTTACACCTTACCATTGACCGGTTGTTATGTGACCCGGGCAATTACCGTAAATCCTGTGCCGTCGGCTATAGTCGGTACACCGGTAGTTTGCCTTAATCAGTCTGCTACATTAACAGATGCTACTACACCAGGGACATGGTCATCAACTAATACGGCGAATGTAATAATCGGGTCAACAACAGGAGTGATGACAGGTGTTGGTGTAGGCACTGCCAATATAGTATATACACTAACTTCTACCGGCTGTTATGCTATCATAACTGCAACCGTTAATCCGCTACCAGCACCTATTGGCGGCGCTACTACAACTGTGTGTGGAGGTGGCGCATCCATAACGCTAACAGAAACATCAACAGGGGGAACATGGAGCAGTGGCGCTACAGGAACTGCCACCGTTGATGCAAGTGGTGTAGTATATGGCGTGACTGCCGGTGTTGCGCCAATAACATATACTATTACTTCCACAGGATGTTATATATCTACAAATGTTACTGTGCTGCCAATACCTGCTGCTATTACAGGTGTTATGTCGGCATGTGAGGCAGGTGGTGTTACTACTCTCTCAGACGTTACTACGCCGGGTACATGGAGTATCAGTCCTTCGGGTATAGGATCAATTTCTGCGGGAGGAGTGGTCACAGGTATATCGGCAGGTGCGGCTACTGTAACATATACAGGTAGTAATAGCTGTTATACTACAATGTCGATCACTATTAACCCATTACCTGCAACTATCAGTGGGTCATTATCTGTTTGCCAGACATCTGTAACTACACTGTCTTCAACACCCGGTGGTACCTGGATAGTAGGTAATCCGTTTGTAGCTACAGTGAGTGCGGGTGGAGGAGTTACAGGACTTACTCCGGGTATATCCGCAATTACTTATACCTTGCCAACAGGATGCCGAACAATATCGAGTGTAACTGTTAATCCTATACCTGCACCTATTACAGGTTCGGCAGCAATTTGTATCAACGGTATCAGCACATTGAGCAATACAGTAGGCGGTGGAACATGGACGAGCAGTGACCCTGCAGTTGCAAGCATTGATGCCACAACAGGAGTTGCTTATGGTGCTTCAATCGGAGCAGCAACGATCACCTATACTACAGGTACGAGCGGCTGTTTTGTAACACTGCCTGTAAATGTAACATCTATAGTCATTCCTACAGTTACCGTCAATGCAAGTCCATCAGCTACTGTGTGCGCGGGCGATCTTGTTAATTATTCAGCCAGTATAGTCAATGGCGGATCAAGTCCGTTATATGTTTGGAGTGTCAATAATGTTATACTTTCAGGTGCATCTACCTATAGTTATGTTCCTGCTGATGGTGATGTTGTAAGGTTGTGGATATTAAGTAGCTATGGCTGCGCTGTACCGGATACTGCAAGCAATCTGGTGACCATGACCGTACATCCTATCGTTACTCCTTCGCTTACATTGGCTATTACCGGTGGTGATACTGTATGTACAGGAGCCTTTACCACTATCAATGCAGTGCCGACTGGTGGCGGTAGTGCCCCGTTGTACCAATGGTACGTTAATCTGGCACCAGTTGGTACCAGTTCTTCTTATGGTTATGTTCCTACAAACGGAGATGTAGTAACTGCAGTGATGACCAGCAATGCATTCTGTCGTACTGCTACTACAGCATCTGCCACTAAGGTAATAACGGTCAGTCCGTTCATCACTCCATTCGTGTCTATCAATTCTTCTTTAGGACTGACCACATGTGAAGGCTATCCTGAGATATTCACCACCAATATGACCGGTGGTGGTACAGCACCAACCTATCAGTGGGCAGTAAATGGTGTCAATACAGTTGCCGGTCCGTTGTTTAGCTATGCACCGGTAAATGGTGATAATGTACAGGTGACCATGACGAGTAATTTCCCTTGTCTGACCACGCCATTTGCTACTGCGAATGAGACGATCACTGTGTTGCCGATCACTCAGCCAATAGGTGCCATTTCGGCACAGCCGGGATACATCATACCTGCAGGCATGAATGATACGTTCACAGTTACCCTGACGAGTGGTGGTGGTCTTGCGCCAACTTATCAGTGGTTCATAGATAACGTACCAGTAGCAGGAGCTACCAATACCGTATTCATCACTAATACACTTATCAACGGAGATTCAGTAAGCTGTCAGGTAACCAATACAGATCAGTGCAGTGGAGTAAGTGTATTTACCTCTCTGGTGATCGCAATTGGTAATAATGTGGGAGTACATGAGCTCAACCAAAAAGGTGTGAATTTATCCTTGTTGCCTAATCCCAATAGCGGTTCATTCACTATTAAAGGAGATCTTGGAGTAAAGGTCAATGATGAGGTCGTTATCAGTATCACTGATGTATTGGGCCGTAAGGTACATAGTCAGTCTGCCCGTTCTGTGAATGGCCAACTGAATACTCAGATCAGTTTAGATGGCACTCTGGCAAATGGCCAGTATATCTTGAGTGTACAGTCTGAAAATGTAAATAAGATATTCCACTTTGTATTGGAGCAGTAATTCTTCAATCAATAGATAAAGCATCATTTAAAATGCCTGCCGAATGGCAGGCATTTTAAATGATCATAATTCTCCCCAGATAACATCACTTTTTTTCAATAGGTCAGTAATTGTTTTCTCTCTTTTATTCAGTTGCAGTCGCATTGGTGAAAAAAGCCAACGAGTTCGAAGTTTAGAAAGCCTGTCTTTGGGAGGGCGAATAATTAGTCTGCTGATGAGGTTGAGCGCGGCGTAGTGTTTGAATACCTGAGATACTCGAACGAAATAGATAACAGTAGCGCCATCGCATCGTTCCAGCATGTTTGCCAGATCTTGCGGGTCGGTAAGTGATGATATGCAAAGAACAGTTCCGGTTTTAGGGTTGAAATAAGCGGCTAAATTTTTGTCTTTGTGCCAGTTGCTATTGCTGATTATCCGAGCGTTTTTTGCTGCATCATCAGCGTCCTCAACAATATTCAGTTGCTGATCGGGGATGTAAGACATATTCCATTCCTTTTTTGAAAGGGTATCGAGTACGGTCCATACATTGTTCTTGAAGTAGTTCAGCATCTCTTTGAGGTAGTCGTCGTTCAGCCATTTGCCTTTTACATCGGCATAGAAAGAAGCGTAACAGTTGAGGTGTGAAGCATAAGGTTCAAATATTTCAGGAATACGTACCACCAGTTCTTTATTCTTTGCATAGACCTTCCATACAATACGGCGTACATCATCTCCGGCTTCAAAATCTTTGTAGTTAGTATGTTCTCCTTCAACCCTACGCAGTTGCTCAATTCTTACATCCAGTGTTTCAGTTTTTTTAGGAAAAACATCTGCATCCTGTTCTTGCATGAGCACCGGAGGTTGGTAAAAGTGACCAGAGACAGGCTGGGCAACTGCCAATGAAAATAGGTGCAGCATATCCTGAAAATAAACGAATCCACCTTTGAGGTCATATTCTTTTACATCTGGCAGGGTAACTCTGCTTTTGCCTGTTATGGCCAGTCTCCAGATACTTCTTTCTTTTTGCTGAGCAGACATGAGACTGAACCTGTCGGTCATCTGATTATTGTCATAGATAAGGCTACCTTTTACAAAGCCAAGAAAAGGTCTTAGTGCACCCGGAAGGCTAGCATTGAGGAATAGTCTGTTTTTTCTTCCCTTGCGAGATTCGATGGTGAATTCAATAGACAGTAGTTTACCGTCGTTGTTTTTGAGGATCAGATAATGAACCCAAACAAAGATGGTACTGAGCATAGACAGGATAACAATGAGTGCAAGCAGCAGGAACGTCATTTTACCCATCAATACTATAAATGGCATAATAGAAGAGGGGTCTTCGCCTTTAGGGGTAGGTTTGTATAACAAGTAGTATCCTCCCCATAATGCTGCGGCACAGAGTAACGTGTTGAGTGTAAAAGGAAAGTATTGCATGGCATAACGGATACGCCATTTTATTTGTTTGATATTCATGTTCAGGTTACAACTACCAAGGTATGAAAATAAACAAATAGCCTTTTAAGAGTTGTTAAAATAGTTAAAGACTTAAGTGGCATTTCAAATAAGGTTTGCACATAGCGTATGCAGGAATATTTTTTCTATAATTTTCAGTAGATGGGACCATGGATGTTTATTCTCAGATACCGTTGCAATTGCCTTCAAATAAATTGGCACACTAATTGATTTACAGCTAAACAGATTGGAAATTATTTATTATTCTTGCACACAAATACAAATTTTATGAAACGTAAACTACTTTTATTAGCAATGATGGCTCTGCCATTATTTTCTATAGCACAGGAGAAAAGATATAATAACGGCCGAGGAGGTAACGGAGGCGGAACCAGAGGTAATGGCGGAGGATATGGCCAGATGGTTGGTGTTCCCGGAAGTGCATTGTCGGTATGGTCTGAAAATGGAGAAAGGTTCTTTCTGATGTTGAATGGTATCAAGCAGAACACCTATGCACAGTCAAGAGTGAGAATAGAAGATCTTCCGTTCGTAGTGAATGATATACAGATCATATTTGATGATAACCGTACACCGGCGATCAGTAAAACGATAACATTTATGGACCCTGTAGAAGGTGGACCGGTGAACCTGAGCATGAGGATAGTGAGGGACAGAGGTGGTTATGCAAGGTTGACATTCGGTAGGATGAATACATTGGAGCGTGAATACCGAGGCGAACAAGGTGAATATGTGATGCATTATGGACATGATAATGGCCGCAACAATACACCTGTACAGGTAGTGACCACTCCACCGCCGCCACCACCTCCCATGCCAATGGATAACCAGTCTTTTGCAGCGGCATTGCAATCCATAAAGTCAAGTGCATGGGATGAGACAAGATTGTCAACAGCAAAGACCATTGCTAACACTAACTATTTCACAGTAGATCAGGTAATAGCCATTTGCAAGACATTTACCTGGGAAGAGAGTAAGTTGGACTTTGCCAAATATGTTTATAAGAGAACATTAGATAACAACAATTTCTTCCGCATTGGTAACATATTTACGTGGGATTCTAATAAGACAGCTCTTAATGATTTTATTAACGCGAACAGATAATAAATAGAAATAATGATGGCCGGGAAATGACGATAGTTGTTTCCCGGCTTTTTGTTGGTATTTGCCAGTCGTTAATTACTTTTATCCCATGTTGCATTGGGAACTACTTGTTTTTTTTGGTGTTGTAGCCTTTATCTATTCGTCAGTGGGATTTGGAGGTGCATCGAGTTATACGGCAATATTGGCTATTTATCAGCTACCTATCTATGAGATGAAAACAATAGCCTTGCTATGCAATATCATAGTGGTGACAGGTGGGAGTATATTATTTATTCGGAGTAAGCAACTGGATATAAAAAAGATCTTACCCATAGTGATAGTGAGTGTGCCGATGGCTTTTTTGGGTGCATTAGTGAAGATAAGTGCCGATACCTTTTTTGTATTGTTGGGAAGTAGTCTGATTCTGGCTTCTTTTATGTTGCTTGTAAAGCCGGTGACCGAGGGTAGTGGATATAAAAGTAATGCAGTGAAAAGTGGTGCGATGGGGGGAACTATCGGTTTTTTGTCGGGCATGGTAGGTATTGGTGGCGGAATATTTCTATCGCCCTTGTTGCACATTACCAGATGGGATATGCCTAAGAAGATAGCTGCTGCGGCATCAGTATTTATATTGGTCAATTCAATATCGAGCCTTGTAGCCCATTTGTCTAAGCCAGTGTCTTCAGAAATAAATTATGTCCGAATATTATTGCTTTGTGTAGCTGTATTTTTGGGTGGACAATTGGGGGCGCGAGTAGGGATAAAGAAGCTGAATGAAATGGCAGTAAGAAGAGTGACGGCCATATTGGTATTTGCGGCTGGGGTAGAGGTATTATCAAAACACGTTCATCTGATATGAAGATAAAGATATTGGCATTCGGTATAGCAAAAGACATATTTGGTGCCCCCGGTATTGAGGTAGAGTTGCAACATGGGCAAACTGTAGGAGATATGCGCTTGTTGCTGGAGGCGAAATTTTCACGGTTGGCCAGTTTGTCGTCGTATATGGTGGCCGTGAATAATGAGTATGCAGATAGACAGCAGCTGCTGCAAGAAGTAGATGAAGTTGCTATAATTCCTCCGGTAAGCGGAGGATAAAACTAAATTGATGATAGATATAGTACTGACAGATCTCCCCATTGATATTAGTGCCTGTATAAGCCGGGTAATGACCCCTTCTGCAGGTGGGGTAGATGTTTTCATTGGTACTGTGAGGGATGTTACAAAAGGCAGAAAGGTAATAAGGCTTGATTTTGAAGCATATGAACCTATGGCCATAAGTGAAATGAAAAAGATAGCTGAAAGAGCTATGAAGGAATGGCCGTTACATAAAATCGTATTACATCATCGAACTGGGACATTGGAGGTGGGAGAAGTACCTGTAGTAATAGCTGTTTCTGCAGCGCATAGGGATGCTGCATTTACTGCATGCAGGTATATAATTGATACCTTAAAACAAACAGTGCCTATCTGGAAGAAAGAGATATTTGAAGATGGAGAGGTGTGGGTAAGTGCGACACCCTAGTATGGTGCAGGTGGTGGTCGAAATTCAAGCCTGACAATCGCTGTTTAGCTATGTTATAAAAACTATTATTCTTGCCAGAGGAAGGGGAATAATATTACACCTAATAGAATGATCAATCCGTCGAGGGCCAGCAGAACTGCGGCCAATGTTCCCCAGCCCTCTACATAGACGGGACTAAGTGCTACGACTGACAATTTGCTTAAAATCATAAGTATAGGAGTGACTAGCGGGAATCCGAGGATGGCCATTAATGCTGAGTTCTGTTGTGCCCTTGCCGCTACTGCAGACAGGAATGTAAACACAGCAGATAAGCTGATACTGCCAACTGAGCTGATAAGGATAAATAGAGCCGTGTTGGTTAGTGGCCAACCCAGCATTAGGTAATACAGGAATAGGGTGACCAGACTCATGACGAGCATCAATAAAATACTGTAGGTCATCTTAGCCAGCATGAAGGTAATAGGGTGTACTAATGTATAGTAGTAGCGGAAGCGGTTGGCATGCTCCTGTAAAAAACTCTTGGCGACAGAGTTGACCGCAACAAAAAGTTGGGTGAGCCAAAAGAGAGCATTCCATACCCGGGCTTCGGGTTGTCCATTCATCATGTACACCACAAAAACTGTGCAGCCAACATAGAGCAGCACACCAAACAATGTATGTTTTTGCCGCCACTCTATGAGCAGGTCTTTCTTTACTAAGGATATAAATGCGTTAACTGCCGCCATTGAGATGGCAAAGATAGTATTTAGTAAATAGTAGAACGTATTAAGTACAAATTGAGGTGGGGAGCACTTTGATAGCATGTTTTCAACTAAGGTTATGGTAACCAAGAAGTAATGATCAGCAGCTATACTTTCTGCTTTAAACTTATAGAACAAAAAAATCTTCGAAAAAATCTTCGAAAGTATTTGTAGAAAAGGAATTGCTCGCTATATTTGCACTCCCGAAAGGGGAAAAGGTCTTAACAAAATGCGGAAGTAGCTCAGTTGGTAGAGCACGACCTTGCCAAGGTCGGGGTCGCGAGTCCGAGTCTCGTCTTCCGCTCCAAAAGATTCCAAACCTTTTAGGTTTGGTTTTTT
>CANFKE010000017.1 GCA_947447465.1 Chitinophagaceae bacterium | reverse complement strand
TTGTTATTTATTAATAATTAATCTAACGAATGTCAGCAGACACAAAGAAGCGTGTATTAATTATTGCCAACGAGTTATCTCCATACACTGAGTTTACGGATTTTGCACACATCCTTAATAAACTGGCGATTAAGACTTTTGATTCCGGCCTCGAGATCCGGGTTATTATGCCCCGATTCGGAGTTATCAATGAGCGCCGTCACCGGTTGCATGAAGTGGTAAGGCTGTCGGGCATCAACGTGATCATCGATAAGGATGATTATCCATTGCAGATCAAGGTCGCATCATTGCCTAACGCAAGGTTGCAGGTCTATTTTATGGATAATGAAGATTATTTCAAGCGCAAATCTGTATTCAGAGATGATCAGGATGGCTTCTTTGATGATAATGCGGAGCGTATGATCTTCTTCTGCAAGAGTGCGTTGGAGACGGTAAAGAAATTTGGCTGGCCTCCTCACGTGATACATTGCCATGGCTGGATGACCTCGTTAGCACCACTTTACCTGAAGACCACTTATAAGAAAGAGCCGGTATTCGGTTACAGCAAGGTGATCTATACTGCACAGGCAGACCAGTTTGCTGAAACGCTGAATCCCAACTTTACCAAGAAGGCGATGATCAGCAGTGAGATAAAAGATAAAGACTTCGAAGCCTTTAAGCCCGGTACCAATAGTGCCCTAACAATAGGTGGTAGCCGCCACGCAGATGTGGTAGTTGTAGGGTCTGATAATATTGCTGATAACATTTCGGAAGAGCTGAAACCGAGTAAAAACAGGAAAATTGTTAAGTATGATGAAGCATGGAAAGAAGATGTATCTTCATTGCTGGAGCTTTATAAAAGCTTAACAGAGTCTTAGTTTTTCTTTTATCATCTTAGCACCCTAAAAAATAGTATTTTGAATTCTGGTTTTCGTCGTTTGAGGTTAATATATGCTTTGATGGCATTGGTAGTTGTTGGCTTTAGCGCATGCCGTGAGCGTACGCTCATCAGCTCGTCACTGTCACCTGCCAATGATACTGCCGGAGTGCGCGCAGATACACTTTCTTGTATCACGCATACTTTTTACACAGACGATGTGATCACGAGCTTCAATGCTTCGGGAGCGTATGAATATCAGGGAATCGGTTCTATAGTAGATTCTTTCTTTGGTACAACAACAGCATCTACATTTTTCCAGATCGCTAATTCGGGTGGTATATTGAGTATAGATACTTCAATATCCAATCATATCGATTCGGTAATATTGACAGTTCCTTATTCCGGATTTGCTTTCGGAGATACTGCCAATACCAGCCTGACGCAATCTTTTCAGGTGTTCTATCTTGATGATACAATTGCTTACAACACTATTTATTTCCCATATTCTAATAAAGCGATAAATATTGCCAGTCCACTGAGCGATCCGATATCAGTGAATCTGCATAATCTGAAGGACTCTGTAACTGTTGCACATGTGAATTATGCCCCTGCAATGAGACTGAAGTTGCATACACATGAGATAATGAGCAGATTGAGTTATGCAATAGGTGTAGGAGCCGCATCAACTACCTCTGCATCTACAGCATTCGTAGAAGCATTCAAGGGTATTTGTGTAAGACCATCAAATTTGTTGCAATACAATAAAGTGTTGCCATATTTTGTACTTAACGGTAGCGATGATTATACCAGGGCAGGTGTACTAGTTTATTTTCATACCGTAACCTATCCTGATAGTGTGCAGCACCTTGCCTTTTCTCATGATCAGTCGGTTTGTGCGCATTTTAATAATGTAACCAGATCATATAGCAGGTATCCTGTAAATAATCTGTTCAATTCAACTCAAGCCAACGATTCAATCATAGCGATACAAAATCAACCAGGAGCTGCGGTCGATCTTAAGGTGTATGGCTTACTGTCTAAGATACCTAAAGACGTTGTTATCAATAAGGCTGAGTTACAGATATCTTTGATCAGTCCATTGAATTCATCTGTGTTTTTTCCCGGTGATCAAATATATCCTGTGGGAATAGGTAGCGGAACCTTCCCTGCAGGAGTAACGGCGGGTGGTGAATATACTGTACTAGACAGGTTCCCGCTGACAACCACATCTGTATATAAGGTGTTGGACGGAACTCCGCATACTATCAACTATGGATCTACCGGAATAACTACCTATACAATAGGTATTCCAAGAGAGGTGATATCTAGTATTGCTGCAGGCAATGATACGCTTCATTACCGCATCAGAGGTACGCAGGTGTTATATGGAGCGTACAGGCTGCTGGCTGCCGGTGGAAATTATAGTGATATCAGATACAAAGCCAAGCTAATTGTTGTACATTCATCCTTAAAAAAATAACCCATGTGTGGCATAGTAGGTTACATCGGTAACAAACAAGCATTCCCAATTCTTATTAAGGGCCTCAAAAGGCTTGAATACAGAGGTTATGACAGTGCCGGTGTGGCGTTGCTTAACGAGGGCATGACCGTATTTAAGAAAGCAGGTAAGGTAATAGAGTTGGAAAAAATTGTTGATCCGAATAGAATTGGATCAACGATCGGTATAGGACATACCCGTTGGGCGACCCATGGTGAACCTAATGACCGTAATGCTCATCCGCATTTGTCTCAGTCTGGAGAGTTGGCTATCATCCATAACGGTATCATAGAAAACTATGCTTCGATAAAGGCAGAGTTGCAGCGTAGAGGATATGTTTTTCACTCTGATACCGATACAGAGGTATTGGTAAACCTTATAGAAGAAGTTAAGAAAACTGAGAATACTACATTAGATAATGCAGTACGTATAGCACTTAATGAAGTAGTTGGTGCTTATGCGATAGTGGTACTTAATGTAAATAATCCTGATCAGTTGGTAGCGGCCCGCAAGGGTAGCCCACTGGTAATGGGTATAGGAGCAGATGAGTTCTTCATTGGTTCAGATGCTTCATCGATCATAGAATATACAAAGAATGTTGTGTATCTGGATGATCAGGAGTATGCAGTGATCAACCGTGATGGTACTTATTCGATCCGCACGCTGGGCAATGTGGAGAAATCTCATGCGATACAGCATCTGGAACTTTCACTTGAAATGATCGAAAAAGGAAATTTCGAGCACTTCATGTTGAAGGAAATATATGAGCAACCTAAAGCGATAGAAGATTCTTTGCGCGGCCGTATGAATGCTTCGCAGGGATGGATAAAGTTGGGAGGATTGGATGAATACGTAAACCGTATAGATAAGGCAGAACGCTTTATCATAACAGCTTGCGGAACATCGTGGCACTCTGGTATGATAGGGGAGTATTTGCTTGAAGACCTTGCACGTATTCCTGTGGAAGTAGAGTATGCGTCTGAATTCCGTTATCGTAATCCGATCATCAGAGATAATGATGTAGTGATAGCGATATCACAATCGGGAGAAACAGCAGATACACTTGCAGCAATAGAGCTAGCTAAAGAAAGACAGGCATTGATATATGGTATCTGTAATGTTATCGGGTCATCAATAGCTCGTGCATCTCATGCAGGTTCATACACACATGCAGGTCCTGAAATAGGTGTCGCATCTACAAAAGCGTTCTCTACACAGGTGTCTATTATAACGCTGATAGCGTTGCAGATAGCTCAGGTAAAGGGTACGATCCCTACATCTAAGATGAGGGAAATACTCTATGAACTGGAGAACATATCTAAGAAGATAGAGGAGACCCTGCAACTGAATGAGCAGATAAAGGAGATAGCAGCAATATATAAGGACGCTAATAACTTCTTATACCTTGGTCGCGGATATAACTTCCCTGTAGCATTGGAGGGCGCATTGAAGCTGAAGGAGATATCTTACATTCACGCTGAAGGATATCCTGCGGCAGAAATGAAACATGGTCCGATAGCATTGATAGATGAGAACATGCCGGTTGTATTCCTTGCTACCAATAAGAGTGCATACGAGAAGATAGTTTCGAATGTACAGGAAGTAAAGGCACGTAAAGGAAAGATAATTGCGGTGGTGTTGAAGGGTGATACACAGATTGCTGAACTGGCCGATCATGTGATAGAAGTACCTGAAACAGAAGAAATACTTTCTCCGCTGATCACTATTGTTCCGCTTCAGTTGTTGGCATATCATATCGCCATCATGAGAGGATGTAATGTGGATCAGCCGCGAAATCTTGCAAAATCAGTAACAGTAGAGTAAATTATATTAATCAATTAAATTTTTCTATTACTAATGCCATATCTTTTTACATCAGAATCGGTGTCGGAAGGACATCCGGATAAAGTAGCGGATCAGATATCTGACGCACTTGTTGATAATTTTCTTGCTTGGGACTCTGAGTCTAAAATAGCATGTGAAACACTGGTTACTACCGGTCAGGTAATACTGGCGGGAGAAGTAAAGTGTAAGACCTACATTGATGTACAGTCTATAGCCCGCGAGGTAATAGCTAAGATAGGCTATACCAAGAGCGAGTACATGTTTGAAGCTAATTCATGCGGTGTGCTTTCTGCTATTCATGAGCAATCACCTGATATTAATCAGGGTGTAGAGCGAAAGAATAAAGAAGATCAGGGGGCCGGCGATCAGGGTATGATGTTTGGCTATGCAACAAATGAAACAGATAACTACATGCCATTGGCATTGGATCTGGCTCATAACCTGTTGCTACAGTTATCAGCTATTCGTCGTGAGGGCAAGCAGATGAAGTATCTTCGTCCGGATGCGAAGAGCCAGGTAACACTGGAATATGGTGATGATAACAAGCCTGTACGTATTGATGCGATCGTTATTTCTACACAGCATGATGATTTTGCTGAAGAGAAAGCGATGCAGGAGCGTATCACTAAGGATGTAAAGACCATTCTGATCCCACGCGTGATCAAGAGCTATCCTCAGTACAAGCATTTCTTTAATGATAAGATCAAGTATCATATCAATCCTACAGGTAAGTTCGTAATTGGTGGACCTCATGGTGATACAGGTCTTACCGGCCGTAAGATCATTGTTGATACTTATGGTGGTAAGGGTGCTCACGGTGGTGGTGCATTTTCTGGTAAAGATCCTAGCAAGGTGGACAGATCGGCAGCATATGCTACCCGTCACATAGCGAAGAACCTTGTTGCAGCTGGTGTTTGCGACGAAGTGTTGGTTCAGGTGTCTTATGCAATAGGTGTTGCCAAGCCAACAAGTATCTTTGTTGATACCAAGGGTACATCTAAAGTTAAGTTGACCGACGGACAGATCAGCACAATAGTGCAGGAAGTGTTTGATATGCGTCCTTACTTTATTGAAGAGCGCCTGAAACTGCGCCAGCCAATGTATAGCGAGTGTGCTGCATATGGCCATATGGGTCGTAAATCAGAAACTGTTACCAAGGAGTTCAAGGCTGCTGACGGTAAGGTGAAGAAGGTAAAGGTAGAATTGTTTACATGGGAGAAGCTCGACTATGTAACTAAAGTTAAGAAAGCGTTTGGTCTGAAATAAGGTCAATATTGATATCAATTGAAGCGGGGTGTTTTATGACATCCCGCTTTTTTTATTGAGGGTGTTGTTGCAAGGTTTGTATTGTCAAAGAGTCTAAATTTGTTGTGATATGCAATTGTCGCTTCAACAGCTTATTCCACAACCGTTAAGAGAACAAGTAATTGGCCGTGCCTCAGGTGTCTGGCAGCAAGAGCTTGTGCTGAACAGTGGCGAATACGTGTTCGTAAAAGCACCATCCGGAACCGGTAAGACCACGCTGATCCATATGTTATGTGGCATTCGGGAGGATTATGATGGTGCCATAAAATGGGATAAGGTGTTGATGAAGGGGGCAAAAGCAAGTGAGATAGCCAGTCTGCGAACGGCAGATGTAAGTGTGATATTTCAGGATATGCGTTTGTTCCCTGATCTTACGGCCTGGGAAAATCTGGAGATAAAAAGAGGGCTGACCAATACAGTAAGTGAACAATGTGTGACCGAGTGGATGGGCGCGTTGGGGATGGCTGATAAACGCCATTCTATGGCCCGAACCTTATCTTATGGGGAACAGCAGCGCATAGTCATTATACGTGCCTTATTGCAGCCTTTTAAGTGGTTGCTGATGGATGAGCCATTCAGCCACCTTGACCAAGCCAATATAAACAAAGCTGCTAAGTTGATAGGTGATGTAGTGCGTCAGAATAATGCAGGAATGATATTAGCCGATCTTGATGATAATAGTTTCTTTCCTTACACTCAAACTATATTGCTATGAGTGGCAAGCCGGGTAAAGCACTTCTGAGGCAATTATTGCTGCGCGGACAAGGTAAAGGGCGCTTGTGGGCTGCACTGGTGGCCTTATTCATAGGTAATACATTGTTGCTATTGTCTGTGTTGATATGGTGGAATTTTAATGACCTGCTGTATGGTAAAGGGAAGGAGGAAGGTGTTGGTAATACTTATCTGATAATAGGTAAGAAAGTTACTAATAACAATATGGGTTTGCGAGGTGCGACATTGTTTACTCAAGAAGATATAGACTCGGTAACTATGGCGCCTCAGGTACAAGCAGTTGGGGCAATTACCTCTAATCACTTTCCAGTATATGCAATGATGGGTGGGAGTATGGGGTTTTCAACCGATCTGCCACTGGAAAGTGTACCAGATAGTTTTCTGGATAGTAAACCATCGGACTGGAACTGGCAGCCGGGTAGCAAAGATCTTCCCGTTATTATGTCGTCTCAGTTTCTGGATCTTTATAATTATGTTTTCGCTCCGAGTCAGGGATTGCCACAGCTATCTGAGTCGTCGGTGAAATCTCTGGCACTGAATGTTAAGGCAGGCCCGGCTGATATGGCAGAGACCTTTACAGCTCATGTGGTAGGTTTTTCTGACCGGATAGGATCTGTGATGGTGCCACAATCATTTATAGATTATGGCAACAAAAAATACGGGAATACAGGAAATAATACACTTCCATCTCAGTTGATCTTAAAGACCAAAGATCCTTCAGATATAAAGTTTACCAGTTTTATAGAGCGAAAGCAATACAGCACTAATTCTCAAAACCTGCGCTGGAGCAAGATACGTGCGATAGTAGAGGTAGTAGCAGGAGCTACGGGGATATTGGCGGTATTGTTGATGGGTATTGGTACGTTGGTATTTGTGTTGTTCATAGAGTTGACGATCGCCAAAGCGCAACAGTCGTTGATATTACTGAAGGAGATAGGGTATAGCCCTGTCTATCTTATAGGGTTTATGGTCAGGCGTTTTGTACCTATGGTAACAATTGTGGTGTTGCTCAGCGGTAGTATGGCGGCGGTAGTGCAAGTGTGGGCTGCTGATAAGGCCAAGGTTCAGGGATTGACCTTGCATGCTTTTCCGGGTTATCCGGTATGGACTGCGTTGGCTGTGAGTGCAGGGATATTGTTATTGCTTGTGGTAAGATCTATAAGCAGAGCGATAAGGATGCGGTAAATATTGAATGATCAAATGTAACATACCGATGACCTGCGAGCCAATGGTCTTGTTATGCTGTTTACTATTATCCGAACATTGAAATGGGTAAGTAGCTATTTCTTTTTCTTGGGAGCGATAAGGGTATAGGAGTGATCTATTTGTTCTTTTAATTCTTTGTTGGAAAGTGATCCGTCAACAATAACGCTGTTCCAGTGCTTTTTGTTCATGTGATAGCCGGGAATGATGCATGCATGTTGTTCTCGTAATTCAATTGCTCGGTCGGGGTCGCACTTTACATTGAACTGAATGGGTTTGGCATCGAGTCCCATAAGTAGGAATATCTTTCCATTTACTTTGAACACGAGTGTATCGTTGCCGAAGGGGAGCGATTCCTCTGATCCGGGTTTTGCCAATGCATAATCTCTGATCTCTTCAATATTCATAAGCGAATGTAATATTTTATCTTAATCGGATAAATGATGTGCTATCTGCAGGTGAAGTAATCTGTTGAACTTCACAATAATGATCAGTGATGTTGACTGATAACTTAATAAGGATAAAAATGTGTTGAGAATATGTATTTTCAGCCACGGAAACGAAAAATTTACAGATGCAAATTTACCAATAATTGATAGCTGCAAAACCACATATAGGTGCATTGACATCGACAAGAGCGATAGCTGCTATAATGGTAGTTATACACCATTATGGAGGTAAGATATTCCCGTTCCATCTGTCAGAAAATATTTTTCATAGCGGCAATCTGGCGGTAAGTTATTTCTTTGTGCTGAGTGGTTTTGTTCTGTATGTGGCTCACATGAACAAGCCGATAAATTATTGGGAATATCTTAAAAGAAGATTCGCCAGAATATCCCCATTGTATTATGTGGCATTATTTCTGACCATAGGAGTCATCTACTTTAGTGAAGGGTTTGCACCCAATATCAATATGCAGATATTCAGCAGTGTGTTGATGATACAAGCCTATTTGCCTGAGTATGTACTCACACTCAACTCTCCCGGTTGGTCCATTTCTGTAGAGATGTTATTCTACTTGTCTTTTCCTCTATTGCTTATGCTGCAAAAGCGTAACCTACGAGTATTCATAGGCCTCTGTATCACACTCTTCTTACTGTCACAATATTTACATCTGCATAGTTTTGAAAAGAGAGCTCAGTTGCCTGATAGCATTATTTATCCGCTGTTTTTTAATCCACTCATACACCTGAGTCAGTTCATGATAGGTATGGTAGGAGGCTGGTGGTATAGCCGCATGCAAGATAAGGTTAGCGTAAAGTGGTATGTGTCTTTGTTTTGGTTGGTTGTAATGATATTACTTATAGCATTGAGACCGGAAACCATTAGTTATCATGTAGGATTGATAGCGCCGGTATTTGCAATGCTAATAATAGCAATAGCAAGAGGACATTCGAAGGCGCTTAATTGGCGAGGATTTATATTTCTGGGAGAGATAAGCTATGGAGTGTATATACTTCAGTATCCGGTGTTCAAATGGCTACAGATGGCAGATGCGCGTTATTTACATTTACAGCCTGATCTGTTCTTTTACTTCGCTACATTACTTCTGATACTTATAGCTTCTTTGATGCATTTGGCAATTGAAAGACCGATACATAGTTTAGTACATGGACGAAAATCGTAGTAGCTGTATTTTAATTTGAGCTTATGAACAATAATAATTTAGAGATAGAACGGAGGTTCATTTTAAGAGGTAATTCATCTGTAGATCCTGATGAGGTGTATGAGATATTTCAGAAGTATGCTGATAATGGCTGGCGTTACAGACGGCAGCAAAGTGGCGATGTCATTAAGTATTTTAAGACCCGAAAAACGGTTGTAGGCAGCGGTGTAAATGAAGAAGAGGAATATGAGATAACGCAGGATGAGTTCGTGAATAATTGTGGTGTGGCTTTGAAAGGTATCAGTAAGACCAGGTCGGTCTATCATCATGAAGGGCTAAGGTTTGAGGTAGATAGTTTTCATGATCTACAACTAGTGATAATGGAAGTAGAACTTGATGATATTGCACAAGGGGTTTCATTTCCTCAGCAGCTTCGTGAACTGATCATTTACGAGATAACGGGTATCAAAGAGTTTAGTAACGGCTCGCTGGCATCAGCAAAATATCTGCGGCATTTTTAAAGAAAAAATCAACAGATTAATCTTCAGAGACTTCACTTAACGGTAAATGGAAGAGATGGAACAGAGCTGCATTGCGAAATGCTATAGGCAATACATGAGCGCAACCGGAGATGAAAAAAATGATCTACAACAGAGTTGAAATAGAAGAATAACAAATGTCGATAAAAGGCATCTATTGTTAAAGGATTGATAAATAGACAAAAAAGTTATGAGAATAATCTAGCCTTTGTAATTTTACATCGTCAATTTAAATGACACCAAACTATGAGTGCTGATGTACTCTTTATTGCTCAGGAGCCTAACACTATTTCTACTCTCTTCTTCTACAGGATACGTGTCACAATAAACGTACTTCCTTTTCAGATCAAAGAAAATATGGTGAACCATAAGAAGATGGTACACCCACCGTGTGTTCTTGCGGCATAGATAGCGTGTATAATCATGCTGTCTTTTATTATTCTCCCCTGAGAGGGGATGTGACCTTGTTTTTCATTTTTTATCACACACATAAATTTACAATTATGAATTTTGGAAGTTTTATGTCCGGTTATGGCTGGATCATTCTGTGCATTGTAGCACTCGTCATGTATAAGATCATACTTCGTGTATTCTTCGGTATGATCATTATTCCCGAAAACAGTATCGGGTTAGTTACCAAGAAGTTTACATTGTCTGGTTCCAACCGACTACCAGACGGCAGGATCATTGCAACAAAAGGTGAAGCGGGTTTTCAGGCAAAGACCCTGGCACCGGGATTGTATTGGTTCATGTGGCCATGGCAGTACACAATTGTTTTGTCTGCATTCACTGTAATCCCTGAAGGCCATATTGGTATGGTATTGGCGAGAGACGGTGAAGAAATACCTACGGGTAGAATATTGAGCCGCAAGGTGGATTGCGATAATTTTCAGGATGCACAGATGTTCCTTGACAATGGGGGACAGAGAGGTAGGCAGACCGCATTTATTACCGCCGGTTCTTATCGTATCAATACCTATTTGTTTGAGATAACCATGGTAGGTCAGACTGTGATAAGAGAAAGTATGGTGGGTATAGTGACCACACTTGATGGTGAGCCATTGGCACAAGGTCAGATAGCCGGTACAATGGTAGAAGGACACAATAACTTTCAGGATATAGACAGCTTCCTGAAGAATGGTGGTTGCCGCGGTTTGCAACCACAAGTTATACTTGCAGGTTCTTACTACATCAACACATGGGCAGTGCAGATAGAAGAGAGCTATATGACCGAAGTGCCTATAGGTCATGTGGGCGTATGTATCAGCTATATAGGTGAGGATGGTGAGGACCAGACCGGAGTTACCTTCAAACATGGTAATATAGTGGCCAAAGGACACAGAGGTGTATGGATGGAACCACTTGGACCGGGTAAGTATCCGATCAACCGTTATGCAATGAAAGTGGAGCTGGTGCCAACAACCAACCTGGTACTGAACTGGGCGAATGCCCGTAGTGAAGCTCACGCGCTGGATAAGAATCTGTCAACTATCACTGTTCGTTCTAAAGATGGTTTCCCATTCAATCTGGACGTAGCTCAGATCATACATGTGCCTGCCAATGATGCGCCAAAGGTAATAGCGAGGTTTGGTAGTATGAACAACCTGGTGTCTCAGGTGTTAGAGCCAACGATAGGTAACTATTTCCGTAACTCGGCACAGGATAGTGATGTGATCTCATTCCTTACCACACGTAAGGAAAGACAAGAGTCTGCCAGGGCACATATCAGAACTGTACTTGAAGAATATAATGTTAATGCAGTGGATACACTTATTGGTGACATCGTTCCTCCTGAAGCATTGATGAAAACACTCACTGACCGTAAGATAGCTCAGGAAGAGGAGAAGACCTATGAGACCCAGCGGATGGCTCAGGAAAGAAGACAAGGTATGGAAAAGGAAACTGCAATTGCAGATATGCAACGTGAGATAGTAAAAGCGCAACAGAGTGTTGAAATATCTCAACGTACTGCTGATTCGGTAGTTAAGAAAGCAGAAGGTGATGCCACCAGTCTGAAGTTGCAGGTGAACGCAGAAGCTGAAGCAACCAAGATGCGAGCTAATGCAGAAGCAGAGGCAACCAAGTTAAGAGCCGCTGCCCAGGCAGAAGCTACCAAGCTCAATGCATCGGCAGAAGCAGAGATGATATCCAAGACCGGTAATGCGGAAGCTGAAAAGATACTAGCAATAGGTAAGAGCACAGCGGAAGCGTATGAACTGCAGGTGACCGCAATGGGCGGAGATAATTTTACACGTTATAAGATCACTGAGGAGATAGGTTCTAAGAACATAAAGGTGATACCAGATATCATGATCAGCGGTGGTAACGGATCGGATGGTGCAATGAATGGCCTGATGGGTTTGAAGTTGATGGAAATGATGGGTGAGCAAAAGAAGACCGAAGAGTCTAAGAGTTGATAACAAGATGTTTTGAGGAAAGGGTCGGCAGAAATGCCGACCCTTTTTTATATGCAAATGAATATTGTCATTCATTTTTATCTTGTTTGGTATTGTAATAGGTTATAAACAATAGCCGGTTGAAGCGGCTGTTCGTTGGCGTATTATAACAAAATGGTTAGATGTAGAACTGTATATTTGGCATAATAAAATAACGCTAATGAAAAAGGTTTCCGGTGTAATTGTTATGCTGTTCGTTTTGCTTCTGATGATGCAAGATGTAGCAGCAAAGAACAAGGGGACAAAGAAGGTGCCCGGTGTGTGGCAGGAGCAACCTATAACTATAGATGGCAACAGCACTGACTGGAAAACACCTTATCCATATTATGATGAAGATGCGATGTTGGGCTATTCTATAAGTAACGATAGTGAAAACCTTTACATAACTGTAGAGACAGGTGATGCAGCCACGCAGATGAAAATACTGGAAGGTGGATTGACTGTGTGGGTCGATAAGACCGGTAAACAAGACGAGGTGACAGCTATCAATTTTCCGATACCGGCCAATTATAAAAATAGCCAGCGAGGCAAGGATGGTTCTTACAGCAGAGAACACAATGATCCTGATCCCGGACCACAGGAAGCAGTGCAGAAAAGGATCATAGAAATGCAGCAGAATGTGAAGAAGGCAATAGATGCAGCAGATGAATACTCGTTGCAAGGATTTAAAGGTTGTAATCTTCAGTTTCCGGTAAAGGCAGAAAATTCTTGCGGCATTGTTGTGCGTATCAATATGGATCAGGACAATGAGTTGATATGGGAGGCTAAAATACCCTTCAAGTCATTTTACTTTAAGCCTAAAATTGATAGGGCCGATAAGAACAGAACGATCGCTTTATGTTTTGAAACAACAGGATCTAAAAGAGCTGAAGGTCAGGCTACACGGACTGTAAGAAGCAGAGGAAGAAGTGGGTTCAGACCTTCAATAGGTATTGGCGGCATGGGAATGGGTATGCAGTTTGGCGGAGGAGGAAATCAGGGGAATACCTATGATCCTAATGCGAATCTTATGGACGCGCTTTATAAAAGTACCAAGACATGGGTAGTGACCGGTGTAGCGGTAAAATGATATTGAATATTTGAAGCTATTTTCTTATTTTAGACAAAACGATCTTATGTCGAAGTATATATCAGTTTGTATTTTTCTGGGAATGCCATTTGTACTTTCTTCCTGCTTTCCGTCGCAGAAATTGCCTAAGAGATATAAGAGCTATGCGGCACGTAATTATGTGCCGACGAAGGACAGCATCAAATATTTTGTAGGAGTTAGTGGTTATGCATTTGGTGCCGGTGGAAGTGAGAAAGTGAAGGTGGAGCAACCCAAGAATATCTTTTCTTTATCGGGAGAAGGACAGAAACAGTTGATAGAATCTATTGCTGATAATGAGAAAAATTCGGAAGATCTGTTAGCGAAATTGTCGGAGGATATCATACAAGGTACAAGAGAAGTAAAGCTAAAGGACATGACACGATTCAATAGAAAGATGTCATTCTCGGTAGATAATATGAGGCTCAATCCTGCAGACAGAATAATGAAACTAACCATTTCTCTGGCACCTGCAGCAGGTTCGGAATTGAAGATAGTATCGTGCAATAAGTTGAGCGCAGATAATAAAACAGCCGTGTTATCATCTGGGATAGCAGCGGGTACACTGAATTTGTTGGAGGAATCGAAGACGAATAACGACCTTGCAGGTAGTATCCATGCAGAAGTTGCGTTTGAATATAAAGGGACAACGTCGGTTAAGGAGGTCTTTGTGTTCAACGGATTGTACAACAGGGATAAAACCGTTGTTAAACCTAATGATGTGGTGATCAGTCAGCAAAGATGTGTATATCCTGATCTTGCTAAGGACGAAGTGCTTACTTGCAGCTACGAGGCCGTGGTGAGGCATGTAATAGAAGGAGATAATACTATCAGCGAGGCTGATGATGAGATAGAGGTAGTGAAGGGTAAAGCATCTGCCGGTGATATATCTGTGATCTCCAAGGGGCAGTTGACACCGAAATTATGGATGATAACAGATAACAGGAATAATCTGGAGCTGAACGGACCAACCGGACAAAATGTGCTGTTGTTTGCCACTTATGAGGATGCGCTGAATTTCATTACATGGTTCAAACGTGCGTCGTCTGATATATTGGTGAATAGTAAAATGGGTAATGGTGCTTATCAGGCGGAATTGTCGGGCGGAGCTACTTTGACAGATAGCTTTATTAAGAATTGTGTGGTGAAAGGGATGTAATTGGCAATTACATTTTCAATATAGCTGTGCATCCTGCATAGAATACGTCATTATTCCTGCCAATTAGATTTCATTAGCGGATAGCACATCAATAAACAAAAGGACATTTATGGTGCTAATCTTGCTTTTTCCCATGTTCCATTATCAGACCGGGTAAAGAGAATACGGTCGTGCATACGACTACTACGGCCTTGCCAGAATTCGATGGTGTGCGGCTCTACAATATATCCACCCCAATGAGGAGGGCGTGGAATGGTAGTGCTGGCAAATTTTGCTTCGTAGTCCTGATAGTTTTTGTCGAGCACCGAACGGTCGGATATTACCTGGCTTTGTGGAGATGACCAGGCACCTATGCGACTACCTTGCGGGCGAGAATGGAAATACTGGTCGCTTTCTTCTTCAGATATCTTTCTGATCTTACCTTCTATTCTCACTTGTCTTTCTAACTCCTTCCAGAAGAAGAGTAGTGCTGCACTATCATGTGCAGCTATCTGTTTTCCCTTGTTGCTGTCGTAGTTGGTGAAGAAGATGAAACCATTATGTTCTACACCTTTCAGCAACACAATACGCGCATGGGGCTTGCCCTCTGCGCTTACGGTTGCCAGTGTCATGGCATTTACTTCAGAAATCTGAGCTGTTTGCGCCTCATCGAACCACCTGTGGAAAAAAGCTAAAGGATCATTTCCTGTTATGCTTTCGTCTAGTGCTGCCAGTGTGTAATCCTGACGAATATGAGCAATATGAGTGGTCGATGCGGACAAGGTCAATTACTTTTTATCTCCGGTACCGAGATATTTTACCATTACGTAAACTAATTCGATAGCCATAAGGATAGAGAAAACCCACATAAGAGTAGGACCTACATTCTTATTTACATTATCGTAAAATGCGCTAAGCATCAAATGGTTCATATTGTCTGATTTTCGGCTGCAAGATAGTTATTTAAACTTGAAAGATGAAAGTCTGTGAGATGAAAATTTTATTGATCGTGATCACTTTTTGAAATAAATATGCAGAATCTTATTAATGAGGAGGTGATATGTATTTGTGATGGTATGGTTAATGAGCCATTTTTGCTGTTGTAATACAGAGGTTACCAGTTTTTGTAATTATCTTCATTCCAAATTTCCGGCATCCATGCTATTGCGCCATGTACCGTTCTTAAAATCAGTATTTATATACTCCTTTACCGCGTTTGGCGGTCCGCAGGGGCATATGGGTATGATGGTAAAAACATTTGTACAAAAGCGAAAAGATGTAACAGAGGATGAGTTATTGGAATTTAATGCATTCTGTCAGATGTTGCCCGGGCCATCATCTACCCAAACGGTAACTCTTATAGCCATGAAACGAGGGGGGATCCCCCTTGCTTGCATTACCTTATTGTTATGGGTGTTTCCTGCAGCATTGATCATGGGGTTATTTTCATTTCTGATCTATTATTTTACTCCTGGAGCCATACACGGGCATTCAAATATACCCACAGATCTGTTTGCCTATATACAACCCATGTCTGTAGGATTTGTTTGTTATGCTGCAGCCAGAATGATGGGTAGCAGTATCAAACACGTAGCTACTACTGCAATAATGATAGGCAGTATATTGGCCACAGTGCTATTCCGTTCGCCGTGGGTATTTCCATGTTTGCTGTTGCTGTCCGGCACCATAAGTAATTTCAGTAATAAGCGTATCCCCGGCACCCAGCAAAAGCCTAAAAGGATCAATTGGATCAATCTATGGCTGTTTGCGGTGTTGTTTATCGGCGCAGGTGTTGTGAGTGAGCTGTCCAGGAGTCAGGGCTGGAGTCATGGTCGGATATATAATCTGTTTGAGAATTTTTATAGATTCGGAGCTATAGTTTTTGGTGGCGGGCAGGCGTTGTTGCCTATGATGTATTACCAGTTCGTAAGTATGCCTATACAGCATCACGCTACTACGGCACTTTCTGCTCAACAACTTCTTACCGGTTATGGAATGGTGCAGGCTGTGCCGGGGCCGGTATTTTCTATTTGTTCGTATGTTGGTGGAGTGGCTATGAGCGGAGATGGCCCAATGTGGCAAGCAATAGGTTGTGTTGTTGCCACTACTGCAGTTTTTTTGCCAAGTACGCTATTATTGTTCTTCTTCTTTCCAATCTATGAAAACCTTAAGCATCATGTTATCATCTTCCGGGCATTAGAGGGTATCAATGCCGCTATAGTGGGTATCATATGGGCATCAGGCATTGTATTGTTTCAGTCCATTCAATTTGAATGGAGCAATCTGGTAGTGGTAGTGATCACCTTTTGTTTACTCTATTTCAGTAAAATTCCCTCTCCTCTGATAGTGGTTGGCTGGCTGCTTATGGGGTTGACGCTACATCATTAAATAAAAAAGAGTGAATACTGTTGGTATTCACTCTACGAAATATGTTGTCTATAGAAGGCTAGTCTGTTTCTTGTAACAATGCTTTGATATCTTCTATTAATTTTTTGATGTCGCTTTGCTCGAGACCGTTGTAAAAACCGCGGATACGTCCATGACGATCTACGAGAGAATAATGTTCGTCGTGAATGAAATCATTCTCAATGTTTACACCTACAGTGTCTTCTTTTGCATTGATGAGGTAACTGTAACGCGCCATATCATACAACTCCTTTTTGCTGCCGGTAAGAAACATCCATTGGTTAGGGTCAGCATCAAATCTCAGGCTGTAAGCCTTTAGTGCTGCTACGGTATCTTTTTTAGGGTCAACAGTATGAGAAAGGATGATCACATCTTTGTTGCCACGATATGCTTTGTACACCTGAGTCATATTTTCGTTCATGCGAGGGCAGATGCCTTTGCAGGTAGCAAAAAAGTAGGAGACAACACATACTTTACCTTTCACATCCTGATTAGTAATTGTTTTTCCATCCTGATTAGTAAATGAGAACGGAGCTACATGATGGTTACGGTCGCCCTCAATAACAGGAAGAGCGGATAATTTACGTTCGTTGTGCACATCATGATTGACCTTGTAGTAGTAGCCCAGAAAAGCTATACCCAGAATCATGAAAAAAGCTGTGAGTATTTTTGCCATGGCTGCAAAATTAACTCTAAAAGGATACTAAAATGCCAATAATTTGTAAATATGCGGTTTGACTCCGTATATTATCTACTGCACTAAGTGAATGTATTGATGTAGAAGGTTAACCCTTATCTACAGAGAAGCGGCCCGGACCGAGAAAAAGAAATCCGATATATACAAAACCTAATTCAATAGCATGTGCAGCCTCGCCGAGGTCGCCACCTGTGTTGAAATGATGTAAGGTAGCTACCATGAACAGAAATATCATGAACAGACTTACCAATCTGAACCACAGGCCGAGAATTGAGAAGAGGCCACCGACAGTTTCGGTAAGTGCAGCAACAAATCCCCAGAACGTAGGCCAGAAGTGAATGTGCAGTGACCCCATAGCTTCGCCCAGTCCCGCCCATTTTTCAGGATGAGCTATCTTGGGTAAACCGTGAAAGATCATCATGGCACCAATGCCGGCACGCATGATAAATAAACCTGCATTTTTATAATTGCCCAGTTGTGAAAATAGTGCCATAAGCTCTGTGATGAACGGTATGCTGTAAATTTACTAAGCATTATGAATAGAAGTGCTGGTTCACTAAATATTTCCCGAATATGGAGTTATTTATTTAATTCTATTAATACGGGGAAGTGATCGCTATAGCCATTTATCCAGCGGCTGCCAACAAATGACCGGTGCGGCTCATTATGTCCTTTTTTTCGATCGTCGATAATAAATTGAGGACTGTAGATCTTTGCAAGATCGAAGTGCAGGTGTTGAGGGCTGTTTTGCAGGAAAGCAGCAGAAATGATGATCTGATCGAACAGATTCCATGAGCTTCTGTATTTTTCAGTACCTACATTGTTTAAGTCAAATGCGGTGAATGGATTATACAACATTGCCTGTTTGGTCCTTTCCGGGTCGTCATTTGCTGCCAGCGTCTGAGCTATGCTTCTGTCGGTGGGATTGTCGTTAAAGTCTCCCATTACGATTACTTTAGTGTTGGGGTCGGTTCTCATGAGTCCATCAATAGCGTCTTTGTTGGCCTGAGCTGCTTGTACTCTCTTTCTTTCGCTTTCATCTTCCCCTTTTCTTCTGGAGGTCCAGTGATTTACAAAGACATGAACAGTATCTCCGTCAAGAATGCCATAAACGTGTAGTATGTCGCGACCATGTGACGAGTGGCCTGTGCCTGTAAATATGACAGGAATGGTCTCTTCCTTGATAAGGATAAACAATGCGGGATCGTATATAAAAGCAACATTGATGCCTCTTGGGTCAGGACCGTTGTGACAAATGTGTTTTAGATGTTTATCGCCTAACTCAGGTTGGTTGCACAGGTCATTGAGCACTCTGTCGTTCTCTATTTCCGCCAGTCCCGCAATAGCCAATTCTCCGCCATTACTACTCATGCTTTGGAGTACGGTGGCTATGTTGTGCAGCTTTTGTTCATATACTTTTTGGGTATAGTGGTATTTACCATCAGGGGTGAAGTCTTCATCTTGTTTGCCGGGTTGATGGTGAGTATCGAAGAAGTTCTCGCAATTGTAAAAGGCTACTTTTATTTTGTTCGCATCTTTCTGAACTGATGTGTTTTGTAGCGGGTCTTTTGATCTGTTCTTGCATGCTGATAGGAGTAGAGCAAGACATAAAGATTTGACAATCAGAGAGCTTAAAGAGTTGGATAGAGGCATTGGCTATTTAATTTTGCAGATATTGGCCGATAACTTTTTATTATCTTCACAAAAATACATTTTGCTATGTCTTTAAATCAAACTTTGATCGCAGAATTAAAACAAGAGTCTGCGAATACCAGAAAAATGCTGGAGCGAGTACCTATTGAAAAAAATGAGTGGACGCCTCATGCAAAATCAATGAAGTTGGGTCGTTTGGCAACACATATCGCTGAGGTTCCGGGATGGATCACAATGATGTTGACTACTCCGGAGCTAGATCTTGCAGCAGGTACAATGAAGTCAACTGTTGCAGCTACTCATGAAGAGTTGTTAGCCATTTTTGACAGTAAATTGGAAGGGGCAATAACTGCATTGGAAAATGCGTCAGCCGAAGATTTTGAAAAATCGTGGATCTTGATGATGGGAGAGCATGTTATTTATGATCTTCCAAGAGCCGCGTTCATTCGTACACTTGGATATAGTCATCTGATACACCATCGTGGTCAGTTAAGTGTATATCTGCGTTTACTTGATGTGCCTGTTCCGGGCGTGTATGGCCCAACTGCAGATGATGCACGATAATTAATATGTCATAACCTTAAATAAATAAGGGTGGCTCAGCTGAGCCACCCTTATTTATAATATCTATTACATTAATGCAAGCTACTATCCACCATTAGCTAATCTGAATTCCTTCATGATCTGCCAACTTGATGAGCAGCCCAATCTGTTAGCTCCTGCATCTATCAGTTCTTTTGCAAAGGCATAATTTCTGATACCGCCTGAAGCCTTGATGCCCATACGAGCAGGAATGTTTGCTTTAATAAGTTTTATAGCATTTACAGTAGCACCTATATCTGCAAAACCTGTAGATGTTTTAATGTAGTCTATCTTGAAATTGCTATATAGCTGGCAGCATTTTATTATTTCGCTGTCTGTAAGGATACCTGTCTCCAGAATGACCTTTAATACTTTGCCTGCATCATGTACCGGTTTTATACAAGCTGCTACCTCTTCTTCCAGCAATTTCCAATTACCGTTTTTGAGAGCACACAGGTCGTGTACCATATCTACTTCGTCAGCACCCATAGAAAGAGCATCGTCGATCTCTCTTAGCTTAACATCAGTAACGTTATATCCTAAAGGGAAACCAATAACGGTTGCGATCTTTACCCGGGAACCGTCCAATAGTTTTTTAGCGTTCAATACATATTTGGGCGGCACACAGACTGCAACAAAGTTCTCCATAGATGCTTCTACACAAACTTTATCCACCTCTGCAAGAGTAGTTGTCTGTTTCAATATAGTGTGCTCAATATAAGAGGCGATATTAAAGGACATTGTACGATGATTAGTTATTTACAAATTTACAATTAAATATAGAAGTAATATCTTAAAGTACACGAAAAATTAGTAAATGGGAGTCATATTTTTTCAAAAAAAATAAGTGCTACTATTTGAGCAGCACTTATTTTATGTATTTCATATTTACCTATGCGAGATTTTTGATTATCTCTTCAGCAAATTCGCTGGTTTTAAGTAATGTAGCGTCATTCATCAGATTGTAGAAGTCAATAGTTACTCTTTTACGTTTTATAGTGGTGCTCATTGCATCTTCTATACTTTTAGCGGCTTCGTGCCATCCGATGTATTCCAAAAGCATAACACCGCTCAGCAATAGAGATGAAGGATTCATGGTGTTGGTGTTGGCAAAACGAGGTGCAGTGCCGTGAGTAGCTTCAAATACAGCATGACCGGTATTGTAGTTGATATTAGCTCCCGGAGAGATACCTATACCACCAACAGCTGCAGCTGCTGCATCGGAAATGTAGTCGCCATTAAGATTGAGCGTGGCAATTACGGAATAATCCTGAGGAGCTAAAAGGATCTGTTGTAAAAAGTTATCTGCTATTACATCGTTGACGATGAGTTTGCCTGCGGCTTTTGCATTCTTCAATTCATTATTAGCGGCTTCTTCGCCGTTCGCTTTTTTGCATTTTTCCCACTGTTCCCATGTGTACACTTGTTCGCCAAATTCGCGCTCAGCCAGTTCGTAGCCCCAAATTTTGAAACCACCCTCTGTATATTTCATGATATTGCCTTTATGAACAATAGAAACAGTCGGCAATTTGTTTTCTAACGCATATTTGATCGCAGCTCTTACCAGTCTTTCGCTTCCTTCTTTAGAAACCGGTTTGATCCCGAATGCAGTAGATTGAGGGAAACGTATCTTTTTGCCTGCACCCAATTCATTTGTAAGGAAATCCAGCAACTTTTTAGCCTCAGGTGTACCATTGGCATACTCTATACCTGCATATATATCTTCAGTATTTTCTCTGAAGATGACAAAATTTACATTTTCTGGGTGAACAACCGGAGAAGGAACGCCTTTGTACCATTTTACGGGACGAAGACATACAAAAAGGTCAAGTTCCTGCCTCATTGCCACATTGAGTGAACGCATACCACCACCTACAGGTGTAGTAAGCGGACCTTTAATAGATACCAGATACTCGCGAGCAATATCAAGTGTTTCGGCAGGCAGCCATTCGCCTGTTTGATTGAAAGCTTTTTCTCCGGCCAACATTTCCTTCCATTCTATCTTTCTCTTGCCTTTGTATGAATTCTTAACGGCGGCGTCTAACACCATTTTACTTGCATTCCATACATCCGGGCCTATGCCATCTCCTTCTATAAAAGGAATAATAGGATTGTCGGGTACATTGAGCAGGCCATTACTGCCCATCGTTATTTTCTGAGAACTCATTTTTGAAAAATTTGTTGCGAAGGTAAAGTTTGTAAATGCTGAAAACAATAGTTTAAGTCATTAATATGCTTAGTAGGTATATTTTCAATTGTTCAGGCAAATCATTCCCGTATTTTAACATAGGACATAGGATATTAGTTAGAGTTGTGAAACAAATTCGAAGATATTAAGCCAATTATTAGGTAGTTTCATAGTTGATTATTTTAAAATGTGAATAACTTTATATGAATTTATGTTAACAATAAGTACAAGCAATGTTAATTTTTTGTAGATTTATTTTCATTTTTACCAAACTTTTTTCAATTTTTGATGGTCTTATTATGTTATGACTGTCAAATGCGAACTAATTCTACATGATTAGCAAATGTTTGGGAGGTTATTGAAAGTATTGCACAAACTACATTGGTATATAAAATATAATTTTTTCTTATGAAGAAAAATTTAACTCTTGCCACACTTATCACCTGCTTTATTTTGAGCAGTTTTTCCTCATTTGGTCAACTGGTAGGCGATTGTGCTTACCTCAAAGGCAGGTTCCTTGAGTTGGGTCTTGCCCCTAACGGAGCATTCGGTGCGCCAAGACCGGCACCGGCAGGTTTTCATCCGGGAGCAGGTAACTGGCTATATGATCCGGGGACTGCTACAACCTATACTTCAGGTCAGATTGGCTTTATTGCAGATCCGGCCATGGATGGTTGGACAGTAGGTGCACCAGCTAAGTTTGGTGACTTTTTTGTGCCTGGTAGCCCGCAGGAAGGATGGAGTATTCAGGTAGGAGGTACACAGAGCGACGCCTGGTTAATGAACCTGAGCGGAGCCGGTACAGGATATACAGGTACTTTATCCGGTACAACAGCTTCATATAGTTCATCGGGTCCTATACTTACCTCTGTATGGCATGGTCAAACAACAAACCCTTTGGATATCACACAAACAACTACGTTCGATACGACAAAGCTTTGGTTCACTGTGAATGTGAAGATCAAGAATACAGGTGCGGCAGTTGCCAACAATGTTTATTATCTGAGAACACTCGATCCTGATAATGAAGAAGAGCAGAGTGGTAGCTTCACTACCTCTAATAATATTGCTTTCCAGTTGCCCAATATAAATAACAAGGTAATGGTCACTGCAACAGGCACTACGTATTCTCAAGCTTTTCTTGGTCTAGGTACTAAGGATTGCCGTGCGAAATGCTTCATTGTTGACTTTGGTTTAACTCCTTATAATAATCCTGCAGCTTGTTATAATCAGACAACTACATATACTTATGCAGTTGGTTCTACTTCTGTAAATGATCAGGGTGTAGGCCTGGTATATCAGTTGGGTAATATTGCGCCCGGCGACAGTACCAACCTTACTTTTGCATATGTAATGAGAGCCGCGGATCTGGATAGTGCATTGAATGCCACCTCTCCTACAATAACTGCAGGTGGTAGTTTACTATTGCCGGGTTCTGATACTATCAACGCCTGCACATCTGCTGTAGATTCAATATTCCTGAATATTGCTAACGGTACTGGTTATACATGGACATGGGCTCCTGCAACAGGTCTTACCTCAACTACCGGAACATCTTCAGTACTTGTTTTGTCTAATGTAACCAGCATGACCACTTACACACTTATCGGTGTGCCTTTGAGCGGATCGGTATGTGGTAATGATACTTTCCACTTTACAGTTATATCAGGTATTACTCCCGGACCAGGCGTAACGAATTTGAGTTATTGCCAGAATGCTGTTGCACCTGCTCTTACAGCAACAGGTTCCAATTTACTATGGTACACTGCAGCTACCGGTGGTACAGGATCAACAACTGCTCCAACACCAAGTACCTTAGTGCCGGGTGTTTATACATGGTGGGTTACCCAACACATAGGATTGTGCACTGAAAGTGTGAGGGTGCCGATCACAGTAACTGTGAAGCCTGCGCCTGTGGTGCATGCCAGCAGTAATAGTCCGGTCTGTCAGTTCAGTACCTTGTATCTGTTTGCAACGGATACTATAACTACCGGTGTGCCTACATTCTCGTGGGCCGGCCCGAGCGGATTCTCTAATACAGCGCGTAATCCATTTATTTCCAATGTTCCTTTAGTGTCGTCAGGTGTTTATACTGTAACACTTAATCTGAACGGCTGTTTGGCTACAGATACTACCAGAGTAGTGATCAAAACCACTCCGGTAATTACAGCAACAACGCAAACAAATCCTACGGCATGTAATGTATCTGATGGTACTATTACCTTGTACAATCTTACACCGGATTCTGTTTATACAGTATATTATACGTTCAACGGAACAACTGTTATGACATTGACCCTGACTGCTGATCCGATAACAGGTAATATCACTATCACAGGTTTACATGCAGGTCTGTATAATAACATCTATGTAATAGGTTCAAATGGTTGTCCTTCAAATGCAATGACGGTATCTATGCCAGATGGTGCGGCTCCTGTACCTCCGGTATTGAGTAGCAATGGTCCGGTATGTGCAGATAGTACATTGAATTTATTTGCAACTTCACCTTTGTCTGGCATAGTATATCATTGGATCGGACCAAATGGTTTTACATCTACATTACAAAATCCTGTTATTACCGGTGTGAATGTTCTGGGTGGAGGTGTTTATAATTGTAACATCACTATATTGGCAACCGGTTGTACCTCTACAGCAGGAAGCCTGTTGGTACAGGTAAAACCAACACCTACAGTACCTGCTATCACAAGTAACAGTCCTGTATGTGAAGGCACTACGTTGACATTGTCTGCAACATCAATTCCTGCGGGTGCAAGCTTTAGCTGGAGTGGTCCTTTGTCATTCACGTCTTTGTTGACAAGTCCTTCTATTGCTTCCGCTCCAGTTGCTGCATCAGGTATTTACAGTGTGGTAGCCACATTGAACGGTTGCCCTTCAATGCCAGGCTATTTTAATGCTACTGTACATCCAATACCTGCGCCGCCGATACCCAATGATGTTACGTATTGCCAGTATGATCTTGCATCGCCAATAACAGCAACAGGTTCTAATTTGTTGTGGTATGTTGTGCCAGTGTTAGGTACCAGCAGTACAAGTGCGCCAACTCCAAGCACTGCTGTTCCGGGTATTGTTACCTATTATGTATCACTGACTGTATTGGGTTGCGAAAGCCCCCGTACTCCATTGGTAGTTACTACTAATGTGAAACCGATAGTAGAAGTTACACCTACAACCGGTTCTATTTGCCAGCATGATACAATGTTATACACTTCAACCGGGCCAACTTACCCTGGTGCAAGCTACTTGTGGCAGTTGCCTGCAGGCGCTACTATAGTAGTTGGCAGTGATACTGTACAAGGACCTATAAGTGTTCAATACGACTCTACTTATATCCGTACAATAATGTTGACTGTATCTTATAACGGATGTTCAACAACCGGGCAGAATAGTTTGTATGTAGTACCTACACCTACTTTAGGTTTGTACGCTAATTCTAATGTTTGCGTAGGTGATACGGTGACTGTAGCACTTACTTCTACTACTTACCACCCTGTTGTCAGCAATTATTCATGGACATTTGGTGGTGGAACAATTATTACTGCAGCTTCAGGCGGTGGTGGTCCTTACTCTATAGCATGGTACACACCTGGTCTATATGTATTGCACGTGACCGGTTATACTGAACAGAGCGGTTGCCCATCTCAGTCTATGTATGATACTGTTCGTGTACATCCTCATCCGGTGGCAACGTTTACGGGTGCAGGAGTTGCCTGCGAAGGAGATACTGTAGTACTTAATGCCACAGTAAGTGATCCTTCATACACTTACACATGGTCACCGGCTCCATTCTTTGCAGGTCTGGGATCTGTGAATGCACCAACTGCTGTTGCTAATGTAATGTTCCCTGGTTATATTACATTGACTGTAACTGATCCATTCGGCTGTGCCGGTATAGATAGTATGTTGTTCACTCCGGCACCTTGTTGCCTGATCAGCTTCCCTACAGCATTCACTCCTAACGGAGATGGCTATAATGATCGTTTCCGTCCAATTACAGCAGGTCATCATGTACTGAGTCTGTTCAGGATTGTGAATCGTTGGGGTGTAGTTGTGTATGAGACCACTACAACTGATACTGACGGATGGGATGGTACATATGGCGGTGTACCGCAAGATATGGATACCTATTTCTATGTACTCAGGTACACTTGTAACGGTACCACTTTGGAAGAAAGTGGTGATGTAACACTAATAAGATAAAAGAGGTAATATTTTTAGCAGCGGGGTGTCTTGAACAGACACCCCGTTTTTTTATGAATGATGGTATGGAGAGTTATTCAGAATGCTGAATGAACGATATACTTGCTCGGCAGTAATGAGCCTTACCAACTGATGAGGAAATACCAGATTAGATAACGACCAACATTGGTTTGCTTTATTGCGAATAGCATCAGTAACACCAAATGCACCACCAATAAGGATAACGATCGTTTTTGTTCCCTGATTCATACATTGCTGAAACTGAGAAGCCCACTGAGGGGAGGTGAGCATCTTACCTCTTTCGTCCAGTAGAATCAGATAATGATGTGGTTGTAACTTTTTTAATAGCATGTCTTCTTCCTGCAACTTTGTTCTTGCTACATCAGTTGTTACGATTTTCTTTGGTAGTTGTAATACAACCAGTTCTATCGGGTTCCAGGGGCGTGTTTTCTGGAAGTAGTAATTGATACCATCATTAATGAAAGCATCATTTTCTTTTCCAATAGACCAGATCTCTATATTCATCAGTCAAATTATTTTTAAAAATTTTTAATGAATTTTGTAAAATTATTTTGCAAAAGTACATCTAGTTTTATATCTTTGCACTCCCAAAAGGGTAATGGCTGCGTAGCTCAACTGAATAGAGCATCTCACTACGGATGAGAAGGTTTCAGGTTTGAATCCTGACGCGGTCACCAGATAGAAAAATTAAAGCCTTGTAAATCAATGATTTATAAGGCTTTTTTCATTTTAGGTTTAAACACTGTATAAACAATCGCGGTATTTGAAAATTTGTATAAGCTTCTATCCGAGTAAAGAAGCTAGTAAGATTGTATCATATCGACTCACAAACTAGCTTTTGTTTTTAAAATATTCTTCAGCGACATTAATATTATGAAGAGTGAAACCTTCTCAAAAAAAATCTGCACAATTGGGAAGTAATTGTACTCCATGTTCCCAAATCTAGAACAATTTGGGGGCTTTAATAACTAGTAATGGATAGATCCGGTGACCAATATCTCTGGCGAGTCGGGTAATAAGTATAAGTAGTCACTGAATACCAACTGCTTTTGTAGAAAGGACTTTTCAACAAACTGTAGTGTTATTTGATAAATTTGATCATGGGTCTGATTGAATGTGCATGAATTTGAACAAGAAATAAATATCTATAGCAATGTCTAAAATAACAAAAGGAACGACCTCTGAGAGAGCGTTCCTTTTATTATTTAGGTTATTCTGAATTCTAATGAACAAACTTTACATAGTGTGCTTCTCCATTTTCACTTACAGAAAGTATATATAAGCCGGTAGGTATATCGTTGGGCAACTGCACAGTGCTCATATTGTTACCGCGCACAAAGTCGCTTTGGTTGTAATGTCTGATACGCTTTCCATCTACTGACATTAGAGTCGCTTCAAGTATGGAATGTACATTTGTTGCAGAGATATAAGCAGCATCGTTGGCCACCCATACCTTTTTATTGTCTCTGGATACTGATTCTGCAAAATTAGGCTGCACCGGCATCAGGTCGCCGCTGATGCGCATGAGCTTAGGGTTTGTGTTGTCGCCACCCAGTATCAGTATCTTATTATCGAGGGGCTGTGTCAGCAACTTTTGTGCCCGTTCGTAGGTGTTGTTGTTGACAAGACCTCCTGGTGAAAAGGTGGTGTTAGGTGCACCAGTTGCGGTATAAGAATGATACTCATTTTTATAGTTAAAAGTTCCGTCGGTATAAAAGCCGGCCATATAGATCTTGTTGTAGCTGGTGGAAGTCAATGACATCGCATAAGCTACGACAGATACAGGCGGGGCGTCAAGTACTATTCCCCCTGAGCCATAGCTCATATCTGCAATGCCGGATGGTGACATTTTGAAGGTGAAATATTGTCTGGTTACACTAGTGAGGGTTGTGTCTTGCACCCCGCTTATATAAACTTCTCCGTTTGCTGCGCATGTGATTGCCCAAGGATCCTGGTTAAAATTGCCAAAGTCGATGATTGTAACACCGTTTGTGCCGAATGTAACATCGGGTGTGCCATCGAGGTTGTATCGGGCCACAAACACATCTCCTTGGGTAGTAGGTGATGAGGGTCTATGTGTTTGGCCGGTAAATAATATTTTGCCTGAATTGGTAAACATGATCTTCCTGATGGCATTGGGGTAGCCAAATTTGGCAGAGTCCAACAAAATATATTTTTGCCCGCCCGAGCCGTAGGTAGGATCAAATACTCCATTGGTTGTGGTTTTGACGATCACAATTGTGTCTGAATTTCCTATGCCTACACTAGCCGGGCCTGCATAATAAAGTCCCGCGGAATGTGCGTCGTACATATCGTGAAGGGCAGCCAATGAATGCAGTGGTGCAAAAGTGTTGATATCCAGATATCCGGGTGCTGTGCTTAAATTACCAAAAGTAGAGTCAACAGATCCGGTTGATTTAACGCGAAGAATTGCGGCGCCAAATGCGATGATCACTTTGTTATCGAATGTTTCCCTGATCAATGCCTCGTTAGGAGTACATAGTTTGCCTGTAAATTGCAAAGCGCCGGCAACAGGTGTAGGCCACAATTCATAACTCAGGTCAGCAAGGAATGTATTGTCAATATTTCCGTCCGGCTTCACTCGCAGAGCGTAGGTATTGCTGCTGTTGGCATACATGCAAAGGATCTTTCCATCGGCCTGTAATGACATGTCCAGCGGGTAGAAGCCCGGGATGGCAGTTAAGTTAGCTATACCGCCGGTACCAAAAGTTGGGTCGAAAGGTAGAGTTTGCGCCTTTATTGTTTCGTGAGATGATAAAAGTAAAGCAGACAGGATTGCGACCTGTAAAAAATTACGCATAAATAAAAGTTTAGGTTGTTTGATTGTATGAGACACTAAGTAATTAAGGAAAGGTTGGGGTGCAACTAGAGTTAGTATCGGAATCAGATTCACGCACTCAACTTGAACATCACAAGAGTACTTGCATATTGTGATAGAAGGTTGTTAGTATGATGTCCAGAATTATCGTTAGTTCGAACTTATACTTTTGTTTTTATAGCATAATTAATTGCAAATGCTCTAAGACCTTCTTGACCTTAATGTAGGTAGCGGTTTAGTGCTGTGGCTTTAGCAATTTCTCTAGCTATATTCTGCACAATACTGCTACCTCGTGTTACTTAAAAGTTGGTGAAAATCCCTATTGCCCTTACTGTAATGTAGAATATAAAAGGCTTGCCTAGCAATTGTTTTAAACCCTTTCACATTTTTGGAGAGTAAAAAAATCACCACCTCAACATCAGCGTTATATCGCTGTTTCATTTGTTACTTTAATGTCAAAGTTTACTTACATTGATACAGCCAACCAAAATAAAGTGTCATCATAAGCCGTGAGGCACTATTTTTATTGTCTGTAGGAACTATTGCATAAGTAATAAGTATGAAGATAACATTTCATGGTGCTGCACGTACCGTTACTGGGTCCAAACATTTGGTGCATATAAATAATGGTAAAAAGATACTGTTGGATTGTGGTATGTTTCAGGGGATGGGTCCTGAAACTTTAGAACTGAATAGTACCTGGGGATTCGATCCATTGGAGGTTGATCATGTCATCCTGTCGCATGCTCATATAGACCATACAGGTCTGTTGCCTAAGTTGGTGAAAGATGGATTTAGAGGTAAAATATTCTGCACGCCTGCTACTGCCAGTCTTACTAAGTTACTGTTGGTAGATTCTGCTCACATACAGGAGATGGATGTTGAGTATGTAAATCGCAGGAGGGAGAGAGAAAACAGGCCTCCTATCTCACCATTATACACAGAGGAAGATGCAGTGAAAGTATTTTCTTTGTTCGAGACAGTGCCATATAATGAGTCTTATAAGATAGAGAAGGGAATTGAAGTCATGTTCACAGACTGTGGACATATTCTGGGTAGTTCGGCTGTCAATTTGTTGATACATGAAGACGGAGATATCAAGAGGCTTACATTTAGCGGAGACATCGGCAGATACAATGATATGATCTTAAGGGCACCGGCAGTATTTCCTCAGGCAGATCATATTATCATGGAATCTACCTATGGTAACAGGCTTCATGAAGTTGCCACCATTGCCAGCGATAAGTTGTTGAAGCATATTCAGGAGACCTGTATAGATAGGCAAGGGAAAATGGTCATACCTGCATTCAGTTTGGGGCGTACTCAGGAAATATTATTTCTATTGAACAGATTGTCGCTTGAAAACAGACTGCCGGAGATAGACTATTATGTCGATAGTCCGCTATCTGTAAAGGTCACTGAACTGATCAGGAAGTATCCTGATTATTTTAATGAAGATGTGCAAAAGTTATTGAAGCAAGATGATGATGTTTTCAGTTTTCCCGGATTGAAGTTTATTGAAACTGTTGAAGATTCAAAACGCTTGAATGATGATCGAGTTCCTTGTGTCATCATATCGGCCTCGGGTATGGCAGAAGCCGGCAGAGTGAAACACCATATTGCTAATAACATAGCCAGTTCACGAAATACTATTTTGATGACCGGCTATTGCGAGCCTAATTCTCTGGGAGGCAGGTTAAAACAATATCCTCATGAGGTAAAGATATTTGGCGAATTATTCCCTGTAAGGGCAGAGATAGCTGAAATAAGCAGTCTTAGCGCACATGGTGACTACCAAGATATGTTGCATTGGTTGTCATGTCAGGATGCGGATAAAGTAAAGAAGATATTTTTAGTTCATGGGGAGTATGATGTGCAGACCGAATTCAGGGAAAAATTATTGATCAAAGGGTTTAAAGAAGTGGATATACCTGCAAGGCACCAAAGTATTGATGCGGATTGATCTGCATATCGAGATCAATGTTGCTATTTATTTTTTTATTTGTTACTTTGTAGTATGGTAACTGGTTTACAGTTGCCTTTATAATAATAGAGTACCAGCGAAAGTAGCTCAGTTGGTAGAGCGTCAGCTTCCCAAGCTGAAAGTCGCGAGTTCGAATCTCGTCTTTCGCTCCAATTTATTGAACCTTTGTATTAACTATGAAATACTATTACATCTTTCCTTTTTTGTTGCTTATATCAGCAATATCATTGTTTTCTTGTGAGAAAGAAGCCAATTGTCATATGTGTATCGCTTACGCAGATACGTCATTGCATGGTAATCCATATTTTTTAATGGGCAATAGCATAGATTCTGTAGTATGTGGTCCGGGGGCGTATCGGTCATTTATATCATCCTATGCCCGTGTAGATACAGAAATAGGTTATGTTCCCACCTCTGCGGGTATTTATCCAATACAAGTAGTAAGGACCTGGCATGCAAGCTGTAACTAATTGTTTACTTCAGCAGATCCTCGATATCCTCATCGCCCTCCAGATTATCCATCTGCGCCATTATTTTAGGATAGCGCCAGGAAACTCTTCTGCTCATTGGGACAACTGTAAATTTTTTCGGGTTAGGTAAGCAAGCAATGATCATGGCTGCTTCAGAACGAGAAAGGTTTTTGGCAGATTTATGAAAATAGGCTTGAGATGCGGCTTCTACACCATATATACCTGGACCCATTTCAATTACATTGAGGTACACTTCAAGGATACGTTTTTTGCCCCAGGTCCACTCTATTAACTGTGTATAATAGAATTCAGGTACTTTTCTTATATACCTGCCAATTCCGCTTCCCTGCCATAGGAAAACATTCTTTGCCGTCTGTTGGCTTATAGTACTTGCTCCGGCACCACGAATCTTGTTTTTCCTTTTCTTGTTTACCGGACCATTCACACTTTTGTCTATCGATTTCCAGTCAAACCCGCCGTGTTCTGCAAACCGCTGGTCCTCACTGGCCAATGCTGCCAATTTAATATTACGAGATATTTCGTTCCAGCTTACATAATCGCGTTTCAGGCCATAACCTCTGCAAACATCAACTATTTGAGTTGTGGTAATAGGGGGCATCATCCACTTGCACAAGATCACATATGCCATCGATGCAAGGAACATGATGAGTATTACTCTAAGTGCGGTACGTAATATGCTTCGTTTTTTGGGAGTCTTATTCTTGGCCATTTTGCACGGCGAAAATATATAAAAATATGTCAACATGCCGCTTTATAAAATGTTCATACTTTCTTAACGGGTGAGGTAATATTAGCACTATAGATTTGCAGTGCGATCTACACTCGATTAATGATATGAAGCCTGCTCAAGCGAAAGAAATAATTAAAGGGAAAGTGGAAGCTCTTGCTGCAATGGCAGATGCTATTGACAGTGATTTTGATGTTGATACTATTGCCCGGTTCAGACAAGAATTTAAAATTGTAAGGGCATTTATGACCTTCATTCGTCTTCAAAGGAATGATAGCAAGCTAAAAGTTCCTGAAAATTGTAAATATATATATCATCTGTCGGGAAAAATTAAGGAGTTAATTGATGAAAAAGAGCATGTAACGGGCGAAGATGAAAAGAAAGAACTTGTTGATATGCTGGTCAAAACTCAAAAAGATTGGAAGAAGAATTACGCGAAAAACATTTTCCCTAAATTCAATGACAAAATTTCCGTAATAGATTTCAGTAAGCTCAATCCGGATCTTCTGGATAACTTTTTTAATCATATCGCAAAAGAAAGTATCAATTCTGAACATAAGAATGACTGATAACGGGTTATTATTCAGCGGGTTTTAGATATTTTTCCACATTATCGATCTTCTATTATATTGTTAACGGTAAGTTTATTATATTTACAAGTAACGATTTTTAAGTGTATAAAGTGGTGGAAATTAGCCACTTTTTTTAAATCGTGACTCTGTTATTTAGTATATTCACAATGCAATATTGCTCGCAAAGCACGACTTTTTTAAGTATTATTTACCATTTGTGTTACATTATAAATGTATTTAAATAATGCCGGTGTCGTAAATTCGCAATCTTTACAAAAAACGAGTAGCTAAAAAAGCCAGACAGAGATAGGGGACGATATTGTACAGTGCTGTTTTGTCACTTTTGGTTAAAATAATATTTATGGAAGTTAGTAATCCCAAGCCAAAATTTAATCTTAAAAAGGAACTTCACCAATATTTTGGGTTTGATACATTCAAAGGAGAGCAGGAAAAGATAATAAAAAGTATTCTTGATGGTAAGGACACCTTCGTAATAATGCCGACAGGTGGTGGTAAATCGATGTGTTATCAGTTACCTGCACTACTCAGCGAAGGTGTGGCAATAGTTGTTTCTCCACTTATCGCGCTGATGAAGAATCAGGTAGATCTGATCAGAGGCTATAGCAGTAAAGATAATATAGCACATTTTTTAAATTCAACTTTAAGTAAAGCACAGCAGAAGAAGGTAAAGTCTGATCTGGTAGAGGGCAAAACGAAAATGCTGTATGTGGCTCCTGAAACGCTGACCAAACAAGAAAATATTGCTTTTTTCTCTGATTTGAAGATATCTTTCATTGCAGTAGATGAAGCTCACTGTATCTCTGAGTGGGGACATGATTTCCGCCCTGAATACCGCAAGCTGAGAGATATGATCAATGAGATCAACCCTTCATTGCCCATAATCGCATTAACAGCTACAGCAACGCCTAAAGTACAGGATGATATTGTAAAAAATCTGAATTTACAGGCACCTAATATTTTTATTGATTCATTCAATCGCCCTAATCTTTATTACGAGATAGTGCCAAAGACCAGCAAAGAGCAGGTACTGAAGCACATCGTAAAGTTCATCAATACGATGAAGGGTAAGAGCGGTATCATATATACGCTTAACAGGAAAACAACAGAAGAACTGGCGCAAACGCTACAGGCCAATGGTATTACAGCGGTAGCTTATCACGCTGGGTTGGAAGGACCATTGCGTGCGCAACGGCAGGACCAGTTCCTGATGGAAAAGGTAGATGTGATCGTTGCGACGATAGCCTTTGGTATGGGTATCGATAAGCCGGATGTACGTTTTGTGATGCACTACAACATTCCTAAGTCTCTGGAAAACTACTATCAGGAAACCGGTAGGGCAGGAAGAGATGGAATGGAGGGCAAGTGTATCCTTTACTATTCTTACAAAGACGTGCAGAAGCTGGAACATCTGATGCGCGACAAGCCTTTGAGCGAGCGCGAGATGGGTGCTCAGTTGATATCTGAGACATTGGCTTATGTAGAAAGCGGTGTTTGCCGTCGTAAATTGTTGCTGCATTATTTTGGTGAGGAGTATAAGGGAGCGAATTGTGACAATTGCGATAACTGCCGTAATCCGAAGGAAACACTTGAAGTAAAAGACAGTACTAAAATAACGCTGGATACGATCAACGAACTGGATGAAAGGTTTGGTATAGAGTATGTGGTCAATATAATACTAGGTAAAGCCAATCCGCAGATCACCACTTTCCGTCATGATAAGTTAAAATCATTTGGCAGTGGTCTGGTCATGGGAATGGAAGCCAATTTCTGGTATTCCCTTATCAGGCAGATGATACTGGAAGGTATGATACGCAAGGATATAGAGGAGTATGGTCTGTTGAAGATCACAGAAAAAGGACAGAAGTTCCTGAAAAAGCCATATTCTATTCAGGTAGTATTGAATCATCAGTATGATGATGCGGTGGGAGATGATGATGAGGTAAGTGCTGCATCATCAGGCCCGGCAACAACAGATGCTGTGCTCTTCGATATGTTGAAAGGGTTACGTAAGCAGATAGCCAAAGAAAAGAACCTGCCTCCTTTCGTTATATTCCTGGAAAATTCTCTGGAAGATATGGCCACCAACTATCCTACAACTCTCGAAGAGCTGGAAAGGATACAGGGTGTCAGCAAGGGTAAGACCATACGATATGGTAAGAAGTTTGTAGAGCTAATAGCCAAATATGTAGAGGAAAACGACATTACAAAGCCGGATGATTTTGTAATGAAGAGTGTGGTCAACAAGAGCGGTATGAAGGTGTTCATCATTCAGAACATTGATAAGAAAATACCACTGGAGACCATTGCTAAAAATAAGGGTCTGACCATACCTGATCTCTTAGTAGAAATGGAGACCATTGTAGCCAGCGGAACAAGACTTAATCTTGACTATTGTCTGGAACAAGAATTGGATGAGTATGAGCAGGAAGATATCTTCGACTATTTCCGCAACAGTCCGGATGATAACATGGATAATGCCTACGAGGAATTCAAGGACCGCGATGTGAGCATAGAGCATCTGAAAATGATGCGCATCAAGTTTATGAGCGAATTTGCGAACTAATGAATAATGAATAACAGCATCAGAAAATGGCCTCAACAGAGGCCATTTTTTATGGGTGATAATACTCATCTGTGTCAGTATCCAACCATTCCTAAATTCCTCCTACATTTGCGGCATGGTTTACAAGGTTATTGGCCTCATGTCGGGCAGCTCACTGGATGGATTGGATATTGCTTATGTGCAATTGGAGGAGGTTCGTGGTTCGTGGACTTACCAATTGTTACAATCAACGTGCATTCCATATCCTATCGAATGGCGTCTGAAACTTCAGCATGCGGCAACTATTCCCGTTGGTGATTTTCTGAAGTTGCATACCAGCTATGGTCGTTACCTTGGTACGCAGGTAAAATCATTTATTGTAGAAAATAATCTTGATCATAAAGTACATTTTATAGCATCGCACGGACACACAGTTTTTCATGAGCCTCAACATCATACTACTTTCCAGTTGGGCGATGGCGCGTCTCTTGCTGCGGTAGCAGAGTTGCCTGTTATCAGTGATCTTCGTTCGCTCGATGTAGCATTGGGTGGGCAGGGTGCGCCAATTGTACCTATAGGAGATAAGCTGCTGTTTGGTCATTACGATTACTTACTGAACATAGGCGGGATAGCCAATATGACCGTGTGGCATAATGGGGAGCCGGTAGCATTTGATATTTGTGCAGCCAATCAGATATTGAATGGTCTTGCGGAGCGTGATGGTATGACTATGGATGAAGGAGGTGCTATTGCGGCTGGTGGTGAACTACTGGTTGGTGTACTTGAGGAATTAAACAATGCAGCTTATTACAAAAAGGTTGCTCCAAAATCGTTGAGCAATGAAGAGGCTCGACAGATCGTTTTCCCTATATTGCTGGAGAGCGACCATAATACTGCCGATATGTTACATACGGCAACTAAGCATATTGCTCAGCAGATAGCTGCGGCAGTAGCAAAGTATCCTCATGGAAAAGATTCGGCCAATATGCTGGTTACCGGTGGCGGAGCATTCAATACATTTCTGGTGACGTGTCTGCAAAAAGAGCTGGCAGCATACAATGTTGCGGTTTCAATACCTGATGAGGGGACTGTGCAATATAAAGAGGCCATTGTTATGGCATTGATAGGCACACTGAGATGGAGAGAAGAAACCAACGTGTTGAGTAGTGTTACCGGAGCCAGTAAAGACAGTGTAGGTGGGGCTATGTGGTTAGGGTAAGCCTTTATAGCCTTATAAGCGAATGCTGATCTGTGATTCTATTTCATCAATAATGTTTTTGATCACCTTGCGGTAGTCATATTTATTGATGACAAGTTTTCTTGCATTCACCGCAATTTGTTCTGCTTCGTCGCGATTTTTAAGGCACCATTTGATAGCGCGGGTAAAGTCATCAGGAGTAGTGGCAGAAAGATAATGCTCTCCTGTCTTGGCTTCAATACCTTTAATGCCGAATGGAGTAGTGATCACTATTTTCCCTGCAGCCATGGCTTCAAGAATTTTCACCCGAATGCCTCCGGCAGATGAGATAGGGACAATCAGTATTTTTTTATCAGCAATGAAGTCAGCCGCATTTTCTACTTCGGCCATACAGTGTACCCCTTCTATGTTCATTTGTGTAAACTCTGCAGGCATTTTACGGCCGGCAAAATAAAACTCGAATTGTGGCGCAACTTTATGTACTCGCGGCCATACTTCCGTGAGAAACCACTTTACGCCTTCTCTGTTAGGTATCCAATCCATAGCACCTATGTGGTATGCCGCCCATTTCTGTTGCACGTCACTCACCTGTAGCTTATCTGTATCCATGCTGAATGGAGCGACCAAAAGGTTGGGAATGTTCTCGAGCTTTCTTACATGTGCAGCATCCTTCTCTGTAATGGCTAATACAATGTCATATTGCTTCCATGCATTACGTTCAAAAATTTTCAGCCTTTTGGTAAGATTAGTGAGGTAGCTCTTTTTGAGGAAGTTCTTACTCTTATTAGCAAGGCTGTGCCAGATATGGTATTCTATATTGTGCATTCTCAGCACCGATATTGCCTTTGCAGATCGTTTTATTGCAGGCATATACGTGGTAAGATATACGCTTTCTATTTGTACTACATCGGGTTTAAAATCGTTGATGACAGATACTATTTTTTCTTCGAATGCCGTGTTGTAAAATCTGGCTACATGCTCAGCCTCTTCGCTGAATAAATAATTCTTTAAGATAGTTGTGGCCTTGATGTCATTGTTGATATCCATCCAATCGAAGGCATGGATATTGGTAAAGAGCTTTTCCAGTATCCGAGGGTGGATGTAGTGCTTAGATGTGTTCATGGACAGCAGATACACCTCCCAGCCGCTTGTCTGGTAGCCATCTATCATTGCCTGCATTGCCAGATTGCCCCCATCATTCAATGGGTAAGGAACCCTGTTAGTAATAATTAGTATTTTTCGGGCGCTCATAAAGTGTTTTGCGAAAGTAGATAACTTTTAAACTTAATTTTACACATGCTCAAAAAGTCCGTAATTTTTCTTGGGTCTAAGCCTATAGGATATGAATGTTTCTCTTATTTAGTTGCTCAACGTGAACAGTTGGGTATTGAAGTAGTAGGATTACTTACTAACACTCGAAAAGAGTTTGGAACAGGTCATGATCTTTCCGCACTGGCTGCAGAAAATAATATCCCGGTATTTACCTCATTGGATGATATGCCCGAATGCGATGTCATTTATTCAGTGCAGTATCATGAGATATTGAAAGCGCACCATATTGCCGGAGCTCGCAAAGTTGCAGTGAATCTGCATATGGCGCCGCTACCGGAATACAGAGGTAGCAATCAGTTTACCTTTGCAATTCTGGAGGAGAAGAAAGAATTCGGAACTACAATTCACCTCATGAAACCCGGTGTTGATAATGGTGACATTCTCTTTCAGAAAAGGTTTCCAATTCCTGAAGATTGCTGGGTGAATGACTTGTATGAACTTACCTATAAAGCGTCGTTGAATCTTTTCAGACAAACATTGTCGCACGTCATAGAAGGTAAGTATAATACTGTAGCACAAGATCTGCTGGAGAATAAATACGGTACGAGTATGCATTATCGCAAAGAGATGAAGGCATTGAAAGTGATAGACCTCAACTGGGATAAAGCCAAGATACAGCGCTATGTTCGCGCTACATCTATGCCCGGTTTTGAGCCGCCATATTGTTTTATAGACGGGGAGAGGGTATATCTGACAAAAGAAAATCCTGCTAAGTAATTTTTATCCTGATCAGTAACAGTATATGCCCCTTCATTTACTCGATCATACTATTTGGTTCCCTCCTGTGTCAGATGCGCTTGACGACGGGTTGTTGGCTGTGGGTGGAGATCTGAGTGTGGAGCGGCTGTTGCTCGCCTATCATAATGGTATTTTCCCTTGGTTCAATGAAGATGAGCCGCCAATGTGGTGGTCTCCCGATCCTCGCTTTGTTTTGTTTCCTGATGAGCTGAAGGTAAGCAAGAGTATGAAGCAGGTGCTGAGACGAGGTGAGTTTGAATTTAGGGTCAATACTGCTTTTGAGCAGGTGATCACCAATTGCCGCAACGTATATCGTGAAGGGCAGGGTGGAACATGGATTGGTGACGATGTAGTAGCCTCATATATTGAAATGCATAAAGCAGGTCATGCGTTTAGTGCAGAGGCCTGGCAGCACGGGGTGCTGGTAGGTGGTTTGTATGGTCTGTGGATGGGAAATGCATTTTTTGGTGAAAGCATGTTTGCGCACAAGAGCAATGCCAGTAAATTCGCGTTTATCAATTGGGTAGGTCTGTTACAAAAACGGGGCGTGCAGCTGATAGATTGTCAGGTATATACAGAGCATCTCGAAAGCCTTGGCGCCCGTATGATAGACCGGGAGTCATTTACAGCTTTGGTCGGTAGGTTGACGAATCAACCCCGTGGTTAGCCTTTCGCTGTAATAGTTCGATCCATACCTCTCCTTTTTCAAATCGTTTTACTGGAGTAAAGTCACTACGTAATTGCTCTATGTTCAAGGTGGTATCTACTTCAATGTTATCAATGATCACAAATTCTGTGGTCGGCGCTATGCAATAATTTACCCTGCCGAATACTTTAGGTGAGTGAAGGAAACCTGTAAGTGGTTTAGTAAGATGTTCCCGCTGGAGCGAAGAATGAGCCGATATATATCGGTCGTACAAGTGTTGCTGCTCTAAATAGGTAACTATATCTTCCTGTACCTCCATAGAACTATAAATACTAAGGTCCACATCTCCTGCGCCTGTATTGTTTTTGAACGCCAACCCTGAAACGATCGAAATGACTGCAATGGTAATATATGTCATTATCTGTTTGGTGCCTGACAGGAAAATATCGATACAATAACCGGCTAAAATAAGTGCAACGACCAGTATGCTGAAAAGATATCTATTTGTGAAAAAGTTGAGGCAGCTGAATGATAGGTAGGCTGCAAAAAAGAAAATAGATAGGTAAATGAATCTGCTGCTATTCTTATTATCACTATTTTGTTTCAGCAGTCTGTAGAAGGTATAAAAAAACAACACTAGCGCGGCAGGTAAAAGTAGCCTGCGGGTAAGTATCCCCAAATAATCTCCTCCTATAACGAGCAATACTATTCCTAAAATTGCCGGTAATATGTAGCTGGCGTTTCGTTTCAAAATAGCGGTCATGATAGACGCCGGTATAAGTAGTCCGAAAGTAAACAGCCTGTACTGGTGTGCAAAAATGATCTCAATGCAGAATCGCATTTTACCTTTGAACATTTTCCAACTAAGATCTATAAGACCTGTATGCTCAGGGAATAGATACCAGCCATTCAGCTTTTTTTGTAACAGGAAGAACAAACCGATGACCAAAGATGCGCCGGCAATTGATGCGAGATTCATCACCCTGTTTTTGATAGGCTCCTCTTTATTGAACATGTTCCATACGGCGTGGATGCCCAGTACCATACCCATAGTGAGCCCGCTCTCCTTGGTCAGCATCAGTGCGGTGCAACTAAGAAAGGTGAATAGGTGCCTTTGTGTAGCATAATTATAAAGTGAGAGCAGTGAAAGCCAAGCAACCATTACTTCCGGTAGAAGTAGTGTGGACTGCACAAAAAATATGATCTGAGTAGCTACCAGCAATAAGCTGATGACGGCCATTCGCTTATTGAATAATGTATAGCAGCCCTCATATACCGTTATGAGCAACAAACAGGAAATGAAGAGGCTGAAGCTATGCTGTGCAACATGACTGTCTCCGAACAGCTTCATCCATGATGCTGCACTTGCATAGAACAGTAAAGGATGTCCTCGTGAATAGCCGAGGTCTATAGCATTGGGCATAAGACTGGGGCCGTGAGCATACATTAATTTTATGGCAGGTGCGTATGACCATGATTCATCCCAATAGAATGGATAATGTAAGGCGGGTATTTTGGCAATAATGAATACCGCTAATACCAGTAATAATACCCATCTGTTTTTTATGGCTTCGAGCATATTGATTTTATTCAGCCCTACGTTAAGATAACTTTAAGGTTGATTTGGCTATAAATTTATAATATTTGCGGCTAGTAACCTTGCCAGATAAATAAGAGACATGAGCTTTGTGCCTAAAATATATAAAAACGCGTATTCCGGATTGTCTCCGGCAACGTGGTGGCTTTCGTTGGTCATGCTCATTAACAGGTCAGGAACTATGGTAGTGCCGTTCATGACCTTGTACATGACACAGGCGCTCCATTACAATATTGCCAAGGCAGGTATGGTAATGGCTATATTTGGTGCGGGTGCTATCTGTGGTGGTTTTCTCGGGGGCAAGCTTACCGATAAATTCGGTTTCTATAATATTCAACTCTCAGCATTGCTCTGCGGAGGTACGATGTTCATTGTTCTCGGGCAGATGACTGATTATGCATCAATTTGCATTTGCACCTTTGTGCTTGCTGTGCTCAATGAATCGTTCCGGCCGGCCAACTCTACAGCCATTGCACAATACAGCAATGAGCAGAACAGAACCCGTTGTTATTCGCTTAACAGATTATCAATTAATCTTGGTTGGGCATTGGGTAGTGCGGTAGGTGGCTTCATCGCTTCCAGAAATTACCATTTACTGTTTTGGATAGACGGACTTACCAATATCGGTGCAGCCCTTCTACTGAGGAGTGTTTTATCTCCTCAGCGTAATGTACAGACGCCGGCCACTAAAAGTACCTCAGCTCCAAGGCAATCAGGTAAGTCGCCTTATACCGACAAGCTTTATTTGTTCTTTGTTCTGCTTACTATCATGTTTTCTTACAGCTTCTTTCAGTTGTTCACTACAGTGCCTGTGTTTTATCGGGTCGGGTTGAAGCTTACTGAGTTTCAGATAGGCTGTGTAATGGCCGTAAATGGTCTGATAATAGCTATTGTGGAGATGGTGCTCGTCTTTAAGCTGGAGCAAAAGAAGAAGAACCTGCAGTTCATATCTGTAGGTGTACTGCTTATAGCATTAGCATTCCTAACGTATAACATTGTTCCCGGTACATTGGCAGTGGCAGTAGTATCTACTTTGTTCATAACCGTTGGTGAGATGTTATCTATGCCGTTCATGAATTCTTTCATGATCAGTCGCACCAATGAGCATAACAGGGGACAATATGCAGGCCTATATACTGTTGCCTGGTCTGTTGCACAGGTTATAGGGCCGTTTACGGGTACTCAGTTAGCCAATAAGTATGGGTTCACATCGCTCTGGTGGTGTATTGTGGCCATGTCTGTAGCTACTGCCATAGGTTTCAGATATTTGCAATTCAGTGTAGAAAAAAGAAACAAATAGTTTTATTTTTTAGTTCTCGCATAGATCTCTATCCAGCCCATCCCTTTTTGTGCTCTTAATACGAGTTGATAATCCTGTAACTGTTTAATATGATCATATCTGTAATCGGCTTCAATGTTATCAACGATAATATAGTCTCGATAATCGATCTCCCAATTTACGTTCGTGAATGTTTGGCTACCATGTAAAAATCCTGTGGCTGGGTCGGTAAGGTGCACTCTGTTAAGGTAAGACCCTGCTCCTATTGATGCATTATACAGGCCATGTTGCTCCAGATAATCTACAGCACATTGTTGTAATTCCATATTGGCGAATGCGCTCCTGTCTGTATCTCCATTACCGTCGTCATAAATATAAGCATATGTGTTTATGCCCATCATCACAATAAGCATTACATAATACAGTGTTGGTCGGGTGAGCGCCGTCATTTTATCCGTGATGATCGCCACTAACATCAGTCCCGGTATAATGATCGCTAGTAAGTATCTGTAGGTAAAGAAGTTCATGGAAGAGAAAATGGAGAAGCAGGTAATAAAAGCAAGGGTAAGTAATATGAATTTTCTTTGTCCGGCTGACTTAAATAGTGATGGACGAGAGATATAGTAACTGAATGAAGCAAGTGACAGGATCAAGGCGGTAAAGTGCAGGAGACTGTCTCTGGAATGTGTGGGTCCCTGATCGCCGGTCATAAAATAGATCAATACTGTGGGTATCAGTATGGTCAACAGACCATACATCTTCTTAGCTATAGCACTATATATAGTAACAGCAATTGCTGTTATAAAAATAAGAGAACGATAGTCGCTAATGAACATGCAGCTGGTAGCTTCTTTACTAAATACCTCCCAGAAATTACTCCAGCTACGATCTGCCAATTGTTTATAGAGAGGTAGTATATACCACCCGTTTATTCTCTTTTGCAGCAAAAAGAATGTTACCATCAGTATGCATGGCACGCCTATAGATAATAGTCTTCTTAGATGTTCTTTTTTTGTGGTAATTGTAATCTTCCTTAAGGAGATCAATGCATCTACCCCCAATACAAAACCCATTATCAGCCCGCTCTCTTTGGTCAAGAAAAGCATTGACAAGTAAATACCTGTTTGCAGGTGATTCCCCTTTATGTAATGATACAGGCTCAGCAATGCCAGCAGTGCCACCAGCATTTCAAGCAGCAGAAACGTAGATTGTATTATGAATAAAACCTGTGTAGCAACCAGCAATAGGCTCATTATAGCTACTCTTTTATTGAACAGCCTTGAGCTTGTTTCATAAATGGCTATCAAGAACAACATAGAGATGGTAAGCGCAAATGAGTGCATGGACACATGAGACATACCAAATATTTTGCCCCACAAGGCCGCGGCTGCATGGAACAACAAAGGATGCCCTCTGGATAGATTTGGATCAACAGCACCGGGCACCAAGCTAATACCATGATGAAACATGTAGGAAACTGCAGAGGCATAAGGCCAGCTTTCATCCCAGTAGTAGGGGTAGAATAGATTATGGATCTTAAATAGGATGAATAGGGTAATTACAAGCAGTAAAACCCATCTGGATTTTATAAAAGATAGCATAGGATATATAGGATATTACAAAGTTATGATAGTAACTTATGAACATAACGATCTAATATTTATTTTATTGCATTAATTGGTATAAGTTCTGCTGCCAAATAGCAGGCTGCCTATTCTTACCATATTGCTACCTTGCTCTATTGCTATTTCGTAGTCACCGCTCATGCCCATAGAGCATTTACTAAACTCCGGATCATTGGGAAAGTATTCTGTTTTCAATAGAACAAAAAAGGAGTCCAGCGCACGAAATTCGCCGCGTACCTGTTGTAGGTCGTCGGTGTTACTGGCCATTCCCATCAATCCGCAAATGCGCACATTGGGCAGGTTAGCTTTATTCTTTACTACCTCGGTTATCTCTGCCATATTCATGCCATACTTCGTTTCCTCGCGGGCTATGTAGTATTGCAACAGCACATCTATTACTCTGTTGTGCTTGACAGCTTGTTTATTGATCTCCAGTAGCAAGCGGTCATTATCTACTCCGTGTATCAGGTGCACAAATGGTGCTATGTACTTTACCTTATTGCTTTGTAAGTGTCCTATAAAGTGCCAGTTGATGTCTTTAGGCAGGGCTGCTTGTTTTTCGGTAAGCTCTTGCACATAGTTCTCTCCGAAATCTCTTTGCCCTGCATTATACAGTTCCAGTATATCACTGGCCGGCTTGGTCTTAGACACAGCAATAAGGGTTACCTTCTTTGCTGTAAACTGGTTCCTTAGTTTTTCCCAGACTTTAAGATTCACCATAGTATATGCTGCTTTTCGGAGGTTGACTGACTTTCTTTAAATAACTGCTTGCTACCGACAACTATTTTAATATTGTTCTTTATCGTTAGGGAAGTCCTTACTCTTTACATCTTTAATGTAGCTCTTAGTGGCCTCGCTTATTTCGTCATATAGGTTCAGATACCTGCGCAGGAACCGCGGCGAAAAATTTTTAGTAATACCCAGCATGTCATGCATCACTAATACCTGACCATCTACGCCGCCACCAGCACCTATGCCTATTACCGGGATACGCAGCTCTTTAGATACCGCTGCGCCTAATGCTGCCGGTATCTTTTCCAACACCAGAGAGAAGCAGCCCGCGTCTTGTAGTACTCTTGCATTATGCATCAGTATCTCCGCTTCTTCTTCCTCTTTGGCTCTTACTGAGTAAGTGCCGAATTTGTATATTGATTGTGGGGTCAATCCTAGGTGCCCCATTACCGGAACTCCTGCGCCAACTATACGTTTTATAGACTCTGCTACTTCTTCTCCACCTTCCAGTTTTATAGCGTGTGCTCCTGCTTCTTTCATTATTCTTATAGCTGAATTAAGCGCTTCTTTGCTATTCCCTTGGTATGATCCGAATGGAAGATCTACTATCACCAGGCAACGCTGACATGCTCTGATCACACTTTGAGCATGATAGATCATTTGGTCAAGGGTAATAGGTAGTGTGGTCTCATGACCCGCCATAACATTTGATGCAGAATCGCCTACTAACAATACATCTATACCTGCATCATCAAGTATTTTAGCCATAGAAAAGTCATACGCAGTAAGCATACTGATCTTTTCACCATGGTCCTTCATAGATTGTAGGGTGTGTGATGTCACTCTCTTTATTTCGCCGTGTATAGACATGTTAGTTCTTTAATTCTGATGATTGTTGATAAATGAGATGACTCCTCTTATTTACTAAATGAAGATGCCGGAAGCCATGAACATAGCCTCGTCAAATGCTGTTCTGTCCAGATTTAGTTGTATGTTGTTATTGTCGCACCACCCTAAAATGTTTTCAGTAGCCAGATTCCCTACCAGATCATTTTCTGCCATAGGGCATCCGCCTATTCCTTTCATAGCACTGTCAAAACGTACGCAGCCATTGTCATAGGCCGCTTTCACTTTCTCTTCCCATTTGTCTGGAGTTGAGTGAAAATGTGCACCAATACTTACATGCTTGAATTCCGGTATCAGATGGCTGAAGATATAGGAGATGGTATCGGGTTTAGCTACGCCTACTGTATCTGACATAGCTATTGTTTTCACTCCGAGTTGTGTGATCTTGTTTACCCAGTTGATAGCTATCTGTGCATTATATTCATCTCCATACGGATTGCCAAAACCCATGGAGATATAGATGACCAGTTCTTTACCATGTTGCTCGCAGAGTTTCTGTATTTCTTCTACTTGTACCAGCGACTGTGCAATGGTCTTATTGGTGTTTTTCATCTGGAATGTCTCAGAAACTGAGAAAGGGAAGCCAATGTAACTGATCTCGTCAAATTGTACAGCTTCTTCCGCGCCGCGTGTATTGGCTACAATTGCCAGCAACTTTGTCTTAGTATTACTTAGGTCCAGTTGTGGTATCACTTCCTTAGTGTCTGCCAGTTGCGGTATTGCCTTTGCCGATACAAATGACCCGAAATCTAATACATCAAAACCTACTTTCAGGAGTTTGTTCAGGTAATTGACCTTTTCTGCTGTTGGTATAAAGTGTGCCCATCCTTGCATTGCATCGCGCGGGCATTCTACCATGGTTATATGGGATGTCATTCCGTAAAATTGTACTGTAAAGGTAATTACAATAGCTGTAAGAATATAGCAGGCTTCTATATAGTGCAATTAGTTATTACAATATTCTTGTGGTGATACTACACGGCTACTTTAGTCTTACTCTCGGATCAAGCTGAGCATACAGCAGATCAGTGAACAAATTCACTACAATAAAGATGAGTGCGGTAAGCAATACAGAGCCCATTACCAGAGGGAAGTCAAATTTATCCAGCGCATCAACAGTTATTTTGCCTACGCCTTTCCATCCGAATATATACTCTACAAAAAAAGAACCTGCCAGCAGCTCTGCCAGCCAGCCCGATATAGCAGTGACCACCGGATTCAATGCGTTGGGTAGGGCATGTCTGAAAACAACTTTTCTAGTACTCAGTCCCTTGGCATACGCTGTTCTGATATAGTCCTGTGATAGTGCGTCAAGCAAAGCGCTTCGGGTCAGTTGGGTAATAATGGCCAACGGTCTTATGCCCAGTGCCAATGCCGGTAATATCAGGTTTTGTAGTGCCAGATGCCTGCCGGTAAAAGGGTCATATTGCCACAAGCTCCCCGTCATATTGAGGCCTGTGAAAGAGTGAAGCAGGTATCCGAATACAAATGCAATGATGAGCCCTGCAAAGAACGAAGGCATGGATATACCTGCCACACTTGTAGCTACTGCGGCTGAATCTATCCAGGTATTTTTCCTTAAAGCTGCAATAACACCAAGTAATATACCAAAGATAGTAGCGAAAAGCATTGCTGAAAATGCGAGTATGATAGTGCCGGGTAGCGCTTCTGCCAGTATGGTATTTACTTCTTTTTGTGTGCGATAAGATCTGCCGAGATAGGGCCATTTGGCAACAAGTACAGTATTGCGTGGTAAGTCCGTTATCTTAAAAAAGTGATAACGCTCCTGCATAGCTTTTTCATTCACGCTGACAGGCGATAAATTATTGAGATACAGGAAATATCTTGTTATCAGTGGTTTGTCTAGATTCATTGCCCTGCGTGTGTTCTCTATAGAGGCAGCATCTGTTCGCTGCCCCATAGTAAGCCTCGCCGGGTCACCCGGTAATACGTTGAATAGAAAGAATACAAGTGTTACCACTCCCCATAGCACCAGCAGGGAATAACTCAACCGCCGTACTACAAAGCCGGTCACTACTTTGTGCTTAGTTTACCGTTGTCCAGTACAATATCTTTAGGGTAACTGAGATAGCTCCATTTACCTACTACGTTACCATCATTGAGCAACATCAGTCCCGGATTGCTGCGAATAGCAGTTTTACTCACTACTCCATCCAGTGTAAGGAAGGTAACATCCTTCATTCCCCAAACTTCCTGATAGGTCTTGCAAATATCTGCACCGGCAGAGCACAATACATAGAACTTTACATTCATGGTGCCCGATTTTGCAATGATATTTTTCAGACGATCCATATTTTTCATATTGGCTGTAGAGGGCTCACGAACGAACCACAGGAAGGTATAGCCCTTTGCTGTTAGTACTTCTTCTGTTTTATCATCGCCCTTTAAGTCATTGAGTGCAAAATCTTTTGGTATTTCAGGCTGCCCGGTAGCTTCCTTGATAAGGGTTGATACGGATGTGTCAAATTTCCATGAAGGGTCTTGCCAGATCTTTTCTTTATTGAACTCTTCAGTAGTGAAGTCTTTCTTTACTCCATTTTTACTATATGTAAGTATGGTTTTGTATTCCGCAGAGGTGGCTCCTTCTGCTGCTTGCATCTTCGACCAGAGATTATTGCCTACTCTATAAGGGAGACAATCATGTACAGGCAGGTAGTGCAGTGTGTACCATTGTGAGCCGAATGCAAATGCCGCGGCAACCCCAACAATGACCATATTGTATTTAGGATTATTGAAGATAGGGAATACTCTGTATCTGAATATCCACAAGAAGAGGTTTACGGCAGTGAGGGCCACGTCTTTATAAAATGTAGCCTCATTAGATAATTTGATGCAGTCGCCAAAGCAGCCGCATTCCTTTACTTTGCCCGATGTAAGGGCATAATAGGTGAGGAAGGTGTAAAAAATATTCAGCAGCAACATTAATGAGATATATAGTCTGAATGAATTACCAACGATAACAGCCACCCCTCCGATTATTTCAAAAGCGATCATGCCGATCGATAGCACTTCAGCATATTGGCTTAAACTGCTCATCCCCCAGATGTCAAATATCTCGGTCATTTTATAGGTCAACCCCAGTGGGTCGTTAGCTTTAACTACGCCGGAAAATATAAATAGTCCTCCTAATAAGATCCTGAACAGCCAGATGATATATTTCATTATTATAATTTATTCGTTAATTACTTTATTTTCAATTCCAAGTACTAAATGTAGTTTATACGTTCATAGTTGGTTCTGCAAATGATAAAGTTCTGCTAATGTAAGTAATCGTTACCTATTTTTAATACGCATTTAATTATGATCTATTTTTTAATTTCGCTTATTTGTATCAATGCGAAAATGCCATAATTAACTATATCCGCAAAATTGGCCTCAATTCCTTCAGATACTTTTGTCTGACCATCATTGGCCAGAATTTGCTTGATCCGCAACAATTTTACCAATATCAGATCCACCAATGATTGCTGCGACATATCTCTCCAGGCCTCACCGTAATCATGATTTTTCTGCATCATGAGGTGTTCTACTTCAGCAGCATGAATGTCGTACAGGCGTTTTGCTTCCTCGGCGCTCAGGTCTATAGGAGTATCTGATGGAAGAGCAGCCTGTATCAATGCCATGATACCATAATTAACGATGGCCACAAATTCACCTTCTATGGGATCTGCAATTTTTTGAACACCCTTCTCCTGTATTTGTCTTATTCTCCATGCTTTAATATAGATCTGATCAACTATCGAAATAGTTCTTAGTACGCGCCATGATGTACCATAGTCACGTGCTTTGTTCACATACAGGCTTTCGCACTTGTTGACTACTTCTTTATATTGAGACAGTGTGTCTTGCATTGATGGTAAATTACTACTATAATTAGGTCAATATTATGTCTTGTTGCTATTGGTTTTAGCATGATACAATCCATAACTTTACCCCCAAACTTACTAGTGTTACTGCTAAAAACAAAATTAAAAGTACATACACTAATTAGTGATAGATCAATAATTAAATACAAATACTATCGAAACACTAATCCCAATATCAGCTACTATCAAAAGCAGGGGGCGAATACTAAGTTTGGCTAAGCCTGTAGTAATGGGCATACTCAATGCCACACCCGATAGCTTCTATACTGGCAATACTAATTCTGATGCTTTACTGTCCTTGGCAGAGAATATGCTCAATGATGGCGCTACGATTCTGGATATTGGCGGAGCCAGTACCAAGCCCGGTCAGCCACTGATTAGTGCCGAAGATGAACTGCAACGAATTTTGCCTGTCATCGAAGCTATCAACAAGCGCTTTCCGGATGTATGGATGTCTGTTGATACCTATAATGCAGAGGTGGCTAAGCAAGCGGTATCTGCGGGTGTTGCTATTGTTAACGATGTAAGCGGGGCGAGGTTCGATAAAGAGATGCTGGCTACTGTAGCTGCTTTAGCTGTGCCATACATAGCTATGCATATGCAGGGTACGCCACAAACCATGCAAATTGATCCTCAATATAAAAATGCGGTTGCAGAAGTATTCGATTATTTGCGCGTACTTACAGATGAGTGCGATCTCGCAGGTATCCACGATGTGATCATTGACCCCGGATATGGTTTCGGAAAAACACTTGAACATAACTTCCAGCTACTAAGATCGATGCATACTTTCAGGTCTATTGGCAGACCTATTCTTGCCGGCATTTCTCGTAAATCTATGATATGCAAAGCGTTGGGTGTAAAACCTGAAAATGCACTGAATGGAACGACCGCATTGCATGTATTGGCATTGCAGCAAGGGGCAAATATATTAAGAGTGCATGATGTAAAGGAAGCCATGCAGGTAATAGATCTGATGAATATTTACAACCAAACTCTTCTCTAGTACCATGCTCAAACAGTCCGAAATACAAAACTTGCTGATAGACTATCTCAAACGCTTTCCGGCGGAAGAAAGTAGAATTAAAATAGTTACTGACTACGCTGACCGCACACCAACGGCTCAACTCTACAGCCGAAAGAATTTTGACGGACATATCACTACCAGTTCGTTCATTATGAATCCATCTGGTCACATTTTACTGTTAAAACATAAAGTGCTTGACCGTTGGCTGCAACCGGGCGGACACGTAGAGAATGACTCATCTTTGCTGGTATCTGCATTGCGTGAAGCCGAGGAAGAGACAGGTATCCCTGCAAAGGACCTTCATTACATTCCTGTCGATAAAAATGAAGCGGTCCCTTTCGATATTGATCCGCATTATATACCGGCCAATCCTAAAAAAATGGAGGACGGCCATTATCACCATGATATTCGCTATTTATTTGTCTATTCAGGTAGTGGAGATATCAGTTTTAATATCGATGAATCTACAGGAATGAGGTGGCTCACTTTTGGTGAACTATTAATGAAAGACGAATCTTTTACCAAAGTTATAGCTAAAATTCCTGATGTTCTAAGGGCTGCTTTTACAGAGTATGTAAGTAACAGGTCTGCCATAGGTCACAACATTTTTGATGTTCTTGATGATGCCCATAATTTATTCGGTTATGAAGATGGGTTTAGTGACTGGTTTCAGCAGCAATTGTCTGCTTTTCCTGATGAAGTGACTTTACAGGTAAGGCAAAAGATCTCACTCTTGGAAAAACAATTTGATGAAAAGACCTTTCTTCAACTATATACTATTTTCCAGTCCATGGTTGGTGATGAGCCATTATATAGAATGATGAGCCCCGCATTAGTGAGCATATTTTTTGATCATGTCGATTTATTAATTGACTCTAATCATTATGTGTTAAACCTCTTACTCGACCTGTTCAATGAGGCGTTCAGAGATACGATGTTGCATACAGATGAGATGCGAAGGCAATTGGTAACCTGCACTTATCCTCTGCTGACCCGAAATAGGCAAGTCGATAGAGGTTCTGATACTGATCTGGCGATTTTCAAGTTCATTCAGTTGTTAAACGACAGAAGATTTCCGGGAGGAAAAGAGCTTTTACATCAATTCATCGCCGATCATCCGGAGAGTCAATATATAGAAGATATAAAATTTGCATTAAAATGATAGCCAGAACGCCTCAACCACCATATTATGCTGTAATATTTACGTCGTTACGAAGCGATATTGATAATGGTTATGCTTCAATGGCTGTTCATATGGAGGAACTTGCTTCGCAACAGCCGGGTTTTCTTGGTGTAGAAAGTGCAAGAGAGGAGGTAGGTATTACGGTCTCTTATTGGGAGTCTTTGGATGCTATAAAGAATTGGAAAGCCAACATGCAACATTCTGTGGCTCAGCAGAGGGGTAGAGATGAGTGGTACACAAGCTATAAAACGCGTATATGCAAAGTGGAACATGATTATGAATTTTAATTTTCACTTACAGGTATTGTTACACTCAAAGTTGTTGACTGTGCTGTGATCGTATATGGAGTTCCACCTTTTACTCCTTGGTTCACCGATGTATCATATCCGGTTGCAAATAAATAGTAATTACCGTTTTTAAGATTCGAAAGAGTTCCGCTGAGCAAACTGTCATGGTTACTACAGCTGGTTGAGTCGTCATACACGCCACTTGTAGGTGCATCTAGCGTATTGTACCGGATAAAAATTTTACCATTGATAATGTTCTTCGCTACCTGATGATGTTGGGGAAATATCTGTAGAGTAGTGCTACCACCTTTACCCGAACCATCATTTTTATCAGGTTTGCAGGAAATGGACAAAAATAGGAATGCTAATACCGCGTATTTCATATATCCGACTTTTTATGGTGATACGTACTTAAAGTGTACCATTTGTCTTTTAAAATTACAAGGTTACAAGTGCTGTACAAAATAAATACTGTTAATATCTTTCGCTCACAGCTATTTGCTTTCGGTCATTTATTCTAATTTCGTTGGCCTGTTATATAAAACAGTATAAAATGTTGAACAGTCTTTTTTTAATGATCGATTTTACTGATCCGGGTACCTGGGTAAGTCTTATCACACTTTGTTTTCTGGAGATAGTACTAGGGGTTGATAATATTATTTTCATTTCTATCGTTACCGGCAAATTGCCGCAGAAGGAGCAGGCAAGAGCCAGAAATATAGGTATGTTGCTGGCAATGGGTTTCAGGGTGTGTTTACTGTTAGGTATCAACCTTATCATTGCGCTTAAAGATCCTGTCATTACTATACCCGATATCTTTCATAAAGTAAAAGGCACTCAGATTGGTTTGAGTTACAAGGATCTCATTCTTATAGCAGGTGGTCTCTTTTTGCTGGTGAAGAGCATAATGGAGATACACCATAAAATGAATGAAGCTGCCGGCGGTGGCGGGCATAAAAAGACCAAAGAAGCTAAGAAAACAAACTTCGGGAGTATTCTTGTTCAGATTGTTCTGGTCGATGCTGTATTCTCATTCGACTCCATTCTTACAGCTGTAGGCCTGGTAGATAATGTAATGATCATGATCATTGCTGTGATCATATCTATGGGCATTATGATGATGTTTGCCGGTGCTGTGGCTGCGGTCATTAACAAGTATCCTACTTTGCAGATGCTTGCGCTTTCATTTCTGGTAGTGATTGGTATTGTGCTAGTTGCCAGTGGTTTTCACGAAGAGGTGAATAAGAGTATCATTTATTCTTGCCTGGGCTTCTCTATCATTGTCGAAATGCTCAATATCCGCTTCAGGAAAAAAAGCTCGAATACAAAGATCGATTAATAATAAAGGCACCCATAGGTGCCTTTATTATTTTAAATTATTGAACGTATCCTGTAGGATAATATGATTACAATTGTAATGCGGCAGTAAGCATCTGCAGATCGACAGGCTTTTTAAGAATGTTCCTGATATATTTCATGTCTATTTTTTCTTCAAAGAAGCGTTGAAGGATCTCTTCCTTTTCACCACTGGTTACTATATAGATCTCCAGATATCTTTCACACAGTACAGCATCGCCTTGAACTGCTTTCAAAAAGCCATAAGCATCCATTTCAGGCATATATACATCCAGTAGTACCTTAGATATTTCAGTGTATTCAGTCAGAATATCCAACCCTATTTTACCATTTTCTGCGGTTAGTGGTGAAAAATTCTTCTGGTTGAGAACCTTGCTATACACATTCAATATAAGCGGATCGTCATCTATTATTAATACTTTCGTCATTGTCGCAAATTGGGGATTTACTTCTTACTGCAGTTTTTGTCTGCATCAGACTGCTAATATAGTGAGCAAATGCTGCATTTACTACAAGTACAGAGTCAAATTGTTGATTGGTAATGAATAATTATTGTTTTGTTCCCCGATCCTATCATTATTCATTTATTAGCGACGTATATAATTCAAAATTTTCAGCATCATAGCACACAAAGATTACCTTCTCTATCCCTCCGAAATCACTTAAAAATTCCCTTACAGTATGGATAGCAATAACTGCTGCTCGGTCTTTAGGGAAGTGGTATATACCTGTACTGATATTAGGGAAAGCCAGAACTTTGACGCCATTTTCTGAAGCAAGCTTCATACTATTGATATAGGCGTTTGCCAATAATACGTCTTCGTTCTTTTTCCCTCCGTTCCACACCGGCCCAACAGCATGGATCACAAATTTTGCCGGCAAATTACCTCCGGTAGTGATCACTGATTCTCCTACTTTGCAGCCTCCTTGTCTGTTACGTATATCAATACATTCTTCAAGTATATCAGGTCCTCCCGCTTTATGTATTGCACCATCAACTCCGCCACCACCCAGTAAAGATGTATTGGCAGCATTCACAATGGCATCAGCATTTATTTTTGTAATGTCTCCTTGTATTACCTCGATCATTATGCCCGAATGCTTTTGTAAATAAAGCACGAATGCCAATTTACTTATTTTTCCAACAATCCTAGCCTTCTGTGCAACACATGTACCATCAGGTGTATAGATTCTTTGGTAAGGGGTTTTATCAGATAATATTCTACATACTTGTTGTCATGTGCTCGTTGCATGTCACTTTTGTCAACCGATGATGATAAGATGTATATTTTTACTCTTCTTTTTACAGTGTCATTCAGTTTATCGAACATCTCAAGGAAATCCCAGGCATTGATGTCCGGCATCGATATATCCAGCAGTAGGATGGCATTCCCATTATCTTGATCAGGACCATACTTAGTTACGATATGGTCAAAGCCAACTCTCGGGTCTGTAAATGTTTCAATAGAAGCTTGAGGGTATATCTTTTCAATATTCAGACGGCATAATTTATTATTGATACCATCGTCGTCTATAACTATGAAATTATTGAAGTAATTCATCTGGTTCGTTGATTTTATTATCAGTGATTGCTCAGGGTTTATTTAGGTAGTTTAAATGTAAATATAATTTTTGTTATATTTTATAGTCGCCTCCTCAAATGTATTGCACAGATCACTGATTAAAGTCCTGATTTTGACCTTAAAGTTATTTTTATTGTATTGTTTTTCTTTTCAAGGTTAAAGGAGATACTGAATAAATGACAAAGCATTTTACTGATATACAGCCCAAGCCCTAAACCATTCCTCGTCTCATCGGTATGGAATTTTTTGAACAGACCTAATTCTTCTGAAGTAAATGGAAGTCCGGTAGTAATTGTGTTAATGATAGTGAACTCAAACCCTTCATTTGTTGTGGCCAATCTTATTGTTATAGGTTGCTTACCCGAATGGAATTTTACGGCATTGTCAATGAGTTCGGTAAATATGATCCTCATATATTTCAATGATCCGTTCATTGTAGTAGCTTCAATATCCCTTTCCATCTCTAGTTGAGGATTGATACTCCGATACTGTTCAAGAATAGTATTTATTTCGTCGTCAACTTGTATCTTACCCAAAAGATCATCAGATTCAACAATGACGTCCTTCTGAGTTTCTATAGCTGATGCGAGTATCATGTTCTGGATATCTCTTTTCATCCGCAGACTGGCTGAATACATGGAAAGAAAGGCATCTTTCATGTCACTTACCTTCGTCGTCTCAGGTACACTGTTGATAAAATAGGCACCATTGATTATGCCATTTAAAGGAGTGATTATTTCGTGTGATAGGTTTTCACTTATCGTACTTAATACCTTGCTGCTTACTTCTTTATTGATATGCAGATTGTCGAGCCTTGCTTTTTTTAGTCTCGCGTTGATCGTTTCTATTAGTGTCTTTTGCGCAAAAGGTTTGGTTATGTAATCATCTGCCCCCAGATTCATTCCAAGAGATACATCTTTCTTGTCTGCAAATGCCGAAAGAAATATGAACGGTATCCTATACAGGGTACTATGATTCCTTACATGCTGCAATATCTCAGTCCCCAATATGTCAGGGAGGTTGATGTCGCAGACCATCAGGTCTATTTGTTCTTTGTCAAGAAGAGATAGGGCATCTTTCCCATTTGCTGCAGCTATATGGTCCAGATCGTTGAAGTCCAGAAAGTCACATATTGCTTCTCTCAGATTATCATCATCCTCTACAACAAGTATTCTATCCTTTTTCATCTCTTTTCTATTGGGGTAATGATATTGAAAATGTTGAGCCTTCGTTGATTTTACTTGCTATACTAATAGTACCATTATGTTTTTTAACAGCATATTCTACTACCATCAGCCCTATTCCTGTGCCGGAGATTACACCCACATTTGATGCCCTGAAGAACGACTGGAACAGTTTCTGCCTGTCTTCATCAGGTATGCCAATGCCATTGTCCTCTACACTAAATATCAAATTGCCTTCCGATTTTTTGACAGTAAGAGTTGGTGCCGGCCTATTGTATGAATATTTGAATGCATTACTTAGCAGGTTAAGGAGTGCATGTCTCAGTATCTTAGCGTCAATATTCCACATACTCACATCATCAGCTATATTCACTATTACAGATCTTCCATCTGTATATGGGCTGAACATATTGATCAGATCATTTTTTATGAATTGCTTAATGTCAGTGTTCTTTTTCTCTAGTTCTATATTGCCGGTCTCTATCTTACTCACCATCATCAACTGATTGAGTATCTCGGTCATCACTTCTACCTCTTTAACTATTCTACCTGAAAGAACAGAAGGGTCTTTCTTCTTCTGAAGTTCCGGGTTGGCCATACACATCTGCAATAGCTCTGCATTTGCCTGTATGATCGTTAACGGTGTTCTCAACTCGTGCGATGAGATATGTATGAACTGTGTTTTATACTTGCTCAATTGCATTTCTTCATCAATAGCTTTCTGCAGGTTCTTTTCCTTCATTACTATTTCGGTAATGTCAGAGATACGACCACTGAAAGAACTTATTTTACTGTTGACCGTTCTGGTCAGGTTATATTCAATATGCCTTTCTTCTTCGTTCTTTTTATTCTTTAGTATAAAGATCCCGGTTTGCTTTACGCCTGTATTAATAGCCAGTTCACTTTGCTCAATAAATTTTAATTTATTAGCATCAGATACTTTGTCGAATATGTTTACTTTGTCGGAATCTTTTTTATCAAGTATTTTAAAGAAAGATGCATTGCCCATCGTAACATCCCCATTAGGGTTGCACCTGAAGATGCCATCGCTGGATATATCCAGAATGGTCTTCATTCGCCTTTCTTGTGCTTGAGCATATTGCTCATTCTGCACTTGCTCACTAATATCCAAAGCATAGCCAATGATCAATTCTACCTCTCCTTGGTCATCCAATTTAGGGTAGAACATCCTCATAATGTGTTGTTCTCCTTCCGCAGTTTCCTTTTTTTCTATGAATCTGCAAGTTTTTTTACTTGTCATCACCATATTGAACTGCGCTCTTCTTGTTTCGGCTACCGAAGGGTCTATTTTCCTGTATGCACAATATTCAAAATCATCTTTACCTATCATCCATTCACGGATAGCATCATTTTTTACCGCTGTCTTATTGATGAACTGATATTTGTGTTGAGTATTCAATAACACTACATCTGCCGGCAATTCATCAAGTATCTTGTGGTAGAACTGTTTTTGGTGCTCTAATTCCAGTATTTGTTCTTTTTCAATGGTAACATCACGAAGCGTACCTACAATTTTCGTTGGTGCGCCATTCTCAGTAAATTTTATACAGTTAGCCTTCGCGTTGAAATATCTGTAAGTTCCATTCACCATAACCCGGTGTTCAAATATAAAACTCGGGTTATCAATATTTAGATTCGGATGTATTTGGGTAGTCAGGTATAAGGCATCATCAGGGTGTATCTGAGATACCATTTGTTCATACGTAAGTTCATAGCGATAATCGTATCCAAGTATCTTTTTATATTCCTGTGATACTTTAAAATCGCCCGAAACGATATCATACGCCCATAAACCTGCTTTGGCGGCCTCAACAGCCAGCGTCAGTAAATTTTCATTTTCTTCCAGCTCCAGTTCCTTTACTTTTCGGTTATGGATATCCTTCATAAAGTGTATGCGACCAACAATGTTGTTATACAGATCGAACAAAGGTTGAACTGTAGCGCCAAACCAAAATTCTTTTCCGGTTTTTGATGTGCCTATATTTTCAAAATAGAATGGCTCACCCTTCTTTACATTATCATCTACGAAGTTATTGTCAATGTACACAGAGTGGTTGCCATATATGGCATTTCTCGGCCGTTTGCCGACTATTTCGCTGAGCGTTCTTTCCGATTGTTTTTCAAAAGTAGTATTGCACCATACCACATTCCCATCAGTATTTGAAATAGTTATTCCGTATTCATCATCAACATTCGATTCAACAGTAATGAATTTACTGGTAACGAATTGTTGTGCGAATTTCTCCCAGTCCACAGCCGTAGTAAGTTGCTTGGCGCAGATGTCCTTTATTATCAGTAAGAATGCTATTTGTGCCTGAGTGGGTGTAAATGCGCGAATCTCATTGTTGTTGAACAGGTAGGGAGAGCATATAAATATGTAAGAGTTATCATTGGTAATGGTCTCCAATTTACCAATGAAACTTAAAAAAGGATTGCTGTATGCTGATATCACCAATTCATTTCCCAACAGCTCACTTGTGAATGTTTTGATCAGTTCCTGATCACTCATTTTTCTGCAAGAAAAAAGTTTCAGAAATGTCAACTCTTTACCAACCTTACATAACTCATTCATCCCATTACCCCATGATGTAATTGACCCGTTGCCATCGGTACACAAGTGATATGGAATTAATGAGGAAAATTGTTCCCTGGTGAAAGAATAATTTTCAATTGTGTTCAAGTTGTAGGTATTAGTTGGTTGATAATATTTTCATCAGATCTGGAAATAGCATTGGTTTCTCAAGATAACCTATTATTTGGGTTTGACCTATGTCTTCTTTTGTGGCTTGTGTTTTAAAATGTTCTTTAGGTATGGCTGAAGTAACTATAACTTTCAGGTAGTTAAGTTGGGGTGTCGCGGCTACTCTTTTCAAAAAATCAAATCCATTCATCCCCGGCATGTTCAGATCTAACAGAACATACTCAATTTCCGTATTTTCATCAATAATAGAAAATGCTTCATTGCCATCTCCGGCCTCCGCCACATTAAATCCATTCAACTCCAGTGATTTTCTTACCAGAAATCTTGTTATCGTATCATCCTCTACGTAAAGTATCTTCTTCATCATCTCTATTTTTCACATATGCATCAGCTCAATATATAGCTATGCACGCTTCTTCTGTTTTAAGTATTTGTTGTGTTTCTACCTTATTAGTTATTGTTGAGCTTGTAGATCAATTCTGCTTTAGAATTCACATTGTATTTCACATACATGTTTCTGATATGATAATTCACTGCATGGAACGATTTGTTGATTATGGTAGCGATCTCCTTGTAACTCTTCCCCTCTATCAGATACGCGGCTATCACTTTTTCTTTTTTAGAGAGCTTCTCCATCTTTTTCTTGCCTGCTTCCTTCCCTATTTTCATTTGTCCGATAAGCTTGGTAGCGCTTAGTGGGTGCAGATAGCTGCCGTTCTCTCTGATATCCTCAAAAACCTTTTCTATTTGATTCATTGTAAATGGTTTATACAAAAAACCACTTGCTCCGTTCTCCAGTGCATTGACTATCAGCTGAGGTTTTTCATCACCGGTCATTATGATGATGTGTGCATATGGAAATTTTTGTTTCAAAACTTCAATAGCATTTGTGCCTGATGCATCCTCAAGGTGTTCGTCAAGCAATATGTAGTCAGGATGAGAACTATAAGAAGTGCTGATTACTTCTTCCAGCTTGCCCGTTGAAAACAACTGTTTGTGGTCTTTTATTAGTAGGTAATCTTCAATACTCGACCTGAGTGTACTGTTATCTTCAATTATACCTATTGCTGCTCCTCTCATAGCTTATATATGTAGTATTTTGCTACAAAAGTATTTAATTATCATTTATTTAAAGCTACTAACATTAGGGATTTGTTGCACTATTGTTGTTTCTATTCTATCGCATATATTATTATTAAATACTTTAATAAATTTCTTTTCATTATTCTTTACAATCTATAGTTTTTAGTAGTATTGTAATAGATTGATTACCTTATGTTTGTACTATAATTTATATCGCTATGGGTAAGAAGGTTCTGATTGTAGAAGATAATGAATTAATATCCTTTCTACATGAGAAGTTTGTAAAAGATTGTGGCGGACAAGTAGTTGGCAAAACGTATGACTATAACGATTTTGTACGGTTGGTAAATGAAACACAACCCGATGTGATATTGATGGATATTTTACTGGGGCAAGAGATGGATGGAATAGACTTCATAGCTGGTGCACCACCATCCAATGCTAAAGTTTTTTATGTTTCTGCCAGTACCGATCCTTATACTATAGAGAAAGCGAAAATTACAAAGTATGACGGTTTTGTAATGAAACCATTATCATTGCACTTGCTGAAAGATATGCTTGATTTCTGATCAGTATTTCTGCTTGTAAGGCATAATTTACCAATTAATTTTTATCAATGGAAATAGTGGCCGGCAGCAACAATATTGATGGAGAAGCTATAAAGAACGAATACGCTAAATATTCGTTTTTTGATAGTATAGTGCAACCGGTATTTGTGTTGTCTGCTGAGGTTAAATTACTTTACAATAATACCGCTGCAGACAGCTATGCTGCAAAGTTCTCCAAACATTGTACCCAGCCTTCCATTAGTAAATTGTTTACACCCTCAGGTCATCTCAATAATCATTTTACATTCAGGTTCATTCAGCAGATATTCAGTTGCTCTGTCTCTTTAAATGATGCAGGCCATTTTATTGTGATCCTCAATGATGTTACTGCTCATAGACGTGAAATTGAAAAAAGAGACAATAGGATCTTTTTTTATGAACAGGTACTCAATAATGTGCCGGTCGATCTGGTAATATTTAATGAGCACCATAAGTATGTCTTTGTTAATCGCTTCGCAATTAAAGATGACAAGGTTAGAAAATGGATCATCGGTAAGGACGATTTTGAGTATGTGAAGGCCAGAAACATGTCTGTCGAGATCGCAGAGAGAAGAAGGGTATATTTCGATAAGTGTGTTACTAATGACAAGACGGTTGAAACAGAAGACGAGACCATCGGTGTTGGGAACAACAGAAAAACAACATTAAGGAGATTCTCTCCGATTCGCGACAAAAATGGCGATCTGTTGTTCGTACTAGGGTTTGGTATCGATATTACAGATCGTAAGATCATGGAAACCGAAGTAAAACACTCTGAAAGAAAATACAGAGAGCTCTTTTATAACAATACCGTTGGTGTATTTACTTCCAGGATATCTGGCAAATTGATGTCGTTTAACAAAGAGCTGGAGCGAATTTTTGATAGTACTCTTTTAGAAGAGAACTATAACATTTCATTATTCTTAAAACAAAGTGATAAAGACTATATTAGTAATACGCTAAAGATTTACAGCCGAGTTACTAACTGTGAATGTGATATTATTACCGAATCCGGAGAATTTAAGACCATTCTGTTAAATATGGTCGTAGTTGATCCTCCGCATGATGGGCGATACATTCTGGGAACAGTTATTGATGTTACAGAGCAGGTGCATACTCGTCTCGAATTGGAAAGCAGCGAAGCGCGTTACCGTTCTATATTTGAAAGTTCACTGGACATTATTATTACCATCAATAGTGAGTTGAATGTTGCATTCCATAGTTTCTCATTTACTTCGGTTCTGGGCTATCAAAATAGCTTGTTGATCAATGCACCTCTTGCAGAATTCCTGACGGAAGAGTCAATAGCTCATTTTAATATGGTATTCAGCAAGGTTTTGCTTGGAGAATATGTGCGCGACGTTGTTCTTGAGTTTATACATTGTGATGGTCATATACTTGTTTTGGAAGGCAGTATCTCGCCTTCAAAAAATGCCGACGGAAGTAGTGGCGGACAAGCTTTCTTTAGAGATGTAACTCTTAAAAGGGAGCAGGAGCAATCTATAAAACGATCGCTCGCTGAGAAAGAAATGCTACTCAAGGAAGTACATCACAGGGTGAAAAATAATCTGTCGGTTATTTACAGTTTGTTGGAAATGGCATCTATGAACTCCGATAATGAAGGGTTTAAACAGATATTTGCTTCCAGTCAATCCAGAGTGCGGTCTATGGCAATGGTTCATGAAAACTTATACCAGACCAGCATTTTTTCAGAGTTGGATATCGTAGCGTATTCTAAAAAATTATTCAGAGAAATATCTGCAATTTATGGTAATGAGGTGAGGCCGGTTGCATTCACCATTACCGATGCACAGATTCATATTGATATCGATCATGCAATAACTATCGGGCTCATTCTGAATGAACTGATCATCAATTTCTATAAGTATGTTTATCCTGTAGTAGAAGCTCCTGCTTTGGTACTAAACTATGGTCAGGAAGAATACCTGGATGAAAAAGCAGGTCTTATCAAGCATCGCATTACTCTTGAGTATCAAGACAATGGTGCGGGCTTACCCGTGCAAGCTTCAGATTCAGGTAGTGGTATCGGAATGTTATTATTACAGTTATTGAGCAAGCAGCTCAAAGCAACGATAAATAAACGATCAGACAACGGATTTAATTTTACCATGGTATGGAATAGTGCTCTGAAATAAAGTTATTGCTATAATTATATTCAGGGAACTATCAATTGCCTATTCTATAATAATGGAGGCACATACGCTGAAATAGTTACATAAGCAGGGTTCATTATACTGTCAATAGAAGAAATAAATTTCAGTTTTCCGCTCACAGTATCCGGCCTGAAAACATAGATGCCCTTTTTGTCCTTATCCCAATTAAATGAACCTGCAAATACATACTCTTGTGCGTTCAGTGTTGCTGTCATTAGTATCAGTATTGTGCACAATTTTGTGCATTATTATCGGTATAGAGCAATGAGAATAGGCATGTAAATAATGTTTAAGGTTGTTGGGTGATGATGCTTATATCATTGGTCATTTTCTATCTCACGTTAGGTCGTTAACTATATATATCTTAAGTAGGTCTCCATTGTAGAGATCCAATAATTTATTGATAGAATTCAGTGGTCTTTGATATTTTCGTTACAGCTAATTGCTAAGTCCTTATGGAGCCTCAGATTGTATCACTTGCGGAAAAGAAGATGGTGGGTATCAAGATATCTACTACGATAGCTGAGAACAGAACTGTCGAACTGTGGCGTTCATTTATGCCTCGTCGGAATGAAATAAAGTACTGTTTAAATTCTGATCTGTATTCATTGCAGTATTTCGATTCGTCTATCTCGGCAAAGTCTTTTGGCCCCGATACTTCGTTCGATAAGTGGGCTGCCGTTGAGGTCGCCGATACCGAGCTTATTCCTCAGGGGATGGATACTTGCACATTAGGTGGGCTCTACGCTGTTTTTCAATATCGGGGATTACCGCAAGATGTTGATCCTACCTTTCACTATATTTACGAGGTATGGCTGCCCTCATCGCAATATATGTTAGATTCAAGAGCGCACTTTGCTATAATGGGTAGCAAATACAAGAACAATGATCCATCCTCAGAAGAAGAGTTGTGGATACCCTTGAAAAGCAAATGATAATTACCGATAAAATATTTAACATGAATTCTCTGCGTTCTTTAATTGGGTTTTGTTCATTGCTGCTCGGTACATGCTTACAGAGTTGCAGTAATGATACTCCTCAGCAGGTGTCCGCACCGGCAATGGTGACAAAAGATAGTGTACTAACAAAGGTGCCCGACGAATTTATTGACCTGCTGTTTGCAGATCAATCTATCGATCAGATAGATAAGATAGCATCAGCAAAAACTATAGGAAATAAGTCGGTCTGGACCGATTTTGTTGGTGCTACTCAATTAGCATCACAGCATAAGAATGATGGCGCAATTGCAACATTTAAGGCAATTGCAGATAATAAGGAGAATGAACCTAGAGTTAGACTGTGGGCTTGGAATGGATTGCGTGAGCTGGGCGTGACTCCACCACATGCAGAGGTCTTAGGTTTGATATTGGAAGTACCGCAGCAGGGGAGCACTGAATTTTTGGCTATTTATGCCGATAATTCTGCGCGCTATATCAATTATACAGGTATGGTGGTAGTATGGCAGGAACAGCAGCAAAAGATGGATAGCCTGATCAAAGTTTCGTTAGCAGATGCCCGGCAGATAGTCGATAAGCAGGCGCTCACAAAAGGGCGCGTGAAATCAAGAACAGGTAGCGTTAGGTTTAGTTTCCTCACTACAGATGGCTTATTACAGGCTGAAAAAGAGATCAGCTTACTCAACGACCCCAAGGACCCTTTTACACGCATATTTGCCGGCGGGGCGCAAATGTTGGGTATAATGGTGAATAAAGCACAACAGGCAGGTAAGAAGTAGAGTAGCTATGTTTATTGAGATTTTGAGAATAATATCAATGATTCTCTGTGCAATGATGAGATTGAGATTTTAGTTATCCATTATAAAGGCGCAATTAACATGCTTTTAAACAAAAAAGCCTCCCAATGGGAGGCTTCTCGTTTCTGAAAGTGACATCGTTGGGACTCGAACCCAAGACCCATACATTAAAAGTGTATTGCTCTACCAACTGAGCTACGATATCATTGTCTTTAAGAACTGTCCCCGTCCGTTTCCGTAAGGGAGTGCAAAGATAGGGATATACTTTTCTTTGCAAAATTTTTCTGCTACTTTTTTTTACTTTTTTTTCAAAGCATTGCTACTAAAGCCATTCGACACACCGAGATTAGGTTTATTTAAAAATTGAACAACACTTTTACATTCAATAACCTGCTCGTAAGTCTGTTGGGTACAGCATATTGGTTATTCGTGCTGTTATCCTGTATCCAAGTATATGATAGTGTATTCTGTATGCTCAGCAGATTGAACACTTCCAGACTGGCCCATATACTGTGCAGCATATTAAAATAGCTGTGTGCCGGATGGCTCTTACGGTCGCTGTCCAGCAGCAGTGCTGAGAATCCAATATCTACGCGCTTATAATCCGGCAGGCGCATGGTGTTTTGGTACAAGTGCCCTGTAGGTGGCCCTACAGGCAGCCCGGTAGCATACATCATGTTGATATGTACCTTAAAATTCTTGTTCTTTCTCAGGTAGTCCTCAAAGTACATCCCCAATGTAAAGCGTTGGTCTGCAGGAAGGGGGAAATAATTATTGAATCCGGCAATTCCTGCGCTGTCAGTTTTTTTTTGCTCGCCCTTCAGTATGCCTATGCTGATGAACGATGTTGCATCCTTTACTATGTCGCCATACAATCGGATCTCACCACCATAAATGCGGCCAATAGCATCATTTTTACCCGTGTACCTGATACGTACATTATCATAAAAATAAGGGTCAAGATCCCATAGGTTCTTAAAATACACTTCTCCTGTTATCCTGAACGGACGGTAATACATGTTGAAGTTATAATCTACTCCTGCTACTACCTGGAACGATTTCTGTGCTTTCAGGTCTTTATTCACACTACCGGCAAGGTCGCGCATCTCACGATAAAATGGCGGTTGCTGATACAGACCTGTAGAGAACTTATAGACAAGATCTCTCTTGCCTGTTGGTCGGTAAGAGAAATTAACTCTCGGGCTGATCAATAGTTCTTTATTCAATGAGCTGTAATTGCCTCTTACTCCTATTGTCGCATTTATCTTTCCCGAATCAAAACTGATATTGTCTTGCACAAATGCGCTCATGCGGGTATAGTTGAAGTCGGCAGATGAGTTATAGAAGTAGGCCATCACCAGTTCATTAGGATTGTATGGTTGGTTAAATCGTGCCGAATCTCTGCGCTCCCATTCATGAAGGTTGTCGCTGATGTTGGTGGTGGTCACATTGGCGCCAAACTGTATGAAGTTTTTCTTTGCGTCATACGATCCGCGCATGCCCATATCTGCTACCCCTACCTGCAGGTAGTTACGGGCAAAGTTCTGTATATAACCTGTGCCCAGATAGGTCTTTATCTGCCCGAAATCTTTTTTGCTCTGGTCTGTCTGTAATTCACCAAAAAGGTATTCGCCACCTATATCATAGGTCTCATATTCATTGGTCTGAAAAGCTGATGCCAGAAACTTCAGTCTTAGCTTAGATGAATCAGGGTGATAGCTGGCAGATATCCCGCCAAATCGACTATCGAATTGATCGAATTCACCTCCGGTATAAAACACATCCAGTTGATAAGCCTGATTCAATACGCCAAAGCTCGATACTTGCGTCTCCGGAAAGAAGGTAAATCGGTTACGGGCATAGTTGCCTATCGCCTCTATCTCCCAGGTATTATTCACCCTATAGTTCAGCAATGCCTGTACATCGGTGAACGATGGATTGTAGATACCTTTTGTTGGTTGTGACTGCAGTACATACTGATTACTTTTTTGTCTGGCACCAAAGAGATAGGTAAATTTCTTGTTCTTAGAGATGCCCTCCAGATGAAGGTTCGCGCCCAAAAGACTAGCCATGACTGAACCCGAAAATTGTGTCGGACGTTTGTATGATACATCCAGTACACTGCTCATTTTATCGCCATACTTAGATTGAAAACCACCAACAGAGAAGGTAAGGTTGGATACCAGATCACTATTCACAAAGCTCAATCCTTCCTGCTGTCCCTGCCTTACCAGAAATGGTCGGTATATCTCAAAGTCATTGACATATACCAGGTTCTCATCAAAGTTGCCACCTCTCACGCTGTATTGAGATGTAAGCTCATTATGACTGCCTACCATCAGCTTCAGCAGTCCTTCTACTCCTCCCGATACATCGGGGATAAAGTTGACTTTCTGTAGTTCTATATGTACATCACCTGCTCGGTTGCGTTGTTGTTTATCTCTTACTACGCCTTCTTTCAGTACATTCTCACGAGTGCGCAATTTTACATTGACATCTCTTATCTCACCACTGTTCAGTGTAACGGTTCTTTTTTGAAGAAAGTAGCCCGGAAGGTAGTAAAATAGGGTCACCGGTGTACCTGCTGCAATATCCAGCTTATAATATCCCTGCATATTACTATGCACTACGTTTTGTGTAGCGGAGTCTATGATACCGGCACCCTCTATGGCTTTGCCCGTCTCATTTTTGATAAATCCGCTCACCGACGCTTGCTGGGCATTGGCGCAGAAAGTCAACAGTAGAAACCCCAATAACAGACCCAAGCGTTGTAGCTGCATATTCTTCACCTTAACGTGCTATACCTGATTTTATTTTCCTATCGCTTTTAACTTTTTAATTGTATCCAAAGGGTCAGGCGATGAAAATACAGTATTTCCTGCTACCAGCACATCTGCGCCATCGGTTATCAACTGGCCGGCATTCTGTAAGGTTACTCCTCCGTCTATTTCTATTAGTGTACTTGCGCCTCTTTCCGTGATCATTTGTTTTAGTGTACGTATCTTTTGGTAGGTGCGCTCTATGAACTTCTGACCACCAAAGCCTGGGTTCACACTCATCAGGCAAACAACATCTATATCCTCAATGATATCGGCTAGCAATTCTACAGGCGTATGTGGGTTCATAGCTACACCGGCTTTCATACCATTGGCCTTAATGATCTGCAGGTTTCTATGTAAATGTGTAGATGCTTCATAGTGTACACTCAATACATCAGCTCCTGCCTTAGCGAAACCCTCAATGTATTTTTCTGGTTCTACAATCATCAGGTGCACATCAAATGTCTTCTTTGCCTTCGCTTTCATAGCTGCAATTACTGGCATCCCGAAGGTAATATTCGGCACAAAACGTCCGTCCATAACGTCAAGGTGAAACCAGTCTGCCTCGCTGTTGTTGATCATGTTGATATCTGCTTCCAGGTTAAGGAAGTTAGCAGAAAGAATAGAAGGGGCTATTAATGCCATTGGTATTGTTGTTTTGTTTGTTTTCAGTATCAATTATAGGAGAACGTAACTATATTTTCCCCTTTCTATTGTAAGTAGATGAATAGGGATGCTATGATTTCACCTTAAGTCTTGCTAGAGCCACCTTCGGGCTCTTGTACCCTGTATCCAGTTTCACCGCTATTCTGTAATCGCTTATAGCATCGGGTATCTTGTTCATCATTTCATTACAAACACCTCTGTCATAATAGGCAGTCGGATTGTCGGGTTGCAACTTTACGGCAATGTCATAGAAACTGAATGACTTCGCTATAGAATCCTGCTGCATCAATATGTAACCCATATTAAAGTAGGCATCTACAAAGTGGGTATTCTTAACGATGCACCTTCTGAAAAGTGTTTTCGCACTATCAAAAAAGTTATGGTTTTGCAGATACACACCACGGGCATACATCGGGAATACATCAGTGCTGTCCATTTTATAAGCTGTCTCCAGATACTTTACTGCCAAGGGGTCATTTTTAGCACTGTACAACAGTCCCAGTTGCACCACGGCCTCCTTATAGTCTGGCGCTACCTGCAAGGTGGTCTGAAATGCCGATATAGCTTTCGTAGTGTCTTTACTGTCTTTATACACCATGCCTTTCAGAAAGTAGGCCTCAGGATTATAGACATCCTTGCGGAGAACAATATTGATCTGTTCTATCGCCTTGGTATAGTCCTGTATATATAAGAATAACTTGGCTATTTTCAGGTGCGCTTTCGGGTCAGTTGGATTTTTGCTTATCGCTTTTTGCAGCCACACTACCGATCCGTCAATATCTTTATTTTCAAAAAGCAGGTCTCCTACAGCGCTGTAGTAGGTCGCATTGTTTGTATCCAGAGACGACGCCATTTTAAAGTCATTTAGTGCCAGCGTATCCTGCTTCATTTTTATAAGCATTTTACCACGGCTGAAATAAAGACCCGGGTCATTAGGGCTTTTACTGATAGATAAGGTGATCTCTTTTAGTGCTGGGTCGCTGTTGAAGAATGGATTAGTTATCAGCGATTTAGAGGGGTCCTTGCAACCAATAAAAAGCAAAACCCCCAGTAGGATAGGTAAAAATTTAGTCCAGTTGCTTCTCATGATGCAAACTTATTAAAATTTAAAGATACTATAGGTAAAATTGCGCTGTAGTCAGTATATATCTCCCCATACTTTAACGCTTTGCATACAGTTATTGTGCATGTGTCAGTTATTACATTTAGCTTCAACAGCAGTCAGCAGGTCTTTGACCCGATCCTCACCTCTTATCTACAAAAAATATCGACATACCAATGATGCCGGCTATGATCGTAGCCACCAATATCAGTAATGTCAGTATTCCTTCTTTCCATCTGCCTTTAGAAAATTGATATACAGCCGATCCGAATGTTCCCGCAAATCCTATGGCAAAAAGGATAAAGCAATAAATGGCCATACTGAAATGGTCAAGAAATATCATCAGCAGATATAACACAAAAGCTACAGTGCAAAACATGATAGGTCTCAACCAATTGTCAAAACAAAAATGAAACAGTTTATTCATGGCATTTTATGTTTTAGAACTGCAGATAGATGGGCATCACAGGTGTGCTTGATTTGAACTGTGCATACACGAACAGAAATACTAAGAACACTGCAATATAAGCAACCAATGGCGCTTTCTGCAGTTTCGGAATGATACGCTCAGGGAGGTTGTCAGGGATCATGTGTATCGCATAACCCAGCAACATCAGGTAAACAACATTATGATAGTTGTCAAAGAAATCCTTCCACACATTGATGTCAAAATTATACACTATCTGGTGGATCATATCTTTGGCTATGTTGAAGTTGATGGCCTTAAAGAATATCCAGCAAAAGCATACGAACAGGAACGTGAGTAGCTGAGCGAAGAAATTATAAATGATATTGGTATCAAATCGTTTGATGAATCCACTTGCCACTTCCATCCATATCTTATGTATGGCCAGTGCCGTGCCATGCATGGCTCCCCAAACAATGAATGTCCAGTTAGCACCATGCCAGAATCCTCCCAGCAGCATGGTAATGAACAGATGCAGGTAGGTCCTGAATTTTCCTTTGCGGTTACCACCTAGCCAGAATATGTAAAGATAGTCCTTTAGCCAGCTCGACAGGGATATATGCCATCTGCGCCAGAACTCCGTTATCGATTTGCTCTGGTATGGCGACAAAAAGTTAGGAGGTATGGTAATGCCCAGCCAGCGCGCTATACCTATGGCCACATCGCTGTAGCCACTAAAGTCGCAATAGATAACTATGGCATAGGCAAACAATGCTATCAAACACTCCAGACCGGTATGTCTGGCAGGGTCGTCAAAAATGTAATTGACAAGGTTCAGCGTCAGGTAATCTGATATGACCAGTTTCTTGAATAACCCCGACACAATGAGGTAAAATCCTTTGGCAAAGTCAAACTGAGTGATCTCGTATGGCTTATGCAGCTGTGGTATAAAATCTCGGGCCCTCACTATAGGGCCCATCATCAACTTAGGAAAGAACGATAGGAACAAAAGGTAGTTGATGAATTTTTTCTCCGGTGCAAACTCACCACGATATACATCGATCGTATAACTGATATTCTCGAAGGTATAGAACGAGATACCTACAGGTAATAATATGTTCAGCGGACTGATGCCTGTTGCAAAGAACTGGTTACTGAAGGCAAGGAAGAAGTTAGTGTACTTAAAGTAGAACAGCATCCCCAGATTGCCAATTATGCTCAAAGCTAGCAAGGCTTTTTTACTACTTATCTTTTGCCGGGTATAGATAAGGTTAGAAAGCGCATAGTCTATCACCGCCGAAAGCAACACCAGTCCTACAAACCAGCCACTGGCTTTATAAAAGAAATAGAGCGAGAAGATACTGACTATAAAACTACGCACAGTATTATAGTTCCTGAACATGAAGTACAGGCTGATGAATATCGCAAAGAAGTAAACAAAGAAACCATTATTGAACAGCAACGGATTCTTAGCATCATAGTAAAACTGATGTAAGAACGCCTGCACGTCAAATTCCGGCATTTGTATGGTTGTTGGTGTCATGCTGCTGTTTACTTGTCTTCCGATGTATCTTTTACTGGTGGTGCAGTTGTAATGATCGTTTCGTGTTCCTGTCTTTTCTTTATTGGTAGTGTATCTTTCTTCTTGGCAGGTAGTGTCTTTTCTTTTGGCGGCTCAGGTGTCTGCTCAGTCGCTGTTTTCTTTTGTTCTGCTACTACAGGTTTTACTTGTGGTTGTGGTATTGGTTGCGGAGCGTTGGGGTTATTGGCTTTCTCATAGTCTTTCATAAATGACTCAAAAAAAATATTGCCCAATAGTTCTGCTCCTCTGCCATTGGGGTGAACATAATCATGACCTGCAAGGGTAGGGGTACTGTCTGCCCATTTCACAATAGTGCCAGCTCCACCCATACTAGCAAACATATTATAGAAGGCCATGCCATTTTCAAATGCCAGCTCAGCTTGGGTCTTCACAAGGTTATCTATGCCTACCGCCGATTTTGCTACTTCACCGTATCTGAAACCTCTGTCAGAAGTACTGATGATCAGAAACTCAGTATTAGGGAATGCGGCGCGCAGCTTTTGCAACACCTTGGCCATATTCCGTTTATGCCAGTTAAAGTCTGTATTGTCGGGTCTGTAAAGTACGTTTACGCCATACTCCAGTACCACAAGATCATAAGGGTTTTGATCCTGTATCGCTCTGATGAAGCTGGTATCCAGCTTGCCCAGTTCTTCGCCCGAGATACCTCTGAATGAGAAGTTATCGACCACCACGCCATTCTGCGGCTCTATTGATATGCCATATATTGGCAGCTTGTCGTTTTGTACGCCCAGTGTTATGTTGTGGCTTGCCGAGCTGTCAACAACTATTCTGTTCAGCCTTTTGCTGGCAGTATATTGTCTGCCTTGCCCGTTTACGGTTATCGCAGCATTGCCGGCACCACATATAAGGCTCTTCTCCAATCTTTGGGTGCTGTCTCGCTCCGGTGTATGGTCCTTGATGATCAGTGTACCGTTACCGCTATAGTATAGTCGCCCCGATAAGAATAGGGGCTTTGTGGGCTCTTTGGTCTTGAAGTTTTCTTCCACCCAGTCCCCTGTCCATTTTTGTGATATAGTAGATCGGAAACCATCCACAGTAACAGATGTCACCGGCACAAATCCTACTCCAAAACCTCCGAAATACTGCTGTATTTTGCTTCTGAAGGTCTTGGTCAGCTGATCTCCCTCTATGAAACTATCACCTAGCCAGGCTATTCTTACTTTCCCTTTTTTACTTTGCTTCAGCGCATATAGTTTACGCATCGTTTGTGGCAGTGCGGCAACATTATTGTCAGTAGCAAATGAAGTAATGGTCTTGGATTGCAGGTATTTGGATATGTCTTTGGGGCCGCTCGGTACATCAATGTTATTGATCGTTCCTGTCGATTGTGTGGAGTCTTGTTTATGTTGTAGTAGGGTAGAGTCAATACTCTTTACCTTAACCACATCCGCTACAATGCTTAAGTTTTCAAGTCCCAAAGAGTAGCCCGGGTAGATAGAGATCAGTACAGAGTACCCCAGGAGAATGATCGTAAACACCAGTGTGAATACGACTACATTCTTATTATAATTCATAAAAAATTGTTGTGGAAACTTATTCCGACATCAAACTTAGCATAATTCAAATCCTCAGCAAAATAAACTGTATCAATTTACTTTTCTTTTGTTGTAATGATGTCTGGCTTGCAATTAGTTGATTTCCCTTCTCATATAATTGAGGCTCCTGAGCTAAACAGAGATGTTCAAAGTGGGTCAATATCTCATGATCATGCATTTGTAGGAGCTGGCTGATCTTCCCATAAGAACACAAGTTGCCTGAAAACAAAAGACCCGCCACAAGGCAGGTCTTTCAAATATTATCTACATTAGATTAAAGCTTGTTCGCCTTAATGGTATTCAAAACTCTTTTTTCCCACACCTTAGGTTGCTCAGAATATCCGGCACGGCTTATGGCCTTTACCCACTGCTTGGTATCTGCATTATCTTTCAGACGGGCGTAAAATCCTTTCTTAGAGATAGTACGGCAAAAATCCATAAAAGATTCCTGCTCGCTGTCATATTGCTTATATCTTGTCTTATAACCTGTCTTTGCTTGTTCGTTCTTACCAACAATACCGAAATGGTTATTCAGCTTCTTAGCTGTCTTACCCTCTCCTGCAGATGATTCTACCAATGCCACAGCAAGTATTACCGAATAAGGAATACCATATTGCTCTGCTAGTTCAGTGGTCATTGTTTTGTGCTGTGTAATGTATGTACCATTCTGCGCTGTCGCAGTGAACATAACACCCAACATGGCCAATACCAGTATCTTCCGCTTCAGGATCCATTTCATTATTGTCATAAGCACGTATAGTTTAGTTAACAGTTAAAAGCAAAAACTCAAAGCCATTGAGGGCAGTTCTCCTTTCGTTATCAGCTGCAAATATAGGGAATTATTCTTAAATAATGCCTAATAGGTTGTTAAAGGTCTTCAGGGTGTCTTAAACAAGAAAGGAGCCGAAGGGCTCCTTTCTGAAAATATTTTGCAATTCAATTGATCAGAAATTATCCCTTGATGCCAACTTTATCATTCAGGTCTGTATCTACAAGGATACGACCGCAATGTTCGCAAACAATGATCTTCTTGTGCTGACGGATCTCAGACTGACGCTGTGGAGGAATAACGTTAAAGCAACCACCGCATGAATCACGCATGATCGGCACTACTGCCAGACCATTGCGATAGCTACCGCGGATACGCTCGTATGCGGTAAGCAAACGTGGGTCAACTTTTTCCTTTGCTTCTGCCGACTTCTCAGCAAGCACTTTTTCTTCCTTATCAGTATCGATGGTGATCTTTTCAAGCTCAGCACGCTTGATAGCCAATGAATCTTCTACATTCTTTATCTTTTCTTCTGTCTTCAGGCGCGCATTGGTCCTGTCTCTCAGATCAAAAGTTGCATCCTTTACATGCTTTTCGTTAAGTCTTACCTCAAGTTCCTGCATCTCCATTTCTTTGTTGATGGCTTCGAACTCACGGTTGTTCTTTACATTATCTTGCTGCTTCTCATATTTCTTGATCAGGGCCTCAGCTTCTTTCTTAGCCTCGGTCTTGGTCTCTATGAAAGTATTGATAGTGTTTATTTCTGTGTCAATATTATTGATACGAGTCTGCAGGCCGGCGATCTCATCTTCAAGATCCTTGACCTCCATTGGCAATTCGCCCTTCAAGGTCTGGATCTCATCTATTTTAGAATCGATCTTCTGTAATGAGAGAACCGCAACCAGCTTTTCCTCAACTGAAAAATCTTTTACATTAGCCATATCAGCGAAAATATTTTACGGGATTAGTTAATACGTTTGATAAAAGGAAAGCAAAATTAGGGAATTTTTTCTTTAAAACCATTTCAAATATTTCAGG
>CANFKE010000016.1 GCA_947447465.1 Chitinophagaceae bacterium | reverse complement strand
TGCCCGATTGAAAATGAAAAAGTAATCGGGCATGGGGTAGTTGTAATTGGTTGTTTTTCATGTGTTTGTGTTTTTTGGTCATGCCCGATAGTGCCCGATTTTTTGCTTGTTGGGTGTAATTGTCTGAATCAGGATGTCCAGAATTTTAGAATGGTCAGAATTTCTTGTCTTTGAGGTAATGCCCGATGGAAAATGAAAAAGTAATCGGGCATGGGGTAGTTGTAATTGGTTGTTTTTCATGTAGTTGTATTTTTTGGTCATGCCCGATTATGCCCGATTGGTATCATTGTCCTTCGAGAGCCTCAGGATGACAAGATCATCTGGATTGCTCAGATCTCACGGTTTTCAGATCTCACGGTTTTTAAATTGTTACTTTTTTGCTCGATACCAAAGGGATTATTTTAGAGGAAAAGGTGAATAAATCCTACAAAGGTGAGGATGAGCTACTGCACCGACAAATTAGAAATCTATGGTGGTACGGAAAGTGTACCATGATGGTACGTTTAGTGTACCACCATAAAAAATAGTTGTGTGGATAAGTGTGGTTATGTGGTTAGTAGTTTGAGGGGTATGTATAGTGTTTTGCGAGTTTTGAAAAAATGCTTGAAAGGGTATGAATTAAGCTTTTTGTGTTTGGTATTTAATAGATAGCTGTATGGTGATCAATCTCTCTTTTGTGTCCGCCGTATCGTTTCTATTGCTAACAGGTAAACAGACCATAAGATTGTCTAATAAGAATTTTATAAACCCGTATCTGTTATAAACGTGGCAATTGATCTCGTTGTCTTTGTTCTCTTTAATAACTACAGTAATTGTTTGTAAATATTGGCCGTTCCATGGCTGAGTAGTAGTGCAGCCATAAATCATACTTTCCAAGAAATGTATGATCTTGTTCTCATACATGGGGTGTCCAAATGATAGGTCGTAATTCAAAGGGTTTGTAGCTTTTAATATTTTGAACAGTTCATTGATCGATAGGTCTTTGTTCGCATTATGGGTGATAAGTAAAATTGCAGCTAAAATCTGTGGTAGCTGACTATCGATCAACTCAAAATTTTGTTGGCATACTAGTGGCTGGATCTTGTGAAATGAAAGTTGCTTAGGGTCAGAGTCACATAGTTTAAAGTAGAAATCTATTGGCGGCAATACTATTCCATTCTTTAAGCAAATTTTGTTTAGTGATTTTACTGGTGGTGTTATTTTGTGAACCCCATTATCGTCAAAGAGTAAGTGTTCAGTTTTATTTTTCATAATTCAGAGAATAGAAATTTTAATGCTATTTGCATTTTACACTGTTTCTGCAAATGTATCATATGCAGTATGATACACATTTGCTTATAAGTCACGTTTGCCCTTATTTGAATGTTAACATTTTGCAAGACAAATGACACTTATAGTCCGTTGACTTAAATGCCACATAGGTCTACCTTGTTCATCAATGGATATCAAACAAAAAGTTGGTCATAGGATAAAGGAATTGCGACTTCAGCTTGGATTATCTCAAGAAGCTTTAGCGAATAAAGCAGAAGTTGATAGGACTTACATGACTGATGTAGAGAATGGTCGCAGAAATATTTCTGTTGAAGTATTGGAGAGAATAATTAATGCTTTAGATATTAATTATTCTGATTTTTTTAATTCAATTGAATTCAAATGATAAATAAAATTAGAGATTATATTAAGCAGGAAGCAGGAAAGTTTGGAGCTAAAAATGATGACCCTGTTTTAAAGTCTTATATCGAGAGGAATAATACTAAAGATGAGGTGCTTAAAAGTGAGGGCGCATATTTTGGATTTATTAATCCAGAAGAGGAAAATTCAGGACCTTACCATGATTTTTCGTTAGTGATTTTTCCTACAGATGATGACAAATCTTGGGTTATTAGTCTAGGAGTTGGAAGCTTAGGTTTTAAAAATGATTATGACTTAGCTAGTACTCCTGGAGTAAGGCGATTGTTTTCTGAAATCATTACTAGTGATGGGTTTTGTAAAACTAATTTTATTGATATAGAAACACCAATTTCAAAGGAATTTTTGAAAAGAGTACCGCATTTAAAAAATACTTTAAAGAAGTATGATAAGGTATTGCCAATTTGTGAAGTACTAGATAATCCAGAATCTAGCGATAATTTGAAGCGCATATCAGCATTTGTCGCTGCTTATGCAAAACTACGTGGCTGGGCTTCTAATAATTCACAAAGAAAATCAATAGATGAGGCAATCAACTATTACAAATCTTCAAAAAAAATAAATGAAGAGGATGATGTTTTGAATCTACTTTTAAAAAGGAAATACATCGTTTTAGAGGGTGCTCCTGGTACTGGTAAAACTAGACTTGCTAAAAAGATTACAAAACAAATAACAACAAATTATTTTCTTACACAGTTTCATCCAGAAGTTTCTTACTCAGATTTTGTAATAGGTATTCGACCGGATATTGATTCAGATGTTTTATTGTATCGGCAGAATAAAGGCATTTTGATGCAAGCAATAATAGATGCAAAAGAAAATCCAGATAAAAAGGTTGTCTTAATCATCGATGAAATAAATAGAGCTAACTTATCAAATGTATTAGGCCCATTATTTTATTTATTAGAATACAATCGATTAAATGATGATTTTCAGTTTATGCTGCCTAGTGGAAATAAATTTGATATTCTTCCTGGAAATTTACTCATCATTGGGACTATGAATACTGCTGATAGAAGTTTGGCCGTAGTTGATTTTGCAATGAGGAGAAGATTCGCTTGGTATCAGTTGAAGCCTCATGCAATTGATTCAGAGAAATTTCATTTAAATGATTTCGAAAAGTTCAGTTCTATATTTGAATGGTATGCAGATAGTAACGAATTAAATTTCCAACCTGGTCAAGCCTATTTCATTGCAGAAGATGAATATGAAATGAAAAATCGCATCCAGTATGAGCTATTCCCGTTAATCAAAGAGTATTTGGCAGAAGGAATTATGACAAAGGCGAAGGAGGAATTCAATAGTTATTTTGTAAGTAGAATTGGTAAATCTCTTTTTGAATGAGTAGTGGTATTTTCTTTTCCCTTGATTGTTTAACTGAGATTTCTAAGCCACTTTATGCAATTGATGTGCACAAAAAGTGGCTTAAAAATATGGATAAAAGATACCCTTCTCAAATAATACAAAAACTACTTTCTTACAATTCAACCAGTTTTAAGTATTTGAATGTAACTCCGCATGTCGAGGGATATGACAATGAATTAAAGGTCTATTTTCGTAGTGAAAATTATATCGGCGCAATACCAATTAAGTCACCAGAAACCGGTAAATTAATTGGTGATTTTTTAGTTTACCCTAGGTTTGTTAGTGGCAAGGATAAGTTTTTGGAGTATACTGATTTAATATCCATCATTGGAAATTCATTAGCTCCAGAGTTTAATAACGAGTTAGATCTAGTAACTAATATTAATTTTAAACCGCCATTATATTTTGAGGCTATAAAATTTATAGATATTCTTTTCGAAGTAGCAAAATTGCCATGGAAAAAATTTAAAAATGAGCCTATTAGAACACAGTCATATAAAGGAAATATTGATTGGGAGTCTCTTGCTAATAATGATTTTAATCCTGAAGCAAAATTCAATATACCGACAAGGCTAAATATTTTGACTCAGAATCACAATGACTATGCCAGGATAAAATATGTTTTCAACATTGTAAGAAGTGATCTTTTTTCAGATAGAACACCTATTGAAATAAGGAATAAAGTACTTGACAAGGTTTCTTTTTTAGATCAAAAGCTTAAATTTATTGATGCATTAAAAGCAAGTCACATAGACATTATTAAAACAGATTTTTCAGCTGTTCAACTTCTTAAAAAACAAGCAAACGTAATTCTCGGAAGTAAATTTGTTTTACAAAAGGCATGGCGAATTGATTATTCAAAGGTCTTTGAAAAAGTAATACAATATATATTTAAGGAGGTTAGTAAAGAAATTGGGGGAAGCGTATTTGACAATTATAGAATTTACAAAACCAATGCTAGCTCAAATTTATGGGAGCTTAAATATTTAGAACCAGACATTGTTTTTAATAGAAATAATGAAATTTATTTCATTGATGCGAAATATAAAGCACATTTATTGAATAGATATTCAAATAGCGATTTTCTTAAAGATGAATTCAGGAGGGACTTACATCAAATTTTAGCTTATTCATCATTTAATCAGGCAAAAAACAAACTTTCTTTTTTATGCTATCCATCTACTAGCGTTCAAATCACAGTAAATAATTTTATTAGCCCTGTTAATAATTTAGGTGTGAAAATTATTATGCTAGGAGTACCAATGAATAAGAGCTTTTTCCCAAAAGTAAAAGAATTAATAAGAAGTATTCTTACCGGAAACTAGTTTTTTAACCAAAACCATTCAGATGAAAAAAGTGATCTTCTCTATGATGTGCCTGATGGCGGCGGCAAGTGGTCGTGCTCAGGTGAGTTTTGGCCCTGAGGCGGGCGTTATTTTTACTAATTATACGGGTAAGACCAATGGCGCAACAGAGCCTACTAAGGCAATGGTGAGTTTCAGGGTTGGCGGGGTAGCTGATATTGGTTTGAGCGAGCGTTTCTTTTTCCAGCCCGGTCTGCTCTATGTATTGAATGGCTTTAAGGTGGACTATGTGGTATCGAGCGGATCGTGCAAGGTGCATACATTGGAGCTGCCGCTAAATATAGGATGTAAGTTCGGTAAGCCCGGCGGCGATCGCTTCTCCATTGGGGTGGGGCCATATCTGGCGTTCAATATGGGTGGTACGCTGAAGCAAACTTCTTATGGTACCTCAGAGTCCATGAGCATAAAGATCGGTAATGATGCCAATACGGATAATCTTAAAAGAACGGATGTGGGCTTAGGTATCAATGTTGCGTATCAACTGAGTTATGGTTTGTTCATTCGTGGTCATTTTCAGCAGGGTATCACCAATCTGGAGCCGGGCGGAGACAGCAATAATTCTACCTTCAGTACCAATTCAGGTATATCGTTCGGGTATCTGTTCGGAGTAAATAAGAAGGGTAAAAAGTAGATAGCAGATAGTAGCAATAACAAAGGCAGGTCATTTCGACCTGCCTTTGTATAAAATATTACAGCAATGGTTATTGTTTCACAAACTTAGTCGTTACAGTGCTGTTGTTATTGGTAGTTTTCAGGATATAGATACCTGCAGGCAGGCGGCTGATATCGATAGTTGTCTTATTGGCATTGATGTCTTTTTCGAATACTACAGTTCCGTTGATGCTCATGATAGTTGCGGTTCCGTTCTGCAGATTTTCGATAGTTACCTCGCTTGTAGCCGGATTAGGATAGATGCGTACCTTATCGGTAGTAGGCGCTACATTAGTTACTGCCGCAGAACCTGCTATGGTGTTGAGCGCTTCGTTGGTAATGACAGCAGGGTTAGCGTCGAAGTAGATATACCCCTTGTTCCTGATCTGAGTGCCTACAGGCAATGCGCTGTGCAGATTTACCTTAAAGCGAACATAACCATGACTAGCGGGTTCGTTGGTGTTGCTATCGGGCAGATAGATGCTGTTGAAGTTGAATCTTACCACACCCGGTGCCAACCATTCAGGGTTCATAAGGTGACTGGTGCCCAATATCTTCAGGCTGGCCTGATCTACGTCTCCGTCTAAAGTATCTACCACACTTACGTTATATGCATAAGAAGTACCCGTGTTCTGGAAGTGTATGGTGTACTCCAGTTTAGGTGTGCTTGCCGGTATATTGCCTGCCGCTGTTACTCCGCGCGGACTTACTTCCTTGATATTAGGGTCGTAAGATGCCACAACCGGAATGCAGATATTGTAGTCGTTATTGGTAACATCTATATCGTTAGACAGGATGTTGGTATATACCCTGAAGCAAAGTGTATCACCAATATTGACAGTAGCATTGGGTGTAAGGTGTATGTCGGACATGAAGCTGTTCCAGTAAGCACCTGCGCTGAGGTTGGTCAGGTTGGTGTAGGTCCAAGTGAGTGTATCTCCTGATACGGTCATAGCAGGGTTGGTGCTTAAAGACGGATTGTAAATGACACGGCTGTCTTTAATGAAGGTAAGGGTGCCTGAAGCAGAGTCGCAACCGATGTTGCTGACATAAGGCTGCATGAAGAACGAGCCTGATGGCCTTGCATTAGCCGGTGATCCTGCCCAGCACTGTACATCTACATTGTTGGTACACTGCAGCGGGAAGTCGAGATTGGTGCCCGGTAAAGTAGTGAGCGTATAAGGAGTGGCAAAGCAAGGCGTAACCGGGAATATGAAATAATATGCCGATGGCAGATAAACAGAGTAGTTGTTCATCCAAGACTGTTGCATGGTCATGGTGTAGTCGCCCGTGGTGCCTGTGTAGCCTGTAGTGGTATAGTTGGGTACTGCAGGGCTGGAAAGATTGGCGGTGCCATAAACGGTGATGCCGTTAAGTGGTACGTCGCCTGTATTGAAGGTGCAATCGCTGTTGTTATCTACATATACTTTACCTGTAACATTGCCATAGGTGCAAGGGTTGGACACAGGGAGTATGTAGAAATTGGGGATAGAGTCGATCCTGTCAGTACCTGAAATGATCTTGATGACCGGCCCGTTAAAGAAAGCGGCACCTCCACCCAGGTTGTAATCGGGAACAGTTGACATATACATAGGTATAGGTACGAACACATTCCACGGAGAGGTACCTGTGGTATTGGCAGCGGCATAGATGAGCGAGTGTGTGATGGTGTCAACAACCATAACAGAGTCTCCCACAAAAGAACTGTTGATGGTGATCATGGCATTGACAGTGCAGGTTGACTGGCAAGCAGTAGAGTCGTGGTTCATAGACGGCGCTATGACCGCTACAATATCTCCTCTGGTGTAGGTGGTAGTTTGCGCAAATACCGCATTTGCAGAGAAAAGGACCAGAAAGGCAAATAGTAATTTAGCGTAAATTTTCTTCATATGTAATTTATTGTACAGAAAACATCTAATTTATATAGACAGTTATTCCTACTTATTAGTTGGGTGCAAATATGTAAAAAAATAACTAAAAATTATATGATCAGTCAGTCAATAATTGCTGCAGAGCATTATAGACCCTGTTGGCCGGTATGGTGGCAATGTCTTTAGTAACGGCCACATAATTCTTGAACGGCTTATAGTGTTTCTTCTTCCAGTAGTTGAGGAAGAGGTCGGGGTAGGCGTTGTCCACGCGTTCGATACCGGCGTTCTTGTAGTCGCAGAATTTGTAGAAGTTATCTCCATTGGCCACAATAAGGGTAGGTCTGTCGCAAGACACAGCCAGGTGTGATGACATGGTGTCATTAGAAATAATAGCCGCCGATCCTTTCATCCATCCGGCCACCTCGGGAAGCGTTACCTCTCCTACTATGCTGCGGGCCTGTGTTGCTGCCATTACTTTATCGGCAATGTCTTTGTCGCTCTTGCCGCCAGCCAATACAAAAGTATATCGGTTGTCGTTGGTCGCCATCTGTATCAGTTCTATCCATCTTTCGGCTGGCCAGCGGTGGCTTTTCTTAGAGCCGCCAATGAAGCATACGATGTAGGGTGTGGTAATGCCGGTGTTGACCTGTGGCGCAGGAATTGCCGGGCGGTCCAGATACAGGCGGAGACCGGTGCATTGTTCTGCAAAGCGCACGTTGAACAGGAATTCGTGCACCATCATATTGCGCTGCGGGTATAGGGTGGTATAGAGTGTATCTGACAGGGCGTTCCACTCCGGGTACTTCATGTCGTTGTTGCTACCAATGTTGTGGGGTGCGCCTGCGGCCAGCATACAGGCATCATCGAGCAGTAATGGTCTTGCGCGTGCAGGGCAGATGACGGTGTCAAATCCTTCATTTCTGAGTGACTGCCAAAGTGCTTTGCGCGATGCCGGCTTGTCGAAATAGTCGTTCTTGCTCACCCATATCACCTTGTCTGCCGCATCGTTATCGGCATATTCGTAGAGGCCTTTCCATACCTTATTGGCCAGTAATGTGATCTCATATCCCTGCCATTGCGGGGCATTGCGGTAGGCTTTGAGTGTGTTGCGGAACAGCAGATAATCGCCTATATCATCGAGACGGATGATAAGGAGTTTTTTAGCTACAGGAGGTGGGGGCGCAAGGGTGGCGATCTCTTCTTTCCATTGCAGGAATGTGGCCAGAACCTTCTTTATTTCCTTTCGTCCCTGAATCTTACGTACTGATAAAGAAATGTTCCGGAGCATTCAATAGTATGGTTTCCGGTAAAATTAATGTTTTAGTAATGATGTCAAAAGAAATCGGTGATTTTTTGGAATGGGATATAAGTATCGGGCAATGCTATCAGAATTTTACCCCGATAGTCATGGCGATATTGTTTATCGAATTGCCTACAGTAGCTACCGGTGGCAGGGCATTTGTATTTGCAGTGGCAACGTAGTTGTAGTTGACCTCGCTATATGCCTGCTCGCCAAATTTATACATGCTGTTGACCATGCCGAAATCGGCAAAGAAGTTCTTAGATCTGAAACCCAGACCTGCAGAAACATCTATGCGTTCCATAGGTGTGCCCGTTTTGTAAGGGTTGCCGTAATAGCCGGCGCCTCCTCTTATCATCAGGTATTTGGTGAGCTTTATCTCTGCACCCACCCTGAGGTTGGCAGCAGATTGATACGTAGCACTTACGGATTGGTTCATCTGGTCGGCCTCGGTCTTGTAAGAGATGCCTGTATTCTCATTGAAGCCGTCGGGGTAATAGAAACGCATGGTGCTGTAGTCAACATATTCCAGATCGGCGGTAATGAAGCCTAGTTTTTTGAGGATAAGAGAAGCGCTCACCACACTTTTGAAAGGAGAGACAAAACTGTAGTCGAATCGGTTCTGAGGGAGGTAGTTAGCAGTAGAAACGGCATAATGCACATTGTTGACCACCGAATTGATGCCATAATCAGTTACCTCGCTGAGATTGTAAAGGGTGGGGGTATGGAATGCCGCGCCTATCCTGAAGAAGTCGGCCACTTTGTAGATAGCACCGATCTTCAGGTTGGCACCGGTACCGGTGATGTTCAACTGGTTGTTGTAGGTGAACGTCTGGAAATGACCGGGGTTGTAATTGTTGGAAGCGAGAATGGTCTCGGTGTAGTCTGAGTTGCGGTAGTATTTGATAGAGGGAACCCCTAATGTAACCCCCAGCAACAGCCTTTCTTTGTAATTGCCGCCAAGGGAAAATACATATTCATTGATACCACCACGCTCGCGAATGACATTTCGTTGCTCTATACCGCCCGCAAAAGGAACCGCAGTATAATAGTTAAGACCGGAAATGGAGATGATACCACTATGAACGCCTGTATAGGCCAGAGTGCCCGGGGTAATTGCGCCGGGGTATGCATTGGCATCGGCCTCGAAAGCGAGTGATGCTGAGCTGCTGTAGTTAGTGCCGTCGTAGCTGTAATCGTGATTGAAATCGGCCACGCGGTTCATGCCAATGGCAAAGGATACGGCTTTCCATGCTCTGCGGTCGTAGCGAATGCCCTTGGGTGCTTCTGTAAATACTACGCCGAAGTTGTTGATGGTAGCCCGCACATTATTATCATCGCGTGTGCCGCCTTGAAAGGTGGATGAGGCGAAATTGATCTTGAGGGATGGGGTGAAAGATAATTCTGAGGTACGGTAAACGCCCAGTCCGGCCGGGTTAACGCTGATGGAGCTAAAATCGCCACCAATAGACCCCAGTGCACCACCGAACCCAATAGAGCGAGCGGTGCCCTGTGGGGTGGTATTAGAAAGGTTGTAGGCTTCGTTGAGGTCTTGTGCAGATGAGTGCAACGAGGCAGCTACGCCTACCGATGCCAGTAAAAATTTCAGATTCCGCATAACAGTTGTATTGACTACTGAATAAAGGTAATGTTTAATAGAGTTCGTATTACTGAACAAATACAAAAACCGTACCTAATTTTTTTTAAGCGGAGGTCAAATATTATTTGATCAGTCGGAGTGTTGCGAGGTCGTATCTGGCGGTGTATGTCTTCCTGATGATCCTGGAAATGAAATCGCAGCTTATCTTCCATTTGAAGGAGATCTCTACCTGGTCGGTCTCGGGAATGTATAGGTAGGTATAATCTGAATTGAAATAAGTAGTTGTGCAGTTCTTTGACTTGCGTTCTGCCATGGCCTTGTCGGCCGCGGGGACAATGGTCTTGAAAAATGAGTCTCTGATGGCATTGCCGTTCATCTGTTCGTATCTTATGCCTTGCAGGTCTTTGGCGGCCACTTTAAAGAAGTCGGTAACGTCGTTCCGGTTCTTTACTTCTCTGACGAAGTAGGTGAAACCTGAGTCTTTATATACTTCGCTGATCACCAGTTTGCTGTATTTCTTGTTGTCTATTTCATTGGTATTGGCAATATAGTATTCCACAAATTGCTTGCGTGTGAATGGATGGGCAAGGTTGAGGTATTTGCCGTTGGCAATATCGGCATGCTTCAATTGGCTGATCTGCTCGTGTTGGTCTATTGCAGCTTTTTTTGAGCTTTGGGCCTGTGTGTGGTTGGTGAGCAGTAGCAGCGTAATGGTCAGTAGTGTTAACTGTTTCATGGACAGTGTTTTTTAGTTTGGATAACGTAGGTGAGTGGGGTTTATTGTTGGGTGGTGAAGTTTGCTAAGTATAGGTAATGCAATTGTGTTTTAATGTGTGCTTTGTGCCCTGCCTCTTGTTTACTTTTCTTTGTCCCCGATGCATCGGGATGTTCCAGCTGCCGTCCCGCAAAGAAAAGTAACAAAAGAAAGCGGCACTTTTTCGCAACGCTCCGCGCGAAAAAGGAGCCGGGCTGCGTGCTATTGTGGTTGGCTCGACCGCTCTTCGCAAGCTCAGCCTGCGCTTCTGGTTTTGTTGGTATTTTTTGGGAATCGGGAGATTTTCTAACGGTCGAGCGAAGTCGGTAGACTTCGATAGTATTGTATTTAATTTAATTTTATGTTTATATAACTTCAAATGCCCCGAAATATCGGGGCATTTGAAGTTATATTTTGTTTGATGAAATTAACTTAATCCTTCGATCTCGCCATCTACCAGCTTGATGCGGTAGGCTTGCGGATCTTCAGGTAGGCCCGGCATACGCATTATTTCGCCGGCGATGGCTACGATGAAGCCTGCACCTGCTTGTATAACGATGTCGCGGATGTGGAGGCTGAAGCCTTCGGGTGCGTTGACGCGTTTAGGGTCGTCGCTGAAAGAGTATTGTGTTTTGGCAATACAGATAGGCAGGTTGGCCCAGCCATTCTTAGTATATGATCTTATCTTGTTCTCAACAGTCTGACTGAAGGTAACATCACCAGCTTTGTACACGCGCTTTGCTATCTTCTCTATCTTAGTGCCGATAGGGTCAGTAAGTTCGTAAGAGAAGTTGATGTCTTTGCTCGGGTTGTTCTCTACCACTTCTACTATCTTGCGACCCAGTGCCGCTGCACCTTCGCCACCACGCAAAAATCCTTCGTTGATAGCAAATGCCACGCCTTCGCTCTCGCACCAGCTTTGCAGGTAGTTCACTTCATCATCAATATCATGTTTGTGGCGGTTGAATGATACGATCACGCTCTGGCCGAATTCCTTCATGTTGTTGATGTGTCTGCGCAGGTTGGCCATACCTGTGATCATAGCCTCCTTGTTTGGCTTAGATATTTCACCATCGGCCACACCACCATGCAGTTTCAGTGCACCTGTGGTCACTACTATGATGGTAGCCTTTGGCCTGAGGCCTGTAAGACGGCACTTGATATCGAGGAATTTTTCTGCGCCGAGGTCGCTACCGAATCCAGATTCTGTAACTACATATTCGTTGCTGCTCATAGCCATCTTGGTAGCTATTACTGAGTTGCAACCATGTGCTATGTTGGCAAACGGACCACCGTGTACGAATGCAGTAGTGTTCTCCGTTGTCTGCACAAGGTTAGGCATGATCGCATCTTTAAGCAAAACAGTGATCGCTTCCGCCACGCCCAGGTCTTTTACAGTGAACGGACTCTTGTCGTATCTGTAACCCAATACGATGCGCTCAATGCGTGCCTGCAGATCATCGAGGTCTGTAGCCAGGCAAAGGAGTGCCATGATCTCTGATGCTGTAGTAATATCGAAGCCGGCTTCTGTAGGAATACCATTCCCGGTGCCGCCAAGTCCTGTAACTATCTGGCGTAGTGAACGGTCGTTGACATCCAGTACACGGCGCCATACTATACGCTCCAGACCTTTATCGTTCTTGCGGTTCTGATACTGGTAATTGTCTAGCAATGCTGCGATCATGTTGTTGGCACAAGTGATGGCATGGAAGTCTCCGGTGAAGTGGAGGTTGATCTCGTCCATAGGCAATACCTGTGAATAGCCACCACCTGCTGCTCCTCCCTTCATGCCGAAACATGGTCCGAGGCTTGGTTCGCGCAGTGCTACTGCTGTTTTCTTGCCTATGTAGTTAAGACCCAATGAAGAAGCAACGCTGGTAACCGTCTTGCCCACACCTGCCTTATTAGGGGTGACCGCGGTAACCAATATGAGGTTGCTTTGTTTTATCTTTTCGTCGTTGATATATGACAGCGGGATCTTTGCTTTATACTTGCCATAAGGGATGATGTCTTCCGGATCGATACCTATGTTTTCCGCTATTTTAGCTATGGGCTTTAGTTTTGCTGCCCTTGATATTTCAATGTCTGATGGAAATTTTGCTGCTTGTTGGTCTGACATACGTTTTTTTGTTTTTATCTTTTCAACTATGAACGAACAAAGTAAATAATAATCGGAATAATCAAAAATAAATTGCTCAATTATTATACATCCTTGGTGATTTTCAGGAGTTGTTGCTACATTTTGGTTAGCTTACAGGTTCAAATTCAAATAACATAACACATGGATACTCCGGAAAAGAAAGAAGCACCACAACCCAAGGTGGCACCGAAGAAAGCGGCGAAGTTGCCATCAAAGTCAATATCGTTTTCCGGGCAGGCTACCAAGAAGAATGGTGCGAAGGGCGGTAAGGCGCAGATCAACAGCCAGAAGAAGGGTGGTGTGAACTTGATGAAGAAGTTGTCGGGCATGTAAGGTGAGTGCGAGGATAGGGAGCGGTGTAACGGTGGGGGCGAAACCAGGCTCGCCGGTATTGAGGCTGTATGATAGCTACAAACCTGTGTCCAACTAACGGGGTCATGACATGTCATGTGGTTGCAGCAATATTACCCTAGTAAAATGCCTTTTCAGAGAGCGAAGAAAGTAAGCTGCGCGCGGTATAGTGTAATTTACATTCTTGATCTATAATCATTATTAAAGGCGCCACTTGGCGCCTTTAATAATGATGAATTATGCTTTGCCCAGCCATTGCATGGCATTCTTAAAGAGTAATTGTTCTTTCAGTTCTTTGGTGTAGTTCATACTTTCGATGAGCAGTCCGGGGTGATGTTCTCCTAATGGGAATGGGTAATCGCTTCCCATGCATATTTTGTCGCCGCCCATAATGTCTATGATAAAGTCCAATGCTTTTGGGTCGTGTACCAATGCGTCTATCCAGAATTTGCCGATGTAGTCGCGCGGGTTTATCGGGTTGTCTATGGCGCAAAGATCGGGGCGCACATTGTAGCCATGTTCTATACGGCCAATGGTGAGCGGGAAGCTACCACCTCCATGAGCGAAAGCGACACGCAGTTTAGGGTGGCGTTCCAATACACCGCTGAAGATCATGGAGCAGATAGCGCGGCTTGTTTCGGCAGGCATGCCTACCAGCCAGGGGAGCCAGTATTTGGTCATTTCCTTCTCGCCCATCATCTCCCAGGGGTGAACGAATATGCTGCAGCCCAGTTCTTCTGCTGCCTGCCAGAAGGGAGTAAAGTATGGGTCGCCGAGGTTCATGGTATTGATATTTGAACCAATTTCTATACCCGGCATTTTCAGTTCTTTTACACAGCGTTCCATTTCTCTTATAGCCACATCCACATCCTGCATGGGAACGGTGCCCAGCCCCATAAAGCGGGTGGGGTGGTGGTCAATGCATTGTGCAATATGGTCGTTGAAGAAACGTGATGTTTCGAGCGCGTGCTCAGGCTTGGCGAAGTAGTTGAATAACACCGGAATGGTTGACAGCACCTGTATACCTACAGTGGTCATATCCATTTCCTTTACCCTGACATTGGCATCCCAGCAGTTATGTTCAATTTCACGGAAGACCTTATCTCCCTTGATCATTTGTGCACAACAAGGTTTGTGATGTTCCAGTCTGATAAATTCGCCGTAGCCAAACTTCTGAAACCAGTTGGGGATGTGCTCCGGCATTATATGTGTATGGATGTCTATTTTCATTTGTTGTCTTATATTTTCATTATTCACAGGTTAGTGATAGAGCTTTTTAAATGAGCTATTTCAATTTTATATCACTTCTTTTTGAGCAATTATCATTGAAAGTACAACGCCCTTTCGGAAGAAAGGGCGTTGCCATATGTCATTTACTATTCCTGATGGAATGGATATTTGTAATCTGTAGGCGGTACGAAAGTTTCCTTAATAGTACGCGGGCTTAACCAGCGATACAGATTGAGGATAGAACCTGCCTTGTCGTTGGTGCCGGATGCGCGAGCTCCGCCAAAAGGCTGCTGGCCAACTACAGCACCTGTAGGCTTATCGTTGATATAGAAGTTGCCTGCGCTATTGACCAAACGCTTGGTCATGAACTCTATAGCATAACGATCCTGGGAGAATATAGAACCTGTGAGTGCATAAGGAGATGTATTGTCCAATACATCGAGCATCTGTATCCATTGGTCTGCTTCGTATGTATAGATTGTCAGTACCGGTCCGAAGATCTCTTCGCACATCGTGCTGTAAGAAGCATCGGTAGTTTCGATGATAGTAGGCTCAATGAAATACCCCTTTGAGCTATCATATTTACCACCGCAAATGATCTTAGCAGCACCGTTGCTGTTCTTTACGTTGTCTATATACTTAGTAATGCTGTTGAATGCCTTTTCATCAATAACGGCATTGATGAAGTTAGTGAAATCATCGACCGGACCCATCTTCATTGTCTTTACCTGTGCGATCAGCTTTTCTTTGATCTCATCGGCAATATTAGAAGGCAGATAAGCGCGTGAAGCTGCAGAGCATTTCTGTCCTTGGAATTCGAAAGCGCCACGAGCAAGTCCAGTAGCTACAGCCGCAGCATTGGCAGACGGGTGAGCGAAAACGAAGTCTTTACCACCTGTTTCACCAACAATACGCGGGTAAGACTTGTAGCGGGAAATATTTTCACCAATGCTCTTCCACATGCTCTGGAATACGCCGGTAGAGCCTGTGAAGTGAATGCCTGCGAAGTCGGGGTGTGCATAGCAAACCTCACCGACCATAGCACCCGGAGGATAGATAAGGTTGATAACGCCATCTGGTATTCCGGCTTCAATAAGTATCTCCATGAAAACACTTGCAGAATAGATCTGCGTATTTGCAGGTTTCCACACTACTACGTTGCCGCACATAGCGGGCGCAGTAGGCAAGTTACCACCAATGGCCGTGAAGTTGAAAGGTGTTACCGCAAGGATGAAACCTTCGAGCGGGCGATACTCCATACGGTTGTTGACACCCGGAGAAGATACCGGCTGTTGTTTATATATCTGGCTGAGGAAATGCACATTGAAACGCAGGAAGTCGATCAGTTCACATGCGCTGTCGATCTCTGCCTGATAAGCATTTTTGCTCTGTCCGAGCATAGTAGCCGCATTCATGCGGAAACGATATTTAGTTGCCAACAGGTCAGCAGCTTTCAGAAAAATGGTGGCACGATGTTCCCAGCTTGTAGCTGCCCAACTTTCGCGAGCGGCCAGAGCTGAGTCTATAGCCTGGTGTATATGTTCTTCGTTACTCTGGTAGTAATGGCCCAGCAGATGAGCTTTTTCGTGAGGTGGATATATATCCTTCTTTTCGCCATTACGTATCTCTTCACCATCGATATACATAGGTATATCGCGCTTTTGGGCTTTCAATTCGGCCAGTGCCTTTTGTAATTCTTTTCTTTCGTGGCTACCGGGGCCATAATTCAATACCGGTTCGTTCTTTGGTTCCGCAAAATCGAAATACGCGTTGTTCATATGGACTAAGACTGGTTATTGTTTGTGATTAAAATTGTTGCAACTCAATTTGAGATTGCAAAGGTAGTTTTTTAGTGGTAAATGGTATGTGTTAAGAAGATATGAACTATAAGTCAGTTCAATTGACGTTATGAGTATATTTTATTCAGTTTAAAAATAAATATTTGTCTAAATAAAAATATTATTTATTGTAATATTATAATTTTTCAAATCAACTGGAAATGAATTTTATTAACCTAAAGTTGCATTATTAAAGATAAGTATTTACTATTTAACATATAATAAATAATATAAAACAAAATTAATTCAATCTGATAGTATTGGTAACCATTTCGTATGATTTGGAGCAATTTGTAGAGTATGAAATATTGCAAATTGGTTTTAAATTTATACGAACTAATTCGACAATGGGCAGTAATCATTGTACCAAGAATTAAACTTTTTCGCAGAATCAATAAACTAATACAATACCCATATTTAATATTTTATCATGAAAAAGGTATCTCTATTATTACTTTCGCTTATTATCAGTGTGCTGTCTTTTGCTGCTAAACAGGCTCCACAAACTGAAAATTCGTTCACAGGTGCTGGTTCCTATTGTCAGGGAGGAACCGCAACACCACTAGTATTGAATTATACCACTTGTAATAGCAGCGCCACATTATCTCCCGGAGGAGTGGCATGTAATTATACCTGGTATTATAATCCTACCGCTACAAATGTATTATCTGGTAGCAGTATCTCGGTAAGTAACGGTAGTTTTACCAGCCCAAGTACCGGAATATTCGGTGGTACAGCTACAGGAAGTCTGAGTTATACACCATCTTTATCGACCACAGGAACAAGATATTATTTTGTAAGAATCACCTGGTCTGCATCATCATGTAATTCAGCAAACCTGTTTACTTCGAGTGTAGCCGCAGTGACAGTCAATGCCAATCCGACCAGTGCCAGTGCTACCGCAAGTCCGACTACATTATGTGCAGGAAGTACGTTGAATCTATCGGGTTCACAAAGTGGTGGCGCAGGAACACCAACATTTTCCTGGACGGGTCCCGGCTATGGCGGATCCAGCTTACTCAGTCCCGGAGGATTTTCAGTGACATCAGCCGGTACAGGAATATATACTTTAACAATAACTACGCCGGGCTGCACGCCAATTACACGAACTACCTCATCTGTCACTGTAAATACAGTACCTACATCTTTATCTGCAAGTAATACACCATTTCCTGTATGTGCGGGTCAAAATCTATCGCTCAATGGTTCCGCTACCGGAGCTACCAGTTATTCCTGGTCAGGTCCCGGATATGGTGGTTCAGTTGCATCCAATCCGCCTGGATTTACCTCTTCAGTCAGTAATTCGGGTATCTTCACGTTCAGCGCAACGAATAGTTGCGGTACCTCATCATTGACCACTACAGTAAATGTTGTGACCACACCGCCAAGTGGGGTCACCGCATCTGCAACCCCTAATCCGATCTGCACGGGAGCATCGTTGTCGCTATTAGGATCAGCAACTAACGCCACCTCGTTTTCATGGTCAGGACCATCCGGTTCCGGCTATACATCGGCATTAGCTAGTCCACCTGCGTTCACGTCGACCAGTTCGCATGCAGGAGTATTTACATTGACCGCCACGAATGGTTGTGGAAGTAGTCAGGCTACGACCACAGTTAGTTTAGGTCCTCTTCCCGCAATTACTTCTGCTAACAATCCGGCATGGGTATGTGCACCTATAAGTATTTTTAGTGAAGGCTGGGAGAGCGGCGTACTAACAACATCGGGCACACCTGTAGATGGATGGAATACCTCAGCGACATCTACCACGTATTATTCTCAACAAAGTAGTGCCTCTTATCCATCAGTATCAGGAGGCCATTCTGGCACCTATTTTTGTAAATTCAATAGCTTTAACCTTAGTACTATAGGAGAGGCGTATGGTGCATTAAGGTCGCCATCTTTCAGCATGGTGGGTGTGAGCAATGCATCACTCAGCTTTTGGGTCTATAGAGAGGTCGGTGGATCATATCCTTCGTCTAGTGGATTTGGAGTTGAAGGATTTAAGATATATATCAATACAACAACTACTGCAGGTGGTACGCAGCTAGGGTGGGTGCCAAGAGCTGCCGATGCTACACCAACCGGTGTTACCGGTACAGCTAATCCCGGTTCTTCAGGTTGGTATCAATATTCAGTGACAATTCCCGGAGCCTATTCAGGGGCAACAAATTATATCTTTTTTTCCGGAGTGAGCGCCTATGGTGATGATTGTTATCTTGATGATATATCATTGATAAAAACGATGACGACCAATGTATCTATTGGTACCGGTGGTGGTAGCTGGAGTACGAGTAATTCAAGTATAGCAACCATCAATTCATCAGGAGTAGTTTATGGTGTAAGTGCCGGAACTGCTACCATCAGTTATTCTGTTTCCGGATGCGCTTTGCCGTCAACGGCTACTATTGGGGTAGTGTCCTCCACACCGGCGATCACTGCTGCCGGAAGTCCTACATTATTGTGTATCGGTTCGTCGGTTACGATGAGTGGCACTTATTCTGGCGGTAGCTGGTCTGCGAGTAATGGTAATGCAAGCGTGACCAGTGGTGGCGTAGTGACCGGAGTTTCGGCGGGTACGGTTACGATCACTTATGCACTGGGTTGCGGAGCAGTATCTACTTATAATCTTACGATCGTAGGTTCGCCTAATCCGATAACTGGTACGAATTATACCTGTGTAGGTAGTACCACCACATTGAGTAGTACCACCACCGGGTACACATGGAGTAGCAGTAATAGTGAAGTAGCTTCTGTTGCAGCAGCCACAGGGGCAGTTACGGGCGTTTCAGCGGGAACTGTGAATATATCTTACTCGACAGGGTGTGGAACAGACGCCTATACAACTTATACAGTAAATCCTGTTCCTGCAGCTATTTCGGGAGTAGCATCAATTTGTACTTTAACCGTATCTGCTCCATTTACTGATGCATCAACAGGTATTACCAATACATGGTCAAATTCTCCGACCACCTATGGTACAATAAATTCTTCAACAGGAGTATTTACCAGTGGTTCTACAGTTGGAACTACAACTATCACCTACACCTCTACTTATGCCAATGGATCTTGTTATGCCACTGTTCCATTAAGTGTAAGTAATACAGCTCCGGTAGCCATTACGCCCGGTAGCGCAAGTGTATGTACCGGAAGCAGTGTTACACTTTCTGATGGTACACCCGGAGGGGCATGGACGGTTGATCCCGGATCTTCGGCGGTAGCTACTGTAACATCTTCGGGAATGGTAACGGGATTATCGCAAGGTGTGGCTACGATCAGTTACAGCGCCTGCGGGTCTGTGACCAGAGATGTAACCGTTACCGGTTATTCAGGAAGTATCAGCAGTAATAGTCCTCTTTGTACGGGAAGTACACTTAGCCTTACTTCATCTATTTCACCTACGCCTACGTATTCATGGTCCGGACCCGGCTTTACCAGCTCTCTTGCTAATCCTACGAGGACATCTGCAACTACAGCCTATTCCGGTGTTTATTCATTAGCAGTTTCAACAGGTGGTTGTGCCAGAACATTTACCACAACTGTTTCGGTAAGTGCCCTTGCGGTAACCATTACTCCATCAACAGCATCATTTTGTAGCGGAGGGGCCACCTCTTTGACCGCGGTAGTTACCGGTGCAGCTACTCCCGTATCGCTTACGGAGGGATGGGAAAGTGGTGTGCCTACATCGCCGGGCACATTGGTAGATGGCTGGAATACAACAGCTACGACAACAACTTATTTTTCAAGACAAAGCGCAGGTTCATATCCTGTTGTATCGGGAGGTCATAGCGGAACTTATTTCAATAAGTTCAATAGTTATAATATCAATCCGGGTTCAGGGTTGTCGGCAGCATATGGAGCAATGGTCTCCCCGTCATTCAGTATGTTGGGTATGAATGGAACGGTCTCATGCTGGATATACAGGGAAGTAGGAGGATCTTATACGACAGGTTCGTATTTAAATGAAGGATTTAAGATCTATGTTAATACTACAGGAAGTGTTACCGGAGCTACATTACTTGGATTTGTGCCAAGATGTTCGGCAGGAACGCCAACCGGCGTAAGTGGTACTGCTAATCCTTCTACTTCGGGTTGGTATCAATATACTGTAGCTATCCCCGGAACTTTTGTTGGTGTGACCAATTATATACTTTTTGAAGGAATAAGTGCATATGGGGATGATTGTTATCTTGATGATATTGCTATAACAACTACTCCTACATCAGCTGTATGGACGCCCACTACAAGGCTTTATACGAATGCAGGACTCACAGCACCATATTCATCTGCGATCAATACGGTATATGCTGCACCAACTACCAGTACAAATTATTCTGCTACTGTAGGCACCTGTACTTCATCACCTGCCGTAATTACCGTTGCTCCGCAACCGTCAATATCCAGTCTTACTCCGTCCGCAAGTACTATATGCTATGGTCAGTCAGTATCGATAGTTGCAACTACTTCCGGAGGTTTGGGTACGGCTACCTATACATGGAGCGGACCTGCAATAGCAACAACTGCAGGTGCAACATCAACATCCCCGGCATTAACACCGACAATGACAGGTGCCAGCAATTACAGTCTTACACTTAGTTATTCGGGAACGAGTTGTAATGCTACTACATCATCAACCAGTGTTACGAATAATGCTTTGCCTGTAGCATCGCCTGTTTCTGCTCCATCATTATATTGTATAGGCAGCGGAGCTCCTATTACACTGACGACAACTACTCCGGTTTCCGGTGTTGGTTCATTAGTGTCCTATAATTGGTCTGGTCCTGCAGGTTTTTCTGCTACAACGGCACCAGGTTCTCCATTCGTTACATTAACGCCTACATCAACGGCCTCGTCCGGTATATATAGTCTCACTGTTACTTACAGTTCGGCTTCATGCACCAGTAATCCGGTTTCCAGTTCTTCAATTACGATAGGGACCACACCTTCAATATATACAGTTACCGGAGGAAGTGGCTGTAGTGCCGGAGGTGTAAATGTGGGTTTGAGCGGATCTGACTCCTCAGGTGTAAATTATACATTGAAACGAGGCGGGACAGTAATATCAACTATTTCAGGAACAACAACAACACTTTCATTTGGCTCTATCGCGGCTGCAGGTATCTATAGTGTTACTGCTTCTGATGCTGCAGGATGTACTGCTAATATGGCTGGTACTGCTACAGTCAATGTTACACCTTCAGCTGCAATAAGTGCTGCTATGCCTAATATTTGTCAACCTACGACCTCCGCATCAGTAGGGCTGAGCAGTATAACAGGTGCTCCGAATGCCTATAGCGTTGTTTGGAACACTGTTGCTCATTCTGATGGCTTGTTCAGTGATATTACTGCTGCTACATTATCGGGATCCTCAGTTACGTTGAATTTTAATCCTTCGGGTGGAGCAGGTTCTTTCGATGGTACAATGACATTGTCTAATGGTTCTTGTACCAGTCCGTCTTATCCTATTCATGTTATAGTTCATGCCAATCCTGCTGTTTCAGTATCGGCAGTTAATGTGCCATGTGTAGGCTATGCAGGAAGTATTGACTTTACAGGTACAGATAGTGCTACTGTTTCTTATTCTGTAAATGGCGGAAGTGCTACCAGCTTTAATTTCAATGGGACTACTCATAATCTAAACACAGGGGTCATCACCTCAGCCCGTAATTACCTCATCATTGATGCTCATAATGCAGTATGTACTACTGCGGTAGGCACAACTGTAACTATCGACCCAACGCCAATGGCATGGATAGGTGGGACTGCAACTCATGAGTCTGAATGGAACCAATCGACCAACTGGAGTTGCGGTTTTGTGCCTACAGTTGCAGACGATGTGCAGATCGGTGCATCATTATTTGATCCGCTAATACCTTCATCATTTACTGCAACAACAAAAAATCTTACTATCGCTAGTGGTGGTGTCTTGAATATAGATGGTGGTGGTCAAGTCAGTGTGAAGGGGACTTATAATAATAGTAATAGTGTAGCAGGTTCCGGTAAAGTAGTGTTGAACGGAAGCACTAATCAGGATATTACCGGTATCGGTAAAACAAGTAATCTGGAGTTAGATAATACGAATGGTGCTACAATTCAAATTGGTTCACGTTTGGTAATTGGCAATACGCTGACAATTACAGCCGGTACGCTCATGACAAATGATAGTCTTGAATTAGCATCTACAGATACGAATAATACAGCGCGTATTGCAACGTTGCCTTCATCGGGGGCAAGTATAACAGGAAAGGTAAAGGTAGATCAGTATGTTATGGGAGGCTATCGCCGCTTCCGTTTCTTCGCTCATCCATTCAGAGATACAATGTCATTGAGTCAGTTACAGAAATATATTGATATTACCGGTTCCGGTGGAGTTACTAATGGATTTACGTCAACCGGTTCAAATGCTCCATCGGCGTTCAGGTTAGATCCATATACAAGTAATTCGTCGATAGGTTACGATCCGGGTTGGAAGGCATTTAGCAAGATCAATAGCAGTGCTGCGGATTCCAATAAGGTACATCCCGGTCAGGGTATCCGTCTGTTCTTCAGAGGAGCTAAGGGAGAAGGATTAGGTTATGGCGCACTGGGAGGTGGTTATACACCTTCATCTGTGACCTATAAGATGTTGGGTAATGTTAACCAGGGCGATGTATCTATCTCCTTGTCTCAAGGATCTGATACTGCACATCAGAGTTTCAATATGGTGGGCAATCCTTATCCCTCATCGGTAGATATGGGTAAAGTCATTTGGCGAGCACGAGAGGCCGGTCAGGTAACCGGAAGTGCATTTTATGTGTTCGATCCTGCGATAGGTGCCGGTGGTAACTTTATTATAATTAGTCTAGGAGCTTCATCAGTATCGGGAGGGTCGCCCATCTCGTATTATGTACAGGCCAATACCTGTATTCAGGTACGTGCAGCAAGCGATGGTGCGCATATAGACTTTACAGAGAATGATAAAGTAGTTAATTCTTCTCTTTATTTGTATAAGACTCCATCACAATACTCAACTCTAGCAGTGTATGATGAACAATATCATTTATGGGATAAATTGTTACTTGATTTTAACGATAAGGCCACAGACAATGAAGACAGATCGCATGATGCTGTGAAGCCAATTGGTGTTGCGGATTTTAATTTCTACAGTACTTCCTCAGACAATCGTAAACTAGCTCTGGATAGCCGTCCGTTTGCCGCAGAGAAGGTGATACCATTGGGGGTATCAAGTGGTTATCAGCAAAACTTCATTATCCGTGCTGATTATGTTGCTGTTCCGGCAGGAGGTAAGTTGGTGTTGCATGATAAGTTACTCGGTAAGTATGTAGAATTGAACGCCGGTACAGAATATGCATTCACTATAGGTAAAGACAAAGCGACACAGGGCGATCGTTTTGAACTGGCAATGAAGACTTCTACACCTGCTGTAGTAAAGCCACTTACAGTCAGCATGACACCAAACCCTGCCACTGATGATGTGAAGATCAGCTTTACATCGGGCAAGAAGGAGCAGGTGAGTGTGCGTGTCATAGATATCAGCGGTGTAAGCGTCTATAATAAGGATCTGGGCGAACAGCAGAATGGTACGATCAGCATACCGCTGAGCACATTTGCTGCGGGTATCTACATGGTAGAGCTAACTCAGGGCGATCAAAAAGTAACACAGAGATTGGTTAAGGAATAGCCACCAGTCTATTATTCATAAAAACGGGCAGGATACAATTCGTATCCTGCCCGTTTTAATTTAAGTATGCTTGGTTCATAAGGATGGAAATTCTCGATTGAATATTCAACTTCGGCATGATTACGCATCTACAGGAACATAATACCGCATCTGCAATTGTAGTCATTTTTTATTGGAACTCTCCGACCATATATAAGGTTATAACAAGGTGTAAAACGAATTCTAATGGTGATCTGCTTTTATATAGCATCATTGGCGATCCGAGAAAATTGATTTTATTAGTGGGAATGTGCTATAAGATGATTGCATTCCTGATCTTTATTTTAAGCAACGTAATTATTTGGCGGTGTATCTACACAAAAAAAATCCCCGATACTTTGTACCGGGGATCTATAAAAAATGTTTGTTGTTAGAGATTAATCAAGTACACCCAGCTTAGCCAGTTCCTTGTCCATATCGCGGGCAACCATGCTACGTGGATATTCATCGCGAATACGCTGGAAAGCAGCTTTTGCTTCTGCGGCATTGTTATCTGCTTCGTAAGCAAGACCTAACTGGAAAAGATACATTGGTGTGATCAATGCATCAGCAGCATTGCCTGTAGCTTTTTTCAGGTATTCGATAGCATTTTTCTTATCACCTTTTTCCATGTAAGAAACACCTATTGAGCCCCATGCCTGATAAGCCAGCAATGTACCCTTACCATCAAATCCCTTCAATGCAGTGATCGCTTTGTCGAAATCGCCCATTCTCATGTAGCAGATACCTTCGTAGTAGCGAGCCATGTTGCCTGCAGCAGTACCTTCGTATTTCTTTTCGATCTTGGCAAATCCAATGTTCTTACCGTCGCCGTTAAGCGCGAGGTTCAGAGAGTCGGCCTGAAAATATAGTTGAGGCATTGCCATTGCAGCAGATGCTTTTTCTTCGTTAGGTGCTTTATACCATTTAAGGTAGCCAAAAATACCTACACCGGCAATTACCAAAACGGTAAGAACGGTAGTAAGTGTCTTCTTATTTTTTTCATAGGCTACTACTACACTGTCCAGCGGATTGCTGTCCAAGTCGTAATTATGTGGTTGATCTACTTCTGGTGTATTTGTTGATGTTGCCATGAGTATTAAAAAAAATCTTGTTTAGTTGGTTTGGTTGTGATTTAAGAAGTGTGCAAAGATAATTATATATACCATTAACCCAAAACTTCTTTATAAACAGATTATCCACCCGTTTATAAAGAAGTTTTATAAAGGAAAATGTAATTTATAAATATTTTAATCAACTATAAATGGATAATTTTCATCCATGTATATGTCCTTATACAGTTCGTTGTCATCCGGATAAGGGCTTTCTTCAGCAAAAGTAACAGATGCTTCTACCTCCAGTCTAACCTTTTCGTTGATAGCGTCTATTTCTTCCTGAGTAGCGTAGTTGTTGTCCATAATGGTCTTCAAAACACTAACAATAGGATCTTTTTCCTTGTACTCTTCGAGTTCTTCCTTACTACGGTATTTTGCCGGATCGCTCATAGAGTGACCACGGTAGCGATACGTTTTGATCTCGAGGAAGGTAGGTCCGCCACCTTCACGTCCACGACGTACGGCGCGTTCGATACCTTTATGTACCTCTTCGCAACTCATACCGTCCACGCTGTCTCCCGGCATATCATAAGCATCAGCCATTCTGTAGATATCCAATACTTTAGACGTACGTTCTACAGATGTACCCATAGCGTAGCCATTATTTTCGCAAATGAAAATAACCGGTAGTTTCCACAATACAGCCATGTTGAAGGCCTCGTGCAGCATACCCTGACGGGCAGCACCATCGCCAAACATGCATATAGTTACGTTGTCGGTACCCTGATATTGCTCTGCAAAAGCGATACCAGCGCCCAGACCTATCTGCGCGCCAACAATACCATGACCGCCAAAGAATCTCTTTTCTTTAGAGAAGAAGTGCATACTTCCTCCTTTACCTTTGGTACAGCCTGTTACCTTACCATATAATTCAGCCATACAAGCGTCTGCCGATATGCCCTTTGCTATTGCCAATCCGTGGTCGCGATATGCAGTGATCATATTATCACTTTCACGTGTAGCAGACATAATACCTGCCGCTACAGCTTCCTGACCTATATAGAGATGGCAAAAACCACGTATTTTCTGCATGCCGTACAGTTGACCTGCCTTTTCCTCAAAGCGACGCATCAGCATCATCAGCTCATACCAGTACAGGTATGTTTTCTTATCGAACGGTGTTTGCACTATAATTAAATTTGTGCGAATTTATAAAAACTTTCGTTTCCATTCGTGCGTCAGGTAAACATATATTACCTCCTTACCTGATTATTTATCCTATTGGCAGACATGATATTGTAAATGTTATATCGGGTGTTCTACTCGAAAATACTCTTTACTTTTGCTGCGTATTACTTGCAACCATTGACCAACGATCTCCGACTTAATAAGATACAGCTTATACAGTACCGCAACTACAGCTCATCGGTTTTTGAGTTTTCTGCGCCGGTTACCTGTATCACAGGCCCTAATGGCAGTGGTAAGACCAATCTGTTGGATGCTGTCTATTATCTGTGTTATACCAAAAGCTATTTCAGTGCCTATCAGCAAAACAGTGTGCAGATGGGGTTGGATGGTTTCAGGGTTACGGGCAAGTTTGTTCATGGTGATGAATTGGAGACCATAAGCTGCAAATGGAAGGCAGCCAAAAAAGAAGTGTTCAAGAATGAGGTGGCTTATGAGAAGTTCACTGACCATATAGGACGTTATTCGGCGGTAATGATCGCCCCTGATGATACAGAGCTGATCAATGGTGGTAGTGAGCCACGCCGCAGGTGGGTAGATAGCATATTGGGACAGGTAGATAAAGAATATCTGGAAAGACTGATGCAATATCAACGCATCCTATTGCAGCGTAATGCATGGTTGAAGATGCAGGCGTTCAAAGCCAATACCGACTATTCGGAGCTTGATTTTTACAATGCCCGTCTTTCGGCAGATGCAGCTTATATATACCAAAAACGAGTACAGTTTCTGATTGCCTTTTTACCATTGCTGAATGAGTTTTATCATAGATTGAGTGGGGGAGCGGAGACATTGGAGGTAACCTATAATTCAGATCTGAGTCAGAAGTCTATGGCAGATTGGCTGCAGCAAGGTCTGGAACATGATCTGCGTATGCAGCGAACACTGAGAGGTATTCATAAAGATGATTGGGAATTCGCATTGAATGGAATGATGCTGAAACAATTTGGCTCGCAGGGGCAGAAGAAGAGTTTTCTGTTTGCTTTGAAGCTGGGTCAATATGCCTACCTCAGCAAAGTACTTGGTCATCTACCTATCCTGTTGCTCGATGATATATTTGAAAAACTGGACCAGAATAGGATGGAGGCTTTATTATCGATCATTCGTGGCGATGCATTTGGTCAGGTGATCCTCACAGACACCCACCCGGAGCGCATTAAGCAGGCTTTCGGGCCTGAAGCGGAGATCGGGTTCATTCATTTGTAGATGTACTACAGATCAATTCTTAATATTTTTTCCATCATGGTTCTCGCTCACCATTGTTACAATTTTCCGGAAATCCGCATCATTAAGTAAAGAAGCAAATGCGGGTTCAGCAGTTAGTTGGTCCACATCGCTGTAGCCCAGTGCAACAGCATCATTAAGCAAAATCATTGCCCCTTTGGTATCCTTGCTTTTTACACAAACGAGTGCAGCAAAATAACTACAATCCGGATTTTTGGGATCTGCCTTTTTAAAGATATTAAGATAGCTGATCGCATGTGCCATGTCTCCTGTTGATATGGCGCGGGAGACATTCATATAGCTGATGAAGCCAAGAAACGCGAGCACGCGTCGGTTGGAGTTAGCCTCCTGAATCATCTTAGTATGGCTTGCCTGTTGGTTGATTGCCGCAATCTTATCGAGCCACCATTGTTCATTTTGAGCGGTAAATTGCCCGGCCATCTCCTGGCACTGAGCCTGTTCTTTTTGCAGTAACTGCTGCATTGCTTTTAACGAATATGGATAGGTGCCGCCATTGGTAAGTGCCGCCAATTGTTTTTTATAGCCCGTCACGTCCGTAAGACCTTCCAAAACGGTAACTGTGCCGCTAAGCAATCGGGCAGCAGTTATCTCATCGTTCTTTAATATGGCCTCGCTTATGCGTTTGTTTAGGTCCATCATCAGATCGGCAATTACTGCGTCATTTCGGTCTATTTGATGGGCTTTCATATTATTTACGGTCATCCAGAGTACACCGGTCCTGAACGCTTCAGCAGGTGCCCATGCGTGGACCCCTGGCCAGGTAAGTAAAAAGTGAGGTTGCTTTCTTTGTTCAAGGTTACCATCCAGTTGTAGCATCTCCGGCAGGTTAAAATCATAATCACCGGCAATGCCAAAATATTCAAAATTGGGGTGCGGCTCTTTACCTGTAATAGGTAAGCTACCTGCGCATCCAATTACTCCGGTAATACCGCTATACCTCATAGCCGCCAGGCTGGCTACTTTCGACCCTCCGGAGAACCCTGAGGTATAAGTACGATCGCTGTCTATATTCAGACGTTGATGAACGTCTTTCCATAATGTGCTGATAATTTCACCCGTAACTTCAAGTGCAGTTCCATTCTTAGAAGTATTAGAGCCGATAAGGATAAAGCCATATTTTTCAGCAATATCCTTATACATCCGCAAGGGGAGTGCGCCACGAGCATGAGCATCAAAAAATATGATGCATGGCCATGCCTTTTTGCTTGTATAGTCTTTGGGCAGATACAGTGCATAGCTTTGTGTTGCTTCGTTTTTACAAACGATTGTGTCTTTTACGATGCCGACCGGCAAAGTATTGTCATAAGCTGCCGAAGTTGCATATCCCTTTTCGCCATTGCCTTCCTTATGCTCCGCACCTTGGCCACAAGCAGCCAGTAAAATAGTTATAACACCCAATTGCCAACGCATAAAGGCAGAAATGGAACGAATGATATTAGCGGAGGAATTCGTAAACATAGCGTTTAATGATCGTTATTGTCCTGAATTGTTATTGAGCCATTATTATTGGTTTGCCAATGCATCCATTGGGCATCTGTATGTGCAGTAATGCTGCTATAGTTGCCGATATATCAGTCATATTCACCACCATATTGGTCTCACCTTTAGGAATTCCCCATCCATACCATAGCAATGGTATGTGTGCATCATAAGGGTTCCATGTCCCGTGAGTGGTGCCGGTCTTGCTATGTCCCTCAAACCAACCCGGACCGGGGATGACCTCAATACTACCGCTACGACCTCTATAATAGCCATTGACCAGCATTGATCGTATAGGTTCAGGCACAGATGTGCGGTTGATGTTCTCCATGTCAACCACAAATTCAAATTCGGGCTTGGTATTCAAGAAGGAAATGATGCTTTCTCTTACTTTGCTTCTATCCAGACCCGCTGTCTTGATCACTGCTTCATTGACATAGAATTGGTAATTGGTAAAGTGTTGAATGATGTCTTTCTGCGCATACATACCCTCAAGATAGGCGTTGAGTTCTTTTTTATAATCCTTATCAATAAAACCGGCAGGTACACCATTGTCTGCCAGGAATTGCGGATTGTGTGCTGCGCCATGATCGGCTGTCAGAAATACGGTATAATTACCTTTACCTACTGTCTCATCGAGGTGGTTGAGTAGGGTAGTCAGGTCCATGTCCAGCCGCAGGTAGGCATCTTCTATCTCCATAGAGTTAGGGGCAAACTGATGGCCTATATAGTCGGTACTGGAAAAACTGATAGCAAGAAAATCTGTTTCTTCTCCTTCCCCCAAATGTTCGCCATCTCTGCAGGCCATTGCCATCTGTAAGGTCAGGTAGTTACCACCAGCGGTGGCTTTAAATGAATTGTATCTATCCTTGCCTCTCAGTTTATTGAGGTCGTGCGGGAAAATGGGAGCAGCTTCTCCTTTGAATTTACCTTCATACTTATTGTCATCAGCAAGGCTCTGTGTGTATATTTTATTGGTAGGGTCGAGCAGTGTCCAGGTCTGTTTTATCAGGCTATCGGCTACTTTTCTTTTGTTAAAAGCCTGCAGCCATGCCGGATTGGTATTTTTGTAGTAGGTACTACTGCAAAAGCTACCTGTAGTGTCATCGAGCCAGTAAGCGCCATTGGCGAGATGGCCGGCAGGTAAAATGGCACCTCTGTCTTTAATAGATATGCCATAGACCTTGCTGCGGAAATTTGTGGCCAGTCTTAGTTCGTCGCTGATGGTGGTGGTCAGCAGGTTGCGGGGGCTCATAGAGGTATCACCTGCGATACCGTTGTTCACTTCTCTTACCGTATCATCTGTACAATACACTTTTTTGCCAGTGTAATTGTCAAACCAGTCGTTGGCAGCAATGCCATGAATAGCAGGTACCGAACCGGTATAGACGCACGAATGACCAGGAGCCGTGAAAGATGGCAGGTAATTGATCATCGTATTCTGACAGTTAAAGCCATCTTTCATCAGTCGCTTAAAACCACCTTTTCCATAGAGGTCGTTGAAGCGATAGAGGTAGTCCCAGCGCATCTGGTCAATTACAATACCCACTACCAATTTGGGCCTTGCCACCTGTGCAGGTTGCTTTGCAACGGTCTGAAAAGCGATGAAAAGTGCCGGAATTGCTAAGAAATAACGTTTCATTAATATAGTTTAGTAACAAATGTGCAAAATTAGTAATGAACAGGCAGTTATATTTTTATTAATTTCGCTGCGCAAATGTTCGGATAATTTTCCGTTATCTGCAAGTTGCAGCGATATTTTGAAATTATTCATTGCTGTAGCTTCTGATCGTGATTTTTTGAATTAGTAAAATAAATATAACACATGGATATTTTTGCCAAATTTGAGAACAGGCTGGGTCCTATCGGGGACTATGCCGAAAAAGCACCTAACTATTTCGCATTTCCAAAGCTGGAAGGAGAGATCGGTAACCGTATGAAGTTCAACGGTAAGGAGAAGATAGTATGGAGTCTGAACAATTACCTTGGTCTGGCTAATCACCCAGAGGTAAGAAAAGCTGATGCTGATGCAGCTGCTAAGTTTGGACTTGCGTCACCAATGGGTGCCCGTATGATGAGTGGTAACTCTGACTACCACCTGCAGTTGGAGCGCGAATTGGCTGCTTTCGTAGGTAAGGAAGATGCTATGTTGTTCAATTTTGGTTATCAGGGTATGGTATCGGCTATCGATACACTTTGCGGTCGTCATGACGTAGTGGTGTATGATGCTGAATCACATGCATGTATCATAGATGGTCTGCGCATGATACCTAGTCACCGTTATGTGTACAAGCACAATGATATTGCTGATTGCGAAAAGCAGTTGGCTCGTGCTACTGAAATGGTGAAAAAGACCGGTGGTGGTATCATGGTGATCACAGAAGGTGTGTTTGGAATGAGCGGCAATCAGGGGGCTATCAAGGATATCATTGCACTGAGAGATCAGTATGAATTCCGTCTGTTTGTTGATGATGCTCATGGCTTTGGTACTATGGGTAGCCGTGGTGCTGGTATAGGTGATGAGCAGAACTGTATTGATGGTATCGATGTGTACTTCTCTACATTCGCAAAGTCTATGGCCAGCATAGGTGGTTTCCTGGCTGCTGATAAGAAGATATTGACCTTTATGCGCTATAACATGCGCTCTCAGATATATGCTAAGTCATTACCAATGGCATTTGTGGTTGGTAACCTGAAGCGTTTGGAATTGCTGCGCGACAGGCCTGAACTGCGCGAAAAACTGTGGCACAACGTACGTCGTTTGCAGCAGGGCTTCCGCGACAGAGGTTTTGATCTGGGTACTACTAATACTCCTGTAACACCGGTATTCATGAAGGGCGGTCTGTATGATGCGGTTCAGCTTACCTGCGATATGCGTGAGAATCATAACATCTTCTGCTCTGTAGTAGTTTACCCTGTTATCCCTAAGGGACAGATAGAACTGCGTATCATTCCTACAGCAGCGCATACCGATCAGGATATCGACGAAACATTGGCTGCATTTGATGCCGTAAGGCACAAGCTGGAAGCTAAGTTGTATCCTCAGGAAATGCCTAATGTTGGGGTATTTGCATAATATAATACTTATCTAATTATACAAAGAGCGCAGATCTGTCTGCGCTCTTTTTTATTTATACCATTTTATGAATAAGGTGCATAGTTGCTTTAACCAGATATTCCCCCACTAGATGAATCGATCTTGTGGATATTTCGTTATCTGTATCAGTCATATCTGATACAAAAAAAAGCCGGAAAGCTGTTTCCAACTTTCCGGCTTTTTAATATGATGTTTAGCGTACGCTATTACAATCCTCTCTTCACATTTGCGATATCCTGTATTCTCTTTTCTGCCATTTTCATAGCTGCCAGTTGATTGTGGATATTCTCAGTTTCTGCGATCCTGAAGTTTTCTAAAGTGCGGTCGTAGATCTTAGATACTATACCAATAGCACGTTCGCGGTTATAACCTTCCAGTTCCACGCTTATGTTGATGATACCACCCGCATTGATCAGGAAGTCAGGAACATAAGTGATACCCTTAGCTACCAGCATTGGTCCGTGTACATTCTCATCGGCCAACTGATTGTTAGCTGCACCGGCAATGATAGCACACTTCATTTTGTTGATGCTGTCTGTATTTACACTGGCACCCAATGCGCATGGAGCATAGATATCGAATTCAGTATCAAATATCTTATCGTTGCTCAGTACCTCTACGCCGTTGTGCTTGTCGGTTACTTTCTTAATGTTGCTTTCGTTAATGTCGCTCAGGTAAACTTTGCCACCTTCTTCAATGATGTGGTCTATCAGCGTACGGCCTACATTGCCCGCGCCTTGTACCAATACTTTTTTGCCGGCGAGGCTATCGTTGCCATATACCTTTTTACATGCAGCCTTCATACCTACATATACACCATATGCTGTGATAGGAGAAGGGTCGCCGCTGCCACCCAGATATTCAGGAACACCGGTAACATGCTTTGTTTCCATGCTGATGTATTCCATATCTTTTGAAGATGTGTTCACATCTTCAGCGGTTATGTACTTACCACCCAGGTTGTTCACAAAGCGTCCATAACGACGCCAGTAGGCTTCGTTCTTCAGTTTAGAAGCATCGCCGATCAAAACAGCTTTACCACCACCCAGGTTCAGTCCGCTGATGGCAGACTTATAGGTCATACCACGGCTCAGACGAAGCGCGTCAATAACTGCTTCTTCATGGCTGTTGTAGTTCCACAGGCGAGTACCACCCAATGATGGACCCAGTGTAGTGTTGTGTATAGCTATAATGGCATTGAGGCCTGTATTAGGGTCTGTGCAGAACATTACCTGTTCGTGACCCATGGCATTCATTGTGTCTATTACTGATTGCTGCATATTGTTCTTTTAGCGACCGCAAACCTAATTAATTTTGTTTGGAATATAAATGACCCTGCTCCTGTTTTTGTCGGATGGTAAATATTTAGTTGTGTATATTTTAACTAATTCAAACCTTTTGCTGCATGTTGTTTTTAAAATTATTCCCTATCTTTATCTCATAAAAATTCAAAAAAATGAAAAAAATCACATTATTTGTTGTTGCTGCTACAATGCTTGCCGGTTCTGCTATTGCTCAGGAAAAAGCTTGCTGCAAGAAGAAAGGCGAAAAATGCGCTAAGGAATCATCAGCTTGCTGCAAGAAAGGTGGCGAAAAGAAAGCTGAAACTAAGAAGGAAGACAAACCAGCTAAGTAATTCTTACTTAAAAATTATTGAAAAGACCGGCATCACAAGTGCCGGTCTTTTTGTTTGTTATTATCCCGTACACTCAGCCATTCCCTAAAAGGGTGATTTCTTTTTCCGTTTTTGAATAAAGCAACAGAAGGGTTAATTTCACACACTCGATGAGATTTCCCATACATATGAACAGGTTGTTTTGCTTTATTGCATTGGTGTGCGGTATTTGCGGCGCATCATTGTCATATGGTCAGCGCTATTCATTTCATAACCTGAATGTAGATGAAGGATTGGTACAATCTCAGGCGCTATGTCTTACCCAAGACAGGACCGGCAATCTGTGGGTCGGTACGATGGGTGGTCTGTCGCGTTATGATGGTAAGACCTTCACCAATTATAATATGCATAATGGCCTGCTCAGCAGTACGGTCAATGCATTGGCCACAGATAAGGACGGCAATATATGGATAGGCACACAGAAGGGACTTTCTAAATTCAATGGTCGCACGTTTGAACACTTCTCCATACCCAAGCAAACAGAACATACATATAGTGCTACTGTAAGCAACAGTCAGCAGATCAATGTGGTGAATGATACGATCTGGTGGCGTGCGGCAGGAGATATATATTATATCAATGCGGGTAAGATCAAATACTTCAATACTCCGGGTGGTGAAAAACAGATCACGGCTTTATTGGCAGAGTCGGGTAGTGTGTGGATAGCCAAGAGCGATACCTTGTATCATTTTGCGGGTAATAAGTGGGAAACATTCGCTTTTGCTTTGCCTCCCGACCAGAAGTCGCCAGCTATCAATAAGATCTATAAAGACAAGAATGACGCTATCTGGTTGGCTACCGGCATGGGACTTTATTGTATCAGCGACAGGCATATTGCTCCATATATGATCAATGGTCAGCCATTCAACTACGTGTCGGTAAAGGCTATAACACAAGATAAGACCGGTGCGTTTTGGTTGGGTACGGGTTCGGGAGTGATGAAGTTGTCGGGCAATGTGCTGCAGGGCTATAATAAGAAGAACGGATTGAGTGATAATAGCTTTTTGGATGTGCTGACGGATGCCGAAGGAAATATCTGGATGGCATCGGACGGGCAGGGAGTTTTTCGTTTTTCCGGTACCTTATTCACATCGCTCGATGAAACGATGGGACTGCCCAGCGCGCAGATCATGGCTATAGCTACCAATAAGCGAGATTCGCTTTTTCTGGGTACTTATGAAGCGGGTCTGTTCATTTTCAATAATGGGAAAGTCAGTCCGCGATCATTGCCCGGTGAGGGAATTACTGCCATCACTTCATTGTGTTATGCACATAACCAAAAGTTATGGATCGGCACAAAGGAGCGAGGTCTGTTTGAATACGACCATGAAACTTTCAGGCAGTACAGCGCACCACAACATCATTTTCCATCCAATACGGTTTCCAGAGTTTATGAGGACAATGAGAACAGGCTGTGGGTAGGATTTGGCAATGGTATACTGGTCTATGAAAATGATAGTTTCCGCACAGTCATTACCAAGAACAGCGCACATGCCATTTCTTTTTTGTCGATAGGTGCAGATAGTGTGTTGATCGCAACAGAGAAGGATGGGCTGTTCCTTTATAATCAGGATAATGTATCGCCGTTCATTACCCATTCTATTGCCGATAGTTCCAATATCAATTGCATGATAATGCGCGGTGGAGACCTGTGGATGGGTAGCGCTGATAATGGTGCTATCCGATTCAATATGGCCACTAAAAAGGCATTGGTGGTGAATAAGGCCAATGGTCTCCGTTCGGATTTTATATATAATATCATAGATGATAGTGATGGCAATATTTGGGTAGGTACAGGATTCGGTATTCACAAGATAATGATGAACACTACCGGAGTAGCTCAGGTAACCTTTTTTGGTAAAGCACAGGGAGTGACCGGTATGGAGAGCAATATCAATGCCGTACTGAAGATGAAGGATGGTAGTATATGGTTTGGTACTACTAATGGCGCGGTGCATTATCAGCCTCATTCATCGGTGATATCATCGGCACCGGCAAGCATAGTGATGCAATCTGTGAAGCTGGCGGGCGAAGCGACCATTGATCCGAGTTATTATGATAGTCTGGACCAGTGGTATGGCGTGCCTGTAAACCTGCGTTTGCCATACAAGAAGAACAATATCACCTTCACTTTTCAGGCTATCACCCTTAGTGGAGCAGAGCAGGTATTGTATCGCTATCGTATGGAAGGTATAGATGCTCCGTGGTCTGAATGGTCATCTACCAACACGGTCACGTATTCGGCATTACCTCCGGGAAAGTATATATTCTATGTTCAGTCTGTGGGGTCTGACGGGGAAGTGCATCCGCAATTGGCCTATGCATTCGAGATCATTACCCCGTATCATAAAACATGGTGGTTCAGAGTGGGTATATTGGTGGCTTGTATCCTTATAGGTATTTTGTTGCAGTCTGTATATAATAAACGCAATCAGCGCAGGCAGAAATTGCTGGCCAAGCTGAGAGCGGAGGAGCAATCTAAGATACGCTTGCGTACGGCCGAGGATTTTCATGATGAGATAGGTAATAAGCTTACCCGTATCAATGTGCTTACCAATGTGCTGAAGAGTAAGGTAGAGCCTACGCCAGATGTGACCCGCATACTCGGACAGATAGAGGAAAATACTTCATTGCTGTATGGTGGTACGCGTGATATATTATGGTCCCTTAAGCCATCGAACGATAATCTCTATGAGATACTGGTGCGCATACATGATTTTGGCGGTGAGCTTTTTCAGGATACAGAGGTCAATTTTGTAGTGAACGGTATAGATGAGAAATGGCGTAATTACCGACTGCCCATGGACATGAGCCGCAATCTGATCATGATCTTTAAGGAGGCGCTCAATAATGCATTGAAATATTCAAAAGCGCGCAATATCACCCTCGATGTGAGTATGAAAAAGCGTGATGTATTGCAGATGACCCTTAAAGATGACGGACTGGGGTTTGACCCTAAAGCGGTTAAGAAGGGCAATGGTATCAATAATATGCAGATCCGTGCAGGACGACTCAACGGGCGTTTGTACTTTGATTCTTTCTACGGCAAGGGTACTATCATCAGTCTCACGTTCAGGATACCGAGGAATAAGTAAGGGGTAGCGCGTGTTGCGGTGTGGTGTACTCTTTACGAATACGTCCCGTGCGCATGTCGCGGTTCGAGTACCTCACCGTGACATGCGGGAGGATATTTTGTGCGAACCGGAAAAGTGGCAGTTTTTAATAAAAGTGGCAATTCTGCTGTGTTTGTTTTGGCTGAAAGGCTTTGCAGGTAATGTTTACAGCGGATCTTAACAAATTGCTACTTTCTGCCACTTTTTGCCACATATTGCCGGTTTTTCTGCCACTTTATTTTTTTGATTAGTCCCGGAATTGGTTTACATGTTTGGTGTACTCTTTACGAATACGTCCCGTGCGCATGTCGCGGTTCGAGTACCTCACCGTGACATGCGGGTGGATATTTTGCTCGATCCGGAAAAGTGGAAACTTTTTTAGGGACTAGGTAATGGGTTCAGGATGTCAAAGAGCGGTCTGAAAAATTTTTCAGAAATCGGTGCAAATTAATGTGACCTTACTTGCTGCGCAAATAAAGATATTCACAAAAATGTGAACATCTTCATGTAAGTTGAAATGAACCAATTGGTTAGGTATGTGTACTTGAAGCTGTGTATTTTTTTGGATATATATGAGTGCATTGATAGGTGATGTATCTACAATCAGTTAATATTTATACTTTTTAAATAATATGCCTATCCTGCATATAGAGAACAGTAGTGGTGAGCGTGGGGTGTATAAGGTGGTGAAGGAGTAGGTGAGAAAATGAAATGTGCAATGTGAAGAATGTGTTTTTGATGATGATTTAATATTGTTGATTAGAAACTCTAGCGGATATTGTCTAAATTGGCAACCTAACCACGTAAAAACGACTCCAGCACAGAATATGGAATTTACAGCACAACAGATAGCAGGTGTACTTAACGGAACTGTAGAAGGCAATGCCGAGGCCAAAATATCCAAACTCTCCAAAATAGAGCATGGCGAACCGGGTTCGATCTCATTTTTGGCTAATCCTCTTTATACTCAATACATCTATACTACAGATGCATCGGTAGTCATAGTAGGCAAAGATCTGGAGTTAACAGGGCCTGTAAAAGCGACATTGGTTCGTGTTGATAATCCGGGAGGTGCATTCGCGAAGTTGCTGGAAATGTATAATCAGGTTAAGCTGAATAAGTCGGGCATCTCTAAGCATGCCTATATATCTGAAAACGCAACAGTAGGCAACAATATTTACGCGGGAGAATTTTCTGTAGTAAGTGATGGTGCAAAGATAGGCAACAATGTAAAGATATACCCACAGGTATTTATAGGAGAAAATGTGGTGATAGGAGATAATACCACATTGTTTGCCGGAGTAAAGGTATATTCTGACTGTGTAATTGGTAAGGACTGTATCATACACTCAGGCACGGTCATAGGCAGCGACGGCTTCCGTTTCGATCCTGCCGCTGAGGTAAAGAAGATACCACAGATAGGTAATGTAGTGATAGGTAATGATGTGGAATTGGGTGCTAATTGCGCAATAGATCGCGCTACGTTGGGATCTACTATTATAGGTAACGGCGTGAAGTTCGATAACCTGATCCATATAGCGCATAATGTAGAAGTAGGGGATAACTGCTACTTTGCTGCTTGTGTTGTAGTTGCAGGTTCTACCAAGATAGGTCCGGGTTGTATGTTCAGCGGACAGGTAGGAGTAGTAGGGCATCTTACTATGGCAGAGGGTACAATAGTTACCGCGCAATCGGGTATCTCCAAAAGCATTACCCAGAAGGGCACTGTACAGATGGGTAGTCCGGCTTTTGATGCCAATAAATACCGCAAAGCATTCATACACTTCCGTAATCTTGATTCAATAGTACAGCGTATATCGGTGCTGGAGAAGGCGGGGAAGTAATGGTCATACATTTTGAATAGAAAAAGATCCATCGTGAGATGGATCTTTTTTTTGTGTCTCCATAATGCGATCTCAGAATAATTAGTGTTTCACCCACCTGCATAAAAAAAGCCTCCCGGAATACCGGAAGGCTTATAAATGTGGTGTGAGCCGGGCTTGAACCGGCGACACCAGGATTTTCAGTCCTGTGCTCTACCAACTGAGCTACCGCACCATTTTAAAAAAGAACTTTTCAACGTATCATCTCCTGAAAGACAACCTTTGACTGGTGGTGTGGGCCGGGCTTGAACCGGCGACACCAGGATTTTCAGTCCTGTGCTCTACCAACTGAGCTACCGCACCTTTTCCCGATTTGGGATTGCAAAAATAGGATATTATTCTGATTATCCAAAAGGTTTCTCGCAAATCAACAATATATTTGTCAACGATGAGTTTGCAGGATGTCTGGACACTATTTATTACTCAGGCGAAGGCCACGCCGATGCTCGAATGGGTCGCTATCATAGCCGCTGTGGCAGAGGTGTTGCTGGCCAGGGCCAATAGGGTGTTGCTGTATCCTGCAGGGCTTATCAGCACGCTCATTTATACCTGGATATTTATACAGCCTACCACTCAACTTTATGCGGATGCAATTCTGAATGTCTATTATTTTGTTATGAGCATATATGGTTGGGTATTGTGGGGTAAGCGCACTAATGGTGACCAATTGCAAGTGACAGTCATCAACAAGCAGGAAATGATGAAGGTGGTGGTGTTTTCTATTGGCGGATGGGGTATGCTCTATCTTATGCTCACCCAACTATTCCTGCTGCTACCGGGTTACAGGCCATCGGATATTGCTCTATGGGATGCTTTTATTTCTGCCACCGCGTGGGTGGGTATGTGGTTGCTGGCCAAGAGAAAGGTCGAGAACTGGCTACTGCTCAATATCTCTAACGTAGTAGCTATACCTATCTACATGAGTAAGGGTATGCCATTTACTGCTGCGCTGACACTATTTCTATTTATTGTAGCTACTTTTGGATACTTCGAATGGAAAAAACAAGCACAAAGATCTTCAGCCGCTGCCTGATGGTACTCTTGCTATTTACGGGGTATTGTTCATTTGCTCAGCATTCAGATATCGACATACTGAAAGATATCAATCTGAACAGGAACAAGGCTCTGGACAATAGTATGGCCGCGCTTACCAATACAGTATATCCGGTCTCTGCCGCATTACCTATATCTGAATTGATAGCAGGTTATGCCAGACATGACAAGCAACTGATAACAAGAGGGTGGACCACTGTTGCTGCTGTTGGTACTAATTTCGTAGTCACCTTCGGCTTGAAGTATGGTGTTGACAGGACACGACCTTATATCACCTATCCTGAACTACAACCTTACAAGCATAATAAGGATGCTTCTTTCCCGTCAGGTCATACTTCATTCTCGTTCAATGCCGCTACCTCGTTGACACTTCTGTACCCTAAATGGTATGTGGCAGTGCCTGCTTATGCATGGGCAGGCAGTGTGGGGTATTCCCGCATGTATCTGGGAATGCATTACCCGACAGATGTATTGGCAGGCGCAATTGTAGGTGTAGGGACCGCCGTACTAACTGATAAGGGAAATAAATGGTTGCAACATCACAGAAATAAAAGCGCGCATCTTGAGCATTAAGAAAATAGTGGTCATAGGTCCTGAATCTACAGGAAAGAGTACGCTAAGCGCCGCACTGGCGGATGCGTTGAAGACAGTTTGGGTACCGGAGTATGCACGTGGATATCTGGAGCAATTGGGTCGTCCTTATGAAGAACATGACCTGTTGGTAATGGCGCGAGGACAGTTGCAGACCGAGGATGAACTGCTGCCGCAAGCTAATCAATACCTGATCTGCGATACCGATCTGAACGTAATAAAGGTATGGAGCGAGAATACTTACGGTCATTGTCATAAAGAGGTGCTGGAGCAAATTGCGCAAAGACCCTATGATCTGTATCTGCTTACCAATATAGATATACCGTGGGAGGATGATCCGCTTCGTGAACATGCTTCACCAGAGTTGCGCCATTATTTTTACAATCAGTATAAAGATATAGTTATGAACAGTGGTGTTCCGTGGGGAGATATCAGTGGCGATCATGAGCAAAGGGTAGCAAAGGCACTTTTTTCCATAAATCAATGGCTGGAAGGCTGAATGGCTTAATGCCGGTGAGCTTAATAAGCAAGCCAACTATTTTTGTATTTGTTGAATTATACTGATCAAGCAGTTGCACCATTCTCCTTCAGCGGATTCCGCTGTTTCCATTTGCTGTTTTCCATAGATGAGAAGTACTTTACGAACCATTTGATCACAAAGTCGGGAATGTATTCCATCTTGATGAAATAGCTCAATTGGCGTGCTTTTGCGCCCAGGCTTGCCTTGGCATCAAATGAGGTACGCCCGAGTTGTAATACTTTTTTGCGTGATAATATGGCTCGCTCGAGGCCAGAGAAAAGGATGTTGAAATATAGTTGGTAGGTGTTATTCAGCTCATAGTTGAACCCGACATAATAGATATGATAGTAGTCTGCGCCGATAAAAGCTGTATAAAATGCAATCAGTTGTCCTTGATGCATAAATCCGATCACCTCAAAACTATCCTGATACATTCGTTTCAGTTCGGTAAAATAACCCGGTAGTGGTTGGGTGAGGGTGAATGGTTGTTGGTGAACAGTAGCAGAGAATAGTGCATCTATTTCCTTTTCATATTGTGCAGTTTCAGCAATGGTAAGGTTTCTTATCTCCAGACCTTCAATTGCCGCCAGTGCTTTCTTTGCTCTTGTTTTGTATTTTTTGCTCAATGCATTTACATAGTCTGCCAGTGAATGCCAGCCGGCATCCAAGTCCATGTCCATCACCAAGTCTTCAAATGGCGTACTGTACCCATTATCATGCAGCAATTGTTGTGCCTTTGCTGTTATGGGAGGTAGTTCCTTCAGTACTATTGCTGTTGCACATTCATCTGACGCTATCTTCTCTGCAATGCCGGCAATGGCTTCTGTGGCTTCATCAACTGTAAATACATTCGGGTCATAACAATGGCTGACAGTCTCATTGCGGAGTACATTGCCCAACATCACAGCCTTTGCTTTCTTCAGATTTACAAAGGTCTTCAATATATGTTTTACCGGTGTACTATTATTTTCGAGGTTGAAATTGGCAGCCGTTAAAGTGAATATCTGATAATAGGCGAACAAAACCGGCCTGCCGTTCTTCGAGATCACTACATAACGTATTGATGCATTGGGAAGCGTCTTTTCCAGTAAGGACAAACAAGGGTAAGAAAGCTCAGGAACACCATCTGTATTTAATGTGTCAAGCGCATTTTTTACATCATGAATGCTTTGAGTTATCTGTATCTGAAAAGGGTCTTGGGTGCTCTGTGGTCGTGTTAAGCATTTCTTGATCAATATAGCTACCGGACAGTCGTTTAAGCTACTGTCTGGTGAGTTGAGTTTAAGATCCTTATAGGTGGCACTCATTGATCAAGTTTGGACCAAAATTAGGGGGAAATGGCTAAAAGTCTGTCTATTTCATTTATCTTTATTTGAGGGTGTTTTCCCTTTTATTTCACTGCTTCATGTTTGTTCTCAAGCGTCTCTCTTTATTCATAATTATATTGGTCGCTGTTACGGCAGGTGCAGGTTATGCAGGTGGTAAAAAGGGCGTAAAAAGGAAGCCGCCACAGCGCAGTGTATATACAGAAGATGATATACTGGTAAGGCCGGTAATGAATGTACCAGCGGTAGATCTGGGGCAAAAAGGACTGTTATTGGATAAGCCTTTTGACAGAGTAAAAGCGATCCGTAAACTGATACCGGGTAGGTACTATCACATTCCTGATTATGAAGGCAGTAAGGATATGCTGGATCTTGTTGTATGGAAAAGCAAGGACTATCATAAAAAGCGATTTGCCGGTTGGTTTCTAGATGAGCCACCTGAAATTTTTCCATATACGGACGGTAATATCACACAAGCCGGGCAAACACTCTCGTTCACTGATGATAGCGGTAAAAAGAATATCATCTTTTCATTCGCTACCCATCATCTGAGCTCTGTTGACGATCTGGGCAATGGTCGCTATTCCTGCGTTATGATGGGGCTTGCGTGGTTCAAGGAGGAAGATAGAAAATGGTCATTGAAATACTTTACTCCCGGTATCGGTTGCTACGGGGCTTTTCAGACCTTACCTTCAATGAACCTCATAAAGCTGGGTGAGCATAATTATGGTGTCTATATACTCAACAGCAATGGTGGTCCCGGGCAGGTTTATTACAGTACGTTGTATCTATTTGCTATAGTAAATGGTCAGTTCAAAATTGTGCTGATGGAAGATGCTGTTGAGCGTACCAATACCATGTCCTCATCATGGTATCCTCAATTATCATTGATCAAGATCAAATCAGATAGTGACAACAGCTTTCAGCCTTTGTCACTGAGGATGGATGGAAATTTTAACAGAAATATACCCGATCCTGAATACGACACAACCGACTCACCTATAGAGTTGGCAAAGGCCATAATTGGCAGGGATAGTTTTGATTTTCGAGTTACCCGCAGGTTTGAGTTCAATAATGGTAAATACAGAAAAGTGTCTGCCAAGTATAGAGTCAAATAGCGTGTACTGGCACAAAATTAATATGTACTTTATGACCGCACATTAATTTCGGTAGATATGCAATTTGACCTCAATAATAAAATAGTAAAACTTTGTGCAGATGGTATGAATGCCGAAGCACGGGGAGATATCCGATTGGCTATGACCCTTTTTCAGCAAGCCTGGGATGCGGCTGCTGATGATTTTGAAAAATTTACAGCTGCTCATTATCTGTCTCGCAACAGACAAGATGCATCTGTGGAATTGCAGTGGAATGAAACAGCGCTCGATCATGCACTGGCCATGACCGATGATGAGGCTAAAGCCCATTATCCATCGCTCTATCTTAATATCGGGAGGTCTTATGAGAAACTGGGAGAGTCAGAGCTTGCCCGGCAGCATTACCAGCTTGCGGCGGAATTCAGCGATCATCTTGCCACAGGTGCGTATAGCGATATGATAAGGTCAGGAATAAAAGCAGGTTTGCAGCGTACAGGTGTCACACAGCCTGTCATTGATCGGCTCTCCAAGATGATAGACAAGTGGTGCGATCTAAAGTCGCTACGGCCTTTATCCTTCGTACTGCCCGTATATGTAAGTTACCTGGGAACTGAGCAGGATAGAAATAGACTTATCAGTTCGCTCAGCTTACTTAGTGCCTCCCGTTGCCTTGATGATATAGACCAGCAAAATGTAGATGCAGTGATCGCAGAATTATCTGCTGAGGGTGAATAGTTGGTTAGGTACAAATTAGCTATTTCACAAAGATTCGTTGTCATGTAATAGAATATTCGGTCTGAAATGAGGAGAACATTCTAATTAATTATTACTTTGCTCTATGAAATATTCTTTCCTCTTCATATTGATGTTGGTCGGATCATCAGCATGGTCGCAGATATTGTTCAAATACGATTTTAAAGACTGTGAGCCTGCCGATATATGTCTGTATTGTGGTGATAGCCCTGCCCGTCCACCTGTAAAGTTGGCCAAATACCTGCAGAAAAAACTCAATAGAGCTCAGTTCGAGTATAATGGTAAAGGCCGCAAGATGCTCTTTCAGGTCTATATTGATGCAAATGGTAAGCTATGTGTGTTGAGTATTGATGATAAACATGACATGTGGCAAATGAGAAAAGATATGCGTCTGGAATTGAATAATATGCCCAATTGGATACCGGCCACCATTGACGGTAAACCAACACATACATCGATGATCCTTGAATTTACCTTTCACAAAGATTACTTTGATATTCGCTATATCAGCAAGCGACCACAGGTAGATGGCAGGGTGATATAGTTTTTGGAACAGGTCCAATCGTTCTCTTGTCTTCTTTTGTAATGCCCGTTAAACCAACCAACAACCATGCACACAGCATATCTATCCTTAGGCAGTAATATTGGCGATCGTCAGGGGATAATGACGCAGGCAATGATGATGCTTGAGGATATTGCCGGAAGGGTGGTAAGGCAGTCGGCCTTTTACTCAACTAAAGCTTGGGGTATTACCGATCAACCCGACTTTCTGAATAGGTGTGTGGCTATAGCAACAGAGCTATCTGCCAAAGAATTGCTGGATACTATACTACAAACAGAAAGGAACCTTGGCAGGGAGCGGAAAATCAAATGGGGTGAACGGACCATCGACATAGACATTCTCTTTTACGATGATGCCATTATCCACGAGCAAGACCTAGTTGTACCGCATCCTTATTTACAAGACCGGCGTTTTATATTAGTGCCAATGGCAGAAATTGCCCCGGAGCTGATGCATCCTGTTTTGCATAAAACCATTCGTCAACTATTGGAGGAATGTAATGATGCATTGGAGGTGATACCGGTAACCTGCTAATACAAAAGATCAACTACTTCTTTAAACGAGGATAGTCCTGTAAAGTTATTTCGCACTCAACAAAGAGATCAGCTTATCATCTCTATGGTACACATCCCTTACAAAATTGATGTGTTTACCTGTAGTATCTTCAAAAGCAGTGAGGTAGGCTATGTGCACCGGTATCTTATTAGATAGTACTCTCCACTGGGTTTTATGGGTGCTGATGATGGTATCTAGTTTACCTTGTGTAAAATCTTTTTTCTCTATCTGCGAAAGAATGAACACGGCCATTTCCTGAGGCTGCTGTAATCTGATACACCCTGAGCTGAGCGCTCTGTCACGCTTGCCGAAGTCATCGCGGTGAGGGGTGTCATGCAGGTAAATGTCCCAAGGATTGGGTAGATTGAATTTTACATATCCCAGTGAGTTATCATCCCCAGGTGCTTGTTTGTAAGAATAACGTTTGTAATTTTTTGCGTTGATCCTGCTTACATTCACCAATTTGCCATCCCGGTCATAGGCTTTCAACCCTTTTTTCTTCATGTACTCATTACCGCTTTTCTGAATGCCCGGTAATACGTCCTGCTTCAGAATAGTTGATGGTACGCCCCAAGGCGGGTTCAGCACTACGTTTGACATAACCGCATACAATGAAGGAGTCTGCCTTACAGGCTTGCCCACCACTACTCGCATGTGCATGGCATTGATACCATTTTGTCTGAAGAATAATTGCATCAATGGTACGTTGACTATTATATACAAGTTGCCGAAGTCTTTTTGCATCCATCTGATACGCTCAAGATTGGCGGCTATTTTAGGCAGCAGGGAATCAGGACTTGTACGCAACAGATTCATTGTGGTACTATCTGCCTTTCCTGTTGGTCTTACCCCCATATAATTTTGGTAGGCGATCAGCATTTGTGTCCACTCACTAACACTATCATTGGCTTCAGTGGTGATCCATGGTGCTTCTTTATTGATAATGGCTGTAATATTGGCCTTGGCACTGCTATCCAGTGACTTTACACCTTCAAGAGAGATGGATGCGGCTCGGAGTTCAGAGTCGGCCATCAGGGTCCATACCTGTTTGTATTCATTTCTCAATAGCTGATAGGTAGGCACTGTGCTTTTGAACTCGTCCAGTGAATTGTACTTCACCTGCATATCTGTGAGCAATTGCGGTGCGTTCCATGAAGAGTCATTAACATGATACCAAAGTGAATCTACTTTTTTAGGTACAATACGTCCTATCAGCAGATCTTTGGCAACGGTAAGGTAACTGCGGGTCAATGATGTGTCAAATGCTATAGCATCTCCTACCGTAGTTTCTTTCTTACCTAGTTTCTCTTTTAGTTTAGTCAGCTGCGTGTATCCATAAGTTTCCGGGTCAAGTCCGTCCCACCTTACTTCGTCCAGCTCTTTAAGAAAGCGCTCCGCAGCTTCATCGGCCTTATAGCCATGAGATAGCCATATAGGGTTATAATCATTCAAAAAGTAAGCGTATCTGATATCGAGTGTCACATTACGCAGCTTTTTCGGGACGCTCGTGTCGGTAGCGGGTACTGCTGCTTCCATTTTTTCTATGAACTCATCATAGGAAAAGCCTGTAGCAACGATGTTCTTTTTGTGTTTTACTTTGTTTTTGCACGAGTAGGCGCCGCAAAGAATGGTCAATAGGGTAATGAGGGTAATGCTCTTTTTTACCACGGGGTGTATGTCAGACATATATTGCAGTTATAACTGCCATTTTTTTATGAATAGTAACAAAAACTATACCAACAATTTATTAGCTCAGATGGTCAGTTCCTTCATAGGGTCCCAATAAACTTTTTCCAGATCCTGCACCTGATCATTCTTTACCAAAATACCTTCTTTTTCCAGCAATTGCTGCATTTTTTCAGGAGGTGAAAAGTGGTGTTTTCCCGTCAGCAATCCTTTACTGTTGACTACCCGGTGAACAGGCACTTTGGGTCTAACTCCAGTAGTATGATTCATAGCATAGCCCACCATTCTTGCTCCCGATGCCGCGCCAATAGCTGCTGCTACTGCTCCGTAGCTTGTTACTCTGCCTTTCGGTATCAGTCTCACTATCTCGAAGATGGCTTCGTAGATGTTGTCTTTATCCTTGAGGGGTGTTTTCATCAGCTTTTCGGTTTGTCAGTAGTACGGATCGACGGGGTTCCGGCACTTTTTCATAGTCGAACGGACAATTCAGGCATCCGTTGCCGCAGCAGTAACCACGTTCAGAAAGGTATAATGCTGTCATTACCAGTCTCCCGTCCGGTAATATATAGTAGTCCCTATTCTCCTTCAACTATTTCGTCTTCTGGTTCATTTTTGCTAAATCTACCGGTCAACACGATTGGTGAAGGCGGCAGGGTAAACGATACATAGTATATGGTACGATTGTCGAGCAGATGCATCTTTTCATAGAATGTCTGTATGGCCAAAGGACCTTTTACCATATTCTTACCATATATATCTGCTATGTTCTCTACAATGGTGCAGCCTGTCTCAGCTATTGTTTCCAGTGTAAAGTCATAAAGTACTTTAGAATCTGTCTTCAGGTTGATGATACTTCCCGGTTTCAATATCTGCTGATAATAAGAAAGGAAGCGGGCATGTGTCAGCCTGTTCTTTTCCTTTCCCTTCTTCAGGAAAGGATCTGCAAATACGATCCAGATCTCACTCACTTCGTCTTTGCCGAAGTAATCAGTGATCTTGCCAATGTGTGTACGCAGGAACCCAACATTTTCCAATCCTTCGGTAAGTGCTATTTTGGCTCCATTGTGTATGCGGTTGCCCTTAATGTCCACGCCTATAAAGTTGCGGTCTTTATGCTCACGCCCCAGACCTACACTATATTCGCCTTTACCACAGGCAAGTTCCAGTGTTATCGGATTATCATTCTTAAAGAAGTCTTGCCAGTTATGCTTCATGTTCTCAGGGTATTGCAGCACATTCTTAAATGTGTCAATAGCCTGGAATTTGATCAGTTTCTTATGCCCCATAATTTTTCGAAGGGCAAAGGTAAGCGAAGATGCCAAATTATGCTCTGCTAAAATACGACTTGGCAATTTCTCAAATTCTATTACCTGATCCGATTCTTATTTTTCGATTCTGTATCGGCTGTTTTCTTCAGCTATTGTTATGATAACTCCTGCTGTTTTATTCATCTGTTTATAGAATGAATTACAAACTATCTGTTATATATGAATGTTTGTATTTATTTAAATGACTGATAGAAAAATGATTATAGAATTTTGTTATAAAAGACAAATTTTCGTGTCATAAAACTGTCTTTTTTATTGAAATACTACTAATATTGTAGGGTAAAACAGATCATATAACATCCTAATCAAACAACATGAACAAGAAATTTCTACTCTTTCCATTGATTGCCGTTGGCGCTTATTTTACCTTATCAAGTAATATCAATGGATATCTTACCAATGCTACCGGCAGTGATGGTGGTACTGTAGGTTGTGGTGGCGGTGGTTGTCACAACAGTGGTGCTTCCTCTACAGTTACCAGCACAACTATTGTGGTTGACTCTGCAGGAACTCCGGTTACGGTTTATCATCCCGGTGTTACTTATCGAGTATCGTTGGCAGCAGGAACTGTAGCAACGTCAGGATTAACTAAGTTTGGTTTCCAGCTATCCTCTTCAAAAGCTGCTTCTCCGGCTCAGGCAGGTACATGGGTAGCTGCTACGGCACCTGTTAATGCTACAGTATCAACAATGGGTGCGTTCAGCGTAGTTCGTCACACAGCACCAATGAGCGATTCAGTTATCCTGGCTGGTGCTGCATTTGTTTATCCGGTATCTATTAATTGGACCGCACCGGCAGCAGGAACGGGATCGGTCAAATTCTATGGTGTGATCAATGCGGTCAATAACGATGGTAATGCTACTTCTGCAGACCTTTGGAACTCTGCAACTGCTACCATTACAGAATATGTTGATCATACTTCAGTAAATGATGTGGCAGCTAAGGTGGCTATCAATACATTCCCTAATCCTGTTACGTCTTCGTTTACTTTGCAGTTGACTAATGCTGCCGCAGGTACTTACAATGTACAGGTAGTTGATATTACAGGTAAAGTTGCTGTAAAGCAATCTGTTGAAGTGTCAGGTAATACTGCTTCATCATCTATCAACATGAGTAGCTTTGCCGCAGGCAATTACCATGTAATAGTTGAAAAAGATGGTGCACGTACTGTATCTATGATCGTTAAAAAATAAGTAACCTATTTTCTGAATTGATCCCCGGTTGTATCTTCAACCGGGGATTTTTTTTGCCAGCATTGTTGATCTCCTGACCAACAACTATCAGGATGTATTCGTTTTGAAAAGCAGATCCTCTCAGGTAATCAACATTTATTAATATTGACCAATGCGTTCATTAATTATTTTATCACTGCCCTTACTGCTCCTTAGCTGTTCGGGTGGAAATAAATCAGGCAATAATGCCACCGACAGCTCCACAGCTGTCAAAATACCACCAGCATCTGCTCAGTTGGATGCACATACCTATTTATGGGGGCCAGCTGTCTCAACAATTTCAGGTACTATTTGTGAAAAGTACGTTTGGAGTGTACAAAATGAGAATGAAACAGCACCTAAAGACACGATCATAGTTATTGCGCTTAAAGAGAAGATAGCAGTGGTAGAGCCTGCGGGAGTAGATACCACAAACTTTGAAGAGAATTATCCTAATGAACGTAATGTTGATACCATACAGTTGGTTCTACCATCACATAGTAATGGTAAACAGCTTATTGGTAAGACAGTTCAGCTAAAAGGTGTATTCTTTCATGCGGACAACGGTAATCACTTTACCGATGTATTGCTGGATGTATCTGAAATAAAAGAGGAAACTAAGTAGCACTTTAAAGATCTGTACCTGTCAATGTTGGGTAATAGATCAGTTATTCCATTTCATAATTGACCGATTGATATCAATCCTCTTCTTCGACCGGAGGATGAATGGTCACTTTAACGCGTTGTATGCGCATCTTATCTAAAGCCATAACTGTAAACTCAAATTGTTTGTAAGTTACCGACTCATTGACAATTGGGAAGCGACCTTTTATTTCAAGGAACAAGCCGCCCAGTGAGTCACTTTCGCCACGCACAACATCAAATGTTTCGGCAGGTTCGCCTATTACACGACATACATCGTTAATGAGCATTTTGCCTTCAAAGATGTAATTGTTGTTGTCTATTTTCTTATAGTTGAGGTCATCTTCATCAAATTCATCCTTGATATCGCCGATGATCTCTTCCATAATGTCTTCCAGCGTAATGATGCCCGATGTACCACCAAACTCATCTACCACCATTGCAAAGTGTATGCGCTTGGCCTGAAATTCTTTCAAAAGGTCTTCTATCAATTTACCCTCATGCACAAAATAAGCCGGACGGATCAATACTCTCCAGTCAAAATAGTCATTATCCAGGTGTGGTAAAAAATCTTTAGTATGGATGATGCCTGAAACAGTATCAAGCGTTTCCTTATAAACCGGCAGGCGCGAATATCCTGCTTCCAGGCAATGTGCCCTTACTTCCATAAAGGTCATTTCATAGTCTATCGCGGTCACATCAAGTCTGGTGCGCATGATCTGCTTGGCAGTGATATTGCCAAACTTAAGGATACCTTTAAAAATGTTCACCTCTTCGCGTGTAGCTGAGTGCCCTACAGTAAGTTCTATTGCATGAGCAAAGTCTTCACTGCTGATATTATTGGTTGGCTTTGATGCTATTTTGGCCTCAATGAATTTTGTTGAGGATACCAGTACCGCACTTATTGGTCTGAACAACTCAGTGAGCAACCTTATATACGGCGACGCGAATAAGGCCATCCGCAGATTGTTCTGGGTAGCATATACTTTAGGTAATACTTCTCCGAACAAAACCAATAAGAAGGTAACACCTATGACCTGAATGATAAAAGCCATGACCGGACCAACAGTAGGTGGTATCAATGACCCGGTGAGCATATTGGTGGTAATAACAATAGCAATATTGATAAAGTTATTAGCCACTAGAAGGGTGGCCAACAACATTTTGGGCTGGTCGAGCAACTGAGATGCCTGCCTTGCCGAGCCTTTTTCTTTAGATTTAAGAAAGTGAATATCCTTGGCCGATAGTGAAAAGAATGCAGTTTCCGCACCGGCTATAACGGCGGTCATCAGCAGTAAAACAATAATAACTATTATGAGAATAGTAGCGTTGGAGGTAGAGAACGCGCCTGTAGATTCAAGTAATAAATTAGTGAAGTGTCGATGACCTTCGGGTATTCCTTCCAATGGTTAAAAGTTTGTTGAACAAATCAAAATTAAAAAAAGGGACGAAATAAAAAAGAATTTCTACCCTTTTACTTGTCATATAAATAACATACCATCAATGAGTTTCTACCGTTTCTTCGTCATTCAGACGTAAATAGGGTAGTTGATGACCGTTGTTATGGTTTCATTATCTATTAAAAGTATAGATTATTTCGCAGAAAAGACAGAACTGTTTTGGGGAAGGCTACTGCCGCAAGTTGTTCGGGTGTTGCCCAGAAACCATCTTCAGGTAAATGAACGGGTCGTTCTTTCATTTCAATATAGAAGAATTTGCTCTCTATGATCCGGTGCGTCAGTCGTTGAGTGCCCGTGCCGGCATAGTCAGGTATAGCATGTTGCAGGCCTAGTTCTTTGAATCTGTCGTTTTGTAATAGATCGTTCTTGTCGATGGCTACGGATGTTTCTATCATCATTGGCTCATGCAGGTTTTGCCATATATCACTATCTGTTCGTTTATGCAGCCATATCATGCCATTCCATTTTATGACCAGATAATTGAAGTGGCGAGTGGCAACGCTTATTTTTTTGCTGCGTACCGGTAATAAAGTTATCATGTTTTGACGGGTAGCAACGCAGTTCTTCTGCAACGGACATTGGTTGCAAAGCGGATTACGGGGTGTACATACTGTTGCCCCCAGATCCATGATCGCCTGATTGTACCCCTGACTATGTTCTGGGTCTATTAATTCCTGTGCCAGGGCAGCAAATTGCTTCTTACCTTCAGTGCTATCAAACGGTGTTTCAATAGCAAAGTAGCGCGACAGGACTCTATATACATTACCATCTACCACTGCATGCGGCAAACCAAAGGCAAATGACGCAATTGCGGCAGCTGTATAAGGCCCTATTCCTTTCAGTGCAATGATACCTTCATAGGTGTCCGGAAATTTACCACCGAATTCATTGCTCACTAAGCGGGCGGTAGCCAGCATGTTCTTACAGCGGTTGTAATAGCCCAGTCCCTGCCATATGCGGAACACATCCTCATCCTTGGCCGCTGCCATATCTGTTATCGACGGATATGTTTCGGTAAATTTCAGGTAGTAGGGCATGCCTTGCAGTGCTCGCGTTTGTTGCAATATTATTTCAGATAACCATATCTTATACGGATCCTGCTCATTTTTCCATGGCAGACTGCGATCATTATCGTTTCTGTGCCAATTGAGCAATTGGGTGGTAAAGTAATTTTTGAGCCCTTTAGAGATGTCCATCGTTCTGCAAATTACGGAAACACACTTATTCATAATTACTATGAAAATAAATCGCCGCTAAAGACTATTTTTGCATCCAATTTCGACTACAACCAATGGAAAACATTAATCTCAAAGAGATGGCCACGCAGGTGCGCCGCGATATAGTTCGTATGGTGCATAAGGTACAGAGTGGCCACCCGGGTGGTTCACTGGGCTGCACAGATTTTCTTACCGCGCTCTATTTTCAGATCATGGACCGTAAACCGGGTTTTGATATGGATGGTGCAGGTGAAGATGTCTTCTTCCTGTCCAATGGTCACATATCTCCTGTATTCTACAGTGTATTAGCCCGCAGCGGTTATTTCCCTGTCAGCGAACTGGGTACTTTCCGTCATATCAACTCTCGTTTGCAGGGGCATCCTGCTACACATGAGCATTTGCCCGGTGTACGTATCGCCAGTGGTTCATTAGGTCAGGGATTGAGTGTAGCATGTGGTGCCGCACTGGCCAAGAAAATGAACAATGATACCCATCTGGTATATTCACTGCATGGTGACGGCGAATTACAGGAAGGTCAGAACTGGGAAGCTATCATGTTCGCAGCTCATCATAAGATCGATAACCTCATCAGCACTATAGACTATAATGGTCAGCAGATAGATGGTCCTACAGATAAGGTGATGGGTCTGGGCTCTTTGCGCGATAAGTTCGAAGCTTTTGGTTGGGAAGTGTTGGAGATGCAGGGTAATGTGATGGAAGATGTGCTTAAGGTAATGGCAGAAGCTAAGGCAGCAACCGGTAAAGGAAAGCCGGTCTGTGTGTTGATGCACACCGGAATGGGCGCAGGTGTGCCGTTCATGGAAGGTTCACACGAATGGCATGGTATCGCTCCGAACGATAAGCAGTTGGAAGAGGCATTGACCATACTTGGTGAAACTACTTTTGGAGATTATTAACAGCATTATATACTTATAAATAGTAAATTTGATATGCAGCTCTGGTAGCTGCATATCTTTTATTACAGTAAATACGCGGTTGCCTCTTATGAAACGGACGCTCACTCTATCTCTTCTCGTTATTGCCGCCATCGGGGTATTGCTCCCGTCGTGCAAGAGGAAAGAAGTGACAGAGACCCGTAAGACCCGTATTCAACATAGCTGGAAGCTGGTAAGAACGGCTACAGATGCTAATGCCAACGGAGTAATTGATGCCTCCGAGATCCATCCGGTCAACACTTCATTCGTAACCACACTCACATTTAACAGTGACCTTACAGGAAATGAAAATGTAATAGCCAATGGTGTGCCAACAGATTACCCTTTCACCTGGACTATGGATCCTACACTCGATACCATCACCAGAAACGGTGTGGGGCATAATGTGATCAAATACTATCTTTCCGATATTTCTTCTATTAACATGGACCTTACTACCATGACAGATCTTGGCCTAGCCGGATATTATTACGAGATCAAATGATCATTTCCCGACAATTGCTCATTCACTATTAGTTCGATTTTATTACCTTCACTCGTATATCAATTATGAATGGCTTCAGGTAAAGCAAAGTGGATAAACGGGTTAGATAGTATCAGGTTCGTATTAGCGCTGATAGTATTGCTGTCTCATGTGCACGATCCGTTTACTGATGTATTGAAAGATGCCCGCAATCCGATAGCTCATTTGTCGGGCATGGTCATAGAACATTTGTTCAGTGGCGCCGCGGCGGTATCATGTTTCTTTATCATATCGGGTTTTGTGATCCATTACCCCAATACCGATACTGCTCAACTGGATGTGATCCCATTTCTTATCCGAAGGTTGGTGCGTATAGTCATACCAATGCTGGTCATTGGTTTGGTCGCAGATCATTATAGTCTGTTCTATGTTCTGCCACTCTGGAGTTTATATTGCGAACTGGCTTATTACATCATGTATCCATTATTGTTTAAAATAAAATGGAGCTGGCATACTAAACTCTATCTATCCTATGTGGTAAGTATTTGCTTTGTAATTCTTCTGCTTGCGGTCAATTCGGGAAGATTTTCAGGGTTGAACTTTAATGGTCGCCGAGGCTTGTCGTGGCAGATAAGTATCATATTTATCAATCTGCCTGCCTGGATATTGGGTGTTATACTTGCCGAAAAGATAGACGGTATCAAAAGAACGGTTACTTATGGCCGTTTGTGGCTGATGAGAGGCGGTGCACAATTATTAGCCATGATCAGTGTTGCACTTCGAATGCACTATCATATCAATTACACCTATTCATTGATCCTATTCGCACTATTCTTTTATAAATGGCTGGAAGCTGAGATCATTTATCACCGCGATCATCCGGCAGGTAGTTGGTCGGAATATCTGGGTAAATTTTCTTATTCCTTATATCTATGCCATTTATTGTGTCTGGCTTTTATCATTAAATATATACCGCTCCATACAAGCACTTATTTGCTGTATCTGATGTTGCCTATCCTCATTTCATATGTCGCTTATCTTTTGGTTGAGCGACCGGCACATAAACTGGCGAGATCTTTGGCCGGTAAAATTTCGAAATAAAAATCACAAAGGTTTTTACAGGTTGCTGCCATAATAGCATTACATGAAGATATGAAACACTACAAATGCACAACCGTATGCAAGTGCAAACATGTAAGCGAATTGAATGGCAGGGTATTTCCAACTACGTGTTTCCCGCTTTACTATAGCCAGTGTACTCATACACTGCATGGCAAATACGTAAAATATAAGTAATGATAAGCCTGCTGCAAGTGTATATACCGGTGTGCCATCATCACGACGGGCTGCATGCATCTTTTCTTCAAGTGTTTGTGTGCCATTGCTCACATCACCAACACTATAAAGGGTAGCCATAGTGCCTACAAATACTTCGCGTGCAGCAAATGACGTAATGAGGGCAATACCTATTTTCCAATCATAGCCAAGAGGTTTGATGATAGGTTCTATACCCTTACCCATCATGCCGGCAAATGAATGTTCCAGTCTTACCATCGCCTGCTCATGCTGTAAGGCCTCGGTCTGGTCGGGGTGCTGCTGTATTAGTGAGGTATATTTTTCATCTACCTGCTTCATTTGTGCAGGAGGCCCGAAGGCTGCCAATGCCCAAAGTATCAATGACAATACAATAATGACCTTTCCAACATCGCGTATGAATATCTTTCCCTTTTCCAGCATGGTGATCCCTACGTTCTTCCAGCGCGGAGCACGATATACGGGTAGTTCCATAAGGAAGTAAGAACGGGTCTTGGTCTTAATAATCAGGTCCATGACCTTAGAGACGATCAAAGCCATCACAAACCCAAGTAGATATAAACCCATGAGTACTAACCCCTGCATATTGATAAAACCCCACACTCTCTTAGATGGTATCACCAATGCTATGAGCATAGTATATACCGGCAGCCTGGCTGAACAACTCATGAGTGGGGTCACCATAATAGTGATCAATCGTTCTTTGGCATTTTGTATGGTCCTTGCTGCCATTATAGCCGGTACCGCACATGCCATACCACTTATCAGTGGCATTACAGAGCGGCCGTTGAGCCCTGCCGATCGCATGATACGATCGGTAAGGAAACTAATGCGCGCCATATAGCCACTATCCTCTAATATGGTGATAAAGCCAAAGAGTATCATTATCTGCGGCACAAACACAGCTATACCACTCATTCCCGCCAATAGTCCGTTCACTATAAGATCTTGCAATAGTCCGGCAGGCATAATGCCACTGATGGCAGTGCCGGCATTGGCAAATATTTGTTGTATCCAGTCCATAGGGTACTTGGCCAACCAGAAAATGCTCTGGAACAAAATGAAGAGCACTACCAGTAATATGATATTGCCGTAAATGGGGTGCAGCAGCACTTTGTCTATGCGGTCGCTTACTACCATTCGCTTCATTGGACTGTCAGCGGCAGTGCATTGTTGCATAATGGTGTCTATCTTTTTGTAGCGCAACATTATTTCTTCAGCCTGTATCTTGCTTTTATTGAACTTGTTTTCACCCAGAATGGCCGCCACCTGTATGCGTGTCGCGGCATTAAGGTGTTTCAGCTCTGCATAATTACATGCCAGATGCAGGGTCGCATAATTACTGTCTTGCTCACAAAGCGTGCGGATATCAGAAAGCCAGTCTCCGGTTATAGATAAGATATCAACAAAGTCGGGTAGTGGTGCCGGTCTTGTTTCTGCTACATCACTTATGGTCTTCTTTAGCTTTGCCAATCCCTTATTGCGACGAGGATTGATGGGTATAACAGGTACGCCCATCATTCGCTCCATTCCTGCTGTATCAATGGTGATGCCCTTTTGATTGGCAATATCCATCATAGTTAGGGCTATTACTACCGGAATCTTCAGGTCCATTATCTGGGAGCAAAACAGCAAGTTGCGTTTCAGGTTAGACGCATCAGCTATCACAACAATAAGATCGGGGCGGTCTGCATTTTTCTGGTCCAGCAGTACTTCATAGGTCACTTGTTCGTCTGCACTCTTAGGGTAGAGACTGTACGTGCCGGGTAGGTCTATGATAGATGCAGACAACGTGTCTGATATCTTAGAAATACCGGTCTTTTTATCGACCGTAACTCCCGGGAAATTGCCAACTTTCTGGTTCAATCCGGTGAGCGCATTAAACAGGGAGCTTTTCCCGCTATTGGGGTTGCCCACCAATGCTATGGTATATGAGCGCTGCATTTATTGTGGGTACAAAGGTAACGAATTAATGACTCAATGGCTTAATGGAGGTATGGCTCAATGAGAAATATCGGATTGTGTAAATGAATGCTGAATAAATGAATGACACAATGAAGTGAACGAGATTTTTATTTTTGTTGGTGTGTTTTCCGGAATTTTGATGCCACCATCCATTTCCTCATCCTTTAGTAGTCTTGAGCTTCAGGTAGTGGAAAAATATTATATATTCAATGGCTTTAACCGAAATATTGCAGGCTACAGCGTGAAATCATTTTGAACAAACTATTTCCCTTCTCCTTCCATCATCCTGCGGTATGCCTTTATGAATATGGCACCCAGATTTTTGTAGGGTGGTACATAGTCTGAGAATTTGTCTTTGTCGGCTGCATCGCGCTTTTTGTTGAAAAATACTTCCAGCCCCTGCCACATATTGATCCAGTTGATGTCTTTACCTTCTATCAACGAGTTATTAAGAGAACGTAATATCTCGTCATTAACGCCCATTGTGCCGGTTTGTTTTGATGATACTATGTGTGCATTAGGAGCTCTGTTGAGCACGCCGGCAAGATTTTGGTAGCCTCCGCATGAACCAAGTATGATAATGCGCGCACTCTTATCCAGTCGCTCCATTGTAGATTTCAGGTGATAGCTATGGCCTCGGTGGATCATTATTGTTGGACGTATGCCTGTATCTGCTAAAAACTTGGTCGTCTTGTCAATTGCGGCTTCCGCTTCCTGATCGGGTAGAGGTAAGTTGGCATAGATAACCACTTTTCTGCCTGTTACTGATGATATGGTCGCCCAGTTGGCGTTAGCTGTCATTTTCCAACGCTTGTCTTTACGGAAAAGGTCGGTAAAATGCTCATAAGAGTGTTTCCCATCCTCATCTCCAAAGAAGAATACCTGCTGATATACAGTGCCGGAGTCATTGATCAGATCTTTGAAGGCTACCTTATTGATGTTAGGCAGTCCCAGCCTTGAGGAAACCACGTTGGCACCTGTATCGCTGGTCGTAATTCTGTTGCCATCAAACAGTCTTGATAACAAGCTGTAGATGACCATTCCCTTTTTGCTGCGCTCTTTGAATGACAGCTCATAGCTTTCTTTTACCTGATTTTGCAGAAATGCAGATAAAGCGGTGTCGGTGATACTACCAAACGCATCGGCCACATCTACTGCATCCTCCAGATCATCTTCCTTACCTTTTTGCAGGTTTTTAATGAAGCCGGACATCAGCGATATACGGGCAGTATCATCCATAGTATAGAGGAACTCAGATAAGGTATTGTAGCCTGCACACATGCGTATGAATGTGCGGAAGTGGTCATAATGAAGCGTGTCCAGAAGGTCATTGCCCTTCATCGTTCCCATCTTTTCTTTTAATCTTTTGAAAGATCCCAGAAAGCTGCTGGTGTATATCTCATCCTGACCATACACCATAACATTATATAGTTCAACAGCCGAAAGAGGCTCAATTATCTTAAATCTGACTGCGTCAGAAGATTCATGCAGTTCATTCATTTCTCTGATATACCTCAATGCCCTGTGTGCTGCTTCCTGAGTGTAGGTATATTTAGCAATCGGTTCTTCAGTTACTTTCAGGCGAATGAGGTTCTTATAGAAAAGATCTTCATCGGCAGTGATCACATCTATCTGAGCAACTGTCTTTCTTTTGTGGTATATATCGCCCAGAAAACACAGTGCTTTTAATGGTGCTTTAGAATAGTCGGCAATGTTCACAATGGCTTGTACCAGAGGGTTGCCGGTACGGTGTACAGCATCAGTAAGTGCTGCATTGGTAGAGGTAGCATAATTATAGACTATATCAGGGTCGGTAGCAGCAACATCAGTGATAATGGCTGCCGCAAAAGTATCATTGGCAAAGTCACCCAACCTTTTGATCATTTTTTTCGGATCTGCCTTGCCCAATGTGGTGTACATATAGGCGCGGACCTCTTTATAATTATCAAATAGTAGCTTTCCATTATCCAGCGTCATGTAGTTAGTGTTCTTCACACAAAAGCTGGCAAACCTGTCCTCGTTATAGGCTATGAGCATATCGTGCATATTGGCAACCACCTTTTTATAATACATCGGGTCGGGCGATGGATCTGTATTGAAGTTGCGCAACATATTATAGATAGCATTGAGGCAGCGGATACGTTCCTGATGATCGGCAAATGAGTCACGTCCATTGGCAGGCATATTTTCAACCATCACCTGCAGAAAATTGGCATCCTTCAATATAGCCTTTGTAATGATCTTTGAGAGTGTAGTATCTGTTTTATATCGTATCTGGTTGTCAATGATGCCGTCAGACGCATCGGCTCTCTTCAGTTCCTTATCTATCTTGTCTTCATGAAAGTATCTTCTTTTAAAAGGTATCTCATAAAGGTAAGTGGTGATCTTATAAGGGTCGGGCTTTACCACCTGCTCTACAACCGGAGTATCTTTTTTAGTATTCGTATGCACCTTCACCACTATTGCAGTGTCTTTAGCTGTGGTTGTGTCTTTTGATTTTATCGGATCTTTGATAATTATCTGATCGTTATTATTCACAACAGTATCGAACAAAAATTTCGGACGATCCTGAGCAAAAAGAGCAGTATTGGTAACTGAAATAATAACAAGGAATAAAAAAAAGAGAATTTTACGCATATTGTATTTCCCTACCTGAGCGGGTATGTTTTTTACAAATATACTTTTTCAAGTGTGAAAATTACGTTAGACTTATCTATTTGTACTATAATCTGATTCAGGATATATTATCAATGTCTCTCCTCTTTTTTATCTCATTTGTCCACTCACTTTTATCTTTTTTTCTATTCGAATTATCGAAAATGATAGCACCTGCCATCGTAATGATGAAACCTGTAGCGAACAATGCCTGCGATCGTTTCATTTCATCAGGGGCATTATGTATTATACCTGCTGTTACTATCAGTATGCCTGCGGCAAGGCATAAGATACCTGCGATCTTAAATTTTTTACTCATTTTTCTGGGGGATATTGTGGTTATTGATCAAGAGGTTGAGGCATGCTAAAGCCTGTAGCAATTTTGCATTGCTATAGTTGGGTATTAATGTGAATGTTTATTTAGTTGGCTGTAGCTGGTAGCGTAATACTGACGGATGTACCTTTGTTTGGTTCGCTCGTTATAGAGATTGTACCGTTATTTTCATCAATATATTCTTTGCATAATAGTAATCCCAGTCCAAATCCTCTTTCTCCGGAAGTGCCGTAAGAGCTAAAATGCATGTTTGAAAATATCATAGTCAATTGCTCGGGACTCATTCCAATACCTGTGTCAGTGATGTTAATGTAAGTTGTTACATTATCTGTTGTTGCAGTTATTGCTATACTTCCACCCGGGGGGGTGAATTTTACAGCATTCAATAGCAGGTTGCGGATCACGATATCAATCTGGTCTGCATTGGCATAAGTTGGTATTCTGCTATCCGAATGGTTATTGAGCGAAATGTTCTTCTCTTTGGTGATACAGGTCAACAGATTGATATTTAGCTGAATGACCGAGTCGAGATTGAAAATAATAGGCGGGGCATACTGTTCCTTATCAAAAGATCTTGATGCCCACCTGAGCAGATTATTCATTAGTTCATTGACCGAGAATAATTGTTTCTTAAGTTCAGTTACATGAAGTTCCAACTGTAGTTGTGCGTCATTTCCTTCAAAAATTGATATGAGCCCTGATATTGAAGACAGAGGGCTTCTCAGATCGTGCGCAAGTACAGATAGTATCTTATCTTTATGGTCGCATTTCTGCTGCAACTCTGCAATTTTAGCTTCGGCTGCTTCAAGTTTTTGTTGGATAGGATCAGTTTTTTTAAAATTAGTAGTTAAGGTGTTTCTCTCGGTTTTTGACTTGTAAAATGGGTTGTTTATCATGACTCTTGTTACGTACTGTTGTGTACTTATTATCGTGGTGCAATCTTACATCCAAACTTTCCGCTGATGTGTAGAAAAATTTCGACTACGCCTAAATATAAAATCAACACCTTTGCACCACGATTTTGAAATAGGATTTTAGCAATAAATGATCTATACATATAAAATATTATTTATAATTAATTATGCAGCCCGAAATAATAATTGCTGATGATCATAGCATGATCAGGAAGGGGATGAAGTTGTTATTAAGGTCGCAATTACATTGTAAAAATGTAACGGAGGTCAGCAGCTGTAATGGATTAATGGTAGAATTGAAGAATAAACGTTGTACCCATCTTATCTTGGATATGATATTTTCAGATGGAACCGCATTAGAGGTAGTCCCAACAATACGAAGTCTGTACCCCGACCTTAAAATAATGATATTTTCTATGCAGCTTAGTGAGGTATATGCAGATGCCTTCAGGCAGTATAACATTCATTACTATCTGAATAAATCGCAGGAGGAGGATAGGTCTCTGAAGTATATCAGTAAATTTTTGAATAATGAACCCGCTCCGCAAGGCGATGTTGAAGATCTTGCTCAGAAGAACCCGTTTACCATTTTAGCACCCCGAGAGCTGGAGATATTGCACTATTTACTCAATGGTCATCACACCAACGCCATTGCTCAAACCCTTAATTTGAGCACAAGTACTATATCTACAGTTAAAAAAAGAATTTTTGAAAAGACAGATACAGAAAATATTACCCAATTACTCGAATTGGCACTATTGTACCAGATAAGTTTTTAACCCTTTTGAAAAATATACCTAAACCGCAATATCAAAATGTTTTTTATTGTTGAAGAGAGTACAACTATTCAATGGATGATCATTGCCGGCATCTCTGTTGTTGTGATAGTTGCCGGCTATTTTGCCATTAAGTTCATTGTAAAAAAAGTAATAGTCAAGCAACAGATCTTAAGGTTGTTGTTAGAACGCAAGGCCAGAGAGATCCATAAAAAGAATGAAGCGCTGGAGAAAAGCAACATGATACAGACCCGATTGATCTCCATCATCAGTCATGATATTATCAGCCCTTTACGTTTCATTCATATCAGTTGCAATCATCTTATAGAAGAACAAAGTGATGTTTCCAGAGAAATGCAGGATGAGATGATCGGAGAGATATCTCATACTTCTAAAGAGTTGGAGTTGCTTTCTACCAACATCATGAACTGGATCAAATACCAGAATGAGAACAGGCGAATGATCAAAGAGGAGTTCGATCTTCATCAGATGGCCAATCAGATATTCGGGATATTTCAGGGATTGGCAAGGCAAAAGAATATTACTTTCAAAAATGAGGTGCACGCAGGTTCAGTGCTGTATCAATATATGGAACCTGTAAAGATCGTACTTTATAATTTGATACTTAATGCGTTGAATTTCACTGAAAAAGGTTGCATTACCATAACCGGTGGTAAAACTAAAAAAGGTATCCTTGTCAAGGTAAAGGACGAGGGAAAAGGTATGACCGTTGAGCAGATAGACAATGTCATGTCTGAACATTTTACTGTTTCATCGGCCAATGTTGATAACAGGAAAGGTCATGGATTGGGTTATCTTATCATCAAAGATATGTTGCGACTTGTTGATGCTAAATTTGTCATCAAAAGCAAACGTGGTCATGGAACCAGTGTGACGATCTTCTTGCCTTCTAAATGATCATTTTAGTTTTATACCGTTCCTGCAATTCAGATAGGTAGTATCTGTAGCCATCTCGGCTGTGTGTGCCAATGCGTCGTTTATGTCGGGGTATTTCTTTTCCATCCGCTCCAGCACACAGTCGCAATAGGTTTTAGCCCCTTCTTTAGTTGCCGCCCATTGTACAGCATTCTCATTGCAGGCTTGTTTCCATGCATCTTTATCTTCTTCGCTCCATTTATTGCAAGAGCTTGCAGACAGTATCAATATTATAGCTATTATCTGGCGCATGGCGTGAATTGTTTAGTCAATTCTCTAAAGTAATGATCTTAATCGATTTGTCAATGTAAAAATTGACCGCAGACTAGAAAGTATATACATATTGTACGGTCACCATACGGGGAGATTCTATTTTCAACGGTCGCAGGAAGTAGGCTACATTGAAAATATTGTTGGCGATCAGAGATAATTTATGGTTGCTATTGAACTTATAGCCTACACGGGCATCGAAAATATGATAGCCATTATGTGTTTGCCAATAGTTAACTATAATAATGGGAGCCAGATTAGGGATGGTCTTGGTATCGTCTTCAATGTCTTTGAACGCCTTGTCGATATTTTCCATTTTACTGTAGTACCTGTAGCTAAAGCCGATGGAATATTTATTCAGCCTGGCTTCAACATCAGCTTTCAGCATATGACGAAATCTGTATTTGAGTACATTACCATCCGGGTTTAGGCTGCTGTTTCTAAAGGTAGCAGAGTCTTGTCCGCCTTGTAATTTCTTAGGGTAGGCATATACCCGATCCGGAGAAAGTGATACCGGATCAACATAGGTATAACCAGCCAATACCGATAATCCGAATTTTTTATCTTCCGGAGTAGTACACGCCAGTGAAATATCCAGGCCATTTACACGGGAATCTCCTGTGTTTACGAACTTGAACCCTACGATAGATACCTTAGGGTTCCAGACACCGAACAGGTATTCGATGGTATTGTGGTAATTCTGTTGAAAACCCGCAAGGTCAAGATAGCCCATGCAACTACCTATTTTGAATCCTTGTTTGATACCCAATTCAAAATTTCTACTTGTTTCTGGTAATAGTCCCGGATTAGGGAATACTCCAAACAGACCAACTTTGGTAGAGATATATCGCTCAGCTATGGTAGGATAGCGGTAGCCATCACCTATTGAAGTGCGAATCCACGTACCTTGTAGCACCTTCAGGCTGGCACCTGCTCTGAAAATGGGCTGTGCTGCACTGGGCAGGTTATTGGTCTGAAAGTATTCATATCGCACACCTCCTGAAATATTCAGTACATCCCAGATCTTTTTATCCATCTGTATGTAGCCTGCAATATTAGTGACTGTGTTATTGGGCTTGCCGCTGGAGTCGTATAATTGAGCACGTGTATTGGCTATGGTACTTACCACACCTCCGGTAAAGGTAAGATCCAATGCTTTGTATTTCCTTTGCAGTTGATATTCGCTGTAATATAATGTTCCTTTGGTGCTCTGGTTATTGGTGATCTGGTCGTCGGTATGAAATACACGGGTGGTCAGGCTATGGCTTACACCATTTCCTTTGTCATATTTGATGAAAGGATCGAAATTGAAAAACGTCTGTTGTTCCAGAAATACGGCTCCGGGGTAGCCCCGATACAGCCCTGCTGAATCATCCAGCCATGCCAGTACCATATTTGTCTTATTGATCATGGCATTTGCATTGATGCCATAGGTAAGACCTTGATACTTTTTTGATCTATATCGAAGCCCAACATTGATACGTCCTCTTATCTTCAACATATCTTTGTTGGTATATGTATAAATGGAGTCGGTGAGCAATAAAGCTTTTTTGAAATCTTCGGCCAGATTACCAAATGATGGTGCCGGTCCCATATATCCCTGATCGATATTGAAATTGGCACCGATGACCAGATCAAGATTTTTCTTAATGATGCGGGAATGCAGAAAATTCAGGTTGGTAAATCCGGGTAATGAACCATTATACCAGTTCATGGCCGGTGAGCGGGGTACACTATAGGCGCCGGTAGAATAACTGATCACGGTCTTCGGCTTTAGTCTGGGGTATGCCGAACGAATGCTGATGACGCCATTAATGGCAGAAGATCCATAAAGTACTGATGACGAACCTTTTATAACCTCTATCTGTTCTATATTCTCAACAGGCAGATAGCTCCATTCGGGTCTGCCGGCATCGCCGCTCAATAAGGGTATGCCATCTACAACAATAGCTACCCGGCTACCAACGCCAAAAGTAAAACCGCTGCCGCCTCTTATCTGAGGGTCATTATCAATGATCGTAAGACCGGGTACCTGCTCCAGAGCGGTCTCTATACTTGTGGTATTCTTATTGTTAATGAGCGATGGTTTAAGAACTTCCATCGATACAGTGAGCTCTTCCAGTTTCTGACTGAATTTGCCTGAGGAAACAACAACCGTTTTGAGCTCCTCGGCAGTTGTTGTCAGCTTAATGTTCTTTTCTGTGATCACATCAGGTCTTATATATACCTTGAAAGTGTCTGTAATAGACCCGATATATTCACAGAACAATGTATGATGACCTGTGTCCAATACCAGAGAATAGATACCGTCTATGTCTGAAACAGTGCCTTTAGACAGGTTGCCTGCTACTCTTATCGTTGCATTACTCAGCGGATCTTTATTGACAGCCGATATAACTTTGCCTTTCACAACTCCTGTAGGTTGTGCCAGCGCGGCACAACAGAATAAGGACAGTGTCGTAAAAACGGCAACTGTCCTTATCAGTAAGTTATTTATATGAGTAAATTTCAAATTATTGGATAGCTATCTTTCCTGTTTTAGAAAATGAAACACTGTTGACCTTGTAAACATAAACACCCTTAGCGAGTGCAGAAAGGTCGAAGTTGCTGAATTTTTCTGTGATGGCATGGCTGAATACTGTTCTGCCTGCAACATCATAAACTGTTATTGTAGTCTGCTCATTCATTTCCTGAGCGGCATTTACAAACAATGTGGCATATGCACTGTAAACATTGATGTCTTTTTCCTGCAAGGTAACATTAGTAACGCCTACCGGATTGTACACTGCGGTCAGGTCATCGATCCACAACTTGCTACCTGTTGCAGAAGTATTCTGGTCGGCAGAAGAAGTTATATTGATCATTATAGATACCGGTGTTGATCCGTTAACATAAGTGACCGGTACGCTGAATCTGGTCCAGGTAGTTACGTTAGATAGAGGAGTAACGAATGTAGCTCCGCCTATTTTGTTGGCTGTTGGGTCAGGGTGATTGGTTGTTGGTGTTTCAGGATCGAAGTAGTCGCCTGTGTGTAATATTACCTTGACCCTGCCTTGTTCTGTAGCGGCACCCTGTGTATATTGATACCAACCTATGATGCTGTCCGGACGACCGGTAAATGCCATGCGACGGATATCGCTTGAATTGGAATAATTTACTGTTCCGATGTAGCCGTCAGTCTTAGTAAATGAAGGTGCGCAGACTACACCCGTAGTCACATTGCCATTAATTGCAGTTGACAGGGGGCCTGAGATCGTTTCTACACGAACACATGATGTTCCGGAGTGAAAAATAGAAGTTTCCTGAAAACAGGTTTGTCCACCGGCCTGTGCAATTGTTGATCCGGATTTGTTAGAGTACCAGTTGGTTGGCTCAGCAGCTACTCCCGGACTGGCATTTCCGCCCCAGTTTTCAAAGCCGCCATTGGCAATGGTCGTTTGTGCTATTGCAGTAGTTGAAATTGCCGAGCAAATAAGTAGTGTAGAAAATATTTTCATATGTTGTTTGTTTCTTTTAGGAATAAATACGGCGGTAAAAGTACAGGTAATATTGTTGAGAAAAGATAGAAAATACGGGAGGTGCAAAGCGTGTGGGAAAATAATATGAGCTGGTACAAATGATAAATTTGAGTCACAGGATATAATGAATGTTACTTGTTGATATGCGTCGATAATTACCGATATTTTTGTAGGTTTGTATGGTTTAACAATTATTATTTAACAATAAGCGGTAAACGGCAACTGTGAGGATGATAACAACGATAGTTGGTGGCAGGATATATAATTAGGTGAGTTGCCGGTTTGATACGCTCTATATAAATTATTTAAGAATGGGATGTAGTAGTTGCGGCACTGCGCCCGGGGGTAAGCCCTCGGGATGCAAAAGTAATGGCGGGTGCAGTACAGGAGGGTGTAACAGACTAAACGTACACAATTGGCTCAATGACTTGCCTTTGCACGATAGTGCAAAGCCTTACCCGATCATAGAGGTCTCTTTTAATAAAGGTAGCAGGAAAGAATTTTTCCGAAACAATACCAATCACATACTGGAAAAGAATGACTGGATCACCGTGGAAGGGGTCAGTGGTTATGATGTAGGGCAGGTGAGTGTTACAGGAGAATTGGTAAAGCTGCAATTGAAAAAATACAGTACTACAGAGAATGGAGTAGTGAAGCGTGTACTGCATATGGCTACCGAAGAAGAAAAAGCTATGTGTCAGACTCAGAAAGATCGTGAGCCTGAGGTGCTGATCCGTTCTCGTGCCATAGCCAGCTCTCTTAATCTGGCTATGAAATTGTGCGAGGTAGAGATACAGGCGGATGGTAAAAAAGGGACATTCTTTTACACTGCCGACCAGCGTGTTGACTTCCGTGAGCTTATAAAATTATATGCCAACGATTTCAAACTAAAGGTGGAAATGCGCCAGATCGGAGCCCGTCAGGAAAGCGGTAAGGTAGGTGGTATAGGTTCTTGCGGTCGTGAATTGTGTTGCAGTACCTGGCTGACCGATTTTAAATCAGTCAATACTACCGCTGCACGCTATCAGAATCTATCTATTAATCAGACCAAATTATCCGGTCAGTGCGGCAGACTTAAATGTTGCCTCAACTATGAGTTGGATACCTATATGGATGCCTTATCGGTATTCCCTAATCATGCAGAATCTTTGGATACAGTAAAAGGTATTGCCCACCTGCAGAAGAGAGATATCTTCAAGAATCTGATGTGGTATAGTTTCTCCGACAACAATAAGCAGTATCCGCTGAGTATCGATAGGGTGAAGGAGATCTTGAAAATGAACAAGCAGGGTCAGAAAGCAGATGAACTGCAGCCTGTAGAGTTAGAGATAAGATCAGAAAAGGGAGTAGTAAAGGCCATAGACATGGGATTTGTGAATGACGTTGGTCAGATCACTCTTAAAAATTTGGAAAAGAATAGCAAGAAGAAGAAGTCAGGTGGCGGTAATAAACCACAGCAGGGTAACAGACCGGGCGCGGCACCACAAGGTGCCGGAGGCGGACAACAACGCAACAGGCCTAACCGTCCGCAGCAAGCAAATGCAGCTCCGAATGCAGATGGCACACCTGCGGCACCACAGCAACAACAAAAGAACAGACCAAATCAGGGTGGTAACAGACCTCAACAAACCAATCCTGATGGTACACCGGCAGCGCCACAGCAACAACGCAATCGCCCCAATCGTCCACAGCAGGCACAGGGTGGGGCAGCGCCTAATGCAGATGGAACACCTGCGCCTCAGCAGCAGCAACCTAAAAATAAGCCTAATCAGCAAGGACAGGGTCCAAAGCCACAGGGACCACGCCCTAATCAGGGACCACGTCCGCAGCAGGGCAGACCTAATCCTAACGCAGACAATAGTGCTCAGGAAAGTCCAAAGGGTGAGAACGAACAAGGGAAACAACAAGGACCGAGACCGCAACAACAGAACAGGCCTAAGCAACAACAGAGACAAGGTCCACCGAGGCAGAAACCACCTCAGGAACCTCCTGCTCCATCCGTTTAGTCTTCAGTGATAATGGGTTTTAGCAGATCAGTGGTTATCACAATGGTATAATTGATAGAGGGTAAGGGGCTGTGCGAATTGGAAATTATACCGTGATATCATTATTGACGAAGTGTTCATGCCATCCGTTAGTAAATCGTAGAAATATTATTCCCGGCCATACAGGTCGGGAATTTTTTGCTGTTCCTTTGTCAAAATAATTTGCGCAATCAAATGGTTGCGTATATTTGCAATCGAATGATTGCAAATAAAAGTATGAGACGAGATGTATTTCAGGCTATCGCTGACCCTACCAGACGGGCTATTCTCAGTTTGCTGGCTATGAACGCAATGACCCCCAATGCTATTGCGGCTCATTTTGATAGTAGCAGACAAGCTATTTCCAAACACATACAGATATTGGCCGAATGCCAGCTTGTGGTACAAAAGCAACAAGGGCGGGAGATCAATTGCCACTTTAATGCTGAGAAAATGAAAGAAGTGGATGTGTGGATGGAGCAATTCAGAAAACAGTGGGAAGATCGATATGATCAACTGGATAATTTATTGAACGATCAAAAAGATAAATGATATGGCTAAACATGAGGTGATCATTACAAAAGATCTTGAACAGCGTAAACTTATAGTGATTCGTGAGTTTGATGCGCCACTGAACAAGGTATGGGATGCATGGACACAAGGAGCATTGTTGGATCAATGGTGGGCGCCGAGACCTTACCGTGCAGAAACAAGATCAATGGATTTTAGTGAAGGTGGCAGATGGTTGTATTGTATGGTTGGGCCGTCAGGAGACAGGACCTGGTGTGGTGTTGATTTCAGAACAATTGTTATTCACGAAAGTTTTACGAATGCTGTGATGTTTTGTGATGAAGCTGGTGTGGAGAACAAGGATCTTCCGAAAATGTACTGGAGTGTAGTTTTTACTGAGCAAGGTAATACTACAAAAGTAACTGCTGAAATATCTTTTGACCGGACCGCAGATATGGATACGATCATTCAGATGGGCTTTGAGGCAGGTTATACCATGGGGCTCAATAATCTGGAAGAGTTTTTGGCAGGTAAATAATTGCCTGTATCTATTTTTGTCAGGTATTGGCTGCGATCCGCTAGCAGTCAATACCTAATTTTTTGCAAGTATAATTGATTAATTTAGCCGCCGATCTGAAATGGTCGTTTTGTTCCAGTAAAGACTTTTCAATAGTGACAGTAAAAGAAATAATGACCGAGCTGGAAGCTGCCGGCAGCGAAAGTATCAAGAAAGTATTGCTGAAGCATGGTGTAAAAGAGCCTTTCTTCGGGGTAAAGATCGAGTACTTGAAGCCAATTCAGAAGAAGATAAAGAAAGACTACCAGTTGGCTAAAGATCTTTATGCTACCGGTAATGCAGATGCCATGTATCTGGCAGGACTGATAGCTGATGACGAGAAAATGACCAAGGCCGATCTGCAAACTTGGGTGGAACAAGCATTATCTACCAATATCTGTGAATACACAGTACCTTGGGTAGCATCAGGAAGTCCTGTCGGTCAAGAAATGGCTATGCAATGGATAGATAGCAAGGAAGCGCACATTGCTGCAGCAGGGTGGAGTACATTGAGTAATATTCCGGTCATAAAAGCAGATACTGATCTGGATATTGCTGCGTACAGAAAACTATTGGATAGGGTAGTAAAGACAATACATACATCCGACAACAGGGTCAGGTTGCGCATGAATAGTTTTGTTATCAGCATAGGGTCTTATATCACAGATCTGACCGATGATGCAATTGCGGCCGCAGCTAAGATCGGTAAGGTAGAAGTAAATATGAATGGAACAGCATGTAAAGTGCCGGATATAGTTGAATACATAAACAAAGTGAAATTGAAAGGTGCATTGGGAAAGAAAAAGAAAACCGTAAAGTGTTGATATCAATACCAATTAGAATAGAAATGAGGTCGTGTATGCGTATTTTAACAGCATTAGTGTTGTTAGTGTCAATGACAGGTTGCTCCCTGTTAAGGAAGAACACACCGATCGCTGGTTTGAATGGGGTATGGGTACCTCAGCAGCAGGAAATGGGTGGGACGCCAATACCCAAAGGGTTTATGGAGAATATGACATTGACCATCTCAGATAGTAGATACCTGGTTATTGCAGGTAGTAAGGATAGAGGGAAGATAAAGTATCATGAGAACAAGATGGATATCTATGGTCGCAAAGGTCCAAATGCCGGAAAACATCTGATGGCAATTTTCAAATACGACGGCGATGAATTGACCATATGCTATAACCTGAAAGGCGACGGTTATCCCAAAGATTTTGAAACAAAAAGTAATCCGATGTATTTGCTTTCGAGATTCAAGAGATCGGGTAAATAATAATACAAGAACTAAAACAGTGACGCCCTGCATCAATATCATGCAGGGCGTCTTTATTTGAAGATATTCAATTTATACCGGTAGGTCCCAGTCTCCGTTCAGCTTCAATACTTTCTCTATTACATCCCTCACGCATCCTTTTCCACCGTTGTATGGAGATATGTATTTAGATACATGCTTTATTTCCGGCACTGCATCGGCAGGGCAGCAGGGAAGTGCACAAAGTTGCATAACGGCATAGTCGGGAATATCGTCGCCCATATAGAGCACATGTCCATAATCGGTGCCATAGGTCAATGCCATCTGGTGCAATACCTCTTTCTTACTATCTATGCCAATATGTACGTCTTTTATACCTAATCCTTGCAGGCGTAGTTTTACAGCTTCAGAGCGGGCACCTGATATGATCCATACTTTATAACCCTTTTTAATGGCCAGTTGCATGGCATAACCATCTTTGATGTTCATACTGCGCAGCATGTGTCCATCTTCAGTCAGCAGCAGATTACCCTCGGTGAGTACACCATCTACATCAAATACGAATGTTCTTATCGGAGCAAATAGTTCGAGTACGTTCATGTTATTGCAGATTTAGGGATACTAAGGTTGTTTTTGTATATAAATTGGCAGATTTGACTAGAATAATTGTAATTGTCGTCAGTTATATTGTAACCTGATCAGATCACTACTTCTGGCTATCTCTCCATTCATAGACCCATCCACTCTGAATCATTTCCAGATAGCTTTCATTACAATCTTCACGCTTTCCGGCAAAATTGGGAATTTCAAGTACCCAGTCCAGTAATTCTGTAAAGCGTACCCTATATATTTTACTTTCGCCGAAATCATCGCCGAAACGCTCATAGAGTTTCATGGATATATCTTCAAAGTCGGTCCAGTTTATCGGTGGTTCAAAATGAGCCATATAATTATTTTATTGAAATATTGGTTGTTGAATTTGGTCTCACAGTTAGTATTATGAGCACCTTTAGTTATTATTACAGCTATTGACCTGAAGTTAGTCGCCATGAATCATTGACTGGTCGGGTAGCGTAACTTCAATGAATCCTTTTTCGCATTCGCCGAGGAAACACTGGCAACCCAATCTTGAATTGATACGCGGATTACGTGCACGGTCTATGAAATCTTCTTCTTTGTCGCTGATCTCAGGCACAAATTCATCGCCTTTTTCCAGATACAGATGGCAGGTACTGCAAGCGCAGACCATGCCGCAGTTATGGTGCAATTCTATATTATTATCCAGTGCTACTTCCAGTAAACTTTGACCAGGGGCTACGTTCTCAAGGACAACAGGAGTTAGTCCTTTTTGTTCAAAATTGAATTTTATAGTGTACATTCTATTATTTTCGACGTGTTTGGCCGCAAAGTTAATGCATGTGGGTTAATCTTCACTATTATCCCTCTATATTACTATAGGGTAGTGTTAAAGGAACTTAAGAAAAAAATAATTTTAGTTCTCAAAATCCATTTTGCAATCTTAACTTTGCCGCCCATATGCAGCACATTGATTCTTCAGTAAAAATATTTTCGGGTACCGGTTCGGGGTATCTTGCCGAAAAGATCGTTGAAAGCTATGGCACAAGGCTTGGCCATATCAATATTCAGAAATTCAGCGATGGTGAAATGCAGCCTGTGATACAGGAGTCTGTTCGTGGTGCATATGTGTTTCTGATCCAGTCAACTTTCGCTCCGGCAGACAATCTTATGGAGCTATTGCTGATGATCGATGCTTGTAAAAGAGCATCAGCAGGATACATTACCGCAGTGATCCCTTATTTCGGGTTTGCCCGCCAGGACAGAAAAGATAAACCTCGTGTAGCTATCGGCTCTAAACTGGTGGCCAATTTGTTGACCACAGCAGGTGCTAACCGTGTGATAACCATGGATCTACATGCACCGCAGATTCAGGGTTTCTTTGATATCCCGGTCGATCATATGGACTCATCTGCAGTTTTTATTCCCTATATTGAAAAACTAAAGCTGGAAAACTTTATCTTTGCGGCCCCTGACGTAGGTAGTACTAACCGCGTACGTGAGGTAGCTAAGTACTTTGAGGTGGACATGGTTATCTGCGATAAGCAGCGTAAACGTGCCAATGAGATCGCCAGCATGACTGTAATAGGTGATGTAAAAGGTAAGAATGTTATTTTGATCGATGACATTTGCGATACTGCCGGCACCCTTTGTAAATCAGCTGCCATGTTGATGGAAAAAGGTGCGCTATCGGTAAGAGCATGTTGTACTCACCCGGTTTTGAGCGGAAGCGCATATGAGAATATAGCTAATTCTGTATTGGAAGAACTGGTTGTTTGCGATACCATACCATTGAAGAAACAAAGCGATAAAATAAAAGTATTGTCAACTGCTGAGCTATTTGCTGTAGCGATCAGGAATACTTTTGAAAATAAATCAATCAGCTCATTGTTCATTCATAGCAATATGAAGTACTAATAAGCTAAATATATTAACGACTGTTTATACAACAAAACCTGTCCCCGCAAAAAGGGAACCTTTATTATTAAAAATGATTTCAACGACCGGATGTTAGACAGGTATCCGACCGGCGGTGAAAGAAACAAAACACTAAAAATGAAGAGTGTAAAGATCGAAGGAAAATTAAGAAGCGGATTGGGCAAAAAAGCTACTCGCCAGCTCCGTTCTGAAGACAACGTACCTGCTGTAATATACGGCGGTAAGGAAACTATCCATTTCAGCGCGCCTGTTATGGCTTTCCGCACATTGGTGTACACACCTGAATTCCAGATCGCTGAGATCACCATTGATGGTAAGACTTACCGTACTATCATGAAGGACATCCAGTTCGACGTTGTTACTGACGCGTTGAACCACATCGACTTCCTGGAGCTTGTTGATGGCCAGAAAGTTGTGGCTACATTGCCTATCAAGTATGTAGGTCAGCCACAGGGTGTTAAGGATGGCGGTCGTTTGGAAATGAAGTTGAAATCTTTGAACATTCGTACATATCCTAAGTTCCTGAAGGCTGCTATCGAAGTAAACATCGAGAATCTTCAGTTGCATGGTAACGTACGTGTTGAAGACGTGAAGGAAGAGAACATGGAAATCCTGAACTCTCCACGTATCCCTATGGCATCTGTAGTTACTACCCGTGCTCTGCGCCAGGCTGAAACTGATGCTGCTGCTGCTGCAAAGGGTGCTAAGAAGTAAGTTGATTTTACTGAAGCATACAAAAATGCCGTCTCAATTTTTGAGACGGCATTTTTTTTATAAACCATAGTTCGTTCACTTGGTCTTTCTGTCGGGTAGAGCTAAGTCATTATTGGGGAAGTGTAGTTGCGGGTACAGATCAAGATCCAATCTTTTACTAAGTGGAACAAATGTTCTGCTGTAAGTTGTGTTTTCCGGAATAATAGGTAGTGACGGAACAAATGATTCATGTCCGTTTTCATAAATGATGTATCCGCCCCTTTCTCTGTTATAGTAGGAGTATCTGTTGGTCAACAATGCATCAGACCTGTTTGGGGAAGTAACAACTTTTGCCGGTTTCACTACTTTGTCTTTATGCTGTGCTGTTGATGATACAGAACAGGTAAGTATTATCGCAATAAACAATGATCTTTTCATGGCTGTGTGTTTCAATAGCCATGTAAAAATTATGCCGACAAAAGTTCAGAAATTATTTATTGAACAGACCTGCAATAAGGAAAGCTGCTGCTGCTGCCACAGATCCGATGATAGCAACACGAACAGCACCCGCCCATGGGTTCTGCCCGGTAACTTTGGCCTTATAGTAGCCGAATACCAACAGGCACAATACAGTGATGATTGCCGAAAACTTCAGTCCTTGTAACGGAGTGTCCGTAAAGAAGTAGGGGGTAAGGGGTACCAGACCACCAACAATATAAGATACGCCAATATTGAAGGCACTATTTCTCGCTCGTCTTGCATCAGGCTTCTCAAGCCCCAGTTCATAACGCATCATAAAGTCCACCCATTTGGCTTTATCCTTGCTCATTTCTTCAACAATAAGGGTTTGGGTAGCCTCGCTCATGCCCATGTCTGCAAATATCTCCCTTACTTCTTGTTTCTCTTTTTCGGGCAAATTATCTACTTCCCATTCTTCACGGGCATGCTCTGAATTATAATGATCTATCTCAGTTTTACCTGCCAGGTAACCACCCAGACCCATAGCTATAGAGCCTGCAACTATCTCTGCAAACCCTGCCGTAATAACGGTATGTGTGCCTATGCCCGCACCACTCAGACCTGCTGCTAATGCAAAAGGTACGGTCAGCCCATCGCTCATGCCAATAACAATGTCGGTGACCATCTCAGAACTACGGAAGTGGTTTTCGGTATGGGGTGTATGTGGCATAAGTAGCTGTATTTGCGTAAAAGTACTATTAATTGGAAAGCGGTCAAATGATGATGATCATTTGACCGCTTTTACCTTTTTTGAAGCTGTACAATTTTTAATGCACTTCATGCATCAGTTTCCTCACCAACGGTGAAATGGCTATAAGCAATACTCCTGCGATCAATGCATATAAGGCCAGGTTTTTATAGCCTTCTGTATAAGCGTTTAATTTATCCAGTAATGTCGCATTTACTTTTTCTGTTGACATTGCGGCACCCAACAATCCTGCAGCATATTGTCCGTATGCGCTGGCCAGAAACCACATACCCATCATTACACCATGCAATGGTTTAGGAGATAGGGTGGTCATTATTGACAGACCAATTGGTGAAAGGCATAATTCACCAATGGTCGAGACCAGATAGGCAAAGGTGAAGATGTTCAACGACGTTACACCATTGGCATCAGCAAAAAAGCGAGTGTAGTAATATACGTAGAATGAGAGGCTGACAAACAGAAATCCCAGACCAAACTTAACTACGGTATTAGGTTCCAATTTACGTTTACTAAGCCATAGCCATAACAAGCCCACCAATGGGCTAAGTAAAATAACAAATACTGAGTTGGATGAGTTGTTGACCACATTGGGGTCTATTCTCATGCCCATAACTTTATCTGTGAGATTATGTTCGGCAAACAGGCTCAGCGACCCTCCGGCCTGCTCAAAAAAGGCCCAGAAGAAGATAGAGAAGATTATAAATATCATTGCTGCCAATAACTTTTGTCGCTCTACAGCACTGTATTTGAAGGATTCATAAATAATGTAGATCAAGGTAAGCGGACCTACAGTGTACATAAAATAATCAGTGTACTCAGAGTTGGAAACAAGAATAAGGATAAGCGGGATAGCCAATAAAGAACCGCCATAGACCATTATATCATACATGGTGATCTTACTTGGTGCAAACTTATCTCTGAGCGGTGAAAGGCCTATAGGGCCAAGTGTGCGCTTTGTGAAGATGAAGATCAGCAAGCTGATCGACATAACAATTCCGGCAAGTCCGAAAGCGAGGTTCCAAGAATAATGTTTACCTATGTACACGCAAAGAACACCACCTAACAGAGCACCTATGTTGATACCTGAATAAAACAGTCCGAAGCCGGCATCGCGTCTCGGGTCGCCTTGTTTATACAAACTACCCACCATCGTTGAAATGTTAGGCTTGAAGAAGCCGGTACCTACAATAGTAAAGCTGATGCCTATATAAAAGAGACTTGCCGGTGAAAATGCAAGAATAAAGCTACCAACTATCATTAATGCCCCTCCCCAGAATATCGATTTTCTGAAACCGAGTATCTTATCAGCGAAAAGTCCACCTATGAAAGCAAGGGTGTAAACGAAAGCCTGAGTAGCACCATATTGCAGATTGGCAGCTTTATCGGTAAGGTGTAATTGCCCTACCATAAAAATGGTAAGCATACCTCGCATACCATAAAATGCAAATCGTTCCCACATTTCAGATAGAAACAGATACCAGAGTTGTTTGGGGTACTTACCCTGAAAGTTCTGAATGGCTTCCAGACTTTGTTCGTCAGCTAAAGTTGGTACTACTTCCATGCTATGTTGTCAGTTTTTTATTTTGAGCTATGAAGGTCTAAAATAATCTTCACTTTTTTATGCTCATTTTCTTCACCCTTTTGTAAAAACAAAACAGCAGGAACTTGAGATCCCTGCTGTTTTAAATAATATTTTCTTTGAATTAAGAAATGCCGTGCATCATCTTCTGCAGCTTACGGCTCAACAGGAACAACATTACAGCTGCTACCCCCGAGAAACCTACGAACAACATGAAGTAGCTATGCAGATCGCTGATCTCAAAACCCAGAACATGAGGATGTACAGGATTGGTTGGGTCAGGATACAGAGAGCTCATAGTACCGGCAAGCTTATTACCTGTAGCGATTGCCAGGAACCAGATGCCCATCATCAATGATGTAAAGCGTCCGGGAGTGAGCTTATTCACCATTGACAGGCCAATAGGACTGAGGCAAAGTTCACCAATGGTATGCAAGAAGTACAAACCGGTAAGGAAGAGAATACTTGCTCCACCTGTAGGTATTGCTTTACAACCAAATGCTATGAACAGAAAGCCTGATGCAAGGAATGCAAGACCTAAAGACTGTTTGAAAGGTGCTGCCGGGCTGATGCCTTTTTTGGCAAGGAATACCCATACCGAACTGATAATTGGTGCCAGTATTAGAATGAAGCCGGCATTAAAACTCTGGAAATATGCAGCCGGCATTTCTATTCCGAATATATGCCTGTTTGTCTGCTCTTCAGCAAAGAATGTAAGCGATGCTCCTGCTTGTTCAAAGCACATCCAGAAGAAGATAACGAAGATCATGATGAGTATGATCACCCACAACCTGTCTTTTTCTATCTTGGTCAGCGACTTGTCTGTAATAATAACGAAAGGACCTACTGCGGTCATACCATATATAAGTGATCCCCAAACGTCTATACCTGCCCCAAAGTAAAGTGCAGAGAATGCAACAATGATACCACCTATAAGAATAGTAAGCTGTTGTGAGCTGAATGCAGGCGCGCTCTTAGCAGGTGCACCACTTGCATCTGCAGGAGCAACATCATTCAATTTGTTGGCACCAACACCTAATTGGCGACCTTCAGGAGATACCAGATATTTGTTTTTGGTCAGGTAGAATACGATAAGACTAACGATCATACCCATACCTGCACATAAAAAGCCCCATTTGAAGTCAGTAAATGTTCCGCATATCAAAGGCGCAATAAGAGCTCCTGCATTGATACCCATATAGAATATTGTATAAGCTGAATCCTTTCTTACGTCACCTTCTTTGTAAAGTTGTCCCACCATTGTAGATATGTTGGGTTTAAAGAATCCATTACCAAATATCAAAGCCGTAAGACCTGCCCACATTAATGTAATAGATAATCCTTTGTCTGCTCCTGAAGCAAATGTTGCAGACGTGAACATTAAGAACTGACCAAGAGCCATCAATGTACCACCTACAAATATTGATTTACGGTTACCCCAGTACCTGTCAGCCATATAACCACCAATCAGTGGGGTCAAGTACACAAGACCGGTATAGCTTCCATAGATATTACTTGCCAGTGCTTTGTCTAACAGCAGCATCTTGGTCATATACAAGATAAATATGGCACGCATACCATAATAACTGAATCGTTCCCAGAATTCGGTCACAAACAATACATATAATCCTTTGGGGTGGCCTTTACCGGATGAAGCGTTATCGCCCGGTACGTCCAGCATTGAACCTGATTCCTGATTAGG